>NZ_JAJQJW010000001.1 GCF_022828255.1 Candidatus Nanosynbacter sp. TM7-075 | reverse complement strand
GAGGCTTTACAGCCTTCTAGGCAAGCTGTTTCCTTCCCGCGGGCTTTACAGCCCTTTATTCCCGTTTGTTTTCGCATTCAGCAAGAATGCGAGCCCGGAGCAGGCACCGCCCAGCGCTCCAATAAGTGCTGTGGGGAGTGTGGGTAAGGCGAGTACGAGCGAAGCCAAGGCTCCGACTAGGGCTCCTGCTAGGGCGGGGATGATGATGATCACGATAACCGTGATAATCATGATGAATACGATCCAGATTTTTTTCATGACACTTCCTTTCAAGAAGTGCTTCACTCACGACTAAGGGCTACTCTCGCCCTTGACAAGTCGCGGCGAAAGCTTGGTAGTATAATACAACTAATTGTACGTAATGTCAAGCGGATATTTATAAGAAGCTACATTTTGCAAATAGCGGTGCTGATTGCTGCTAACGGCGCTTTCGGCGACCAAATCAAGTAACTTGCGGCGCGGGCGCCGACGGTTCCCCGCCAAATTGCCATTGGTGCGTCCCATTTTTGGGTGACGACTTCTCCGCTGTGGGCAATTATTAAATTGTCGGCATGAAAAACGCAAATGGTTACGGGATATGTGATGGTGAATTTGTGAAGCGCTTCAACGAGTTGCGACAATTGAATACTGAACGTAATCATTTTTGGATAAAAAATTGCGCGGAATATTTTCTGAACTTGCGCCAGACTTGCTACGAAAACCACGTGCGGATTGTCCAAAATTTCCTGAAAACTATTCTGCACAAGGTCAATCGCATCTCGCGTCAGAACGACGGGAATTTCTGACTTTTTGATCAATTCTTCGTAGACAATTGCCGTCTGACTATTCCGCCCAGCGTCGCCGCATAATAGCAATACGTCCGCCCATCTTTCCAGCGCCAAAGTTTCAGTGAGCGCTTCGTTTGCCAAACTCCCTGATTGGTTTGTCGGTGCGAATAAAACGTCGGTCATATTCGCGGGAACATTTTTTTTCAAGGCGTCAGGGAGTAAAACGCGAGCCTCACCTACGCCAGCCTTGAGCGCCTCTTGGTAACTTTCTGCCACCGCCAAAAAGCCTAATTTGTTACCGCCGATGATTCCTAATTTTCCCGCTTGGTCGCGTCGTTCTGGCTTGTTCCATTCAACATCCGGAAAAAGTGGCTTTCCTGGTTCTTGTTTGTGCCAAAATTTCATATCCATTACAAATTTACCTCAATACTCACCGGACAATGATCGCTACCCATTTGTTCTGGATGAATTTGCGGATTAGTAACGCGATTTGCAATTTCACGCGATGCCAGCCAATAGTCAATCCGCCAACCAACATTTCGTGCTCTGGCATTCGCCCAATGCGTCCACCAAGTATAAGCGCCAGTTTTTTCAGGGAAAACCGTCCGGAAAGTGTCCGTAAATCCAGCGTCCAAATAGTTCTGAAAACCTTCCCGCTCTTCGTCGGTGAAGCCGTGCTTGCCGACGTTGGGTTTCGGATTTGCCAAGTCAATTTCCTGATGTGCCACGTTCATATCGCCACAATAAAGGACTGGCTTTGACAATTCCAGCTCTTCCAGATAAGCCAACACCGCCTTATCCCATTTTTTATATCGCAAATCTAATCGGCTCAAATCCCCTTTTGAGTTCGGAGTGTAGCAATTGACAACCCAGAAATCGTCAAATTCGGCGGTGATAATTCGTCCTTCGTCGGCTGGATTGCCGTATTCGTCGCCCGTTAAGTCAAATTGCTCAATGATGTTTGGCGGAAAACCGTCACGCCAGCTTAAGGGTGGGATTTTAGAGAAAATCGCCGTGCCGGAATAGCCTTTTTTGGCGGCGGAATAGAAATGCTCGTGATAATTCGGTAGGTCAATTTCAACCTGATCTCTGGCGGCCTTAGTTTCCTGTAGACATAAAATATCTGGATTGTACGTGTTAATAAACTTCGCGAATTCACCTTTATTTATAACTGCACGAATGCCGTTTACGTTCCAAGAGAAAAGCTTCATAATTTTATTATACCGTGATGATATAATTTAATGAATATGCTACCAATGTACGATAAGTTTTTGGGCGAAATATCAAGCGATTTCATGGACGTCGGAGGTGTGAAAACTGCTTGCTATTTTTATCAAGGCGGCTCGAATAAAACTATTTTGCTAATTCACGGCATTGGTGGAGATTTTCACGGAATGATTCCGCTGGCTTATCACCTGAAAAATGACGCGAATTTGGTGTTTGTTGACTTGCCTTCTCACGGCAGAAGTCAATTGATAAAAGATATGAAAATGATCGATATTGAAAATTGGGCGATGAATTTGATGTCGGCTTTTGACGGTAAAGGCGTGTCAGTTGACGAGGTTGTTGCCCATTCGCTTGGATGTTTGGCGGCAAATAAAATGCGATGCCGGAAAATTTGGTACATCAGTCCTCCGATGAAAACTTCGGTTATGTCGAGAATTTCCTCGTCGTTCTTTTACCGCACTCGTCGTATAAGTCAATATATTTATTTGAACTATTATTTTTCGGTGTTCCGTGGGCTGTGCTTGGTGAATAATAGACGGAAAAGCACCGTGGATTTGATACGGTGGCTGACGAAAAATACGCGAGTAACGCGGCAGCAATATTTGGAGCAATCGAAAATTGCACGGGACATTTCTCGAGGCAATAAAATTATTATTTCTGAGCGTGAGTTTACGGGATTGATAGTTGGGCGACGGGACAAGATTTCGCTTCCTGTGAACGCCGCCGATGGTGTAAAAATTGATAAATTTGTGGAGCTTGATACGGGACATTTGTCGGTGTTGGATAGCCCAGAACTGGTTGCCGAATTGATATTGGCGGAATAATTATTTGCTATACTGTAGGTATGAGTAAGAAAGACGATAAAAAACTAATTGTTGATATGATTTCTGAGAGCGAATTCACTGTTCAGGGTCATGGTGTGCATACGGCCTTTGTAGAGATGACAAATGCGCTTAAAGATCGTAATGATATTGATATTGCGGTGAATAAGGCTCGGTTAGATGCGGATATAGTCCATGCGCAAACTACCGGACTGTATTCGATGAAAAAAATGCGTCAATCTGGCGGAAAGAAGGTTGTGTCTGCTCATGTTGTACCAGCTTCTTTTATAGGCAGTATTAAGGGCGCGAAGTTGCTAGAGCCACTTGCTCGCGCGTATTTACGATGGTTTTATAATAAAGCTGACTTGGTTTTAGCGGTATCTGATTATACAAAGAATGAACTGGAAAAAATTGGTGTCAAGAAGCCAATTTCTATATTATATAACACTATAGATACGGCAAAATATGCCAATTCACCGGCGAAGAAGAAATCTGCTAGACAAAAGCTTGGCATTAGCAATGATGCTTTTGTGGTCGTTGGAAGTGGTCAAGTGCAGCCACGTAAGCGTGTCGATGTGTTTTTTAATATGGCAGAAAAGATGCCTGATGTGGAGTTTGTATGGGTCGGCGGCGTGCCGTTTGGAGTGATTGCGGCTGAGAATGGTGCTATGCAAAGAATGATGAATAATCCGCCAAAGAATTTGAAATTTACCGGTGTGATACCGCTTGACGATGTTGCTGATTATTACCGTGCGGCCGATGTATTTGTATTGCCGAGCGAGCAGGAAACCTTCGGTTTGGTTGTTGTTGAGGCTGCTGCCGCAGGATTACCTGTTGTCTTGCGAGATATTTCTGATTATGACACAACATTTAGAGATGGGGCGGTAATGGCTTCGTCTGATAGCGACTTTGTCACTCAAGTTGATAAACTGAGGCGAAATAAGAAATTTTATAGCCAACAATGCCGATTAGCAGAAAAGATTGCCAAACGTTTTGACAGTAGTGCTGGCGCCGAGCGATTGGTCGAATTTTATCGATCGCTGATATAAATGGTATAATGGGGCTATTATGAGGATAGGACTTTTTACGGACAGCTACAGGCCGTCCATTAACGGTATCGTTTACGTTGTCGAATCATTAAAGCGCGAGCTGGAAGCTTTGGGGCATGAGGTTTATGTTTTTTGCCCAGCAAAGTCTATTAGTCCGTCCAAGCAAGCCGAACTTCTCCACGAAGATGAAAATAGTCGAATAATTCGTTTCCGCTCAATTACGGGCGCGTTTTTTGATGATTACGACACGTCGGTGTTCTTCCCTCCTGTGGTGCAGCGTCAAATTGCCAATATGCATCTGGACGTCGTTCATATTTTTACGCCGTCGCAAATTGGTCTATTGGGCGTGAAGGCGGCGAAGAAAAATAATATTCCTTTGATTATCCAGCATTGTACGGATCTATACGAATTCGTCGATCATTATCCTGCGGTTTTGCCGGGAGTTTTGGCGTTGGCGGGAGTGGTTTTTCCATTGTCGGTGAAATTGAACGGACAAGATTTGCTGGAAGTTGCCAAGCTTTACCGTCCGCGTAGTGGCGTAACGAAATGGAATAAAGATATTATTGAGCGCGTTATTACTATTTTATATAGCAAGGCAGATGCGGTGATTGCTCTGTCGCGTAAAAGCCGCGATCAATTGGAATCTTGGCAGACCGAAGATTACACCTACGATGTTACTTTAATGCCAAACGGCGTGAATGCTCTTCCGCGGGCGAGCGCGAAACGAGTTGCAGAATTTCGCGAGCAATGGGGTCTTGACGAAAAAGATGAAGTGTTTGGATTTGTTGGGCGTTTGGGCGAGGAAAAGAATTTGCCAATTTTGATTCAGGCGTTTAGCGAGTTTATTGCCGAAGCTCGTCCGAAATCAAAGCTGTTGTTTGTCGGTGATTTTGAATATCGAAAGACTTTGGAAAAAATGGCAGCCGAGACGGATTTTGCGGATAGGATTATATTTACTGGCGCTATGCCACGAGAAGATTTGGGCGTGGCGTATAAAGTAATGAACGTGTTTACTTTTCCTTCGCTTAAAGATACGCAAGGCTGGGTTCTTCACGAAGCTGCTCACGCCGGAAAGCCGATTGTTATTATTGACAAGGAAGTTTCAGAGGTTGTGAAGGACGGAGTCAATGGCTATTTTGCAGAGAATAATCCAGAAAGTGTCGCAGAAAAAGTAATTGCAATTCTAAAAAGCCCGAAGAAACAAGCGGAGTTTAGTGCTGAAAGTAAAAAATTAGCCAACAAGTTTACGGAGCGCAGTCAAGTGAAGAAGCTTGAAAAGCTCTATCAAAGGCTAATTGACGCGCGCGAAAATCAATAAATCTCAGGCTGATTTTGTAATCGGTGCGGCTATCTATTAGAGATAAGCCGCCTGGTTTCTCGGTCTTGATCGCGGCGTTTGATGGTTTGTCTTTTGTCGTAATTTTTCTTACCTTTTCCGAGCGCAATTACGACTTTAATGAATTTTCCATTGGTCAACAATTTGGTCGGGACAATTGTCATTCCCTGTTTTTTGGCCTCTGTAAAATTGGACAATTGTTTTTTACTTACCAATAATTTCCGCGCTGAAGTGTCGACTGAGCGGCTATTTGCTTCTCCGCGAACGTTTAATCGCAGTGAAAAGCTGGCGTTATTTAGCCATAGTTCGCCATTTCTTAAGCTAACAAATGAGCCTTTAAGCTGGACGTGACCTTCTCTGGCGGCTCGCACTTCCATTCCAGTTAAAACCAAGCCAGCTACAATTTCTTCGCCAAGTTCATAATCAAACCGTGCGCGACGATTGACAATGTTCTGTGTGGCTGGTTTTTTGGCTTTTGGCTTTGACATGAATTATATTATAGCAAAACTTAACGCGACAGTATATTTAGGCTAGTTTGGTGCGGCTGAAATATGACTTATGTTACAATATCTCAAGCATGATAGCCGACATTCACATTACTGAGAAAAGTTTTGGCGATAAGACGTTGATGAAAGACGTCAAGTTCAGCGTGGACGACGGCGAGAAAGTTGGTGTGGTTGGTCGTAACGGTGTTGGCAAGTCGACGCTGTTTGGAATATTGAGCGGAAAAGATACTGATTATACGGGCGAAGTTATTTTTCGGCGCGGCATTACGGTTGCGACTACCGCTCAGGAGCATCATGGATTGGGCGATCAAACGGTCATTTCGTATATTCTTGGTGGACTTCCAGAATATTCCAAGCTTAAGAAAATCATCGATGAATATCCGCTGACTATGGGCGACAATATGCGAAAAATTGAGGAATATACGCAAGCCCTGGAACGATTTGACCAAAAAGGATTTTATCAAGTTGAAGAAAAAATTGAGCGAGAGCTGAGTAATTTTCAATTAGACGGTTATGGTGATCGGAAGATTTCTTCCCTGTCTGGTGGTCAGAAAAGATTAGTTGAGATTGTTAAAATTATGCACTCGGAGGCGCATTTGGCGCTGATTGACGAGCCGACAAACCACATGGATTACGTTGCGAAACAGCAGTTTATTGATTGGATGAATTCGCAGCCGCATCAAGCGATGTTGATAATTACGCATGACCGAGACGTGCTTGGGCAAGTTGATCGAATAGTTGAGATTAAGGACGGACAAGCCGTTAGTTACCGTGGAAATTACGACGCGTATTTGAAGCAGAACGCTCAAGCTACGACGGCTGGAATGAATAATTTTGAGCAGATTGAGAAGCGAATTGTTAACCTGAAACAAAAAGTTTTGGATTATCAGCGGCTTAAGGAAAAGTCGCGTAATCCTGGCACAATTCAGAAATTTAAGCGCTTGGAGAATGAGGCGCGAGCGGAGCTGGAGGAATTGTCGGAAATGGAAAAGCCGACGTTTTGGATTGACAAGGAATCCGTTGGTCAATTGGATTATAAATCGGCCGAGCGTTACGGAAAATTCAAGTCGCGTAATATTCGCCTGAGCATGAAAGACGCTTCTAGCCGCAGTCAGCACGTGTTGGTTCGCGCGGAAAATGTGGCGGTTGGGATTGGTGAGCGGATATTGTTTGAGGACGTGAATATTGATTTGCGCGAAGGTGAAGCGATTGAAATTAGAGGTCGTAATGGCGCTGGTAAGACTACGTTGATTCGGATGATTTTGGCGTCGGGCAAGAGTTTTGACGGCGGTCCTGTTCTTTATTCTGGCGATATTTTCCTTGATCCGCAGGTTCGAATTGGCGTTTATGAGCAAGAAATTGACGAGCGATATCTGTCTGATCCGCTAGAAAAAGCAATTGAAAAGTTATACATGAGTCGCGATTTGTCGATTTCTGATACGAAAATTCGGCAACTTTTGGCTGACTATTTGTTCACGGACGCTGATCGGATGACGCCGCTGGCTCGCTTGTCTGGCGGTCAAAAGGCGCGTTTTCAGATTATTGCTATGCTGGCGAACGACCCGCAACTGCTGATTTTAGACGAGCCGACGAATCACTTGGATTTGCCGAGCATCGAAGAACTGGAAACGGCGTTGGCCAAATATTCCGGCGCGATTCTTTACGTCAGCCACGATAATTATTTCCGCGAAAAACTTGGCGGCAAAGTTGTGCAAATTGGCGCAGAATAAAAATTTTCCGCCAGAATTTGACGGAAAATATTGAATCGTTTTTAAGAAAATTAGTCGGCTAGTAAGCCGTTTTTTCGTAGCAAATCTTGTAGTTTCGGTCGATCAAAACCAAGCACTAATTCCCCGTTAATATCCGTTACTGGCACGCCTTGGAAATTGCCGCCATTTTTATTTAGCAATTCCTCTTTTGCGCCAGGATCAGCCTCGATATCTTTGGAAACAAAGTCAATTCCCAGCTTCTTCAGCCATTCCATTTCCGTGTGGCAAAACGCACACCAGCTAGTGTTGTACACGACAACTTTTGTGTCTTGATGGTTGTTCGTTGTGTCTTCGCTCATATATTCCCCTATTTAATAACACTTCCAATTATAACATAACGGTTACGTCTATTTAGAATTCTTCGACGTCAAATGCCAATTTTTGCACCATTCGCAGTGGTATATATCGATCGACAAATTCGGGTTTGCTAATTCTTGGATTTCTGCTGCTTGGCGGGCTTTTATCTCTGTTGAGAAGCGACGCTTTTTTTGACAATTAGCCAACCCTGAAATTGACATCAATGATGTTTTTTGGGTTTTTTGACTATTTTTTGAATAATTTCGTCGTGGCATCTTGCAAAATAGTATAACAGATTGATATAGTGGAAAGTAATGGTAAAAGAAACTGACATTTCGGCTAATGATACAGGCGATTCTGGTGCGATGATGATTTTGGCAAGGACGATGATTGGTACAATGTGGCGAATGTTTTTGCCGACGATTGGCTTGACTTTGTTAGGATTGTGGTTGGATAATGTCAGCGGAATGAAGATGAGATGGTTGCTTGCTGGAATTGTTTCTGGCGCGATTATCTCAGTGGTTCTCGTAGCTTTGCAGATTGCTAAAATTAAACAGCAGGAGTTGAAGAAATGATTGATTATATGGCAAGCGCTGGTCCGCATATTTCAGTAAAGGTTGACGAAGTTCTCAATATTGCTGGCGTATCTATTACGAATTCGCACTTGATGGGATTCTTGGGATTGATCGTGCTGGTGTGGGCAATGTTCCGTACTCGTGCGGCGGTTTTAGGTAAAAAGAAGCATAATTTTATCACAAGACTAATTCAGTGGACGTTCGACGGACTTTATAATACAGTTTGCCAAGTCATTCCGGACCGAAAATGGGCACGTAAAGTTGCTCCGCTTTGTATTACGTTGTTTTTCTTTATCGTTGCGCAGTATTGGCTGGGACTTTTGCCGATCGTTGGTCCAATTACTATCGGTGAGCATCACACTCCGCTGTTTCGCGGTGGCGTGGCGGATCTTAATATGACATTCGGCTTGGCAATTGTGACGATTGTTGCGGCTCAGATTTACGCGTTTAAGTATTTGGGTTTTAAGGGTAATATGGGGCGATATTTCGTTAACCCGCTGCGTGATCCAATTATGTCATTTGTTGGCATTTTGGAATTAGTGGCTGAATTTTCGCGAATGCTGGGACTTAGTTTCCGCCTATTTGGTAATGTTTTGGCTGGCGAAATTCTCTTGGCAATTATCGCTTACATGACGAAGTTTTTGTCGCCCGTAGCTCTGCAGCCGTTCTATTTCTTTGAATTGTTTATCGGCGGTATTCAGGCGTATATTTTCTTTATGCTATCAACTGTGTTTATTTCCCTGGGGCTGGCTCACCATGATTCGCACGAGCCAATTGATGAAGTTCACTCCTCTGTTGAAACTAATAAATTAGCAACATCAGAGAGTGATTAAATTAGGTAATAATTAATTAAAAGGAGAATATTAACCATGGAAGCATTAGCATTCACACTTACCTACGCAATCCCAGCAGCATTTGCAGCAATTGGTGCCGCAATCGTTGGCGCAGCAGCTATGAACGCAGCTGGTCGTAACCCAGAAAAAATCAACGACCTACGCACAATGATGATCTTGGGTATTTCATTCATCGACGCTATTGCTATTATCGGTTTCGTCGCAGCAATCGTCGGCAAAGTTATGTAGTTTTCGGGAGTAAATTGTGGAGAAAATATTAACACAATTTGCCAATTCTGGCGCATCGGAAAAAGCTGGTTTGTTTGATTCGCTAGGTATTGATTGGGCGCTGTTGGCGTTTCAGACGGTAGCATTTTTAATCTTGCTATTTGTTCTTCGCAAGTTTGTCTATCCGCCAATGATGGAAATGCTCGTCAAGCGTGAAAAGGACCTGAAAGCGGCTGACGCGGCGGCAAAATCTGCCAAGGAAAACGCCGACCGAGCCGAAGAAATGACCGCCGAAATTATGCGAAAAGCACGAGCGCAAGCTAGTGATATCGTGGCGTCTGCTCGAGAAGAAGCGACCGAAGTCGTTGAAGAAGCGGCTAAAAAAGCGACTGCCAAATCTGAAGCTTTGATTAAAGAAGCGCATAATACGATTGCTCAAGAGATTGAAAACGCTAAGAAAGACCTGCACAATTCGACACTAGAGTTGGTGGCTGAAGCGACTGGCAAGGTTTTGGGCGAGAAAATTGATGCGAAGAAAGATACAAAGCTGATTTCGGAAGCGCTTGAGGAGGCTGAATAGATGAGATTAGTGTCCAGGAGAAAGTTGGCAAAGTATGCAGCTGAACAGATTTTAGCTGGCAATGACGCGGTGTTGGAAGAAATTGCTGGTCTTTTGATTTACGAAAAGCACGAACGTGAAGTTGATTTGTTGGTGCGAGACATTGAGGCAGAATTGGCTGAGAACGGTGAAATTGTAGCGTCGGTCGAGAGTGCGAGAGCGCTTGATGAAAATACAAGGCGTAAAATAGAGCAATTTCTGGCGACTGCGGTGAGCGATAAAAATAGCAAGCCAAAAGTGTCGCTAAGAGAATCAATTGACCCGACGTTGATTGGCGGATTTAAGCTACAAACGCCGACCGCAACACTGGACGCAACGGTTTCGAAGAAGTTAAACGACTTGCGGGCGAAGAAAATCTAGGAGGAAAAATGAGCAAGATTGATGTGACAGAATTAGCCAAAAGCCTGCGGGAAAAAATCGCGCAGTTGGAGGCGACAGAAGGTTTGGAAGATGCCGGCGTGGTTATTCGCGTCGGTGATGGTGTGGCTTGGGTGCACGGCTTGAGCAGTGCTGGCTATAGCGAAGTGTTGGAAATTGAAACTGACGGCGGCACGGTTGAAGCGTTTGCTTTGAACTTGATGGAAGATGAAATTGGTGCGGTGATTCTTGGTGGTGAAGATAAGGTCAAGGCTGGCGCTAGCGTTCGCCGTAAGGGTTCGGTGCTAGACGTTCCTGTCGGCGAAGAATTGTTGGGGCGAGTGGTTGATCCGCTAGGTAGACCTCTTGACGACGGTCCAGCGATTAAAACGAAGAAACGTGGTTTAATTGAGCGTCCTGCCATTGGCGTGATGGGTCGTAAGTCGGTTCACGAGCCTCTGATGACTGGCATTATGTCGATTGACGCGATGTTCCCGATCGGTCGTGGTCAGCGTGAGCTTATTATTGGTGACCGTCAAACTGGTAAAACGGCAATTGCTATCGATACGATGATTAACCAAGCTCGTCAAAAGACTGGCGTGGTGAACGTTTATGTGGCGATTGGTCAGAAATTGTCGAAGATTGCTCGATTGGTCGACCGATTGAAGGAGGAAGGCGTGATGGATCAGACGATTATCGTCGCGACCAGTCCGTCCGATGCGGCTTCCCTGCTTTATTTGGCGCCTTACGCTGGTACTGCCATGGGTGAATATTTCCGCGATAACGGCGGTCACGCATTGATGATTTATGACGATTTGACGAAGCACGCGGTGGCTTACCGACAGATGTCGTTATTGTTGCGCCGTCCACCAGGACGCGAAGCTTACCCAGGTGACGTCTTCTATTTGCACTCACGACTATTGGAGCGCTCGGCTAAATTGTCAGATAAACTTGGCGCAGGAAGTTTGACGGCCCTGCCAATCATCGAAACGCAAGCTGGCGACATTTCCGCTTACATTCCAACCAACGTGATCTCTATTACCGACGGTCAGATTTTCCTGGAAACCGACTTGTTCTATCAAGGCATTCGCCCAGCCATCTCAGCCGGTCTATCAGTTTCTCGTGTTGGTGGCGCAGCTCAGACGAAAGCCGTTAAATCTGTCGGCGGAAACTTGAAGCTCGGTCTTTCTCAGTTCCGCGAATTGGCATCATTTGCTCAATTCGGCTCAGATCTTGACGACGCGACAAAAGCTCAAATTGACCGCGGTCAGCGACTCACTGAACTTCTGAAGCAACCGCAGTATCAGCCAATGAGTGTCTGGGAGCAATTTGTTAGCATTCACGCGGTGACTGGCGGTATGTTTGACGATGTTCCAGTTTCTAAGATTAAGGACGCGCAGTCTGCTCTATTGACTTATCTCTGGAAAAATTCTAAAGATGCTATGCGTGAGTTGAACAAGGGCGACAAGCCTTCGGATGAGCAATTGAAATTGATTGATGAAGCTACGAAAGAAATAGCGAAAGGATTTGAGGAGTAATTCATGCCGAGCACTCGCGCGCTGAAAAATCGCATTCGTTCGGTGGACTCAACTAAGCAGATCACCAAGGCTATGCAATTGGTGGCGGCTAGTAAAATGCGTCGGGCTCAAGAGGCGGACAAAGCTTCTGCGCCGTACACAATGGCGGCGGAAGAGCTGTTGTCTTATTTGGCTAGCCAAGGCGCAACCGACAATCATCCGCTGTTTGCCAGGCGAAAGATAAATAAGCGATTGATTATCGTGGTGGCCAGCGACAAGGGTTTGGCTGGCGCATACAACACCAACGTTTTGAAGAAGTATTTGGAGCTATTAAAGCGTGATGACGAGCGCGGAATTGAGAACTTGACTTTGACGATTGGTCGGCGAGCTTCGCAATTCGCAACGCGCCTTAAAGATACGAAAATCATCGGTACGTATGAAGATTTGCCAGATCAGCCGTCTGGATTGACGTTTCACACGATTTTGAACACGGCGATAAATATGTTTGAGAATGGCGAAGTTGACGCCGTTACGCTTGTTTATACGCGTTTTGTCAATAGCATGGTTCAGACTGCAGAATTGGACAGATTATTGCCAGCAGGAACGAAAATCTTGGTTGATCCGAGTGAAGTTTCTAACACGATTTCTGACGCCAAATATGAGCCGAGTATTCCAGAAGTTTTGGACGCGGTGGCATATCGTTTGGTCGGCGCGCGACTATTGCAGGCGTTACTCGACGCTCGCGCTAGTGAACATTCTATGCGTATGATGGCGATGAAGAATGCTACGGATAATGCCAGTGATTTGGTTGACGATTTGACGCTAGCTATGAATAAGGCTCGCCAAGGGGCAATTACTCAGGAACTTGCTGAAATTTCTGGTGGCGTGGAGGCGATGGAACAATGATAAATAACACAACCCTATTCGTCAGTACTGTTGTTGTAAAGGACGGTAAGTTGTTGGTCGTTCAAGAGGGCAAAAATAATTATGGTCAATTAGATACCTGGAATTTTCCAGCTGGTCATGTTGAGCCTGGCGAAAGATTGGTGGATGCGGCGATACGCGAAGCGAAGGAGGAGTCTGGCTACACAGTTGCAATTGATGGTGTGCTGTCGGTGCTGTTGAAAAATACTGATTCTGGTATGTCGCTGGTTGTGTTCTTTCTAGGACACGTTGCCGATGGTTCTCCTGTCGCGCACGAAGAAGGAATCCAGCAGGTTGACTTCGTGACGTTAGAGGCTTTAGAGAAACTGAACTTGCGCTTCCCTGATGATATGATAGAGCCGGCTCGTCGAGCATTGTCGGATAAGAGTTATTCTTTGGATATAATTATGGATTATCAGGAGGCGTAGATGCGATATGAAAAGTGAGATTAATACAAAGGAAGTGCGGAGGAAAAATTGATGAGTAAAACACTAGGTAAAATTATTCAGATCGTTGGCGTGGTCGTTGACGTGGAGTTTCCACGAGACGTTGAACTTCCAGCGATTTACGACGCGTTGCACGTTAAAAACGGCAAAGAGACGCTGGTTTTGGAAGTAGCGCAGCACTTGGACGAGCATACTGTTCGAGCAATTGCCCTGTCTTCGACAGATGGATTGAGCCGTGGTGCAGAAGTTGTTGCAACTGGCGCTCCAATTTCCGTTCCAGTCGGCGCGGAAACCCAAGGACGAATGTTCAATGTTGTCGGTGAAGCGATTGACGAAAAACCGCAACCAAAGGGCAAAACCGCCCCAATTCACCGCCCTGCTCCAGCGCTTTCTGAGCAGTCAAATAAGACTGAAATCTTGGAAACTGGTATTAAGGTTGTTGACTTGATTGCTCCGCTTGCTAAGGGTGGAAAAGCTGGCTTGTTTGCTGGTGCTGGTGTCGGTAAAACTGTTCTTATTACTGAGTTGATCAATAATATTGCTAAGTTCCATTCTGGAAACTCTGTTTTCGCCGGTGTTGGTGAGCGAACTCGTGAAGGTAACGACCTCTACTATGAAATGGAAGAGGCTGGTGTTTTGGACAAGACTTCGCTGGTCTTTGGGCAAATGAACGAGCCGCCTGGAGCACGTTTGCGAGTGGCATTGTCGGGTCTGGCGATGGCCGAAGCTTTCCGCGATGAAGGTAAGGATGTCTTGCTATTTATCGACAATATTTATCGCTACACTCAGGCTGGTGCTGAGGTGTCGGCATTGCTTGGTCGTTTGCCAAGCGCGGTTGGTTATCAGCCAAACCTCCAGCAGGAAATGGGCGCATTGCAAGAGCGAATTACCTCAACGAAGAAAGGTTCGATTACCTCTGTTCAGGCTGTCTACGTGCCAGCTGACGACTTGACCGACCCAGCTCCTGCGACGACCTTTGCCCACCTTGACGCTACAATTGTGATGAACCGTGCTTTGACGGAAATTGGTATTTATCCAGCGGTTGACGTTTTGGATTCCAGCTCAAACTCGCTTGATCCAGAAATTGTCGGCGAAGAGCATTACCGCGTGGCGCGTGAGGTTCAGCGAATTTTGCAGCAATACAAAGAGCTTCAGGATATCATCGCTATTTTGGGTATGGAAGAATTGTCAGACGATCAGAAGCAGATTGTTGCCCGCGCTCGTCGTATTCAGAGATTCTTGGCACAGCCGTTCCACGTGGCTGAGAAGTTTACCGGAAATCCAGGTGTTTACGTTAAATTGGAAGATACCATTCGCGATGCTTCCGACATTTTGGCTGGTAAATACGATGATAAGCCTGAAAACTGGTTCTATATGGTTCAGGGTACGCTGGCTGATCAAGTTGCTCGCGACGCTGAAGCTGAAGCTGCCGAGGCTAAAAAACATTCTGAGAAGAAAGCTAAATAGTCATGAAATTGTCATTAGTCACACTTGTCGGTACGAAGGTTGACGAAGAAGTTTATTCGGTGTCAATTCCGACTACTGACGGCGAAATTTCCGTTTTCCCAAGCCACGAGCCGCTAGTGACGATTGCACGGGATGGCGTGATTACCGTGCGTCGACATAAAGAAGATTCTGATAATCAGTTGGAGTATTTTGCAATCTCTGGTGGTGTGGTAAAAATTGACTATTCGTCGGTGCAAATTCTGGTTGATGAAGCTGATCACGGTGACGACATCATCGAGGCAGAAACTCAGAAGGCTCTGGAGCGTGCTATTAAGGCGCGTGATGAGGCTGGTGATCAAGTTGAGCGCGAGAAAGCCAAGCAGCTTATCGATCGTCATATGGTGCGATTGAAGGTTGCTGATCTTCATAGACGTAAGCGACGACGCTAATTATATATCTGCAATACTACGAAGGAGCCTGATTATTAGGCTCCTCGTGCTATGTCTTGCTTGAGATCCTCGATTGACACTCGCGCAATATCGACAGTGTCATAGGAATATAGATTAGGAATGTCCTCTTCGTATGGCTTAATAAAGTACTCGATAATGAGTTCTGAGTCTAGCATCCGCTGACCGTCGTAATTGTATTGACCGCTCATTGAATAGGCACAACTCCCAACGTCTCGCACGAACCTAGAGATTTTTGCCGAGTCTTTGTTGGTTTGCTGAAATGTTTCGGTATCAATACACCACGGTTTAGTGCTGATAGTAAATGCAAAGTTTTTTATTTGCGCGTCATTCATTGTATACGGTTTTTCTAGGCTGTGAAAATAGTGCATAGTAGCGAATGCAGTACGGGCGATAAGCCGTGCTTTTTCTTCAGGTAGCATAGTCTCGCGGTATTCGTCGACTAGACTGTCACAGCTCCGCACGCCTTGTATAAAATCGGTAATCACTGCCACTTCTCTATTCTCGAGGCGGATAACGCCTTTCGGCTCGAAGGTGCGAATTGCTTGAGGGTGCTCTAGGCTATTGATGTGTCGCATAGTATCAATATCTTTCAATGCTGCGCGCGGTGTAAGATATGGCTTGATTGCCCAAGGTTGAGTTGCGAGAGGTACGCCTGAGCAGTATGATGTTGCATCATAAAACCCAACTTCATTGATGCTATTGCGGCGACCTTCTGAGTAATCGTCGCGAGGGTCTAACCCTATATAAAGATAATCTAATGGCACGCCTAACTGGTCGGTGCCAAATAATGCAATATCTCCTGGAGATAGTTGATCTACTTGTTCCCGTAAATCGCTCGTATCATCAATGGCAATTGGTGTTATAGATAAATATCCTTCGAGCTGACGCATAAACTATTTTATATCACAAATCACGGATATTTGCAATAGCTAGGCGGACTTCATCGGTCGTCGTAGTGTGCATCAATTTCTCCCGAAGTTCCTTTGCACCGTCAAAATCGCGAATATAAATCTTGAAAAAACGTTTTAGAGTTTCAAAAGGTCGACCGAGGGTTGGTTGGTAGTGGTCGAAGAGGTCGAGGTGGTAGTGCAGTAAGGCAATCAGCTCAGATTTGTGATGAATAGTTGAGCTATACTCTGCCTCGGAGTACTCTTTTGGCGTTCGGCTGACGGGGCTTGACGCGCCTGTCACAGCCTCCTCGACTGAGGATAGTTCAATTGCCCTCCTAAAGCAGAACGGATCACTGAAGACGCCCCGCCCGATCATAATGCCATTCACGCCAGGATGTTTTCTGGTAATTTCCAGCCCATGCTCTCGATCGCGAATGTCGCCGTTGATAGTCAGGAGCGTTTGTGGGGCAATTTCATCGCGCAGTTTAACAATCTCGTCAATCAATTCATAATGCGCCGCGACTTTACTCATCTCTTTTTTGGTGCGCAGATGAATTGTCAAATTCACAATGTCTTGCTTGAGAATTGCCGTAAGCCACTCGCGCCATTCATCGACGTAAGTATAGCCCAGCCGAGTTTTTACGCTAACTGGCAATCCAGATTTTTTGGCAGCGTCAATTGCAGCTATCGCTATGTCGGGTCGGCGGATCAGAGCTGCGCCACCGCTTTTAATGGCAGATTTGGCGGGACATCCCATATTGATATCAATTCCGTTAAAACCAAGTTTCGCGCAGTGCTTCGCGAAAGCTTCCATGTCCCCTGGCTCGCCACCCCAGATTTGCGCAATCAGTGGCTGCTCATCGTCGGTCTTAATTAGTCGCCCAGCTATGGCTTTGTCGCCAGCGTGAACCCAGCCGGTGGCATTTGCGAACTCGGTGAAAAATATATCTGGCGCGCCAGCCTGTTTCACGACATGACGAAACACGACGTCGGTGACGGCTTCCATTGGTGCCAATATGAAAAATGGCTGCGGTAAATCATTCCAAAACGATGTCATCTCTGTTATTTTATCACAAAAAGGAGAAAACCCCTCACTCTCGTCTTTGAGAATGAGGGGGATGGCGGGCTCAAGCGGTTCTGCTCGGAATTGATTTCAACGCTGAAATCGACTACCACGAGTGAATCTCGCGAGCCCGAAAATTAGAAAACATCAATACTTCCACGTGCCGGCTCACGTTGCTAGGCGCCATCGTCTAGCGGGGAGTATTGATGAACCTGAACGCCGCCCGTTGGGGCGCTCGACAGCGTTAGGTTTTTTAATTGCCGGATGGCGGACGGCGACGGGAGTTGAACCCGTCCATCCTCGATCAACCACTTCGTCGTGGAGAATCGAGGGGCTATCCTGCGCGTCCCTTGATTCTTTTCCGGACTAACCGGCTGGCTGAATCACGCCAGGAGCGGACGGACGCTCTTTTGCTGATTCTAAATCAACTTTTTCATAGATGGGTTAAGATCTATGACCGTCAATTTAACAAGAGCCAGTTCTAACCCTTACTCTTGTTGAGGGCGTCTTTCGCCTTCTGCCCGACAGAGCCTGCCTGCTTGGCGGCCTCTTCGAGCTTAGTGCGCTCGTACGGGCTGAGCTGCCCTCCAGCCATACCCTTCTTGATAGCAGTTTCTCGCTGCTTAGGCGTCCATGTGTCAAACATGGATATCACCCTTTCTAAAAGAAAAGAGCTGACCTCCTAATTATGCTCCTAGAGAGCATAACTCGAAAAGTCAGCTCTACCAACAAAGCGTTTACTATAATAACACTAATTATAAAAAAATGCAACAATATACCAGAATATTTTTATATTTCGCCCGCCAGCAGGTCTTTTTCGAATTGCAGCATTCCCTTATAATCTGGCGAATATCCAGAGATATCTGGCATATCGAGCGTGGTGATTTTTTGCCAAATGATGTTTACGAGTTTCGCGAATTCGGACAATTCTTCGCTGGAGAACGTGTCTTCCAGGCTGAGGATATCGCCGGTCTTCATGTCTGGCTCGACAAATTGCAATCGCCCGCCAGTAAACGTGAAATTGCTATAATCGCGTGAATGCTCGACCAGTAGTTGATAGAACATCAATTGCTGACGATATTTATGAAGTTTGATTTTTTCGTAATCAGCCGAACCTTTCCAGGAATGCGCCGGCTTGCCAGTTTTATAATCCGTTACGAAGATGGTTTTATTTTGCTTGTCGATGTCTACGACGTCAAGTTTACCCGTCAATCTGGCGTTATCTATAATTACGCCTTGGTTTGAAAAGTCCAATTCCGCCAAGTCCGTGTCGTGAAAATCTGAAGATTTGGCGTTTAAGAACGCGGTCAAAGCTGACTTCCCTTTATCCAAATACAACTGAAAATCGTCCGCTGGCAAATGTTGGCTCTCGAGGGATTTTTGGAAGAATTGGAGGATTTGTTCGGTGCTTGGCAATTGATGATCGGCACTGAATAAGCAATGTGCTTGCTGAAGGCTGCTGTGAATCGCGGTTCCGTAAGCTGCGGCGGAATTTTTGGCGGATGGGAAATGTAGCAAATTGTTCAATAAGAAATTCTGCGGCCCGCCACGTGAAACGTCGAGGAAATTATTCAAATGCGTCGCGGAAAGTTTGTATGTTTCCAGCGCTGGCGCCAATAAGTCCTTTAATTCCGGAATAATCGGTGAAGTTAGTCGCGTCGTCCAGTCGGTTTCAGCGAGTTCAATTTGCTCCGCTGGATCGTCGCTGGTCGGAATGATGGTTGGCGTGCAATTCGTCAAGAAACTGGCGATTATCGTATCGCTGCCAGAATCGTTGGTTTGAGAATAAGTCATGGTCAATGTGGTTTTGGCGCGAGTCATCGCCACAAAGAATAATCGAAGTCGTTCGTCGTAAGTGGCGCCCGCTGGCTGAAGTTGGAGGTTTGCGGGATATCTGATAGCTCGGCTACGTGTGCGGACTTTTTCACCCCAAGCGCTGTCAATTGCCCCAATCACGAAAACGTGCGGAAATTCCAGACCTTTGGATTTATGGGCGGTCATCAAATTTATGGCGCCGCTGAGTGAACTTGCGTGCGTGCGAATTTGCGTTAAGCGAGTTTTTGTTGAAATATGTAGGTTAATAAATTCCAAAAAATCTTCCAGAGTTGGGTTTTTATCGGTGATTCGATCGCGAAGTTTTTGGCGCAAAGTACGCAAACTTTCCAGAATTGTCAGATATGCTTCTGGGTTTTTATCTAGTTTTTCTGGCGAGAAATAGAAATTGGCGAGAGAATTAACCTGAAGGTCGCCGCTTTCGTCGTTAGTTAAGCCTAATAAATTGTCCAATTGCTCTTCCAATGGCAGATTCGGTACGTCCTTAGCGCGTTCCAAAAGCCACTCCGCAAATTCCTTAAATACGCTATTCGCCAGCATACTTTCCAGCCACAATTGCCGATTTTTGTAAGCTTGAAGACTCAACTTCCAGATGTCAAGCGCAGAAAATCCAAACGCTGGATGAGCCGTAATTTCCGGTAATAGGCTATTGGCAACATCCAAATTATTCTGGCTAATCGCCACGACAGTTCGCGCTAATTTGTCCAGAATCTGAATTATATCTTGCTCCAAAATATCGTCGTGACGCTCGTAATTGACAAAAAGATTTTCCTTATAAAGATGCGGAAGAATTTCAATGAGTTCCTTATGGTGGCGCGCAATAATCGTGATGTTTTCTGGTTTCTCGCCATTTTTTATCAGCTCGGCAATTTGTTTGGCAATTCCCGCTCGCTCTTCGCTAACAGATGAGAATTCTTGGATTTCGACTTTTGAGCCTTCGCTATTTGCGTGTGCGGTCAATTGCTTTGATAGGCCGTCAATTGTGTTTTCTAATCGATCCGCGCCTTGGGTGATGACGTCCCGCGCCGATGATAAAATGTTTTCGGCGGAACGATAATTGTCGGTCAAAACGATGATTTTTGGGTTGTGATAATGCTGGCGGAAACGCTGGATGTTGCCCACGTCTGCGCCTTGGAAGCTGAAGATTGCTTGGTCGTCATCGCCGACCGCCATGATGTTTGGATTGTCGTCGTTCTCGCTGGTCAAATTGAACAATAATCGTAATTGCGCCAAGTTTGTGTCCTGGAACTCGTCGACCATGATGAATTGGAATTGCTCTTGGAGGTTTGCGCGCAGTTCTGGGTGAGATTCGCAGGCTTGGATAACGGATAAAATCATATCGTCATAGTCAAATAACGAGCGCTCGGACAAAATATTTACGTATTTTTCGTAAACGTCAATTGCGGCGGATAATTTTTCTGCGGCGGTAAAATCTTTCAGGACAAATTCGCCATTGGCATTTTTTTCGCACCATTTATTTTTCCAGGCGGTCAGTGGCTTGGTTGAGTTTTCGTCAATTGCTTCCTGGGCGGCGTGCACAATGCTCAGCGCCAAAACGTTGGCGTATGGCGTGATTGAGGCTGGCAATTTTGAGTTTTTCTCGTCAGGATTTTTGGCGGCTAAATTGGCAATTTTCTCAGCTATCGGCGCAAACAGCTCGATTGTCTTTTTCGATATTTTGGCGGAAAATACTTGCTGAATGTCTGGCGCGATTTCGGCAATTGTACTTTGATTGTCCTCAATAATTGCCCGTAATTCCGACGGCGTTAAACCGCTTTGCTTGAACTCGGAAATAATGCGAATGAGGTCTTTAATATAAACGAATTCCCCGTTATTTTTCGCGCTTAATGGATTTCGCCAATCAAGTCCTTCGAGTATTCCAGAGATAATTTGATATTGCGTCAATTCGTCAACCGGCTGAGCGTCGGCGCCACGGAAAAAATACTCGCGATGTTGATTGATGATTTCTGTGCCGAAGCTGTGGAATGTATGAATCGCAATTTTATACGCGTCCTCACCGATAATCTGGCGAAGTCGTTGGCGCATATTTGTGGCGCCACTTTCGGTAAACGTCAAGCATAAAATGCTGTTCGGTAAAGTGTCGGTCTGTCTTAGGATTTGGGCAGTGCGCATACTTAGAAGCTCGGTTTTCCCTGTTCCTGGCCCAGCAATTACCAAAAGCGATCCGTGAATGTAGTCGACTGCTTGTCGTTGATTATCGTTTAATTTAGCGTAACGAGTATTGAAATCCATAGTTTTATTTTACCATGTTGGCGGTCTTCGGAGCGCGATATCAAAATTGCTATTTACAGAATTAGTCTAAGGTTGTAAATTTAGCATAAGGAGGATTAAATGAAAAACTTAAAGAAGATAAAATTTAGTCACATATATATGTTTGTGTTGACGATTGCGTTGATCTTTCTGAGTTATCAAGTCTACTGGCTGAATGAAAAAGAATATCGAATATCAGTCCAGTCCTCCATCGATTATCTTGAAAACGCCCAAAGCATTAAGCGACTTGAGTTTTGTGTTAATCATGCCATTAAAGATTGTACTGAAGAAAATGTCGACGCTTGGAATGAAAAACATCCAGAAGACGCGTTTAAGGGTAAAAGCCACTTGGATATTTCCCGTCAATCAGTCGAATCGGTCAGACAGGTTGGCTATTAGATTTCACATCTTTGCTATCTCGCGCACCTCATAAAAAAATGGTAAAATATTATCTATGAATAAGGCGACGTACGACGAGCTGGCGCTGGAGCGAATTGCTAAGGAAAAATTTGGTTTTCCAATTGATGTTCAATCGATAATTTTGTGGCACGCTGATGTTAGTCGCACGGCTAAGGCGTCGGTTTTTTTGACGAATAAAAAGCAGCTGATGATGTATTTGGAGGCGACTTCGCCGTTGATTTTATCTGATGTTAAAAAGATAATTTCACGAATGGGTATGCGGGCGGAATTATTTCTTCCGCCAAAAGGTCAGCCGCGATATTTTGAAGATATCGGCAAGCGCAAATTCCGCGAAGTTTTTCCTGGAAGAAAGCACGTTACGGATGAAGATTTGCATTTTTATAAAACTTTGGCGCCGTATAATCCTGCCTTGGTTTTGATTTCTGAAGTGAAAAATGGCGAGATATATCAATTCGATTCTGACGCGTACGGAAATTGGCGAGTTGGCGCAAGGTTCAGCTACAGAAGGATTCGGGCAATTTAATGCGCGACTACTTGGATATTATTAAGCGGAATCTGCTTTCACCTATTGTCGTGGTAATTTTTCTGTTGGCTGGCGCGCTGGTTTATGTTCGTGAATATCGTGACGCGTGGTTTATCTCGGTTGTGATTGTCGTGAACTCGACGATTGGCATTATTCAGGAGCTAAGGGCCAAGCGAGTTTTGCGTCAATTGGAGCTGATGAGCGCACCGAAAGCTCGATTGTTAAAAGATGGAAATGTTGTCGAGGTCGGTTATGACGAGCTTAAGATTGGCGATGAGATTCTTATTCAGGCTGGCGACGAACTACCTGCAGACGCGAAAGTTATTGAGTCGAAAGGCTTGGAGTTAAATGAAAGTATGTTGACTGGCGAGTCTGCGTCGATTGAGAAAAAGGACGGCGATGTCGTGTTGGCGGCGACTACGGTTTTGGCTGGTGAAGGTACGGCGCGAGTAATCGCGATTGGTGACGACACGAAAGCTGGCGCGATTAGCCAAGTCTTGAAGCGTTACAAACCAGAACTCACACCTTTGCAATTGGCGATTTGGCGCGCAATTTACTTCTTGACTTACGGCGCAATTGTCCTGTCGCTACTTATTGCTATCGTCTATTATTTCTCTGGCGATAACGTCGTAGTCATCCTAAAAACCATCACTTCGGCAGCGGTTACGGTCGTGCCTGAAGGTCTGTTGTTGGCGAGTTCTCTGCTTTTGGCGTTCGGCTCATTGCGATTAGCCCAGGCAAAAGTCTTGCCGCAAAAATTGTCAGCAATTGAAGCGATGGCGCTTTTGAATCTGCTGGCCGTAGATAAAACAGGCACCTTGACTAGTGATGAAGTGACGCTGGAGCAGGTTGTGGCTTTTGGTGATGAAAATGACTATTCAGACTCTGACGTTGCCAGTTTTGCGGCATTAATTGCTCATGAAACCAGCGGCGGAAATATCACTGGTCGTGCGATTTTGGCGGAAGCTACGTCGCCAAAAAATACGAAAGTTTTGGAAGTGATGGCGTTTTCGTCGGCGCGTAAAATGGCTGGCGTGAGGGCGAATATTGACGGTGAAATTCGGACTTTGATGATGGGCGCGCCAGAGTTTGTGTCGAAGTTGGCGCCAGTAGATAAGGAAACTCAGAAGAGGTTGAATGATTGGGCTGACAATGGCTTGCGCGTGTTGATGTTGGCTGAATTTTCGGACGATAAAACCAAATTGAAAGACTTGAAAAACGGCTCTGGAACGGCAATTGGTGCGGTTGTTCTGCGCAATTCCCTGCGTCATGGCGTTGTTGAAACGGTGGATTTTTTGCAGAGTCAAGGCGTAACTATTCGCGTAATCTCTGGCGATAATCCGCGCACAGTTCAATATATCGCTAAGGAAGCTGGAATTAAACATCCAGAAAAGGCAATTTTAGGTGAGGATTTGGCGGCGCTTAGCGAAGATGAATTTAATAAGGCTGCCGATACTTACACGATTTTTGCCAGGGTTTTGCCAGACCAAAAAGAGCGCTTGATTAATCGATTCCAGCAATCCGGCAAATTCACTGGCATGGTCGGCGACGGCGTGAATGACGCTCTGGCGCTGAAAAAGGCAGACCTCGGCGTGGCGATGTACGCGGGCGCTCCAGCATCGCGCCGAGTTTCCGACATTATATTGCTCAACAATTCGTTCACTTCCCTTCCGATGGGAATGAAATTGGGTAATCAAATAATGCAAGCAATCGAAGTCATCGCTGTCCTATTTTTTCATAAAATTATTTACGGCGTGACGCTTCTTCTTGCGACGATTCTCATCGATATGAATTATCCGTATTCGCCGCGTCACATTACGTTTATGAATATATTTCTGGTGACTATGCCAACTCTTATGTGGACGCTGTTTCCACCAGTGCCGAAGCATCGAATAAATCCGAAGCGATTTTGGCATGATACTTTGCTGGCTGTTGCGCCGATTGCTTTAATTACTGGCATGACTGTCGCGTTCACCTATTGGATTACCTCTGTTATGTTCCCTGGTCACGCTGCAGAAGTCGCAACGATGACCGTGCTTACTGCAACTTTGTTTGGTGTATATTTGGTGTTCTTGGTGGGGATTATGCTTGACGTAACCATCGATAAATCCGCCAAGCGTGCTCGCTTGCTTTATCTTCTGTCGGTGATTATTGTGGCGGCTGGAAGCTTTAGTTTTGGTTTCCTACGCGATTTCTTCGACTTTACTGTGCCGAATTTGTTCATAATGTGGCCAGCAGCTGGCGCAATTGTCGTAGCAATGTTGGCCCAGCTATTCATTGCTCGCTGGGCTGGTCGGCGAATTGTTCAGTAAATATTTTAATTTTCTTTGACTATCTTCTTTGTGGACTGTATTTTCTCATCCGCATAAAGAACCACGTCTTTTATAACCAGTTTTTGTACGGCAGAAATGAGAAGTTCCATAAATTCAAAATCTATTTTCCCATCTTTTGTTGGAAGTTGGATAGACATCTCTTTTGCTATGTTTCTATTAAATTTATTGCCATAATCGAATCTTCCAGAAGCAGATTTTCTAAAGCAAGTAACAATATACATTAAACTTTTGTATTCCCATTTTTCTTTATACACTAACGGATATAATCCTTGTATGTGAGAATAACCTACGTAATCAGTTGGCTGATAGAAAATCCCATCCGATGTAGTCGTATCACTATAAGTAATCATATTCCCTTTTTCTGTGGGTGACAAGTTTGTGTATCCAGTTATTCCATTATTTACGCTACTATTGGTTACGACAGGATATAATCCGTTTTTTTCAAACAAATCTTCATTCGTTAATTTGTATGCCTTAGTTGGTTTTATTTCAAACAAGTCTCCGATTTTGATTTTATTGAAAATATCTTTGAATTTGCATTCACCAAACATTATGCTATCATAAGCGTTTAATGCTTCTTTTTCTTCACTAGACAATTCGTAATTGTCTAGTCCGCTTACCGTTAGGTAAGCGGAAAGTTCGCGTATACGCTCCTCTTCGAGTTCGCGTATACGCTCCTCTTCGAGTTCGCGTATACAAGCGTCCATAAATTCAAAATCTATTTTTCCGTCTTTTGTTGGAAGTTGAATAAACTCTTTTTTTACTTTTTCCCAACCTGCCTTGTCAGTCCACGCAAAATTGCCATATATAGACTTCGCAATTGCGCCTGTTAAAAATAAATATTGATTATCATTAGGTGTATATTCCTCTTTAAACGATATAGCGTATGCATCTTGCAATACGGTAAATTCTTTATTCTGGTAAAAAGTCGCTCCCGTATTTGCTCCATTTGCAGAAATAGAGATTACATTCTTTAATATAGTGGCATTATCTCTAGGAGCATAATTGTTAAGACCTTGGTTTTCAATACCCGCAGTCAAAACAGGAAGAGTAAACTCTGCTATTTTTTTTGGCGATAAATCGCCTACCTTCATCTTTAAATTGTTCGTTTTTAATTTCTCAAACAAATCTCCGATTCTATACTCGCCCCACTGAACGTCTTTAAGCTTTTTGTTCAGTGAGGAATCTATTTTCCCAGGCGGTTGTCCTCGCTCTCATTTTTAAGCAAGTTTGACACTTCCCACGCCAGATAATCAGCCACGGTCTTTTTAAAATCCTCTAATGTTGGTCTTGTGTCTATTGGCGCTGTCTGATTCCAGTCTGAACCGTTTTCTGGATCAATATGCCCTTCGTAATATTCTTTTTCCGTAAAGATATTTAGCTTACTCTTTCCGAATCGCACAAGGTCTACTACTTCCTGGTATCTTTCTTTTGCCCTGTCGGTATCTCTTAGATTTACACTAGCCTTTTTCCTGTTGGTCCTTGTGTAGCCGTCGTTTGAAAAGTCTATGAATTTAACGACTTCGTCTTTTTGGTGCGCTTCTCCTGCCCTAAACACGTATATATTTGTCTGTACGCTTGATTTTCCAACGAATAAATCTATAGGCATTTTAATACTTGCAAGTAGTGTATTCTTCGTAAGAATCTTCTTATTGAGTTCCTTTGCTTTTCCGCTACCTGCTGAATTTTGAATGATAATGGCTGCGTATCCTCTGTCCATCATGGAAAGCGCTTTTTCTACGAAAATCATTCCATTGCCCTCTGCTGAATAAGGTGGATTAAGCACAAAGGCGGTTGCTGGGAATTTTTCATCTGTTTTGCCGAATCCGTATTTGCCATCAAAATCAAGAAGCGAGTCTTTATTTAAGATGTTTGAGCTTCCATCTCCCATAAGTATCATGTTTAAGATTGCAAGCATATAGATGTTTGATAACACCTCTAATCCTAGAAGCTGCTCTGCTTTTATTTTGAGTTGTTTTTGCTCTAACTCTAATGGAGATGTTATTTTTGCTTTTGCGTCTATAATCATCTCATTCATCGCGGCAACAAGTAGACCTGCGCTTCCTGTCGCAAAGTCCCAAACGTAGCTGTCTTTGTCTACTCGAGCAAGTTTTACTAAAAGATTAGCGACATAAGATGGAGTTAACACTACGTCATTTAGCTTATCTTGCGTAAAGCCAAGCCACGAGTACATTTCATTAAATAGCTTACCTGTAAAGTCTGTAGTCAGTCCTATCTTATAATAAATACCCAAGTCATCAACTATCTTTGAAAATATTCTCTTAAGCTGACTTTCTCCGTTTATCGGCTTATTAATATTTTCAGATAATAATGTGTTTTTTAGAGTCCTTACGATAAGGTCTTGTTTTGTCTTAGGCAAGTTTTTCTGTTTTAAGAACGCCTCTATCTTTCTAACAATAATATCCCCGTCCGTATTTCCCTCTTCTGTAGATGATTTTAATTCGGACTTTTCAAGCGGTCTTACTTTGTCTGGTATTCCGAGCGTTGCCATAATTGAAGCTGAAACAAGATACACTCTGTCGTTTTCACTAAGCCCTTTTTCGTTTGCATAGATGTCATTGTTAAGCTTTACGAGGCTTGCATTTATCTCTTTCTCTCTTTTGTCTTTGAGTGCTTCCAATTCTTCACTTGATAAAGAGAGTTCATTTACTTTTTTAATAAAATCATTAAAATTTTCTTTTCTCAAAAACGAAAGATCGCTGTATTTTCCTACTTCTTGTCCAATACCCAAGTTATCTTTGGACACATAATAAACACCTATAGAGTGTTCTATCTCGCCGTTGGCTTTTTTATATCCCGTAACACCAATAGCGATTACGTCAGTGTAGCTTGTGTAGTGAAGTACGGCATTTGCGTAGTGTACTGCGCCATTTACAGCATAGCTATTGATATTTTTGTAGTTAGGTTCATTTTTGCTTGTTCTGTTGTCTACTCTGCCATCTTCGTCAAGTCTAACTAGTTTATCTTTATAGCCTTTGTATTCTATAAGTACTGGGTAATGATTCAAAGCCTCATCTTGCAATAAAAGTTTAGCGTCTGGTCTGTTGCCGCCTGCGCCACCACTCTTTGACTTATATTCGTCTAAAGCCTTATCTATTTCCTCATTGAGGCTTTCTTGCTCTAGTTTGTAATCTAACTTGTAATCTTTAAGCCAGCCGTTCACGAGGTCGGCAATTTTTGGTTCTATGGATTGTTGCTTAATCATTTTTACTCTCCTTTTCAATATTCTCTAGCTTCTTGTCCAAAACCACAAGGTGCTCAATGTGCGGCGTCCTCGGGAAGAAATTGTAGCCTTGATGATGCACGATTTCGTATTTTTCTTGAAGCAAGCTGACGTCTCGCGCCTGCGTGACGGGATTGCAGCTCAGATAAATAATCCGAGGCGGCTCAGTTTCCAGCAGTCGATTAGTAACATCCGCGTGAAGTCCAGCACGCGGCGGATCAACGATGACAATTTGCTCGCCTGTTATATATTCCAGAGATTTTTCGCTTGGCGCCAAAATCGCCTTGGCATTCGGTCGATTCAGCTTGGCAATATTCCTCTGCATTTCCGCGACGGCATGTTCGTTAATTTCCACCAGCGTCACGTCGTCGCCGCCAATTGTCAAACCAATTGTCCCAACGCCAGAATAAAGGTCGAGCGTTGGCATTTTTTCATTGCAATCGATCCATTTTTTCATATCGTTCAGGGCTTTTTCGTAAACGGGAATGTTGACCTGAAAAAATCCTTCGCAGGCGTAGTTGAAGGCGACGCCTAAAATCGTGTCGCTCAGTGTTGTGTCGCCGAATTTGTTCAAGCGTTCGGTGATTCGGCTGGCTGGGCTTTTGGGGTCGGAATAGATTATTTCGCCACCTTTGGCTGATAGTAATTTGGCTTCATCGTCGGAAATCAGGTTTTCTATTCGATCTTTTACGTACAATTGCCAGACGGCGTTTCCCTGTTGATCTGAGCGAATCAGGAGTGTTTTTAATTGGCGTGCGACGATTGGTTTTTCTCGTAATAGATCGCGGATTTCAATTGCCAATTTATTTATACTCGGGTGCGCCAAGCTGGTTCCATCGACGACGACTTTTCCCTTGCCGCCACGCTTAAAAAATGCCAAGTCCAAAGTTTCTTTTTCGTCGTCATCCGTTTTGTCACCGAACCAACTGAACTCGACTTTATTGCGATAATTAAATTCTACGCCGTCAGAAAATACCTCGATTTTTTCAGGCAATGTGATGTTGTGAAGTAAAAAAGCTTCTTCGATTAGCGACGCTTTGTACGATTGCTCGCTGGACATCGGCATTATTTGCCAAGGGCTGGTGCTTAAATAGCTATTTTCATCCTTCGGCGTAATTCGCTCTGGGCTTTTCTCGATAATTTCCGTCACTATTCCCTCGACGAAGTGTGATTTTTTCTTTGTCACGCGAATCGTTACAAGTTCTTTCGGCAGTCCTCCCCAGACGAACGCTTTGCGGCCGTCGTCAAGCGTCCCGATGGCTTGCCCGCCGCCAACGATTTTTTCCAATCTTAAAGTCTCAAAAATTTGTTTTCTCATTAGATTATATTATATCAGGATGTGTGGATTTTTTCTGGCTGGCGTGCTATAATCGTCATTGTCCTGGCAATAGTGGGACGTCGCCAAGTGGTAAGGCACTGGGTTTTGGTCCCAGCATTCGCAGGTTCGAATCCTGCCGTCCCAGCCAAGCTGTATAACAGAGTGAGTGACAAGGTTCCATGACCTTTAGCTACCATGAATAACTACCTCTGTTGTAAAGCTTGGTTAAATAGGAATTACTGTCCAGTCCGGAATGGCTGGACGGCTTGTAAGGTAATTGCTGCGCTTGATGAATTTATCGAAAGAAAGGAAGAAGATGAAAATCAATAAACTTGCTTTACAGGCATTTTATGAATCACACAGAGACGAGTACTTGCGGCGACGATTTTCTGGTGACAAAGCCTTATGGGATGAATCATACAAATGGGATATATTGCCGCGCCTTAATAAAGAGCTGGCGGCGTACGACTCGGTTAATGGTGACTCGATTGCAGAGATCGCGCATATTGTAACGCACCATACAAATACTAGCAATTTTGCTAACTGGCGTGATATTGAAGACCTAAAAGCTCTTCTATTACGTAAAAATGCCCATTCGGTCTTGAGTGAATTATGGTTAGCAAAACCCGAAACGGCTGCGGAGTGCATTCAGACGGCTAGTCAACTTGCACAATTGTTTATGTCAGACAAAAGCTTTGCTCCGTCTACCTGGGCATACCTGCTGGCAGCACTCGATTGTAATTCGTTTGCACTGTATCGTGAAGTGATTATGAAACAAGTTGCTGAGATATGTGGTGTTGATAGCCCTACTGCTGCATCTCAGGGAGAAAAATACACGTTGCTCAACGACGCCGCATTGTATCTGGGTGAGCTAATGCGAGATGATATCAACGACGTGCCGTATATGCAGGCACTGAATGGGCAGGATTTTTTGTGGGTTACGCTAGAATATTCTGATTCTTAAAAGTCTGTTCCTTCATTTTCTGGAATGCCACGCGCAATGTTGTACTCTCTAATTTCTTGGTGGCGCTTCTCCTTATACTCCTCAAAAGAATACCTCTTAATGACTGAACCCGAATCGTCATATTCGACGTATTGCACGCCGCCAGCTGTCATTTTATCCACATCTCTTAGTCCCCAATAGGTCCTTATCCTTGCTACTCCCTGTATGCGTTTTATTTCGTCGCCGTAGGTTTTAATGAGCGATCACAAAAAGCGTAGTTTAAAACTACGTCTCGTCCCCGTTGTTACGCATATCACGACAGGGACTCTTCAATCTATAGGATAAAATCCTTGTAACTTGCCAAAGTCGCCTGTGCGATAGTCTGACTAGTTTGATGTAGGTGTTGCTTCACGAAGTAATACCCAAGTTTATATCCCGCCCAGCGCGGTAAAACATCATCGCCGGTGAAAAATATTTTGGTATAATTGTAAACCTTGTCTTCAAAATTGCCTTGTAGTGTGGCAATTATCTTATCAATTTCAGCTTGAGAAGTTTTCTGCATTTCTCTCAGGAAAAATTGTTGGTTTCGCCGTCCGAGTTTATTCATCGCTTCCTCTTCTAGCGCGACCGCCAAGCCCTCTAAAATCATCCCATCAAACATAGTTTCGGCATATTCAGGCAGTTTTTCCCAACGCAGCGAATGCGACATTTCGTGGCAAATCGTTTCGAAAATAAAATCCTCGCTAATCCCGTGCTGGCTTTTATCAACAGAAATCATAATCAAGCGCGAATGAAGCGTTTTGCCAGCGATTCCGTCCTCGGCGATAGTTGGCAGCATAAACGAAGGTGTAGCGATAATTACATCAACTTCGTAATCAAACTGCGCGAACTCGCTCGAAACAAAAGTCTCGGCTTGTTGCGCTGTATTTTTGAATATGGCAATTTCGGCATCGGTGAAAGTTTGGTTGGCGTTAGCGATGTGTAGGTGGAGTTTGCTCATGGTTTTACTATACTGTAATAACATAAGTATTACTATAGGGGTAACGCTATTTATTAAGTGCAATATTTAAATGGAAATCACTAAAATCTTAGCAGCGACCTTCCGCTCTTTTGGGCGATTTTTTTTGTTTTTAAGCAATCAAGCCATTTTTATCTAGTAAATTCATAAAATCGTCAATAAACAAATTAGTCCTCTCGACAATTTCTTTTTCTCCGAATTTTTTATAAACGTTGCTTATATTCTTGAGCTCAAGATTTTCTGTTCCGCCTATGCGCTGTCCTCTACTGTTGTCAAAACCCTGGTAATATTTAATTTTATCTTCGAATCTATAGTCGGATGCACGAATATTGATCCGTTTTTCTAAAAGAGATTTATTGCCAAGGAGGTCGATTTGTCGATTATTAGACAATCCTTTCTCATTTTCCTGCCGCTTTCTGGGATAAATATGTTCAATATCAAACTGCTGAGAGAGTTTTGGATATAATTGCTCTTTATTAAGCATCATACGAAGCGCCAGCATGGATTTTGTGATTGGTCTGCCGTTCTTGAAATCATAAATAAGGATCGCACTGCGTGTTTGCTCTTTATCAAATTTGAAGTCTGAGAATGTAACTTCATTCAGATTAACTATATTCAGCATCTCGGCAAAAATAGGCGTTCTTAATGCGTTCACGCCTGGGTGCATTATTGCGTATCCCCATATGAATGCAATTGTACGATCGAGAAACATCTTAAAATCTTCATCACCCAATTTTCCGTCTTCGGTGCGATTTGCTAAATAGTAAACAGATATGAAATAATTCCACATGCTATTTGGCGCGTAGTTTAATATAAAGAGCTTCTTTAAGACGTCTTCGCTGAAACGTTCACGATTTTGATCGGTAATGTCTTCCCAGAATTGAGCAAGATCTTTAAGATTTTCAAAAGTGTCATCTTGTTTAAGTACGGAATATTTATCACGCTCATAGAATCTTCTGAGTGACTCGGTCGTGGAAGACTTGTTATTGTCTCGCTTGGCACGAATAAAATACATATATCTTGTAAACAAATCGTCCATTGGTGTGCCGGTGATTGGGTGAAAGATTTTTTCACATGTCTCCTCGAGTTTTTTCCAATCTTTAATAAACTCATCCCTGTCGTCTTCACTTTTCTGTTTGTAATATTGATAGAATTGAGCCTTAAAAATATCGGAATCCGAAAGCGGGAGACCCCTATCGTTTAACGTTGAGAATATACGAAGGGCGGTATCTTGAGACTCGGCTTCAATTGGCATTAAGATGCAGTTATTAAGAATTCTTGCTGGTAAGTTCTTTGCAAAAGTTGGGAAGCTATTGATGAATTCATCAACTTTTTTAAGGAAAAACCTAAAGTTATTGGCATATCGGCTAGTTTGGCTGTCGGTAACGATGCCTGTTCTTAGGATTGAAAGGAACTCCTCCTTGTCTTTATCGGTGGCTACGACAGAATCTATTTTTAGGTGATCTTTATCTGGCTTGCCCATTTCATCTGTTTTCCATATACAGCTGGCGATACGCTCGGAAAAGTCTTTTGAGCCTTGGTCTTGCATTTTGGTGAAGCGATCGTAAAAGGCTCGAAGGAGAAGCATGAATGTGGTTAGGCGCTGCTGACCGTCGATCACTTCTTGTTGTTTTTTGTCGTTTTCAAAAGTCACAATTGAACCGAGAAAATACTCGTCGTTCCCATCGAACTTCGTAGCATCATTGTCTGGTATTGCAAAAGAAAATATATCATCCCAGAGAGTCTGGCAACTATCCTCATCCCATGCATATGGACGCTGGTAATCTGGTATGATGTAGTCTGCTTTTCTATCCGATAAGAGTGCATAGATACTTTTTTGGTCTACGTTTAGCTTTGACATAATATCCCCCGTTTATTTTTTGTCGCTAAATTTGTGAATATTCTTAGTGTAATTATAGCATGCCGCAGCATCGGCTTATTGCTTTATATAAAAAAGCTCCCACTCGCTAGTGAGAGCTAAACTGTCATGGTGGACAATTTGGATTAGCTAATTTTAACGACTTGTAGCTGTCTGGTCATCAAGCCATTTTTCCAGGAAACAGTTTCGGATTTTTTGTGATTTAACAGGCTTTTCCCTAGCGGGCTATCCACGGAAATTCGCCCGTCCAGAGGGTTTACTTCCAGGCTATGAACCAGCGTGTAGCGGAAGATTTTTCCTTGTTGATCCACCAAATCCACGACTGAGCCAATAGCGATTTTTAATCGATCGCGCTTCCTTGGCAGCGGCTTGGCGTGACGCAAAATGTCCTTCTTCATAAAGATTTTTGATTGAATATTTTCCAGTTGCGTAATTACATCGTTGCGGCGTAATTTGTCATCACGCGATTTGGCGCGCCCAATTTCTTTCAATTCTAATATGAGCGCTTTCTCTGAAATCTCTAGCCCAGAAATTTCTTTCTGAAGCTCCTTAAATCCTTTTTTGCTTAAAAATGTTGTACTCATACTTCCCCTTTCGGATCGGCAATTTTGCCAATCAACAATCCCATTACAACATCCAATTCTGAAAAATAGCTGAAAATTTACAGAATCGGCAAGGAAATTGTGAAAATGGTTGAGTTTTTTGAGGTGCTAACAGAGATTTGCCCGCCTAGCGCTTTTGTCAATTGTTCCGCTAATGGCAATCCTAATCCGTAGCCTTTTGTCTGTTGGTTGCCGCGGAAAAATCGTTCAAAGACGTGTGGCAGAGTTTGTTGTGAAATCGTGCCGTCGTTGATGAAGTTGACGGTGATGTTTTGTTTCGATGGAATGATGCAAATTTTTACCACAGAATTTTTCGGGCTATGTTTCAATGAATTGTCGAGCAAAATCGCGCACAATTCTCGCGTCGCGGTGTGATGAAGCGGAATATTTATGTGTTCTGGGCAATTCATTTTAACTCGCGCTTCAGCTTTCCGTTCGCGAACGAGTTCGGATATCAATTCCGTCAAGTTAAAGCTTTTATCTTCCAGCGCCAACTTATTTTCCGTTCGCGACAGTTCCAGAAGCATCGCCGTAAGCTCGGTCAATTTATTTATTTCCTCCAAATTGCTTTCCAGAGTTTCTGTAAGCTCTGCCTTATTCGCCTTCTGATTTTTTAACGTAAATTCAGTCTCTGCTTTCATAATTGCCAAAGGAGTTCGGAGCTGATGGCTAGCATTAGCAACAAATCGTGATTGGGCTTTGTGGGCGGTTTCTATCGGTCGCAAAGTAATTTTCGCTAATAAATATGAACACCAACCGCCAGCGAGCAGAACGATAAGATTTATATAGCCCAAACTAATCAAAAGATTTCGAGTTGAATTATCTATTCTCTCTGACAAATTAATCGCAGGAAAATCGCCCTTCCTTTGAACGATAATTTTATGAATTTGCGCATCAACTTCCGAGCGCGCCACCTGAAAAATAATGCTACTAAACAGCAAACTGACGATCATCAAAATCATCAAATACCAGCCCGCCAACTTAATTGTTGCTGAAGTAAAAATTTTCATGATTCAATCCTATAGCCGAAGCCGCGCACGGTTTTTATCAATTGTTTTTTGAACGGTTTGTCGATTTTTTGGCGTAGATTTTTTATGTACGCCTCGACATTATTCGGTAAAATATCAGCGTCAAAATCCCAAACGTGATCAATCAGCGTTTCTTTACTGAGAATCTGATTCGGATGTTGTATCAAATATTCCAGCAGTGCATATTCTTTGTTCGTGAGGTCAATATTCTTCCCAGCTCGCGTTACGGTTTGCTGTTGCTTGTCAATTTTCAAATCGTCAATTTTCAAGATGTCTGGCTGGCTAATTGGTGGACGACGAAGCAAAGCTCGCACACGCGCCAACAGCTCGTCAATTGCAAAAGGCTTAGTCAAATAATCATCAGCGCCCACGTCCAGCCCAAGCGTTTTATCTTCGGTCGTGCTCAGTGCTGTCAGAAACAGAATTGGCATATTTTTCCCGTTTTCGCGCAATTTTTTAACAATCTCCGTGCCCTCTAATCCCGGCAACATTCGATCAACAATCAACAAATCATACGGCTGACTATCCGCCAAATTAAAGCCCTCTTCCCCGTCGTACGCCGCATCAACCGCGTATTTTTCGCGCTTCAAAGATTCGGTTATGACCCTCGCAATTTTTCGTTCGTCCTCAATAACCAACAGTCGCATATTTTATATTATATCTTTTTTCCCGCGCTAAGTGCTATAATTTTATTTAAAGAAAAGGAGGCATATGCCAGATAATAAAAAAATGGTTGAGATTCGTCATTTTAAGATGAGTTTCGGTGATAAAACTGTTATAAAAGATCTGAGTTTTGATGTTTTTCGCGGCGAAGTTTTTGGTTTTTTGGGAAGTAATGGTTCGGGAAAAACTACGACATTGCGTGCATTATTGGGGCTATATCAGCCGACCGCGGGCGATTTATTGATAAACGGCAAGCCGTATTCGGTAGAAAGTCAGATTCGCCTCGGATACCTTCCTGAGGAGCGCGGTTTGTATAAAAAAGAAAAAGTCTTAGACGTGATGCTTTACTTTGGTCAGTTGAAGGGCTTGAGTCGTAAAGAAGCTAAGGATTTTTCTCTGAAGTTTTTGGAGCGTGTCAATTTGAGCGACAAGGCTAATACACAACTTGATAAATTATCTGGCGGACAACAGCAGAAGATTCAGCTTGGCGTAACGATTATGGGCGATCCAGAACTACTGATTATGGACGAGCCCGCCAAAGGTTTTGATCCAGTGAATCGCCGTTTGTTGATGAATATAATTGAGGAGCAGCGAAAAGCTGGCGCGACAATTATTTACGTTACGCACCAGATGGAGGAAGTCGAAAGATTGTGCGATCGCTTGATTTTATTGAAGGACGGTCAAGCGGCGGCATACGGCACGTTGGAAGAAGTAAAAAGTCAATTTGGCGGCGCTTCAATGGACGACATTTTTGTCCAAGTTTACGGCGGCGAAGCGAAGGAGTTGAGTGATGAGTAAAATGCATAATTTGGGGACGGTTTTCAAATTCGAGACGCTTAGAACACTGAAAAAACCGACGTTTTGGTTGACGGCATTAGGGTTTCCTCTGTTGATTGGCGTGCTGTATGGCATTATGTTTTGGTCGCAAAGCACGACTATTGAAGCGTCAAAAAATCTGGAAAAGCAAGAATTTTCGTTGGAGGTTACGGACGATTCGAAGTTGGTGAAGCCAGAAATACTGGCGGCAATTAAAGCCAAAACTGCCAAATCGAAAGAATCTGGAATTGACGACGTAAAAAATAATAAGGTTGATGCTTATGTTTATTTTCCAAAGGATTTGAGCAAGCAAAAGGTTGAAGTTTATGGTAAAGATGTTGGGTTATTCCAAAACGGAAAATACGGCGCGGTGGCGCAGAGTTTATTGAGTCAATCGGTAGCAAGCGGCATTAGTCCAGCGCAAGTTGCAATTTTACGCGACAAAGTCCAATTGTCATCAACCACATATCTGGACGGAAAAGAACACGGCGGCATTAATGAGATGATTGTGCCGGGAATGTTTTTGGCTATTTTGTTCATTCTCATCAGTATTTTTGGCAATCAAATGCTTATTAGCACCACCGAAGAAAAAGAAAATCGCACGGTGGAAATGCTGCTGACGACCGTTAAAACCGACACTTTGATTACGGGTAAAATTCTGTCTTTGATGGTGCTGGCTTTGATTCAGATTTTGGTGATTGTTTTGCCGGTTTTGGCGGGCTATTTGGCATTTGGCTCGAAATTGCAATTGCCTAATCTGGACTTGAGCACGCTCGTATTTGATCCTGTGAGAATTGGTCTGGCGATCATAATTTTCTCCGCCAGCTTCACTTTATTTACGGGAATGTTGGTGACTTTGGGCGCGATGATGCCGACCGCCAAAGAAGCCAGCCAGTGGTTCGGAATTGTGATTATGCTATTCATTGGTCCATTTTACGGAATCACGGCGTTTGTTTCCTTCCCAGATTATTTCTTCGTTAAGTTCTTGTCGCTATTTCCATTCACCGCGCCGATTCCATTGTTGTTACGAAACGCAATAGGCAATTTGCCAATTTGGGAAGCTTTGCTCGGTACGGCAATTTTGGTCGCTACAGCGGTGTTTGTCATGTGTCTATCGGTGCGCGTTTTCCGCTACGGCGCAATGTCTTATGATAGTAAATTATCTCTGTCGGCGTTGCGGACACGTCGAAAAGCTGGTAAAGTTTAATTATGAAAGTACGTATAGAGATAGACACGAAAACATTTGTGCGATTTTGGCTGGTCGTGATGGGCTTTGGTCTGGCTGGTCTGGCAATTTATTCCGCAAAGGACGCGCTGGTTTTATTGGGAATTTCCCTGTTCTTGGCGTTGGCGTTGAACCGTCCGGTTGCGGCAATTGCTAAAAAACTTCCTGGAAAAAGTCGATTAGGCGGCACGGCACTGGCGTACACGACGCTGGTTCTGCTTTTGGGTTGTGTGATCTGGTTTGTTATTCCGCCAATTGTCCAACAATCTGCCAAATTTGTCGAGAGTATTCCGAGTATAATCGACCAAGCAAGCTCACAGTGGCGTGGCGTCAATGATTTTATTGATAAGAACAATTTGCGCCCACAGGTCGATTCGATGATGGAAAACATCAAACAGCAATCTTCGTCTTGGGCGACGAGCGTTGGCACGAATCTATTGTCCAGCGTTGGTTCTTTGGCGTCATTCTTAGGATCGTTATTCTTGGTGCTGGTGTTGTCATTCCTGATGCTTCTCGAGGGTCCAACTTGGGTGAAGCGTTTGTGGGGATTATACAACGACGAAGAAAAAATGGAGCGTCATAAGAAGCTGGTCGGTCGTATGTATAACGTGATTACGGGATATGTTTCTGGACAATTGACGGTTTCTGGAATCGATGCGATATTATCAGGTTTCGTGGTGTTTGTGCTGAGTTTGACATTCCCTGTCATAAATTCCAATTTGGCAATGCTCACCGTTATGGCGACGTTTGTGTTGACGCTAATTCCGATGTTTGGCGCAACGATAGCTGGCGCATTGATATCGTTGCTATTGTTCTTCAATAATATGACAGCTGGCGTTATTTACGCGATTTATTTTGTGATTTACCAGCAGATTGAGAATAACTTTGTCTCTCCTTCTATCCAATCAAAGAAGGTTGAGTTGTCGGCTCTGACTGTCTTGGTCGCGGTGACAATTGGTTTGTATGTTGGTGGTCTATTGGGTGGTTTGGTTGCTATTCCAGCCGCTGGTGTTGTGAAGGTTTTGCTGGATAATTACTTGGAACAGGTCAAGTCTAAGCGCGTTGAGAGCGAAAAACCGCTTAATAAATTAGTTAAGAAATTGAAAAACGAAGATTAGTTGACGCAGAAAAAATATAGCCCGTTGAATCCAGCGGGCTATTTCCATGTCCAAACGCTGCCGCTTGGCGTATCACGAACGGCAACGCCAGCCTGAAGAAGTTCATCGCGAATTCTGTCGGATTCTTCCCAATTTTTCTCTGCGCGTGCTTGACGTCGCTGGATAATCAGCCTCTTCAAATCATCAGTAATATCAGGCGTAGACTCAGCCAAATCCAGCCCTAAAATCTCGTCAATTTCATCAATAAACTGCACTAAACTCTGTCGATGAATTTTGTCAAGCGGCGTATGATCCAACTTTGAAAATACTTCATCAATCAACGCCAGTGCGCCTGGAGTATCCAAATCATCATTCAATTTCTCGACCAATGCCTGACGCCCCGCTAATAACGAAACCGAATCGTCCTGCTCATCTTTATCATCGTCATCCTCCAGTGTGTCGTGAGTCTGATGCCTCAGAGCCGCGTAATCCCGCCAATGATTCAATCGCGCCTGCGCTGCTTCCAAGATTTCCCAGGTAAAATTGCCTTCCGTCTGGTAATGTTTGCTGAGAATCGCCAGCTTAAACGCCATCGGACTAAACCCTCGCGAAATAATATCTTTCAGCGTAATAATATTACCCAGAGATTTACTCATTTTTCGACCGTCGACTTTTATGTGATTATTGTGTAGCCAAATTTGAGAAAATTGCTTCCCAATCAGACTCTCGCTCTGGGCAATTTCATTCGTGTGGTGAACTGGAATATGGTCAATCCCGCCAGCGTGAATATCAATGGAGTCGCCGAGCGTTTCACGGGCAATTGTTGAACATTCCAGATGCCAGCCAGGAAAACCGACTCCCCACGGACTGTCCCACTCCATATCGCGCTTGGCGTCTTTTGGTGAAAACTTCCATACGGCGAAGTCAGTAATATTGCGCTTCCCCTCAACGCTCACTCTGGCGCCAGCTTCCAGGCCCGCTACGTCCAGACGCGCCAATTTTCCGTAATCCTTCAAAAGCGACGTATCAAAATACATGCCGTCGCCGTCGATTTTATATAAAAATCCTTTATCGTCCAGTCCTTTTGCGAAGTCAATCTGCTGTTGAATATAATCCGTCGCCCGCACCAAATAGTCAGGTTTTATCAATTTCAGCACGTCGTAGGCTTCATGATTTGCAACGGAAATGTATCTTTCCGCCACATCCCAGGCAGTCTTCCCTTCACGGCGCGCACCTTTTTCCATTTTGTCCTCGCCGTTATCATCATCGCTGGTCAAATGACCAACGTCGGTGATGTTTTGCGTTCGAATAACTGGAATATCTTGCCAGCGCAGCAATCGCACCAACACATCCCAGTAAATATAGCCAACCCAGTTGCCGATGTGCGGCTGCGAATAAACTGTTAGACCACAGGTGTAAAACTTGACCGTTTCCCCGTCAAGCGGCTTCAGTTCATCTTTTCGTCTAGTGAGCGTGTTATAGAGTTTTATCATTAGTTCTATTGTACGGCACTCTGGCTGGTTTTCAAAATTGTAATAAAAACAGCCCCAGTTGGGACTTAATAATTTCAAGGAAGAAATGACAGACAGCATTATTACAAAACGCCGCCTGCCATTTCTCCTGATGAGCTAGTGTGGACTAGCTCTGGGGACTGGGACGCTTCCACTCTAGGAGGATCTTAACCCTCCCAAGCATTTTGTGCAACTGGGAGATTTGGTGCTCTTCCAGTCGAAGAAGATCGGAATTATCGAGAAGCGTCTTGATATTCTCCTTCACCTGCAGCGCAGGTTGAGTGATCTCGACGAGGTAGTCGTCGAGATTATTCACCTCCTCTCTACGTCCTTCCAGGCTACAAGTCGCCTTTCTTAAGGCAGAGATGATCGCGCCATTTAGGCGTTTCGTCATCTTGGCGTGGTGTAGTGAAAGGCGACCGTAGGCCGACATTATCTCCTGACTCAACCAGGTCTGAGTCCTGCCTGTGGATCCTGCTGTAACGAACGCAGCAAGGAGACCCTGATCTGTTGCTTGTGAAGTGTTGATCACTCTGCGAACAGAGTGGCACTTTACATCTAGAGTAGAACTCAAGATGTCGTGCAAGAGAATCATGACTGAGAGGCATCTCTTGGTCATATCGTTGAGAACTGTCTTTCTTTCTGAGTCTGGAATTTTGCCGGACTTCTGTAATGCGCGATCCAGACCATCGATGGCATTCTTTAGGTTACGAAAGAGCTTGATGTCGCTCTCCTTGAAGACAAAAGTCTTTCCGCTAATTTTCAGAGTGTTGTCTTTTCCCTGTCGAGACATGATCTCTTTCCTGTCTTCTCACCCCTGGATGGTTAAGTGACGTTTTGTCACAAGGCGAGATCTCATTCCTCTTTTCTGCTTTTTATAAAAGGAATAAGAACTCACCTTGTATATAACTGTCTGTCAAAGTACGCTTTCGGACAAGGACTTACTCAACTTGTCAACAAAAGCTGGTGTTATTTATACCACACTTATATTAAAAAGTCAACTCTAACCTAGTCCTATCAGGGTCTAAGACGTCGTAGCTATGTCGCCAGATAAGACCTCGTACTTGACAAAATAAGATATTTAATATATAATAAAAAGTATGAGAGAAAAAGTGCAGGTGCGTCGTCCGCCAATATTCAGCTACGATAGGCCTATTACACTGGATTCTTTAAAGTATATGAAAGATAGGTTGATAGGTGCTTTAGAGGAGCCTGAGATAATTGATAAACTGGGGAATCTAGCCTTAGGACTATGTAATACGGCTCAAATGCTGGAGCCTATGAAATCTGTTGAAGGTGAAGAGCTGGGAGGCAGTCATCCTGACCCAGACTGGACAGATAAAAATATAATACCACTTACTGGGAGTAATGAGTTTGTTGTTTCTGGAAGGCAGATATCTCTTATGCCAGTGCAAAAAGATAGAATAAGCGATACTTTTGCTAGTGAAAGTATCGCCAGAATGTGTACTTATGTAGATATCTATTCGCCCACAAAAATAAAAAGAACAGGTGTTGGCGGTTTTTGTAGTACTACTTTTTACGAAATGGGGGACGTCGGGACGGGCCCTTATGTATATCTTCGCCCTGTTATTAGTGTGGCTCAGAGTGGACTGACATGTGTTAATACCGCCACATTGGGTCACGAGACATCTCATGCGCATGATTGTGTTGCGAATCCAGTTTCGGAAATAGACCCTAAATCCGATCAAGCAAATCTCCGTTCTGAATTGCAAGCTTATGCCGTGGGCAAAGTGATTCAGGATTATTCTACATATAATGATAGAATAATGTTTAGTTACCCTAGTGTGCAAGATCGAGTAGAAGAGGTGCGAAGAATGGTCAACGGCCCCCTATGGTCTGAGGGTGCATTTGATGTGAATGATGATTTGATAGAGCAACTAGATAGAGCAGGCCTGAGAGGTATATATTGATAGCGTAGTGGATCAATATTTTGTTTGTAGAGCCTGATCTGTCGCCGTAACTAATTCCCGTACGATTTCGTCATAGCTTTCATACACACGGAAGCCGGCTGCATACGGATGGCCGCCGCCACCGAAATATCCAGCCACGGTGTCGGCAATTGGCAAATTACCCCTTAGGCGCGCAGTTAATTTGCCGTCAGGGTAAGTTTTAATAACGCAGCTAAGCGCCACTCCTTCAACCAGCTTCAACTCGTCACCAATCAACGCTCCAGGGTTATAGGCGTCGCTGTAGGCTTGGATTTCCTCAAACGGTACATGCACCAACGCTAATTGTCTGTCTAATAAATATTCGATTCGCTCGATCAACTTCCCCTTGTACGCCAAAATTTCTGGCGATTTTTTCATAAATTCACGTCGTCGCTCTTCAATTTTCGCATTGGATGCGCCCAGTTCTGTTAATTCGCCAGCGACGCGAAAGGTTGCTGCGGTGGTATTTGGCGTAGTAAGACCCAGGCTATCGCTCATAATAGCTATTAATAAATCTTCGGCCGCCTGAGGGTTTATCTTCCAGTCGGAATGCTTGAACAGTTTATATAGCAATTCCCCGGTCGCCACGACGGTTTCTGATAACATAATATGATCAAAGCTGAGCGTAGATTCGACCGTGTGATGATCGATAACCAGAGTTGGGTGCGTTTCCAGAAAATGTCGCGCTCCAGGAGTTTCCAATACCTTACTGAGAAGCACGTCCGCGCTCGTATCGACAATTATCGCGGCGTCGGCTTGAAATGGAAAGTCGTTCTGCACTCGATCCCAACCGCGAATATAATGAAGATATTTCGGTATATCTACTGGACAATATAAAGCAACAGCCTTCCCTAGGTCGCTTAGGACTTCTTCCAGCGCCAAGCTTGAGCCCAAGCTGTCGCCGTCGGGATTTTCGGCTTGAATAATAACTATATTGTTTGCGGATTGGATAAATTGTTTAGCTGTATCTAGCATATTATTTATTATAACAAATGATTTTTACTCTAATATAATATATATTGTTTTTAATTACATAAGTGGTATAATATGTGATGGACTATTAAAAATACTGCGCAATCGAAAAAAACATAAACATTTTTATAAATTATTATTGACAAAATATAAAGATTGTGCTAGTATGAGGACATAAAGCCTGAAGATAGGGCTGGAAAAGAGGAGTTTTTATGAACAAATTTAAGAAAATCGGCATTGCTATCTCTTTGGGATTTGCTATGCTCGGTGGAATCTGGTTGGCATCACCTTCACAGGCTGCCGGCTGTAACAGTTTTAACGTTGTATACTGTGGTACACATTCTATGTCAGAATTGCAAACAGCATACAGCCGTACAGAAATTAAAGAACTATACAAAGAGTGGTACGTTACTGAGACTATGGTTCAGGGCGGATCAAATATGCGCGAAGGTGTAGTTGACGCAAATGGTAACATTACAGTTGACGGTCGTGTTGTAGCTACAAGTGCTATAACTGTACAGTCTAAAGCTGGTACTCGTCAGCCTCAGCCACAACGTAGCTACAAGACTTCAAACGGATATACCTACTATCAATACACAACTGGTCAGAGCTTTGTTGACGGACCTAAGAGCTACAATATTTACGCATGGTTTGACAATAACGGCTCATTTATCACTGGTGTGATTAAAGACTGTGGTAACCCAGTTTGGGGTAACCCAACAACACCTCCAGCAAAGCCTGCTCTAACATGTGACGCTTTGCAAGTAACTGAAATTTCTCGTAACACCTTCAAATTCAGCGTTAAGGCAACTGCTAAGGATGGCGCATCTATCACCAGCTACACATACAACTTCGGTGATAACAACATCAAGACAACTAACTCATCAGAAATTCAATACACTTACGCAAAAGAAGGCAACTACACAGTTACTATTACTGTAAACGGCAAAGAAACTGGTGAAGTTAAGAGGCAAAACCCTAACTGTCAAAAAACTGTTACGGTTAAGTCAGAGCCAAAAATGATCGTTTGCGACCTTAATACTAAGAAATATCCAACAGAAATTAAGGAATCAGAGTTCGACAAGAGCAAGCACTCAAAGAATCCGAACGATTGTAAGGAAGCACCTGCTAAGATTAAAATCTGTGTAATCGAGAAAAAAGAGATTCGTGAAATCAAGAAGGAAGAGTACAACGAGTCAAAGTACACAACTGACTTGAGCAAGTGTCAGGAAACCCCTACACCAAACACTCCTTCAACACCAACACCTAGCCCAGAATTGCCAAAGACTGGTGCAAGTGACGCGATCATGTCAGCACTAGGCCTAGGTGGACTAACTACAGCTACTATCGCTTACATCGCTAGCCGCCGCCAAATGTAATAAGCTAAGCTAGCAACGAAATACCCGCCGAGATGGCGGGTATTTTTATTGGTTATGAAGCTTTAAATTTATAATTGTTTTCGACCTTCTAGTGCGTGAGTTAGCGTAATTTGGTCTGCGTACTCAAGGTCAACACCGACTGGAATGCCTCTAGCTAAGCGTGTGATAGTCGTATTCAAGCCAGCTTCTTGGATGTAACGCTGTAGGAATAGCGCGGTCGACTCGCCTTCAACTGAAGCATTCGTGGCGATGATAATCTCCTGAACGTCGTCGGTTTTTATGCGCTCAATTAGTTCTGGGATATGCAATTGCTCTGGTCCAATATTATCAATTGGTGAGATAACGCCGCCCAGCACGTGGTATGTACCCAAGAACTGCCCTGTTCTTTCTATAGCAACGATATCTAGCGGCTCTTCGACTACACAAACTACTTTTTTATTCCTGTTCGAATCTGCGTATAAAGGTGACACGTCGTCATCTGAATCGATCAACGCAAATGTCTTCGGGCAGGTTTTTACTCGGTCGTGCAATTGGTCTAATGAATGCGCTAATTGCTTTGCAGATTTGGGATTACGGCGTAAAACCGCGTAGGCATATCTTTCAGCCGTACGCGGTCCAACTCCAGGTAGATTACCAAAATCATCAATTAAAGCAGTCAGGGCTTTTGGTAAAATGTCGATTGACATGACTTTAGAATGGCAAGTTGCCTAGGCCGCCCATCAATGGCTTCATAGTTTCAGCAGCGACTTCCTGAGCCTTTGTCATACCGTCGCGAACTGCGATTTCGATCCAGTGTTCCAACTCTTCAATATTCTCCAGATCAATCATTTCTGGGTCAATCTTTACAGATTTAATCTTTAACTCGCCAGTGATTTGTACGATCACAGCGCCATCGCCAGCCTCAACTTCGATGATTTCTTTGCCTAATTGTTTCTGTGCTTTGCGTAATTGTTGCAGCATTTTTACCTGATCAAACGCCATATTCCTCCTTATTTAACACTTACAATTATACCCTATTTGCGGTCGGATGTGTAGATATAGAAGCGGTCGCCGTCTTTATGGTCATTGACGATTACTGACGACAAGTGTCCAGAGTAAGTCTGCGGAATTTGAGACTTTACGCTGTGGCTCACATATAAAGTCTGTCCTACATTCGCTGGCGCTGTGTGGATAATTGATATCTGGTGATAGTTGTGTTTTTTAAGCGCTTCGTAAATTGGCGATTCTTCTTTGCTGACCAATAACAAGAATGAATCGGTCGGCGCGGTATTTTTACGGAGTAGAGATAAATCTTTATTAAAGCGCGAAACTGCTTCTGGGAAATAACGATAACCGTCAATATAGCGGAAGCTGCCGCCTGCCACCATAACGATGATTAGCATTGATATAAGAACCAGTCCTGCGCCGCGAGCGTATGGGTTGCGCGGGAAAAGTCCGTACCACATATTCATTAGGGATTCCAATCCGACCGCCAAAAGAATGAATAGTGGGATGATGATTATCGGGGTGAGGCTTGGCTGGAAGATGAGTAGCGCCAATGCTAAGATTAGCCACGACCAAATCATAAACGAGCGGGCGCTGGAGATTTTTTGGAAGCTGCGGAATAGCCCTAGTCCGATCAATACCATTGCGTTGATGTCCATAATTGGCGTGATTTGGTTCCCTACTACTGATGGAAAAATGCGGATGTATGTGTAATATAAAGTCCTGAGGTTTGCAACGATGTCAAAACTTAGACTGTTGATGCCGATGAGGTTGTAAAATAGCGCGTGGGATTTATAGCAAAGAAAACTAATCGCACAACCAATCGCGAATAAAATAGCGGACGGCACAATCCAAGATTTACGATGTTTTCGGGAGATGAGGAAATAGCGTGGGTGCGGATGTAGAAAGGCGATGATCAGAAGTCCCAGATTGATATACCAAAAATACGGAGTGAAGAGGCTGAATGCCGTGGTGATGGCTAAGCTGATTCGCCAAATGGAAGCGTTCTGGGCTTTCTGGAGAATTAATGTAGCAAAAAGTAAAGTTAGCGCGGTGTAAAAGATGTATAAAATGCCAACAGTTGCGCTTTGTCCGATGAATAAGAATTGTCCGGTCGTTGCCATGATCAATAATGATAGAATCGTTGTGGACGGCTTAAACCAGCGTTTTAAGAGGAAGAAAATAGCGACGGAGCTGGCGATTGAAAGGATTACGGCGGGTGCTTTAATTGTTAATAAGCTGACGCCAAACAGTTTGAAGAATAACAATTGAAGAAGGTGAAATGGCAGATTCGTGATGGCGATTCCCTCGATGCTAAAATTCAAATGATTTGTCGTATTGACCATGTCGATTTCTGCTTGCGACAAGCCCCCCGGCACGTGCAACGCGGAAATTATAATAGCTCCTGTGTATAGCAGCGCCAGCAACGTATAGCCGAAAACGTAGCGCCATCGGTAAAGGAATATATCGGTAACTTTTTGCTTTTTCATTGGTATGATTATAACACAATTCTATTCATGCTTGCGATCCAGGCTCATAAAGCGTAGGCGCTCTGGGTGGAAGTACAATTGGACTTTACCAACTGGGCCGTTACGGTGCTTAGCGATGATTAAGTCTGTAATATTCTGGACTTCTGGGTTGTCAGGCTCGTAATATCCAGGGCGATAAATAAAGCTCACGATGTCGGCGTCCTGCTCAATGGAACCGGATTCACGCAGGTCGGCTAGTTGTGGAATTGGCGGCGTGCGCGATTCAACGGAACGGCTCAGCTGGCTCAGGGCAATTAGCGGCACATTCAATTCGCGAGCAATAAGCTTCAGTCCACGGGAAATTTCCGAAACTTCCTGAACGCGGTTTCCGTTGTGGTTTCCGTTGGCCTGCATAAGTTGCAAATAGTCGACGATGATTAATCCCAATTGGTTCTCGTGGGCAATTCGACGCGCTTTAGTTCGCATCTCCAAAACTGATAATCCCGGCGTGTCATCGATATAAATTGGTGCCTCAGCCATTTCTCCCATAGCCTCAGACAATTTAGCAAAATCTTCATCGCTCAGATTTCCGGTGCGAATATTCCAGCTATCAACCCCCGACGCATCCGCCAACATACGGTCGACCAGCTGCTCCTTGCTCATCTCTAGGCTGAAGAATAGGACAGGATTTTTCTCAATCGTCGCCACGTTATAAGCCAAATTTGTCACCAGCGTTGTCTTACCCATGGCTGGACGCGCCGCCAGAATAATCAAGTCCGATTTTTGCAAGCCAGCGGTCATATTGTCCAGATCGCGATAGCCAGTGCGGACTCCTCTGAGAGAGCCTTTATTTTTACTGAGCTCTTCGATTCGATCAAAGCTATCCGTCAGAATACTTTCCAGACTGACCAAATCTTGCTTGGTTGATTGGTCTGATACGCTGAAAAGTTCAGCTTCGGCCTTCTCTAATAATTCCTGCGTGGTCGTCGATTCGTCATAGCCAAGCTCGGAAATGTCACCGCTCGCTTTTATCAGACGCCTGCGAACTGCTGCTTGCGCAATCATCTCCGCGTAAGCCGATGCGTGCGCCGCCGTTGGGACGTAGTTCGTTAGCTCTGTCAGATATGCCGATCCGCCGACTAATTCCAGCTCGTCCTTTCGTTTCAATTCGTCGGTTAAGGTCAATAGATCGACAGGCTTATGTTTTTCAAATAGTCGCATCATTCCAGCAAAAATCAATCCGTGATTCTTGTCGTAAAAATCGCTAGGGTGAGTAATCTCTGCGGCGTCTGCCAAAACTTCCTCGTCAATTAAAACCGCCCCAAGCAAACTCTTTTCCGCGTCCAAATTTTGTGGTGGTATCTTCCCTTTTACTTCTTCGCTCTTGTCTGCCATTAAATATCCTCCAGCTTAACTTCTTCGCCACCACCCATTAATTCTGCAATTTCCGCCAATTTTTCGTCCTCTGGCGGCTTCTTCTCTCCAATTATATCAATTTCCAAATCCATCGCGGTTTCTTCTGAGATAATTTCCGAAATCAATGGTTTGTTTTTTGCGTCGTCCAGCTTTTTCTTATAAAACGCGGAACCTGCATAAATTGTCAATTTTTCACCATCAAACGACCACTGGCTTTTCTGTAATAATGACGCCAGTCCGAGGGATTTTCCCTTCGCTCTTTCAATGACTTTTTCCCAATTTAGCTCTAGTGGCGCGTCAGTTTTCTTTGGTTTTTCGGCGGGTTTTTTTGCTGGCTCGGCTGGTTTTTCTTCTTTTTTAATCGGCTTTTCGGTCGGTTTTGCTGGCTCTGCGGGCTTGATTGGCGTTGGTTTTTCGGCGGGTTTTTGGGTCGCGGCTTGAGCTATATTTTTCTTTGGCGCGACTGGCTTTTTTGCCTGCTGAGAATTGCTATTCATGAATATCGTCAATAATTTCAAGTCTGGGTGCGGGTGTCGATCAACCTCGATCAATTGCTGAACCAACCCAATAAGATTCGGATTTTTCCGTAATCTATTGCGAGCAATCGACAATAATTGATGCGACACAACAATTGAATTCGCGCCGCTATTTTCTAATTCCTGGAAGATATTTAGGACTTTCTCATTGTCGTCGGATGGATATGAATCCAACAAATTGCCAAGTATTGTCGCGTCACTCAGTCCCAAATATTCGGTAACCATATTCGCCGTCAGTGGCTGGTCTGATGTTGCTAAAATCGACAATTGGTCAAGCGTACTAATGCCGTCACGGAATCCGCCACGGGAACGTTCAGCAATTAACCTGGCGGCGTCCTCTTCGATTGCAAATCCCTCTTTCTTCGCTATATTCATTAACTGGCGCGTCATAATTTCCGTCGGAATTGGGCGGAAGAAAAATTGCTGAACACGGCTAAGAATGGTGGCTGGAAGTTTGTCGGCGTCGGTTGTAGCTAAGATAAACACCACGTGTTCTGGCGGTTCTTCCAAGGTTTTTAATAGCGCGTTAAATGCTGATTTTGACAGCATGTGAACTTCGTCGATGATATAAACTTTTTTCGGTGCAGAAACAGGCGCGACTTGGGCCTTTTCTCTTAAAGCGCGAATGTCATCAACGCCGTTATTGCTGGCTGCGTCAATTTCAATAATATCCAAGTTTGAAGAATCGTCGTCATATGGCAAGTGGTTAATTTCGTGCGCCAGAATTCGCGCCACCGATGTTTTTCCCACGCCGCGCGGTCCGGTCAACAAGTACGCATGAGCAATTTTTCCCTGCTCTAACGCTCGACGTAAAATACTAGTCACGTGATCTTGACCTAAAACTTCATCCAAACTGCGACTGCGATATTTACGATATAGCGCCTGACTCATCCCCTCATGCTCCTCATGAGATAATTATATCAGAAAACGGCATTTTTTATGGATAGCGCAGATCGATTTTGTGTTTTGTTTCGGCGACATAAAAACGGTAGTAACTATTAGGGTCTGACACGGTTGGATCTTCAAGTATCTCGTCGTTTTCTTTTATCTCAATATATTCATCATTGCTATGCGGCGTGATAAGCTTAGTAAATTCAAACGCATATTCACCAGAAATATTCTTTAACTCTTGACTTTGATCTATTGGGTCAGCATAGTCGGTCATAACTAGTATAAGAAAGTATCCATCCTTACCGCCGAATAGGTGAAAAGTCGTATCTGGACTAAGCGGTATCAGTGGTGCGAATTGTCGAACATAACCCAATTTTTCGAGAATTGGAAATGCTTCAAAAATTACCGATGGGAATATAAAATTTGAGTAATTGTTCATAGTGAAATTATACCAGGTAAGATGGATAGTTTTCAGGCATATCCAGATGTCTTATGACTCAGAAGCCAGTGAGGTGATCGCGCAAGTCGTTGCCGTTCATGGTTTCCCATGAGTTGTCTATGATAACCTGGCCGCCCTCGCTCTCAGGCAGCCTCCAATAGACGATATTTTCGCCGAGCGGACCGCCAGTGGCTCTGACATGACCATGACTATCACCGGGTATGTTACCAAACCTGCCGCCGTAGTAGACGTTAACAAATGTGATTTCCGAGTATTCGAGATCGCATAAATACGATTATTATTGTAATAATGGCAGTAATTATGCAAGTTAATAACAGAGCCTTAGACTTCTTGCTAATTTTTTCTTTCTTAAGGATGAATATTGATGTAATTAGAGTCACCACTCCCAAGATGTATGGCAAGTATCGTGCCAGTACTATTGAAGTATTTAATAATATTGTAGTTAAGCTCATTGGTAGCCTCCTTTACTGTGAAAGTTTGATTTATATATATCAGTAATAGAGTAAAATTTCAAGCTATTTCATCAAAAGCATATTGTAAAAATAAGGTTCTAAAATAACGTTAATTGCTCTGTTGGTAAATCCAGCTCAATTTCTCTGTCAACTTTTTGCGCCCGATAGCCAATAAGCTTTTTAATATTGTAAGCCAGCAGCTGACTATCGTAATCAGTGATGACAATTGAGCCGATGACGCTGCGTACATGTCCGACCAATTGACCATAATCCTTCATTAAAACGACACGTGACAAATCAACACCAGCGGTTTGAAAATAATTTTCGCAAGGAATTAGCTCGGATTTCGGAAACGACACGCCAATTTTCTGCTCAATTTCAAGTAATTTTTGTCGCAATTCCCTTTCGCCGTCAGTACGGTTAAACGCTTGTTTTATTAATTCCATCTTTTTGTGAACTGGCAGAGTTTCAGCTATTCCGTCTAGCTTGGAAATTTTCGCCTCGTACTGCCTGGCGATCAATGCCGAAGAAAACGTTTCTAATTTTATGGCTAATCGCGCTCCCTGCTCCAATAATCTCCGAATTCCGCGCTCTTCTTGCGAGATTCCAACTTTTATGACGTTCGGCGCGAAGTACGCCAAGTAAACAAAGTGCGGGTTTTGATTGATTTTTTCTTGTTGGGCGGAAACCGAATTGGCGTTGTAAAATGCTGGATTGAAGCCTGTTTTATCGCGGCATTTTAGGCAATTTTCATACTTTTCATCAACCGTGGCGTAATCTGGACAAATTTGGCTACAGCGATTCTCAAAATCCACCCAACCCGCGCAATACTTGACAGAAAAATCAAACTTAAGAGATAAATCTTGTCCAAATAATTCATGACGCTCAATTTTATCGCCAACTTGACATTCAATAAAAGGCTTATTATCAGCGTTAAAACTGGCGTAACTGAGCAAGAACTCGCTCGGTATCATAAGATTTCCTTATAATGCAGCTTCGACAGCAGCCCAAGTTGCGTCAGGATTGTCTTCAGGGATGATGATTGTAACTTGGTCGCCGACGTTAATTCGGAAGTAAGTTACGCTAGCAAGCAAAATACGATATTCGCGGCCGGAAGCCTCGACGTAGTAAATTCCGTCGTGCTGGACGAGCGTTCCGATAATCTGCTTTCGCGGCACAGGACCGATTTGCTTATAAATAAAGCTGCCGTCTTCAGCGATTGTCAATTTCATCAAGTCGCCCTCAACCAGCTTCGACTTTGAAGCGTAGTTAGCTGGGATTGGGTAATTTTTACCATCCGGGCTGAGCATCATTTGTCCGTCAAATACGCCTTCGATAATCTTTCCCGCTACATTATCTGACGAAGTTTTTGGCGTAACAACTTGACCATCGTCGCCAATAATACTAATCAATAATTCTTTTGCGGCAGCTAAATTGGTCTCCGCCTCTTGAATAAGTGTCCTCAGACGCTTAATTTGCTTTTCTGGTAATTCAGACATGGTTCTCGCAATTCCTTTGTCTATTTTTATAATACTTAACTAATATATAGCATATCCTTACATTTATATCAAGTCGCGTTATCTATTTTTATCCAATTTTCCACAGCGCTATAAGATATGAATAAAAAAGTGTTGCAAATTTTACTCTTGAAATTGACGCGTGGTTCGTGATATTAAGATTGGCGACATAAAAATCACCGCCCAGAGCGGACGGTGATTAAACGAAACAAATTGGCATTGTATAACAAATTATGAAAGCTCGACAGTAGCGCCAGCGTCTTCCAAAGTTTTCTTTGCAGCTTCAGCTTCGTCCTTAGAAACTTTTTCCTTGACTGGTGCTGGAGCGCCGTCAACGATAGCTTTTGCTTCACCTAGACCTAGGCCAGTGATTTCCTTAACAGCCTTGATGACTGCAACCTTCTGAGAACCAGCGTCTTTCAAAGTAACTGTGAACTCAGTTTTTTCGTCAGCAGCAGCGGCGTCACCACCAGCAGCTGGACCAGCAACAGCTACAGCTGCAGCAGCTGGCTCGATGCCGTATTCTTCTTTAAGATGATTTTTCAATTCGTTAACTTCTAGAACTGTCAATTTTACAAGTTCTTCAGCCAATTTCTTAATATCAGCCATTGATATTCTCCTTTATTATTATATTGTTGCGATGATTGCAACGTTACTAGTGTTGATTGCTAAACTTAAGCAGCAGCTTTGGCTTCGATGCCGTCCAAAAGTCCGTGCAAATTGCCGCCAAGCGCGTTGACTGTGTCGTGTACTGGTGATAGCAATTGTGATACCACTTGAGCAACGAGTTGGTCTTTGCTTGGTAGGCCTGCCAATGCTTTAACGTCAGCTTCGCTAATTGCCAAGCCTTCGCCTGAGAAGCCACCTGCAAGTTGTAATGCTGGATGTGTTTTTGCAAACGTGTCCAATATCTTTGCTGGCATAACTTCATCTTCGCTACTTACGGCGTAAACCAATTGACCAACCAATAAGCTGGTGTCGGTTTCTTTGTAAGTGTCGATTTCCTGAAGAGCTACGCGTACCAATCGGTTTTTAACAACCTTGATGGTGACACCCGCTTCGCGAGCTGCCTTGCGTAGTTCTTGTAGGTCGGCAACGGTAAGGGTTTGATATCGAGCAAAAGCCGTGCCCTTAGCGTCTTTTAATAGCTCTGTCAGTTCAGCAACCAAAGTTTGTTTTTTATCGCGTGAAATTGCCATAAAAATCCTTTCTTTGATTGAGTTAATTTGTTATGTGCCAATTTGTTAACGTGCGGTAATGGAGAATCAAAAAACGTCTTTGATTCTCGCACTACCAAAGACGTCAAATAAAACTGTTAGTTTCATCCCTCGGTGGCATTTTTATACTTGTTTTACGTCAAGTCGCCACTGTCTTTGGTAATGTTCCAGACTATTGTAGCAGAAATGACAACGAAAAACAAGAGCTATGGCGATTATTTTCCAGCCGATTATTTTACAATAATAACGTAATAAAATCAATAGGCGTCTATGTCTAACCAAAGAGAAAACCCGCTCCGTGGTGGAGCGGGCGAACGAACCTCCTTTTCTCTCTGATATCTATCTGTCTTCGTCGAGGGGTGCTAGTCGATTAAACTAACACCCCTCGACGATAAGGGTTAGTCCTCTGGGTGTGCCGTCTGGCGACGACGCGCCCAAATAAGGAATAATCCTCCGAGAGCCACTAGCGCGACCGCGCTGGTGGCTGCGTCTCCACTTGCACCAGTGATCGCCAGCTTCTTGTGCTGGCGTGCTGGTGCCGGTGTCGCCGACAGCGTGGGCACGGGTGTCGGAGTTGTCGACGGCGTGGGTGTCGGCACCGGTGTTGCCGACGGTGTCGTGCTCGGCGTGGGTGCCGTGGTTGGCGTCGGGCTCGGAGTCGGCGTGACCGACGGGCTTGGTGCCGACGGACTCGGACTCGGTGATGCCGACGGGGTCGGGCTCGGTGCCGGGCTTGGTGCCGACGGACTCGGTTCAGGAGTCGTCGATGGGCTCGGACTCGGAGTCGGTTCCGGTGTCACACTAGGTGTCGACGGTGTCGGCTCCGGGGTCGGAGTCGCGGTTGGAGTCGGACTCGGTGCGGGTGTCACGCTAGGCGTCGGACTCGGAGTTGTCGACGGTGTCGGCTCCGGGGTCGGGGTCACAGAGGGAGTGGGTGTAGGCTGAGGAGCAGGCGTCGTGCCGTCTCCGTCGGTCCCTCCATTAGCCTTGATCTCGACCGTCTTCTCATAGCGGACGCCATTGACGGTAGCCACATTCGTGACCGCCTTTGCGCCATCAGGGTTCACCGGATCGGGGGTGTAGGTCACACAGACCTTCGATCCCTCGGGAGCCATCATCTTGATGGTCTCGTTGTCAACCTGAGTAGCCGTGACCTTGATAACGGTCTTCGGGTTCCACGTCTCATCCGTAGAGCACGAGACAACATTCGAGAGACGGGTGCTCTCGTCGTGAATTGTGTACTCAGTGCCAGGCGTGGTGACCCAGCTGATCATCCAAGAGACGGTGTTGTCAGGATTGACCCATCCCGCCTTGAAGTTGTCGATACTTGCGTAGGGGTAATGCACAGGACCGCAGTCCCTATCGCATGTACCATCACCGTTGCTATCACCGAACGTGACTGTCGACGTCTTGCCCTCCAGGATAAACTCTGCGGTGGTCTTACCGACCGCACTTTCCTGAATTCGGGCTGCCGACCACCAATGTCCTGTGACATTTGTCTTGTTGACCATGGTGTCGGGCACCGTGTCAACGGTGCAGGTGAGGGCGGTATTATCAACCGTGCAGTCACCAATCCGTTCTCCTCCGTCGAGGACAAACGGGAAATTGGTGGCCCATTTGAGATCTACGTTAGCATGGACAGAGAAACTCTGTCCGATCTCAAGTTTTTCCGTCGCCCACGTACCGTCCACGCGGACGGAAGACGTGACGTGAGTGCCGGAAGAGGTTACCCGGGTGATTTCGGCGGTCATCTGGTGACCGGTAGTGGCGGTAGACGCCACTTCGATACCAGACGAGGACTGTGCCTCGTTGGTGGCGTACGATGCTCCTCCGAAGAGGAGCATTCCGATAATGCCGACAAGAATTGCCAGCATTGAGACTCTCAGTGGAGTCTTGGTGTGACGGCTCATCGCGCCATCCTTTCTCTCGTGAAAACTTTAGATAGCAGATGTTAAGGTTCTTATCCAGCGCTAGGCTGGAAATCAGAAGCTCTGAACATCAGCCATCTAGGTGGACTTTACTATTTTATCATAAAAAATGAAAAATGCAATAGTAACGCAAAAATCCCGCCAGAATCGACGGGATTTAATTGCCTGAAATATAAAGATTACAGAGAGTTCTCTACTTTAATGCCAGGGCCCATAGTTGTGGCAATTGCAACGCTCTTAACGTAAACGCCCTTTAAGCTGGATGGCTTCTGGGAGTTCAAACTGGTTAAGAATGCGCGTGCGTTTTCTGACAATTTTTCAGCGCCGAATGACACCTTACCGATTGACAAGTGAACAATGGCTTGCTTATCAACGCGGTATTCAACTTTTCCGGCTTTTGCTTCAGAAACGGCTTTAGCGACGTCGGTAGCAACGGTGCCAGACTTTGGATTTGGCATCAAACCGCGCGGGCCAAGCAAACGTGCGTATTTACCAAGCTTTGGCATGTACTGTGGAGTTGCGACCAAAATGTCGAAGTTCAATTCTTCCTTGTCTAATTGGCTTAGGAATTCTTCGTCACCGATGATGTCGGCGCCGGCTTTTTTAGCGGCAGCGTGTTCTGATTCTGGTGCGAAAACAGCAACTCGAACGTCCTTACCTGTACCGTGTGGCAATGCTACGGTTGAACGAATGTTTTGGTCGGCTTGGCGTGGGTCAACGCCTAGGCGGATGTGGATTTCAACGCTAGCGTCGAATTTGACTGGGCTGGTTTCAGTAGCCAACTTCAAAGCTTCGTCTAAGCTGTACAATTTGTTCTTTTCAACGTTTTTTGCAGCGTCTTGATATTTCTTACCGCGGCGCTCCAAGCGTGGACGAGTAACTGGCTTTGGACCTTTTTTTACGTGAGCTTCGGCGTCGTCTGATTGTGGAGTAGTGTCGCCAGCTTCCTTGCGAGCTTCTTTCTCTGCTTTTTCAGCGGCTTCGTCAAGAGCTTTTTGGCTACGCTTGCCAGACTTAGCGACAGTAGCTTCGCGCTCGGCAACAACGTCTTTGTCTTTGTTGTCGTGAGATTTGCTTGCGTCTGTAGCTTCTGCAATTGCTGCTTCAATTTCAGCGATTGTGTTTTTTTCGCTGACTTCTAGTTTTAGTTCTGCTGCTTTTTCTAGCAACTCGGCTTTCTTTGCCATAAAAAATCCTTTCTGTGGTACGAACGGCAATTTGTCATCTTAACAAATCAGCCTCCCAACATTGATTGATAGTGATGAAATTATACCATATTTTCAGAGATTGAGGCAAATGTTTGATAAAATAGTAATTATGGATATAACAATTACAAACATACAAGCAAGGCAAATTTTAGATTCGCGTGGAAATCCGACGGTTGAGGCGGACGTGACTTTGAGTGACGGTTCGTTTGGGCGTGCGGCTGTTCCGTCTGGCGCAAGCACTGGCTCTTTCGAGGCTGTTGAGCTTCGGGACGGCGAGCTGGCGTTTGGCGGTAAAGGCGTGCTTCGTGCGGTCGAAAATGTCAATGGTGAAATTGCGCAGGCTTTGAAAGGCTCTAATCCGTTCGACCAGGCCGCAATTGATGAAAAAATGAAGAGTCTGGACGGTACGCCGAATAAGGCGCGTTTGGGTGCGAATGCGATTTTGGCTGTGTCGCTGGCCGTGGCGAAAGCTGCTGCTAAGTCGCGTGGCGTGGAGTTGTATCAATATGTCAATAGCTTGGCTGGAAATCCTGCAATGTGTCTGCCGATGCCGATGATTAACGTGATGAACGGTGGTCAGCATGCGTTGGGTGCGACTGATTTTCAGGAATATATGATTATTCCAACTAGCGCGGCAACTTTTGCGGACGCAGTTCGAATGAGTGCTGAAGTTTTTCATGCATTGGCAAAAATCCTGAAAGATGAAGGCTATCCTACAACGGTTGGCGATGAAGGCGGCTATGCACCTCATGTCAGGAATGGTAATATGGAGCCTATTTTGTTACTATCTCGCGCCATCGAGCAGGCTGGCTATAAATTAGGCGTGGACTTTGGCTTTGCGCTGGATGTTGCAGCGAGCGAGCTTTACAAGGACGGCAAATATAACTTGGCGACTGAGCACCGAATTCTGTCGGCTGACGAAATGATTCGCACGTATAAAGCTCTGCTGGAGCGCGTCCCTGTTCTCTCGATTGAGGATGGATTGAACGAAGAAGCTTGGGAGGATTGGGAGAAAATGACGGCTGATTTGGGCAATTTTGCGCAATTGGTTGGCGACGATCTTTTGGTGACGAATGTCGAGCGATTGAAGCGCGGAATTGAAGAAAAGGCTGGCAATGCGATCTTAATCAAGCCGAACCAAATTGGTACATTGACTGAGACAATTCAAGCTGTTTTGATGGCGAAGAATGCTGGTTGGAATACAGTGATGAGCCACCGATCTGGCGAGACGGAGGACGTAACGATTTCTCACTTGGCGGTCGGTTTGGGTACAGGTCAAATTAAGACTGGCTCGATGTCGCGTTCAGAGCGAATTGCTAAGTACAACGAGCTGCTGAGAATTGCGGAAAAGCGCCCAGATTTGGAAATTGCGCATCCGTTTGTAAAGTAACTCACGCAAAAAGACTTCCCCGTAATTTAGAGGAAGTCTTTTTTATTTGGCAATTTTCCGAGGATTATCTTCTTAAAAACTCAATTTCCCCGCCCTCGTTGATTCGGACGATTTGCGACGGTTGAGCGTCGGCGACTTCTCCAGAATCGACATAAATCGGCACTAATTCGTGGAAGTAATTTATCGCTTCGGTGATGTTTTTTGCCGGTTCTTCTCCCGATGGATTTGCACTGGGCGCGACCAAAAGACCGACGATTCGAATTAACTCTGCTAATGGAGATTCTGGCACGACTCTGAATGCCAATGTTCCGCCGTTCCTCGGAAGATGTGGCAGAAAATTAGGGCTCACTTTGGTGGCGATTGTTGTTGGTCTATTTTTGGAGATTTCTTGATATTTGTGTTTGATCGACGGCGTGAGATTAGGAATGTCGTCAATATCCGCAACCAAAATAATGACCGGATTATTCAAAGGGCGCCGCTTAACTTCGTATAATTTCTCGACGGCTTTTTCTGAATTGGCAGCGGCTAATATTCCGTAAATCGTATCAGTTTTAGCAATTATCAATTGCTCGTTCTGGAGCGCGGAAATTACACTGTTGTCTAAAATATTCTTCACAATCATTTATTTTACCATAAAATAACCCCGAGAAGTTCGGGGCTATCTGTTAAAAGTTCTGTAGCTTAGTCGACGACTTCAACGCCCATTGAGCGTGCTGATCCGGCGATAACTTTCATTGCGCCTTCGATGTCGATTGCGTTCAATTGATCTTTTTTCGCTTCAGCGATTTCTTGCAATTGTGCGCGAGTAATCTTACCAACCTTGTCTGAGTGTGGCTTGCCGCTGCCCTTTTGGATGCCAGCTTTTTCACGAATCATATCGTCAACTGGCTGACCAAGTGAGTTCCAAGTAAATGTTCGGTCTTCGTAAACTTGAATGTGAACAATTACATCCTTACCCATCATGTCTTTTGTAGCGTCATTGAATGGATTGATGAAGTCCATCATGTTTAGTCCCCACTGACCAAGCGTTGATCCCACTGGAGGACCTGCTGTTGCTCGACCGGCTGGAATGCGTAATTTCAAATTACCAATAATTTTCTTTGCCATAGTTCTTCCTTATAGTTTGTAGTGCGTAACTCGAATATTGTATCGAAAAATGCTTAAAATTGCAAGCTAAACTTTTTTAACCTGCAAGGCGTCCAACTCGACTGGAGTGTCACGGCCAAACATGCTGACCATAACCTTCAAAGTACCCTTAGATGCGTCAATTTCACTCACGGCGCCATCAAAGCCCTTGAATGGACCGTCGATAATTGAAACAACTTCGCCCTCTGAGAAATCAATCTGATGCTTTGGCTCTTCAACGCCCATTCGCTTCTTAATCTTCGCAATTTCTTTTTCAGAAACTGGAGTTGGCGTAGTGTCGGCGCCCACAAATCCTGTAACGCCTGGTGTGTTGCGGATGATGTACCAAGTTTCGTCGGTCAATTTCATCTCGACTAAGACATAGCCCTGGAAGATCTTAGCCTCAACAATTTTACGCTTACCGTTGCGAATCTGGATTTGCTTCTCCTTTGGCACGATAACGTCAAAAATCTTATCAGCCATATCGACGCCGTTGATTCGTTGGCGGATTGATTCGGCAACTTTTTCTTCATAGCCAGAATAAGTGTGAATTGCATACCATTGCTTGCTATCGTCATATCGTTTTGAACTCATAGTCTCTCCCTTACTTCAAAATTTGGTTAAAGCCCCAGTTAAATGCGGCGTCAAGTAATAAAATCAGAACGACAAACACAAAGGTGAAGATAAGCACTGCCGCTGTCATTGCCCAAGTGGCTGAGCGGGTTGGCCAGCGAACTAGCTTCAGCTCTTCCCAGGCGCCCTTAAAATATCCAATCAATCCACCTTTTTCGCCAGACTTTTTAGGTGTTTTTGTGGTGATTTTTGTTGGTTTATTGATTTTTTTCGCTACAGTTTTTTCTTTTTTTGGCGCGTCGTCAGTAGCCTTGATTCGACGAACCGTAGTTTTGCTGCTTGCCTTGCCCTTCTGTGCCATATTTTCTCCCAATTTAAAAAGTCTGTTTTTCACAGACTGTCAATAGCCATTGTAATTCATCCAGTCCAAAAAAACAAGTTGACCGAATATTATTTGTCATTTTTTTTGAACTCTTTTAGTTTGAATCCGAACGTCGATCCGTGGTTCAATCGGCTTTCTACCTCAATTTTGCAGCCCAATTTCTTCGCCAACTTAGCGGAAACATATAGACCTAATCCCGTGCCTTTCGTCTCGCGAGTTCTATAATCTTCTGCGCGGTAAAACTTATCGAAAATTTTTGCCATGTCGGCTTTGCTAATGCCAATTCCCGTGTCAATAACCTTGAAGGTGATTTCGCCAGATTTATTTTTCTTGATGGATAAAGTTATGGAGCCTTTTTGTGTATATCGAATAGAGTTGGTAATGAAGTTTTGGAGAATTTCCTCCAGATATAGACGAGAAACCTTAACCACGCCAAGTCGCCCGCCGATATCCAAATTGAAAGCTAAGCCTTTTTCGCCCGCCTGAGGTGAATATTCGGAATTTATCTGAGCCGCCAACTCTGTCACGTCAATTATTTCCGTTTCATCGGCTACTCCTCGCTCTGCTCGTGATAGCGTACTGAGGTCGTTGATCATTCGCGCTAGAAATAAAATTTGCTTATGAGATTCGTCAATGGCTTCAGGAATTTTGCTGGTCATTTTACGCTCGACCAGTAATTTGGCGTTACTCAGCGAACCTTCAGCAATAGCAATTGGCGTGCGTAATTCGTGACTAACTACGCTAATAAATTCATCGCGCTCCTCCTCGAGGCTCTTCGTCTTCGTGATGTCGCGTAAAATAAGTACATATCCGTCCGGTGTCATCTTGTCGCCGCCCTGAACTGGCGCAAGCGTAACTTCCAGGCGAATATAATCGCCATCTTCGATTTTCATTAAGACGTCGTCGCGCTGGCGAATTGCGGAAGATTTGGTGAGTTCCTTAAAAATGTCAATCGGCTTTTTATCTGTCGTTTCAAGGTTCAGCACCTGACTGATATGTTCGCCGTTAATTCCGCTGTTCGTGTCAATTAAATTAAGCGCCGCCGAATTGTATGTATTGATAATTCCGTGTTCGTCCGTACTGAGAATCGCGTCGGTAATATTATTGATAAGCGTGATCATTCTTTGATGTTCACTAAGGCTCTTTTTACCATTTTCACAATCAGATTTATCGCTAATTTCCGACAATATTTTATGTAAAACAATAGCTATAACACCTAAAACAACACTCAGAGTGATCAATAGAAAAATTAGCGCCCACATAGCTAAAGTATAGCATAAGCATATGCGTTTCTATATGTATGGCGAATATTTTTTCAATTCATTTCGGTGGATTTTATAATGCGGGTCAAATTTGGCAACTTCGTCCCAGAATTTTGTCGAGTGATTCATATGCCTGGTGTGACATAATTCGTGGATAATTACGTAATCAATCAGCTCAAATGGCAAGTTCATCATTCCGATATTCAAGCTAATCGTCCCAGACGAGGAGCAACTTCCCCAGCGACTTGATGAGTGTGTGATTTTACTCCGAGCAAAAGAAAAGCCGTGTTCTTTCGCTAAAAACGACAATCGCCTCGGCAGATACGACTTGGCTTCTTTTCTGAGCGCGATCAGAATTTTACTGCGGATAAGTTGTTGGTTTGCGGCCGATTCGACGGATTCCGCCTCGTTGATTTCTGCCAATATCTGCGTCCCGACGATTTTCACGCTCGAAGGCTTCGCGGCCGTTTGTATCAATAAATGATGACTTTTGCCAATTTGCTGATTTTTCGTGTAAGAAAGTTTTTCTCTGTATTTAGAAACTAATTCGCGGATTTGCTTCCGAGAAGTTTTGACCAATGCCTTTGCAGCTAACAGCGGCGCATATGGCGGCATTGTAATTTGTATTCGTCCATCTGGTGCAATTTTCAAACTAACAGTCTTCGCCAAGCTGCGTTTTTTAACGACAATTTCTCCGAATTCTTCGTCGGTAATAATTGTCATGATTAACCTATGTTAATGCGATTTCCGGCAATTGGGCGGCGTGGAGCTTCTGGGCGACTGGCACCAATTTGTTTAAGAACAGTGCGAGCTTGACTGCTTAAGGTGTGACGACCGCTGATCACGACGTAAGATTCGCTGCTGTGCGGCGCTGAAAACTGCTTCAATCGTCGCTCGAAAGATTCGTCATTTCCGCCGTAAGTCTTTATCCAGCGATGCTTGGCTGTGGCGGGATCGGTTTGAACCCAAACAAATAGGACTTTATATCCGTATTCCCTGGCAAGACGATTGATACGCATACGATTCGTGCGCTGATCTGTTGATCCGTCCAAAATAACAGTTTGCTTAGTCTTCAAAAATTCTTCCAAAAGCGACAATGTTGCGTCAGAAATGGTTTTTGTATTGTCCGTAAAAACTTCAAATTGTCGAGAACTTACCACTGGAGAATTGAAAATCTTTGCAAATTCTACAGCGAATTGTGTCTTCCCTGAACCTGGCGCACCAACCATGGCGATAATATGCGGAAGTGAAGGTGATAAAGGTTTCATATTGAGAAATTATAGCAGATTTTTGACTAATAAAAAAGATTCTCTTTCAAGCGAGAATCTTGGCAGGAGTGGAGGGGCTCGAACCCCCGACACCTGGTTTTGGAGACCAGTGCTCTAGCCACCTGAGCTACACTCCTATAGCAACTATTTTATCACGAATTAGCTTTGTCGCAAATGTTAAAATTGTGAAAAATAAAAAATTCGTGAAAAAGATCCCAAAATCTCTTGAAAAAACATAAGCGTAGTTCTACAATTAACTCAGAGATGAAAATTTTAATGCTTGGGTGGGAACTTCCTCCGCACAATAGTGGCGGACTTGGCGTTGCTTGCTATCAGATGTCGAAGGCGCTTGCTTCGGAGGGCGTTGATATCGACTTTATTATCCCCTACACCGCCAAGCATCCCGGAATTGACTATATGAATATCTATTCAGCTACTCCTTTGCCGCCGAATTATCACGATTTGGGCGCGTATAATAACGGCTCAGAGGAAGACCGCGAAAACGCTAAGGACGAGTGCGGTCTTTCGCCGATGCGTGCTGTGCAGAGGCGTTACGGTAAATACGTTCGGAAGTTTGTGAAAAATCATCAGCCTGACGCGATTCACGCGCATGATTGGTTGACGATGGAAGCTGGAATAATTGCTAAGGAAATGACGGGCGCGCCGCTAATTGTGCATGTTCACGCGACGGAATTTGATCGTTCTGGCGAGCAGTCAGGAAATCCTCTGGTTCACGAAATTGAGCAACAAGGCTTGCTGATGGCTGATCGGATAATTGCCGTTAGTGAGATTACGAAGGAAATAATTGTTAAGAATTATCACATTCCGCCAGAGAAAATTGAGGTGGTTTATAACGCGATTGATTTGGCTGATTTGCCGCCGCATGAGTATGACGCCAGTACCTACAGGTATTTGGAAGAGTTGAAAAAGGACGGCTATACGGTTGTCGGCGCGTTGACACGACTTACGGTTCAGAAGGGTTTGACGTATTTTGTGCGAGCTGCAGCGAAGGCGCTTGAAAAATATGAGAAGATTGTTTTTGTTTTATCTGGAAATGGTGAGCAAAGAGATGAACTGATTGAACTAGCGGCAGATTTGGGAATTAGCGATAAGATGATTTTTACGGGATTTGTGCGTGGAAAACAGTGGCGAGATATTTACTGCTTGATTGATGTTTTTGTGATGAGTTCGGTTTCTGAGCCATTTGGCTTGACTGCTTTGGAGGCAGCACATCATGACACGGCGTTGCTTATTAGTCGTCAATCTGGCGTCGGCGAGGTTCTGAATAATATTATGCGGTTTGACTATTGGGATGTGAATAAATTGGCGGATGAAATTGTTAATATCGCCGAATCACCTGCCTTACAGAAATCTTTGAAGAAAAACGTTAAGAGTGAATACTCGAGAATTTCCTGGCAAGATGCAGCTAGAAAATGTCTGAAACTGTACAAAGGAGCGCTGGCATGAATAAAAATAAAGGAATAGTTTTATATCTACACGTACACCAACCGTGGCGAATACGCGAGTATAGCATATTTGACGTGGCTTGGAAGCATAACTATTTCTCTGGCGGTCAAAATCCAGATCAGGACAATCAAAAAATATTCCAAAAAGTTGCAGAAAAATCGTATTTGCCGATGAATGCTTTGCTTGAAAAATTATTGAAAAAATATCCTGATTTTAAGATTTCACTGAGTTTTAGTGGAACATTTTTAGAGCAAGCTGAAAGGTTTAATCCTGAAGTTTTGGAGAGCTTTAAGCGCTTGGTAAAGACTGGTCAAGTAGAAATATTATCAAGTCCGTATCATCACAGCCTGGCGTTTTTCTATTCACGCAAGGAGTTCGAGCGTCAAGTTGAGCTTCACCGCTGGAAGATTCGTGAGATTTTTGGTGCGGAAACGCGAGTTTTGGCAAATACAGAATTGGCATATAGCGACGACTTGGCAAAATGGGCTGAGCAGGATGGTTTCAAGGGTGTGTTGGCTGAAGGCTGGGATCCGATTCTGAATTGGCGCAGTCCGAATTATGTATATCGCCCGAGAGGCACGAAGAAAATTGGATTGTTGCTTAAGAATTATCGATTAAGTGATGATTTGGCGTTTAGGTTCAGTGATCGAAAATGGAATGAATGGCCGTTGACTGCGGACAAGTTTAATACATGGGTGGAAGATTCTGTCCGTTACGCGCCACTGCTTAATTTGTTTATGGACTATGAAACTTTTGGCGAACATCAATGGGCGGAATCTGGGATTTTCGGCTTCTTTGAGAAGTTTGTTGATAAATGGCTGAGTGCTGATGGCAATACTTTCTATACCGTTAGCGAAGCGCTGGACGCGAATGCGCCTGCTGGTGAAATAAGTATGCCGTCACCTGTAACATGGGCGGACGCCGAGCGGGATTTGACGGCTTGGAACGGAAACAGCTTGCAGAAAGAAGCTCTGCGATATATCTATGAGCTTGAATATGAGGTCTTGAATAGTAAAGACGAAGGTTTAATTAGCGATTGGCGAAAATTGCAAACTTCAGACCACTTCTATTATATGGGAACGAAGAATTTTACCGACGGCGATGTCCATGCTTATTTTAGCCCGTATGATTCGCCATACGACGCCTTTCTTTACTATATGAATACCATTCGTGATATGCGTTCGCGCCTGAGAAAGTAGCTAAATATTCTCCTCAAATAAAAACTCCCTCTTAATGCGAGGGAGTTTCTGTATAATCCTGTTAAATTAGCTTTTACGAGCTTTAACTTCGTTACGACCAAGGTTTTTCTTAGTCTCGGTGTAAGTAGCGTGTTGCTTTGCAATTGGGTCGTACTTACGTAGTGTCAATTTACCCTGACCTTTTGTGGTGCGGTTCTGGGTGTTAACAGTAGTATAGTAAGTTCGGTGGTTGCTCAAGTTACTCACCAAACCAATCAGCTTTCGTTTCGTATTCTTCTTTGCCATCTCTTTACTCGTTAGATTTTATAAAACGTCTTGGCTAATTATAGCATGGGTGAAGTGAAAATGCTAGTACCATATCAGATTTTACTAATTTTTATGCTTACTTCGCCGATCGATAAGACGTGCTGGACTCTAATCTTTCTTTTCCAAGTATAAATATTTATTCAGCCATTCATCCGTCGGTTCAAGGTGTTTGTCGTCAATCTTTTTGAGCGGCATATTTTTTGCCATATCATCCGCAAGTTCCAATATTACGTCCTTGAGCTCAATATTATCCTTGTAATAATCCGGTATATTTTTATAGCCAACTCTCGCTCCAACAATATTTCCAGTTATTGCTGCTGTCGAGTCCGAATCCCCGTCGTGATTCGCCGCCGCGATGATCGCCTCCTTAAAATCGTCTTGATACTTGATCGAGCAATAAATAGCAATTGCAACCGACTCTTCGGCGACCCAACCCTCTCCGAGTTGATAAAGAGCTTCTTGATCTTCAACGTCAGATTTGGCTAAGCGAACGGCATTATTAAATAGTTTGGTCAGCTCAGCTTTTTCGCTATCACAACCAATCTCAAAAGGATCTTGATCTCCATAAACCTTCTCAGTAGTCCAGTCGTTCATTTTCTGGATTGCGATTTGCACAGCCTCTTCTATTGATTTTCCGTCCAGTGCGTAATAAATTATATATCCCAGCGCGTATGCAGAAAGAATTGCCAGAGGATGTCCGTGAGTCAGCGCGCAAGATTTGGCAGAAATTTCACCGACAACGTCTTCTTTGCAATACAAGGCAATTGGCGCAATTCGCATAACTCCACCGCAGCCTTTACTGCCGTTGAGGCCGCTTTCTAATGTCCCCATTTCTCCTGAGGAAAGTGAATCAAGGCACGTCATTCCTGGACTTCGCACGGCGTTTAACTCCGGAATATTTTTTATCCAAGTTACTGGCGTGTGCTCGACCTGTCCAGCTTTTTGTTGCGTATCAAGCCAATCCAAATATGCCAAATATATCGCCCTCGACGGAAGCGGCGCTATACCACGTGTTTGAAGTCGTGTAGATCGCCATAAAAGTCCGCAAGCTGTAAATAGTGTCATCTGCGTATCGTCCGAAATCATACCAATTCCATCCGTAAATCGAGTCGTTGACCTCGGCACTATGTCGCGCTCAAACTCTATTTGATAGCCAAGCGCATCACCAATTGCCCCGCCCAGCATTGACCCGCGCACTTTATCAACTCTCTGCTCTATCGATTGTTTCATCGTAACACCCTCCTAACCTTGTTAAGATTATATCATTAGCTAAGTTTTTGGCGGTGTTTTATAGTATAATTACGGTAAGGATATTTATAACAAACCGTGGAGGAAATCTTATGAATGATAATGTCGAAAAGATCGACTTGAACCGCGTAGACTGGAAAAGCAGCCGCGAATTCTTTGAATCGTTGGGTGAAGCGCTGAATAAGCTGGAAGATAAAGATGAGTCGTACGACTTTACTTGGGTTGGTAAACGAAAGTCCATTATTGAGGCTGGCGCGCCAATTGATAAGATTCTCCGCCCAGACGTGGAAGCTTCCAAAGATTTTGACAATACAAAGAACATGCTAATCGTTGGAGATAACCTTGACGCGCTGAAACTCCTCCAAGAATCCTACCTCGGTAAAATAAAAATGATTTACATCGACCCTCCATATAACACTGGTCATGACTTTGTGTACCATGACAACTTTACGGTTAAAAAAGCTGACTTTAAGGACGATTCTACGGATTCTGATGGCAATGTAATTGTCTCTGGAGACGAGTACGCAGAAAACTCAAAGGCAAACGGCAGATTTCATTCAGACTGGCTGTCGATGATGCATCCGAGGTTGAAGCTGGCGAGGAATCTTCTGACTGATGATGGGGTTATATTTATTTCAATTGATGATAACGAGCAAGCGAATTTGAAGAAACTGTGTGATGAGGTTTTTGGTGAGGATAATTTTATTACCCAAATTCCTAGGTTAACTTCCGCTCAAAGATCTGGACAAGAGCAATATATGAACGTGTCTCACGACTATGTCATGTGTTACGTAAAAAATCATAACTATGATTTTAATAATATAATAACCAGAGACCTTACAAATAAAACTATATTAAAAGACAAGAATGGTCGCTACATAAAAGGCGATACGAAGGCTATTCTAGCCGCTATTACCCAAGGATATTCGAAGGGTGGAGATTATGATTTTGAATATAACGGTAAAAAATATTCTCCAGTGACGAAAGATGGCACTAGAAATAGATGGCTTTGGTCTAAAGACAGGATGCAGGCAGCTGCCGACCTAGGCATTCTCGTAGAGACTGGAAGCACTCTTAGAATGCAGCTATATCTCGATAAAAGATTTGACGAAAAGACCAATTCCTTAGTAGATAAAGATGAAAAGCTTATTTTTCACACGGCTGATTTTATGAAAAGTGAATACGCAAATGCTAATGGTAGCTTAGGGTTAAAAAAGGCTTTTGACGGTTGTGATATTTTCTCTAACCCTAAACCTATAAGACTCATAGAGGATTTAATTAGGCTTAATACTTCTAGCTCAAAAGAAGATATCATTCTCGACTTCTTCTCTGGTTCTGGCACCACTGGTCATGCCGTTATGGACTTAAACGCTAAAGATGGCGGAAAGCGTCAGTACATTTGTGTGCAGCTTGATGAAAAAACTGATGAAAAGTCAGAAGCCAAAAAAGCTGGATACGGCACCATTGACCAGATTACTGCTGAGCGTCTGCGTCGTGCTGGGGAGAAAATTAAGTCTGAACATCCAGAGGCGGATATTGACACAGGCTTTCGTGTATTCCGCGTTGATGACAGTAATGAAAATGAAAACATTCGTAAGCCACTGGGTGAAATTAATCAGAGTGACATGTTTGACATGATTGATAACGTTAAAAAAGACCGCACGCCGCTGGACTTATTATTCGGTATAATTTACACCTCTGCCCTGCCGTTTGACCTTAAACTTGAAACATGTAAAATTGGCGAGAATACGGTTTATATGTATGGCTACTTGGACGAAAATACGGGTCTTATTGCCTGTTTTGGTGATGAAATTCCAGAAGAAACTGTTAAAGAAATTGCCAAATTAAATCCTCTGACTGCCGCGTTTAAGGATTCGTCGTTTAAGAACTCCGCTGAAAAAATTAATTTGTCTGAACACTTCCGCATTATTAGCCCTGACACGAGAGTTAAGGTGGTCTAATGAAACTAAGATTCAAGCACCAAAAATTCCAAGAGGACGCAGTTAAGGCGACTTGTGATATTTTTACTGGGCAAATAAAATCCGAGCATCGATTCCTGGCGGATCAAGGTGACAGTGCGAGCTTTATTGATATGTACGGTTTTGGCAATGAGGATATTTCCCTGCAAGATGCTCAATTGATTAAGAACCTGCATGAAGTTCAGAGTCTCCAGAATATTCCTCGTAATGCAAAAATCGAGCGCCTTAATAATAGGCCGGCATTTACCATTGAGATGGAAACTGGTACTGGTAAAACTTATACGTATATTAAAACGATGTATGAATTAAATAAGCAATACGGCTGGAGCAAGTTTATTGTTGTGGTGCCGAGTATTGCGATTCGCGAGGGTGTTTATAAGACTTTTCAGACGACCGCGGATCATTTTGCTGAAGATTATGGCAAGAAGATTCGTTTCTTTGTGTACAATTCCTCCAAGCTGAGCGAGCTGGAACAATTTTCTGGCGATCCAAATATTAACGTCATGATTATTAATACGCAGGCTTTTAATGCCCGTGGCGCCGATGCCAAGCGTATTACGATGAAGCTTGATAGTTTTCGGTCTCGTCGTCCGATTGACGTGATTGCCGCCACAAAACCAATTGTGATTATTGACGAGCCGCAAAGTGTTATTGGCACAAGTAAAAAAGCGAACATCACCCGCTCTTCCATCTCCAATTTCAACCCGCTATTTTTCTTAAACTATTCCGCGACCCATCGTGAAGATTTTAATAAAGTTTACCGTTTGGACGCCGTCGATGCTTACCAAAAGCAGCTTGTGAAGAAAATTACAGTTAAGGGTATTACAGTTAAGGGCGGTACTGCGACTAACGGATATATTTATATCCAAAAAATTAATACTTATCCGAATAAAAAGCCAACCGTTACGGCCATATTTGAGTTTGATTCAAAAACAGGCACTGGGATACGCCGTAAAACGAAGACTCTTAGCTGGGGTGATGATATCTATAAGCATTCAGGCGAGCTGGAGGCGTATCATGATGGATATCTAATTACGGAGATAAACGCCAGAGAGGGCGACAGGTATGTAGACTTTAAGAATGGTCTTCGTATTTATGAAGGTGAAGTCATTGGTGAAACTAATGCTGAGGATTTGCGTCGTATTCAAATACGTGAAACTATTATGTCTCATCTGGAGACCGAGCAAAAGCTCTTTAAGAGAGGAATTAAAGTTCTTTCTCTATTCTTCATCGACGAGGTTGCCAAGTATAAATATTATGATGAAAATGGCGAACATAAAGGCTCCTACGCGAAGATATTCGAAGAGGAATTTACAAAAGCTATAGATATTTACCTGAACCAGCAGCTTCAATTCGAAGAAAATGCAGATTTTCGTAAATACTTAGAAAAATTTACCCCGTCTGAAATACATTCCGGCTACTTTTCTATCGATAAAAAAGGTCACGCCATCAACAGTAAAGAGGGGCGCGAGGGTAATGGCTCTGATGATGTTTCGGCGTACGATCTTATTATGAAGAATAAGGAGCAGCTGCTGGACTTGAAAGAGCCGGTGCGATTCATCTTTTCTCACTCTGCCCTGCGCGAAGGATGGGACAACCCAAACGTCTTCCAGATTTGTACACTTCGTGATTCTGATGCCGAAATTAAGAAACGTCAGGAAATTGGTCGTGGACTTCGATTGTGTGTGGATCAAAACGGTATTCGTCAAGATGCGGAGATTCTCGGTGAAAATCTCGTCCATGATACGAACGTACTTACTGTCATTGCGAATGAAAGTTATGAGAGTTTTGCGAATAGTCTTCAGTCTGAGTTTAATGAAATTATTGCAAGGCGCCCAAAGGATGCATCTGCTTCATTGTTTAATGGAAAGATAATACAGGATGCCAGTGGCGAAAAGACCATTACACTCGACGACTCTGCTGCTGCGGATATATACATGGGACTAGTGAATACTGGACTTGTTGACAAGGTTTCAAAGCAGTTGACGGATGCATATCATTCGTTAAATGACGAGCAGAAGATTCAAAAAGTTCGCGAAGCTGTTGGCAAGCTGTACGCTCCGTTTGCAGAGAACATTAATAACATCCTATCTTCTGTTTACGATTCAAAGCGTGGGCGGCTTGTGACTAATAATCGCAATAGCGAGAAACTTGAACTTGATAAAGAAAAGTTCGCCTCTAAGAAGTTTAAGGAGCTGTGGGACAGTATTAATGAAAAGACTTATTATACCGTGGAGTTTGACGACGGTGAGCTTATAGAGAGGTGTGTGGATTCTCTTAATAGAAATATGCGCGTGACAAAGACAGAAGTTATTATTACCGAAGGTTTGTTAAAGACTGCCGGTAAAGATAAATTGGAGATGTATAAAAATAAAATTGGTGTGCCAATCGCTGTTTCTGAAATTGCGAATGACACAGTTAAATACGATATTATCTCTGAACTTTCCAGGTCTTATAGCGATGGTGGTACAGGTCTCACGCGTAAGGCTATAGCAAGCATTTTATCTAGAATTGAACCGAGTGTATTTCATTCGTTTAAAACAAATCCTGAAGAGTTTATTCACAATGCAATTCAGCTCATAAATGACCAAAAAGCCTCGACAGTAGTTAAGCATATTGAATATGACAAACTAAACGAGAAATGGGACAGTGGAGAAATCTTCATCAATGAAAGTATTACCGGTGAATATGGCTACAACCTCATAGATACTCCCGATCATCATCTATATGACAAATTGCGCTACGATTCTGAAATTGAAAAGAACTTTGCGAGAGAACTTGAAAAGAGCGATGCAGTGGAAGTTTACGTGAAACTTCCAAAGAGATTCTACATAAATACTCCAATGGGCAATTACAATCCAGACTGGGCAATTGCGTTTAAGGACGAATCCGAGGTAAAGCACATTTACTTTGTGGCGGAAACTAAGGGCGTGAGCGAGGGACAACTTGATGTCGGTGTGAAAGGTATTGAAAAAGCTAAGATTGAGTGTGCCAGAAAGCACTTCGAAAAGATTAGCAATGGCGACCGTATTTATGGAGTTTGTAACTCGTACGAAAAATTGCTGGAGTTGGTAAGTTACTAAGACTTTGTAATCCTTCCGTGGCTTGAGCTATATGATATAAAAAAGATCCGCATCTCTGCGAATCAGTGTTTCATATGGAGCCACGATCGGGGCTTGAACCCGAGACCTCATCCTTACCATGGATGCGCTCTACCAACTGAGCTATCGCGGCGTAACAGGCTTAATTTTAGCATATTAAGCCGTGTTTAATCAACCGAGTTATTTTTTACGAGTGGATTTTTTGGCTGGCGCGCTGGCTTCTTTTGGTAGTTTTGGCGTGACAAATGCCTCTATTATTCCCCACGCTACGCTATTAACTAAGAACGTAACAAACAATATTCCTGAAGCTGATGCCGCCAAGTGTGCTGATGAGGCGTTAAATAATGTCAATAATCCCGCTACAGCCAGCCCGATTATGGCTAGCATAATATAAGCGTATTGTAATTTCAATCGTTGGTTTTTCTCGCTATTCCACAATGCCAGAATAGATTTTGTAAATTCAAACATACCTATATAATAGCACATATGCTTATAAAAGTCAATGGCGCTCAGCCTGGCGTCTTGTGGCCAATTCTATAAAAATGTCCACGTAAGAAAAATATTATTTTCCGGACTTATAATTTATCAATTAGCTCGAGTAGCTTTTCCCATGAGGCTCTGTCGGTGTAATCATTATCAACGGTAACAGCGTATACGCAAACTTTATACAGGAGAGGATATTCTTGTGAATTAATCCAAGTCTGCATCTCCAAAGGATACGCTAACTGGTCAGAAACTCCAATAGCCGCACCATAATCAGTAGTCAATAAATCAAGCCCATCGGCTCGAATCTGCTCTGCCCAGTACTTGCAGTGCTTGACTGCTTGTTTGTAGGTCATTTGAGGGTATTGGTTGCTGCTACTATTCATATTTATCATTATAATGGCTTTTATTGATTTGTTTTACGCGTCTTAATCTCGTCAGCAATCGCAAATAGCGCCTGCCAGTCCTTTGGTTTATCGACGCCTTTATCTAAGCTACTCAATATAGACAACATCTCATCCAGAGCGGGATCTAACTCGACTGTCGAGTCATGTAGCGTCAAGCAAAGTAATTCATCGACGATACGTTCAGATTTAGTTTGCGGATAGCGTGCGTTAGGCTGGTTATAATCTCCTCGCTTACACAACTCCGCGATATCCATAGCACACGCAGCTTGAATTAATGCCAATACTTTAGCGGTATTACCATTTTGAACTATACTATCTGGCGCTTTCTGTATAATTCTATCTCATATTATAACATCTATGTAAATGAACCAGTTTTTAGTTACGCTTATGAGTCACGAACTTTTGGCAAGAATTTCTGTATAGATCGCTCACATTGATTAAGCAGTTCGACGTTAAGCGGTACTGGGCTATTGTTATTTAAAGAATAATACCTCTGGTCACATACACTAGCGAGATCATCCCACGACACGACAGACGAGTCTTCAAGACCACGCGCCAACGAGAACGCAAAGCTATCAAGATATTCAAGGACATCTGAACTATCGGCATTTTCACGAATCATTTGAATCATATCACGTGCTAGAATTGCCTGCTCATTCTGTTTCATAATCTTATTGTGTCAATTAATCTGGCTTAGCTTTTCCTTAATCTCATGTATGATATTGGCAGCATACTCCGTGTCTTCAGTTGTTTCAAGTTCGGCGCCCAATTCGGCAATTTCGTCGAGTAGTGGATAATTATCCTGGAACACGTCTTCCCAGTCATCGCGCGCAAGTGTCGCACCTACAATATAACTACCTAGACAGTCGAGCGGCTCATTCTTACTGTTTTGCAGTATATGCTTGATTTTATCTATTACAATCTGCTTTCTGTCGTCATACATGAAACTATCATAACATGAAATTACCCCCATTTCTGGGGGCAATTCGCATCCTTTCTACACTAGCGGTTGGGTCGCCGCTCCGAGAACAAATTTTCTGGTTTTCCGGTTTTACAATTTATCAATTAGCTCTAGCAACTTCTCCCATGACGCCCTGTCTGTGTGGTCGTGGTCGACAACGCCAGCATAGTATCGTATTGCATAAATATCTGGATATCTTGGGGCTGAGATCCATTCCTGCATATCTAGTGGATACGCTAACTGGTCAGAAACTCCAATAGCCGCACCATAATCAGTAGTCAATAAATCAAGCCCATCGGCTCGAATCTGCTCTGCCCAGTACTTGCAGTGCTTGACTGCTTGTTTGTAGGTCATTTGAGGGTATTGGCTCTTCTTATTATTCATATTTGTTATTATATAACATGAAAAAGTCTCAGGCTAATAATAATATAATATTAGCCTGGGACGGTCGTCTCCTTTCTATCTATCGAGCATCTTTTGGCTGATGCTTTGCTAGGCTTCTGGCTCTTATGAGCGCAAACCAAGTAGTTGGTAATGCGTAGGGTAATATATTCGATTGACGTATCTTTGATATGGTAGACATTAGGAAACCTCCTTTTACTTAGCTGCTATTCACTCCTAAGTTTACGGGGGCGTTTTTGGTTTAGTTTAATTGACCCGGTTTTTGGTAATGTATCAACGGTGTTTGTGTCGATCAATATAAAAAGTCGCCCGAAGAAGGCGACGATGTTTCAAACTTGGTGCTGGAAGTAGGACTCGAACCTACGAAGCCTTACGGCGGGAGATTTACAGTCTCCTGTGATTGCCACTACACGATTCCAGCGTGATGTGGAGCCGCTTCTCGGGCTCGAACCGAGGACCTACGGTTTACAAAACCGTTGCTCTAGCCAACTGAGCTAAAGCGGCAACTGAATTTATTTTATCAATTTTTTCTCTCTGTGACAAGAGTTTACATAACTATTTTTCGTGGTTGATGTATTTTACGCTGTTGGCGTGGACGTGGCGCGTCGGCTTTCTTTGATGGTGTCGTCGGAGTTAGCATTTTTGTAGCTTTCTTACGCAATTCTTCAGCTAATTCAGCCTGTCCGGCATTGTCATACGCTTCCGCTAAAATCTTCAACGTCTGAGGAATCGGCTCTAATTCGACAGCCTTCTCCAGGGCGTTAATAACCTTCTTCGTATTCCCTATCTTCTCCTGAACCTTAGCGTAAGCGATGTAGCGCGCCGCCAAATCATCTTCCATTTCCAGTGCTTGCTCGAATGCTAGCGACGCCTTTTCATAATTCTCTGTTTCATAATAAATTAAGCCGACATTATGAAGGCTGGAGGCACTTGGCTCCAAACTCTGGGCAATCTCAAAACACTCGATGGCGTCTTTGTATGCGCGTTGCTTGGCGTATAAAATCCCTAAGCGGTTGTACGCCGTGGCGTTTTTCTCGTCGACTCGCAAAATTGTCAATAAAGCCTTTTCCGCTCGTAAATATTTATTCTCACGAATTGATTCTTGGGCAATTTCCCATAACTGATCAAGTTTATTAGTAATCTTAGTTGGCAGATCGCCAGTTTCTTTAATTGACGGATGATAAAAAATCGCCCAAATCATTAAAATTAGAATGAGGAATAATCCAAACATATCTATACTATTATATCACAAGTTGCGTCAGCGCCAGCCTGACGTTGGCGTTGGATTTTAATGCGCTCGCAACAGAGGTGGTTTTTTCAAGTTGCTCTTCAAGTGACGGATTTATTCCGTGGGATAAAGATTGAAAGCGAATCATATTTACTATAATATCCGTCAATAATATCGCTTTTTGGCGGTCAGGAAAGTATTTGGCGAGATTCTTAAACACGTCGTATTCCCGATTTGTGGCTAAAATTTGCTTTGCGTCGGTGGCTAATTGTCGATATTCGGCGAATTTTTCTGGATTTTCCGCCAACTCTTTAATCAACAATGGTCGCCCTGCAGCTAAAAAAAGAATTTGCTGGCTAGAGGCGGGGTCTAAATTGTACTTTTCAAGCAGTTTTTTATCTTGGGCGGATGTCGTTTTATGAATCGTCAACGTCTGGCAACGAGATCTAACAGTATCAAGCATTAACTTCGGGTTTTTCGCAACAAGGATAAAATTGGTATTTTTATTCGGCTCTTCCAGCGCTTTCAGGAATGCATTTTGCGACGGCTCGGTCATTGAATCGGCTTCGTCAATGATAATAACTCGACGATTTATAGCGTAAGTTCGAAGCATAGAGATGAGCTCGCGGATTTGATCGACAGATATGGTCTGCTTTTCCGGAAGCGGTTTCAGGTGAAAAGTATCGCTATTTTTTGCTAGAATTTGAGCCACACCTAGTCCATCAAGTCCATAATCCGCAATTACTAAAAGCGCGTGCGGCAATTGCGATGAGATCTGGCTGATTTTTTGAGTATCTCGAGCGGATATAATCACTTCAGACATCTATAAATCCTCTGGGAAGAATTCCTTGAATTCGTCAGGAACTGCAGCTTCAAAAACTTTTCTCTCACCAGACGGCAAAGTTATTTCTAATTTTTGAGCATGCAACATCATACGACAATCCGAAGACTTTCCGTAAACTCGATCGCCAAGAATCGGTGCATTCAAGTGAGCCAAATGGACACGCAATTGATGAGTTCGACCAGTGGTCGGCTTCAATTCCACAAGCGACTGAGTATCATTTTCCGCCAAAACATGGTAAGTCGTCTGAGCTGGTTTACCGTTCGGATCTATACGAAAAGTGCTCGGCGCTGAAGGATTGCGACCAATTGGCAGATCAATTTTTGCGGCATTCAACTTTGGCTTGCCGTCGGTTATTGCTATGTAGGTTTTTTTGGCGGTTCGCTCGGCAAATTGCCTCTGTAGATGTGCGGCAGATTCTGGGTTTTTGGCTATAATCAACAGTCCCGAAGTATCGCGGTCAAGCCTATGGACAATTCCTGGACGATCCGTGTCCGTCGCAAACGAAGTTTTCGGACGAATTATCTCTGCAACCGTCGGCTCATCAGAAAGCCCACCCTTTGCATGTGTCAGCAACCCGCTTGGCTTATTGACGACAATCACATCATCGTCTTCATATAAAATCGGCAAATCTACATCCGTCTGCTCTTTTTCTGGCAAATTAAGCGCAATCTCATCAGTTTCATCAACCTCAAACTTCGGCGTTGTCGCGACTTTATTATTGACCGAAACGTATCCAGCTTTTATGTATTTTTGCCAAAGACTCCGGGAAATTGTCGTGTCGAATTTGGTCGATAAATAAATATCCAAGCGCACTTTGGTTGGCGAAATTCGGAACATTATGACATATTTTCCCTGGAACGGCGTTTCGATAAATTCCGGGTCTAGTGGATTCGGCAAAATCTCAGCGTTATCTGGTTTTTCCGTCCACAGCTCGTCAATAGATTCTTCGTCAACAATCGAGCCGTAAAGCAGCGCAAAATGCTGCTTATTCAAAATAAATTCCGCAAAAACATGCGACTCGTCCGTTTGAATCTCCAGCCGACGCAGCGCCTTGACGGGCGTATTATCGTCCGCCAGTTTGTATAATCTAGCTATTTTCAGCACTGTCCGAGGTAATATTTTCACGCGATTTGCTCCCTATTTTCGAAGCCCTACAGCTTTTTGAACGCGGTACAAAGTTTCATTGGCGACGGCATTCATATCTTTTTCACTGGAAGCCAGCTTTTCTTCAATTGCTTGCTCATCAACCGCCGCAAGCCGATTCTGGAAATTCTCCAAAAATTCCGCGACTTCGTCGGCCACAATTCGCTTGAAATCGCCATAACGATCCATACCGAAGTACTCGTTGGCGGTCTGCTCCAAAGTAACTTCCCTGCCAGCGTCTTGCCGAACCAAAGTCAAAATCTCCAGCAAATTAGAAATTCCCGGCTGATTTTCCTTGTCGTATTGAACCTTGCCAATTGAATCTGTTGTTGCGCTCATTATTTTCTTATGTGCCGATTTTGGATCGTCGGAAAGGAAAATAATTCCCTTGCCGCTCTCGTCGGATTTGCTCATTTTCTTCGCTGGATTCACGAGATCTTTAATCCTCAATCCTTGATCTTTTCCGAAGAATTGATGTTGCTGAATTACAGGTTTCGGCACGATAAATAGATCACCAAACTTACGGTTCATTCGCTCGGCAATATCACGCGTGAACTCCAAATGTTGGGTCTGGTCGTCGCCAACTGGCACGTAAGTCGCGCCATAAAGTAGAATGTCGGCAGCCATCAGAACGGGATAGTTAAATAGTCCGACGGAAGCGTCACCTTTACTTCCCTTGTCCTTAAACTGCGTCATTCGACTCATCTCGCCAAATCCAGTGAAGCAATCCAGAATCCACGCCAGTTCGCTGTGCGCCGGAATGCGACTTTGGCGATAAAGATGAATGGAGGGGTTGTCCAGTGGCAATCCGGCGGCGGTATAAACTCGCGCGTTGTTCAGAATGCTGTCGTATAGTTTACTATGGTCAATTGGCGTCGTAAAACTGTGAAGGTCTGGGATGAATAGATTGATATCATATTCGTCCGAGCGACGTTTCGCCATGTTGATAATCGGCAAGATAGCCCCAAAGTAATTACCTATGTGGATGTTGTTGTTGGCGCGCACGCCAGTGAGGATGACGGGTTTTGATGGTTTCATTAGGTATATTATAGCATTATTCGATCGTTAAGTAATGGGGCGATATATTATCTGTATTCTTCCTAGCTCAGCTTAGTTGTTGCTTTATAATCTTTAAAGATTTTTTATATGTAGACGCTATATCATTTTCTATCTTTCGTATAGATGATACATCACTGTCCTGGGATGTTGCTATGCCATCAAAGTTACTTGCTAAATCATCCCAGTCAATTGTTGGATAGTCAACTTTATCGCAGCCAGTCAATCTCGCCATTACAAAACACAACGAGCTAAGAGACTCCGCCACCTTATATTTATCTGGCGAATCTCGGTAGAGATCAATGATTTCGCGAGCAATGATAGCCTGTTGGATATGGTTATTATCAGCTTTCATGTATCTATTAAATAATCCCTCAGCATCGCGAGCCCGTCAACTTTCTCAATTATCGTCAAATATTCCTGCCATTCTTCATCATTCAATTCTGCTAAACTGCGACCAGGAAAGCTCGGATGTCCATAAATATATAACAATTCCGTCCAGCCATGGAGATTATTGCCACGTGGCTCGTCAACGATAAATCCCTCTTCGTTGGCTACAAAAATATGGTCTTTTTCGCCGTCAAAATAGCCAACCGCAAAAGAAAAAATAGCTCGACGATCAGCCTCGCCCTTCATTAACTTAATAATGCCGGGATAACTAAAGCTATTCAGTAGCAATTTAACAAACGGCCCCGGAAATCCTTTCAGCGCTGGAATGAAAAACCGCGGTCATCAACGACCAGGCGCTTGTTTGGAAACGCTTTCTTGGCTTGAGATAATTTACTTTTGGCAATCGTCTGAATATCCAACCCTCGCCCTTCGTCAAAATCATAATCGAGCTGCCTTAAATCAACACCAAGCGGCTGAAGGAGTTCTTGAAGACTGGTGAATTTGCTGTGATTGGAAGTAATGAAATAAATTGAGCTATTCTCTTGTTTCATATTGATAAGTATACGCTAACTAACGTTATTTTGCAGATTTCTAATACTTGTGTCGTACGGAATTTTCCATAATTTGCCGTCAATGTTCAGGCTTTTCAGAAAATTGTACATTTGTTGTTGAATGTTTTTTACGTCGGCGCTATCTTCGGTCAAAACCTCCAGTTCAATAAATAACCCCAATCCAGCAACTTCATCAATGCAAATCGTATAGTCCTCAGTTTTCGATTCAAGGCGGATTTTATCAACCGTAACGATTTCTTGCCAGCCCAGCGCTGTGAGCATTTGGCGCGCCGCATTTCCGTCATCAACTGCAAATTCATATTCATCAGACGCTAGCTTTGTCTGCTCCTCGACCTTCAATGTCATCAAGCTTCGTCGCAACTCGCCAGTTTCCGGATTAAGAACGTCGCGCACTCGCATAATTTTTGAACCAGGAACAATTGGCGCGTCAACTTGCTCGGGCAATAAAAACACCGTGTCAATTTGGCGTTTGCTTGATATTGACGTGATGAATTGGCTTTTAAGTATGGCGAGAAGTTCGTCGCGTGTTATGTTGCTCGATACCTTAAATTTGGACTCTACTTCAATCATAAGCTTCCTCGTTTGGACTTTGCTATAAGACGACTCGTTTTTGGTGAATATTTTCCCGCCAAATACTCTTTCACAATTCCCGACAGCTTCTTCGCATATTTATCGGTTATTTCATGCCGCTGAGCTGCCATTGACGTATGAGTGATATTGTTATGATCTTTTGCTAATTTCTTCAGGTTTCTCTCGACAATCAGCGGATCAAGCTTTCCAGACAAAATAGCAATCGGAAGAGTGAGCTTAGCGATGTCATTCATTGTCGTTTGATTGATAATCGCGGTGTTCAAGGCTGTCAAGAAGGATTCGGCGGTAACTTCATCAGCCTTAAATCCAGCGTCAGGCCAAATATTGTGCCGATCAGCGAATTGCAAAAAACGTTTCGAGCTGCGCGGATGACTATTGAAAAACTCATAAAGCGCACGCAAAATCTTCTCTGGATGATGAATTTTTTCGTCAACCCTCGGATAATATATAGGTGGACTGCACAAAATCAGTGACTTGCTTAACTTTGGATATTGCTTGGCGAGCTCTACGGCAGCCAGCGACCCCATAGAATGACCGATGATAATATCTACGTGATTTATGAATTCCCTGCGCAAAGTGGCGACGATGCTTGCGGCTTGGTCGTGAACATTGTAGGATTTCCAATCAGGCTTGGGCGAATTGCCGAATCCCAGCATGTCAATTGCTATAACTCGCGTGCCCTTTGGCAAATACGGCTCCAGCGGTGTCCATGTTTTCCATGAAGTCCCCAGTCCATGAATGAGTAAGATTGTCGCTTTCGGTTTTTCCGGACGAGAAAAATAATGCACGTTCAATGCATACGGAATCCGTAACCAGCGATGGATAATCTTGTCCAACATATTTTTAGTATACTATGAAAATACTCCGCCTGCATGTGAAACGGAGTATTTTGTGATAGCCTTTTCTGTACTAACGCTTAGAGAATTGTTCGCGCTTACGAGCAGAACGAAGACCGTACTTCTTGCGCTCTTTCTCGCGTGGGTCACGTTTCAATAGCTCAGCCTTCTTCAGAACTGGACGCAGGTCAGCGTGAGCGGCTGTCAAAGCTTTTGCGATACCAAGCTTGATAGCGTCAACTTGACCAGCCAGACCGCCACCTTTAACTAGAATAGTAACGTCGAATTCTTTTTGCTTGCTGACAATTGCAAGTGGGTCAGTTACTTCTGCTAGCAAGGTTTTGTTGCCGTCCAGGTACTCAGCAGCAGGCTTGCCGTTGATTGTAATGGTGCCTTTGCCAGGAAGTAGGCGAACGCTTGCTGAAGCACTCTTGCGTCGACCTAAGCCATAGAAATAAGTATCAGCAGCCATATTACTTTACCTCAACTTTCTCTGGTGTTTGTGCTGTGTGAGCGTGGTCGCTGCCAGCAAAAATGCGTAGGCGCTTTAGGCGCTCTGCTTGCAATTTGTTCTTTGGCAACATACCTTTAACAGCTTCTTCAATAATTCGCTCTGGGTGGCGTTCGCGCATTTTTTTGAATTGCGTTTCCTTAATTCCACCTGGGAAACCACTGTGGCGATAGTAATACTTATCAGTTTCCTTGTATCCAGTAACGACTGTCTGCGCAGCATTGATCACAACTACGTAGTCGCCACCGTCAATGTGAGGAGTGTAAGTTGGCTTGTATTTACCAGTCAAATGCTTGGCAATTTCTGTAGCCAAACGTCCAAGTGGTAATTCGCTAGCGTCAAACAATACCCAACGGCGAGAAACTTCAGATGGTTTTTGTGAATAAGTCTTCATCTTATTTTCCTTCCTTTGGCATTGGTTTAATATCGTCAACAAACTCGATGATTGCCATTTGAGCGCCGTCGCCGACTCGCAAACGTGTTCGTTCAACGCGAACGTGTCCGCTGGTTCGACCACTTAGCTGTGGCGCGATTTCATCAACTAGTTTGTAAGCAGCGGCGCGTGTGCTTAATGCTGCAATCACCTGACGTCGGCTTGCTAGGTCGCCCTTTTTAGCCTTGGTGATGATTTTTTCAATGTGACGCTTTAGTTCCTTAGCCTTTGGCAAGGTGGTCTCGATCTTTCCGTACTCAACCAAGCTGGTAGCCAGACCTTTGAGTAGGGCTCGTCGCTGATCACGCTCGCGGCCGAACTTGCGCCCTTGATATCCGTGTCTATGCATAGTTAAAACTCCAACTCCGCCATCTTGTCACGTACTTCGTCTAGTGCCTTTGAACCGAAGCCTTTCAATTCTCGCAAATCTTGCTCAGTCAAAGTTACCAAATCGCGAATAGTGCGGATTTCATTGTTAATTAGCGCGTTCGTCGTGCGGGCGCTTAAGTTTAGCTCTTCGATTGGCATTGCTAGCTCCGACTCTTCGTCTTCCTTAGCTGCACCAAGTGCTGGTGCGCCAGTTACCATCGTGTTGCCAGCCAAAGCTGTGTATTGATTGACAAGAATCGCTGCTGCTTCTTCGAACGCCTCACGAGGTGTGATTGTGCCGTTAGTTTCAACAGTGATTGCCAATTTGTCCAAGTTCGTTTCCTGACCAACACGAGTTGAGTCGACTTTGTAGCGAACGCGCAACACTGGTGAGTACATTGCATCAATAGCAATCATGTCGCTGTGCAAACGCTTTTCGCTTGACTCTTCAATTGTCTGATAACCGCAACCTGCCTCAACTACCAAATCCATAACCAAATGCTTGTTCGGGTCGTCGATTGTAGCAATTACTTGCTCTGGGTTAACGACTTCAACGTCAGCATTAGTTTTAATGTCAGCGGCAGTCACTTCGCCAGCGCCAGATTTCTCAATGCGCAGTTCAACTGGATCGTCAGTAAATACGCGTAGGTGAACGTTTTTCAAGTTCAACATAATGTCGACAACATCTTCTTTGATGCCTTCAACAGTAGTAAACTCGTGAGTTGCGCCTTCAATTCTGAAAGCTACAACTGCGCCACCGCGAACGCTTGACAATAGAACGCGTCGCAATGAGTTACCAAGAGTATTACCGTAGCCTGGGTGAAGTGGCTCGATTAGAAAAGTAGCGCTGGTTGCTGAAATGTCATCAACGCTCGCGAGTGCTGGATTGTAAATTGCTTTTGCCATAATTCTTCCCTAACCCTTCTTTTATCGTGAGTAATACTCAACAATTAATTGCTCGTTGATGTCAGCTTCTGCTTCCTCGCGCTTTGGCAAACCAGTTACTTCAATCTTCAGCTTCTTGCTATCAGCTTTTAGCCAACTTAGTGGGCCTTGGACTGAATTGTTGATTACATCGTCAATTCGTGTAAAGTACTCTGACTTGGTACTCTTTGGACGAACCGTGATGACATCGCCAGCTTTAACGCGAATCGATGGAATATCGACGCGTCGGCCGTTCAATTCAAAGTGTCCGTGGCTAACTAGTTGACGAGCTGCGCGACGTGATACGGCAAATCCAGAACGATAAACAACGTTATCCAAACGGCGCTCTAATAGCTTCAACAGGTTTTCGCCGGCCAAACCTTCTTGAGCGCGTGTTGCTTCGTTCATCAAGCGAGCAAATTGCTTCTCAACTAGACCATACAAACGACGAACTTTCTGCTTTTCACGAAGCTGTGTAGCGTATAGGCTTGGCTTATTCTGACGACCATGTGCATGCTGACCTGGAATGCCAGATTTTTTCGCCAAAATTTTATGTGCTTTTGGATGAAGCGCATAACCTTCGCGGCGGCTTTGCTTGACAATTGGTGAATTATCTCGTGCCATAATTATGCCCTCCGTGCCTTTCGTGGACGAACACCACCGTGAGGCACGCCAGTTACGTCCTTAATGCTTTCTACTGAGATGTCGAAGGCGCTGACCGCACGAATAGCGGCGTCACGACCCAAGCCGACACCTTTCACGAAAACGTCAACAGACTTCAAGCCGTATTGAGATTTCGCAGCTTCAGCAGCTTTTTCAGCAGCAACCTGTGAAGCATAGGCTGTACCTTTTTTGCTTCCACGGAAACCACATGCACCAGCTGATGAAGCGGTTAGTACGTTACCCTTCTTGTCGGAAAAAGTAACGATAGTATTGTTAAATGTTGCCTGAATGTGCAGCTGACCAGCTGGGACTGATCGGCGCTGCTTCTTCTTGGTAGATTTTGCGTCTGCCATTTCTTAGTCCTTTCTTTAGGTCTTACTTGCTGCTTTTGGTTGTGTACCGCCCACGGCGATGGCGCGACCCTTGCGAGTTCGTGCATTCGTACGAGTCCGCTGTCCGCGTGTTGGCAGTCCTGCTTTGTGGCGAAGACCGCGATAGGCGTTGATATCCTTCAAGCGCTTAATATTATTTGCCACCAAGCGCTGGAGATCACCTTCAACGGTGTATTCGCTGTCAATAATTTCGCGAATCTTGTTTTCTTCAGCCTCGGTGAGATCTTTCACCCGAGTGGTCGGCTCAATTTTAGCCGCCGCAAGGATGCTCGAAGCGTGCTTTGGCCCAATACCGTAAATATAGGTGAGCGCAATTTGCACCTGCTTCTCTGTTGGGATAACTACCCCAGCAATTCGAGCCATGCTTAACCCTGCCTTTGCTTGTTCTTAGGTTTTTTCTTGTTGATGATATATAGTCGGCCTTTGCGGCGAACGAACTTATCATCGGGACTGATTTTTTTCACACCTGCACGAACTTTCATAAAGTGCTTAAATCTCCCTTCCCGAGTAAACCCGAGATTACCGTTAATATTTAACTACCGACCTTGAGGTCGATCGTCACGTAGGCGGAAGCTGATTCGTCCCTTTGTAAGATCGTAAGGGGTCATCTCAACCTCAACCTTATCACCAGGCACCAGACGAATATAGTGCTTACGCATTCGTCCTGAAATGTGCGCGATGATACTATGGCCATTCTCCAGTTCCACCTTAAATTGAGTATTAGGCAGTGCTTCCACTACCTTTCCTACCATTTTGATGACTTCCTTTTGACTCGCCATAAGTTACAGTTGTCAATTATACAGTACTAAACACAGTTTGACAAGGGTTTTCGCCGTAAATTTACGTGCTATAATTGTGCTATCAAATTTAACATAAGGATTTTTATGGCAAGCAAGAAAAAACCGGCAAACTTTAAGGTTACAAAATCGAAGAATGAGATAATGATCGCGGTGTTAATCGGTCTGGTGACGGCTTTGATAGTGATGGTTATTGGCGTAATTTTATTACACGTCAACCAAACTTCCGACAAGACGTTTCAAACAGTCGAAAATGTTGACGGTGGATCCGTGAACTTGGGCTCTCTAGGCTTCCGAATCGAAGGAGATAAATTAGTTATTCGTAACGATTCAGTCACACAAGAGATTCGCTATTTTCTGAAGACAGAAACTAAAAAATCAGGCTGCAAGGATAACAACAGCGTAACTGTGGTAATTGCCCATTCCCAGGACGAGAAACAGTTGTTGCTGGGCTATGGTTGCGGCAATTCTGCGGCGCGAATGTTCGCAATTAAGAAAGACGACGGGTGGAAAGTGATTTCCCCAACCAATCAATTTAACCTATTTGACATTCCGAGCTGTAAGATGGTTGATGAAAATAACATTAGTAATGAAATTGCGCCAGTCTGCCAAAATGAGAAAAAAGTTGGCGACAATTTATCTTACGATTACAAAATACGATAATCCATTCGCAAAAAGAATTCCCCGCTTTTCGGCGGGGATTTTTAATGTCAATTATTTTTTCTTAAACAAACGACGCTTCTTACTCTTCTTTTTGTCGCTATCAAGCAGCTCGTCTGGGTCAAAGTCGTCATACGTAACCATCAGCGCACGAGAGTTGACTTGTCGCAGAGTTTCAAGGGCAACTGATACGATAATCAAGATTCCTGTACCGCCAATTGACAAACGCAAACCTTGCAAACCTGTCAAATTGTACGTGAGATATTCCGCGACGAATGGCAAAATAGCCACGATTCCCAGGACGATTGAGCCGAACAAAATCAAGCGATTGACGGTTCTCATGAGATATTTTTCAGTCTGAGCGCCCGGACGCACGCCTTCAATAAATCCGCCCTGCTTCTGCAGATTTTCGGCAATTTCATTAGCGTTAAAGACGATTCCGGTATAGAAATATGTAAAGGCGATAACCAAGATGAAGTATAGGGTTGGGTAGATAAATGCTTCTGCGGTACTGCCGGTGAATGAGCCCGCGTTTGGAGCTTGGAACCAAGTGATCAATTTGTTGGCAGTCGGTAGAAGATTGGCGTTACCAGACGCTTTCATAACTTGACCAACAAATTGCGGCAAACTCAGGAATGCAACCGCGAAGATGACCGGAATAACTCCCGCAGCAATCAACTTAACCGGCAAAATGCTTTTTACGTCGCCGTAATTACTGTTTCCGTGAACGCGCTTTGCGTAGTTAATTGTAATGACGCGCTGAGCTTCGTTGATTTTAACTAGGAAATAAAGGACGATAAGTCCGGCAATTGACATGATTAATATCGTCCAGAACATAACTGGGTTTACGGGGAGAGTGAACCAGTTGAAGACGTTTAAGCTGCCAGATGAGGTGTTGAACAATGATGAGATTAATGACGCGAGCATTTGTGGCAATTGGCTGATGATACCAGCGAAGATTACGATAGAAATACCGTTGCCGATTCCCTGCTCAGTGATCAACTCGCCAAGCCACATCAGAAGAACAGAGCCTGCCGTCATTGAAGTGATTGAAACGATCCATTCCATCATCGTCGGGTCGGCCAACGTCGTACTGCCGCCTTGAAGAACTGTTTGCCTTAAGATGAAGATGAAAGCGATTGACTGGACAATAGCAAGTGGCACAGTAATAACACGCGTCCATTGCTGAATTTTCCGACGTCCAGATTCGCCGTCTTTGTGTAGCTCCTCAAGCCTTGGAATGGCTTTAGTTAGAAGCTGAATGATAATACTAGCAGTAATAAATGGACTAAGCCCAACCAACACCAGAGAGAAGCTCGACAATGCGCCACCAGATAGCAAGTTCAAAATTCCACCGAGGTCGGATTGTCCAAGTACCGACGAAATCGCGTTACGCAGCTGCGTTGGTTCAGCCAATGGCACTGGAATGTGCGCTAATAATCGATAAACAACGATTATTCCCACGACGATAAATAGTCGTTTTTGCATATCTTTATTTTTCAGCGAGCGAAAAATTATTCTCCAATTCATGTTTTAGCCCCTCATAGTCACTAACAATTCTTAACTCTGTTAATTATACAGTACCTTAGCGGATATTTCCATACTAAAAACATAAAAGCGTATGCGTTATAATTGAGTCAATAACATAACGTAAACGAGGTATTATATGCAACAGCAACCTGAAGTCCCATCAACTCCACCGATTACGCCACCGCCAAACCCAGAATTTCCCCAAAATTATCCACCAAAGAAAAGTAAATTGTGGCTATGGGTTACATTGGCAATCGTGGGAGTGCTGGCGACAATCGGAATAGTGGTGGCAATTGTTCTTGTGTCAAATAAAACCACTCCTTCAAATAATACGAATATTTCACGGAAAGAAGCAGTCAAATCTAAGGACGAGAAGAAAAACGAAGACAAAAAGCAGAATTTAGCTAAATCAGATTCAAAATGTTTAACGTCTGCTGATTTTCGAAAAGCTGGCTATGGCTATATGAAAGACGGCTATTTTACGCTTAGCGACGGTAAATACAATTTTAAAAATGTTTTCTTCAATGCGGATTCGACGCAATATACATATGAAGGAATTGCCGTTGACGAACTAGCTAAACTGGGGTCGCTATACAAATCAAATAGTCAAAAGGAATTTTCAATTGAGCTAGTCGGTCAAACATACGAGAGTTCAAAGACAAGTGCTGGCACAAAATTAGCCATGGAGCGCGCCGATAAAGTCAAGCAAGGTCTAGTCTCGCAAGGTTTTCCTGAGAATAAGATTATTATCTCTGAGCCAAAAATTGCCAGCCACGACAATAGCGACGACACCGCCGACAGAAACGTGACTATTTATCTAGTCGTGCCGCAAGAATGTAGCGAAAAATAGTCCAAAAATCAGGGCAAAAGAAAATCCCCTTCTCTTTTGAAGGGGATTTGTCATTGTCGAGAAAGATTATTTCTCTTCAGCTTCTTTCGCGCTTTGGCGTATAGGTGTAGCTACTTTCTCGAATGAGCCACCAGCTTTTTCGATGGCAGCAACAACTGAAGCTGAGGCAGCTTGTACTTTCAAGTCAACCTTAGCCTTCAATTCACCACGAGCAATCACCTTAACCGTGTGGAATGGGGTTGCAATGTAGCCTTCAGTGAACAACAAAGCATTGTCAACGGTCTTGCCGTCAAATGCGTTCAAGTGATCCATGTATACAACTTGAGCTGGAGTTCGCAAGCTCTTGAATCCGCGAGCCTTTGGTACAGCTTGAGCTAGTGGACGCTGACCGCCCTGGAACATTACTCGAAGCTTCTTACCTGTTCGGGCGTTCTGACCTTTAGTACCGCGACCAGCAGTTTTACCTTGACCAGCAGCAATACCGCGACCAACGCGCTTTTTATTCTTGTTTGCTGAAACTTGGAGATCATTGTACTTCATTATTTAGCCTCCTTTTTAGCAACCTTCTTTACAGGTTGAGCGCTTAGCCATTGATCGCGTGGAACTAATGACTTTAGAGCTTCAATAGTCGCGTAAGCAATGTTAACCTTGTTGGTTGAGCCAAGAGATTTGGTCAATAGGTTACGAACACCTGTTACGCCGATAATTTGGCGAACTACACCACCAGCGATAATACCAGTACCAGGAGCGGCTGGCTTGATCAATACGCGTGCGCCAGAGAATTTAACTTCGCTGTCGTGCGGAATTGTTTCGCCGTTTAATGGCAATGTAATTAGGTGCTTTTTAGCGACTGACGTAGCCTTAGCTACTGCAGCTTGAACGTCTGCACCCTTGGCAACACCGACGCCAACTTTATCTTTGCGGTTACCAACAACCACCAAAGCCTTAAATCGGAAACGGCGACCACCCTTAACCACGCGAGAAACGCGGTCAATGTTGATTACCAATTCTTCAAACTCTTTTGGTGCGTCATCGCGCACATTTCGCCGGTCATCGCGGCGACCACCACGTGGATTTCGAGGTCGACGACCTTCTGCACGTGGGGTAGTATTTGCAGCTTGCTCTGCCATACTAAAACTCCAATCCTTCTTGGCGCGCAGCATCAGCCAAAGCCTTTAGGCGACCAGCGTATTGACGACCATTTCGGTCAAACACTACTGCGCTAATCTTAATTTTCTTTGCTTTTTTAGCAATTTCAGTACCGATAGCAGCACTTTTTTTAGTCATCGTGCCAGTTGCTTTTGTGCCAACCGTAGTTGCTGCAGCCAATGTCTTGCCAGCTACATCATCAATCAACTGTGCGCTAACGTGCAAATTGCTAATAGTAACTGTCAAGCGTGGGCGCTCTGCCGTGCCTGAAACCTTAGCGCGAACGCGGTTTTTGCGAAGAGCGCGGTTGAGTAGCTTCTTATTTTCAGCCATGATTACTTACCTGTCTTTCCTGCTTTACGCAAAATCTGCTCGTCGACGTACTTGATACCCTTGCCCTTGTATGGTTCAGGCTTCTTCAAGGCGCGGATTTCCGCTGCAACTTGGCCGACTTGTTGTTTATTGATACCGCTAACAACGATGATCATTTTTTCGTTGGTAACAGTTACGCCTTCTGGGGCTTTGTATTTGACTGGATGTGAAAATCCAAGTGCCATTTCCAGCTCATTATTACTTGAGCTAACACGGAAACCGACACCGTTAACCTCTAGGCGTTTTTCATAACCTTTGGTTACACCGATTACCATGTTGTTGATTAGCGCGCGCATCAGACCATGCTGACTACGGGCTACTTTGGACTCGTCCTTAGGATGCACCGTGACTTGTCCGTCTTCGACTTTCACCTCAACTGCTGGTGTGATGAATTGCTTCAATTCACCCTTTGGTCCTTTAACGACCACATCACCAGAGTCAACCGTGATTGTCACACCGGCCGGAATAATCACCGGCAGTTTTCCGATTCGACTCAGACTCATTACTCACCTTTCGTGTGATTTGATATTAACTTCAGTATTTTAACACAGACTAGGGGTAAAATGCAAGGATGATTATATTCCAACTATATGATTTTACCTATAATCTCTATAATAATTCCAACAACCAAAGGGGCTATTACAAAGCTCAATATGGCAATATATGGCTTATTCATCTCTTTGCTCGTTCTACCATCAACCGCTTTATTAATTCTATTGTAGTGTGGTATGATCTTAGGTAATATCCATAAATATAAAAATAAATATAAAAATAATTGTATGGTAATATACGAAAATAGCAACTTTGCTATATAACTCACTAGCGAATCTAAATGTACTTCGCCGGGGATATTTTGTTGTGATGGGATAAATAATACGGCGAGTACTATCACTAGCGACATATCCCAGATATTTTTTAGAAGCTTTTTATAATCCCAGAAAGGGACTTTACAGTTGTTAATTAGGAACTGCTCTATTTGCTGCTCGACGTATACCATATCTCCCGGGCTATGTTTTAGATGCATACTTAGAATGACCGTATCTGAGGAATAAAAATTTATACTAAGGTTATTGTAAGAATCATGCTCTCTAATCTGAAAGTACAACTCGTATATTTTTCTCCCTCTAATCTCATCAATGGACTCAAGCTCAAAACGCTTATCCTTATTATCAGAAAATTTGACATCCTTGCTGTAGGTAATCTTTCGACTACTTTGTTTGATTGCGTCCGAGATAATATCATCAAACTGCTTTAATTTGTCGTAGTCAAGAAAGACATTTTTTATACGTTTAGTTTGATCGTGATTTTGTAACTTCATCATTTTAGTTGGTTTGTGTTTACACCAATATCCTCCCGCTCATTAGTATACCATAAGCACACCCTAAACAAGGTGCTGGTCATGACATCTTTGGAAATACTAACCAGGAGGATCTGCGGCGAATTGAGGATGCTGAAGTGTAGATAGGGGTCGATAGGCTTGAAGTCATTACTCGGCCGTATCGAGATATTTGCATGGGTATATCTTTGAAAGATTGCCAATCAGCGTAGAATCTAGCTTTTCTTGTTTGATTTCATGAATATCGAAATAGTTAAAGTTTGAAACTTCATCTGTTTTACGAGGTATCGTTAACAGAGTAACTTTGTAGGCAATAATCAAAACGGGGTCGTCGAACTTTGTATTCCACGTTGGAATAATCAAGGGATTTTCTGCAGCGACTTCGATATCTGTCTCTAGTTCTTCCAGAAACTCTCGTTTCAACGCTTCTGTAATATCCTCACCATGTTCTAGCCCACCGCCAGGAAAGTCCCATGAGTCACTTCTCTCTTGAACGAACAGCAGTCTACCTAATTCATCGCGCACTAATCCCTTTACTACTACTCGATATGCCGACCTTATGTCTTTTAGCGCTCCAGCTCCCATATGATAAAAGTTTATCATAAAAAATAAACGCCCTGCAATGAGGACGTTTATTTGATTTGCGTGAGGCTTAGTAAACCTTCAACAACAAAATAACATAATCAATCTTTTTGAACAACTCGTCATGTATTAATGTTTCATTAAAATTTTTTATTAACTATACGCTATCTCCTTTTCTTTGTTATAATTTTGCTTTAAAGCTGTCAAATACTTTTCAAAATATTCATATTTATGTTTAGAATTATACTGCATTATAAATCTCGGATGTTCCAAAGGTATGATTTCATCAAAAAAATTATATTTTTTGTTTATTTTAGATAAAAATGTATAATTATCTCCACTTCCTATGCAATAACACACAGAAGTATCAATTCCAAAATCAATTTGTGCCTGTATTGAACTAACGATCAAAGAATACAATATTTCTTGCAATTTTTTACTATCATAATAATTACAGTTAACCTCATTTCCCTTTGAATTGGTTCTAACTATACCAACAGGACAGACAAAATTCATATAAAAATCCGAATAAAACTTTTTGCATCCACCATATTTTTCGATTACATCATATAAAAAACCTGAAGATGATTTGTTAATATAAAACTTATCAATCAAAATACCAGTTTCTTTTTGAAGATGTTCCGCATCCTCAAATGGCACCCCCGTAACAGCTGTTCCTCGACGTGCTGGTGAACTTCCTAATATTATACGACGTTTATTACAATCATTGTAAAACCTTTTGTAGAACGTTGTTGAAATTTCATTTACTATTTCTTTTTGACTTCCATTAAACGGATTTATAATTTTAAAACCATCCGGTAATTCCATTGATATTTTAGATAATTTTTTATTAAATTCTATTACTTTCTGACCGAATGTTTTTTGTTCAATCATTTAATACCTCCTTTAAAATATAACATCATTTTTTTACCTTAGCTGATAAAAAAGTTCTACATTTGTAGGAAAAAATCTAATATTTTCAAAACAATTATTACGAAGTTCCGTTGACAATTTTTTTACCATATCAAAACCTCTATAAATATCAATAAATTCTGTTCCTGGAATTATATATTGATCCTCTGGGCATAAAAAGCCATTTGCAATAGAAATAATTATACTACCACCATTCTTAATGCAACAAACTTTTTAGAATGAATATAATTTAAAGACATAAAAATAAGAGCCTTTCGGCTCTCATCATACTTACTATTCAAACTGCTCATGTTTACTAAAATTTTCCGAACAGTTATTTTATCAGTTTCTTAACTTTTTCTGCATATTCATTTGGGTGATTAATACTTAAATCTCCGTGATAATAACCACTTAATATTTCTAATTCACTATTAATTAATTCATTGTGTATTATTTTTGCAGATTTAATCATAATTGGTCTTTCTTTACTTCCTACTACCACTATTGATTTTGATTTGTTAGTTTTTATATTCTTAAGATGATAATTGGAATTAGCTTTTAAAAATGAAATCATATTATCTTTTGTTATATTAGAACTATCAATATAATACTTATCAAATAATTCTTCTTTTATTTTTAAACTTTTAAATTGAAGTTTAGAAAACCACTTTTTATTTATAAGTCCATAAGACATATTAATTGATGATTCTATAAGTTTATTTGTCATTTTCATTGGGCATACTAAAGCACTTTCAATTATTGCATATTCACATATATTGTCTCTTTTTGACAATATATCTAATAAAATTTGTGCTCCTAGTGAAAGTCCTCCTATAAGTTTAACATTTCCGTTATAATTATTATCAATATATTCAATTATTTCATTTGCATTACTTTCAATAGAAGTAAAATCTCTATCACTTCCTGAATGGCCATCTAATATTGGTAATATTACATGATAATTACTTTTTAATATTTCTGACACTTCTTCATAATTCCACCATGATAATCCACCACCATGTAATAACATAATAATATCTTTATTAGATTTTCCATATTCTTTAACTATCATAAAATCACCCCTTAGTTAAATTATAATATACAAAAAGCAGTAGAATTGATGTCATCACGTCCAAACAAAGCATATTTTGGTGAATCTTTACCACCTTCGTACTTGCCTGATGACTGAATTTTATTACAAGATACTATAACATTTTCAATTGGAGATATTATTGTAGTCCTTTTATCACTTCTTGCTTCTACTGTTTAATCACCAGCTAGATCGTCTAAACTTACATTTAAATATTTTAGCTAATTCTCTACAAAGCTATTCCATCAAGTCTTTTTTATATTTTAATTTTCTCCGTTATCCCTATATTTTTGATAAAGTCTTGATCATGAGACACTATCACAACGCCTCCTTTATACTGACCTAGCGCCAATTCCAAAGCTTCAATCGTAGGAATGTCAAGATTATTCGTCGGCTCATCCAGGATGATAAGATCAGGAGAATCCGTTGACATAGCAGCAAGCAAAACTTTAGCCCGTTCGCCACCGCTGAGATCTATTGCTTTTGTCGAAGAGATTGTTCTTTTATCTAGACCAAAACGAATTAATATATTGATCGCGTCATGTAATTCAAGTTTTGGCGATAAGTACCGCAAATTATCCAAAGGCGAGTTGTCTTTAAGCGGCAATGATTGCGACTGATTCATGTATATTATTTTTGCATTTTCGCCTTTTTTTATTTCTCCGCGATGATACTCGGGTGTATTATTTCCCATAATAAAATTGAAGAGCGAAGATTTTCCTGAACCATTCTCTCCTTGGATCAATATTTTATTGCCAGGACGTACATTAAAAGTAACGGGTCCTATCACCTTCTCTCCGTCATGTGAAATACTTAGCGATTGCACAGAAATAAGGCTATGCTTCTTAGACGATACTTCATCGAAAGCAAACTTAATAGCAATTTCATCCTCCACTCTCTCAGGTTCATCCAATTGTCGCAGGCGAGACTCCACGCCTCCAGCCGCCCCTGCAATATTTGAAGATGCGCGCTCTTTACGAAAATTATCATTTAACTTATCACTATCCGATTTTTTGTGGCTAGCTTTGGCCGAATTCGCACGAATTCTCGCATCCCGCGCAACGCGGTATAGTCGCTTTTTCTCCTTTTCATATTGCTCATAGCGGTCAATCATTGCTTGACGGGCTTCACGTCTTGCTTCAATATATTCATCGTAACCAAGATTATACTTATTCACACCCTTGCCGCCAGTCAATTCTATGATCCGTTCTGCGGTGTTACGTAAGAAATGCCGATCATGAGACACGATCAAAAATGAAGCTGGCGAATTGTCAATAAAATCTTCAAGCAAAATTACTCCGCTGTCATCAAGGTTATTAGTTGGCTCATCAAGTAAAATTAGATCATAACGAGACGCAAAAACTGCCGCCAAAGCTATCCGTGTGCGTTGTCCCCCGGAAAATGTATTCAGACGTCTATCCGGATCAATATCACCCAGAGCTGCCCGCGATAAAGCCTTTTTAATCGTCGTGTCAAAATTTGCTACTTCGAATTTTTCATACCTCTCCAGAGCTTCGCCATAAGCTAATAGCGTCTTTTCACTAGCCTCTTGGGTTAATCTCTCACACTGATAATCAAATTCTTCTCTAGCCGACTTAACGCCGGTCACTTCTTCTATAAAATCATAAACTGTCTTATCGAGCCATTTATTCAGGTTTTGTGGTAAAATGCCTATCTCTTCACCACTCGAAATAATATCGCCAGATGTAGGCTGGATATCTCCGTTTATTATTTTTAATAAAGTAGTTTTTCCGGCGCCATTTGGACCAACTAGTCCAATTTTGTCTCCGGCGTTAATAGCAAAGCTTACGTCGCCGAACAATTCTCGACTATTAGTTTCATAAGACACATTCTTAAGATCAATCACATCACTATTATACTATCTCTGTACAGATAGATATAAAAATAAACGCCCTGCAATGAGGACGTTTATTTGATTTGCGTGAGGCTTAGTAAACCTTCAACAACAATTCACCACCAAGTTTAGCCTTGGCTGCTTCGGCACCAGTCATGACACCTTTTGATGTTGAGATAAGTACCAAACCGCGGCCGCTCTTTACCTTTGGAATCTCGCTAGCGCCGACGTAAACGCGACGACCAGGTTTTGAGATACGGGTAATTTCGTTGATAGTGCTGTTAGTTCCTTTTTCATTGATAGTAACTACCAACACGCCACGAGGTTTAGCATCTTCCAGCTTGACATCTGCCAAGTAGCCGTTTTTGACTAATTGTTCAGCGATGACTTTCTTCATCTTGCTGGACGGAACACGAACTTCCGTTTTGCCAACCAATTTCGCATTGCGGATGCGAGTCAGAAGGTCGGCGATTGGGTCTGTAGTTTGCATAGACATATTCTAATCTCCTTTCCTTCTTACCAACTACTCTTTGTTATGCCTGGGATTTCACCCTTGGCTGCTTTTTCGCGGAAATTGATACGGCTCAAGCCGAATTGACGCATGTAGCCGCGTGGGCGACCAGAGATGCTATCACGGTTCTTGTGCCTGGTTGGACTAGAATTGCGAGGCAACTTCTGCAAGCCATCGAGGTCGCCAAGTTCTTTCAACTCAGCACGCTTGGCTGCAAACTTGGCAATCATCTTCATACGCTTCTTATCACGAGCGACCATTGATTTCTTAGCCATTACTTGACGCCTCCTTTCTTCTCAAACGGCATGCCGAATTTTTCTAGCAACGCCTTAGAAGCTTCCTTGTTGCCGTTCTTGATAACAAATGTAACCTGCAAACCGTGCAAAACTTGAGTTTCCTCAAATGTCAATTCTGGGAAAATCGATTGCTCGGTAATGCCTAGATTGTAATTGCCACCTTTATCAAACTTCAAGCCAACGCCGTGGAAGTCACGAACGCGAGGCAAAGCAACGTTAATCAAACGATCCATAAACTCGTACATACGAGCTCCGCGCAAAGTTACGCTAACACCAATTGGCGCGCCCATACCTTTACGAATGCTAAATGTCGCGATTGATTTTTTGGCTCGTCGAGCCACTGGTGCTTGACCGGTAATTTTCTCGACGGTGTTTTTGACAATTTCGAAATGACGCTTGTCATCTTTCTTTTTGCCGGTACCAACGCTCACGACGATCTTTTCCAAAGCTGGCACTTCATGCACGTTCTTTAGATTCAATTCGGCTTGTAGTTCCTTAAGGTAAGTTCCTTGATACAAGGCTTTCAAGCGAGGAGCTGGCACGACAGTTTTCTTTTCTGCCATTATTTAATCTCCTTATTTTTTGCTTGACGAGCAACACGAGTTTTGCCGCCGTCAGCATTCTTTACTAAACCAACCCGACTGGTTTTGCCTGATTTCTCATCAACAACCAAAGCGACTTTGCTGATATCCATTGGTACGTGAATATCTTTTTTACCGCCTTTTGGATTGTACTGGCTTGGCTTAACGTGGCGATGTCCAGCACCAACACCTTCAACCAAAACAGTTTGGTCTTTTGTGTTAACTTTTAGAACTTTACCAGTTGTGCCTTTATTTTTACCAGCAATAATTTTTACGGTATCGTCTTTATGAATTCGAGCCATTAGAGTACCTCCGGAGCTAAGCTAACGATCTTCATGTAGCCCATATCGCGAAGTTCGCGTGGAACTGGACCGAAGACACGAGTAGCTTTTGGTTGCTTGTCATCGTTGATAATCACTACGGCGTTGTCGTCAAAACAGATTGTTGAGCCGTCTTTGCGATGAATTTGATCGCGAGTACGAACAACTACAGCTTTAACAACAGATTTTTTCTTAACGTTACCGGTTGGGCTAGCGTCTTTTACCGAGCAGACGATTACGTCGCCAACGCGAGCGTAACGGCGTCGTGTACCGCCAAGAACGCGGATACACAGAACTTCCCTAGCACCTGAGTTGTCGGCTACCTTAAGGCGAGATTCTTGTTGGATCATTTGTCGTCCTCCTTAGCCTCTTCCTTAGTTTCGCCAGAAACTTCGTCCTTTAGTTTGATAGAACCGCGAGACTTTTCAATCACCTTAACTAGAGTGAAACTCTTAGTCTTGGAAATTGGGCGAGTCTCTTCGATCTGCACCTTGTCGCCTTCACCTGCTTCGTTGGTTTCATCGTGAGCAGTGTATTTGCGAGTCACGGTGTACTGCTTGCCGTATAGCGGATGCGTTTCGCGGCTAGTGACCGTCACAGTGATGGTCTTGTCGCGCTTGGCACTCGTTACGACGCCAATCAATGTTCGTCGGGCCATTACTTGCTCTCCTTTGTATTATTAATTTGTGTCAGCAGGCGTGCAATTTCCTTTCGGAGTGAACGCAACGCTTTTGGATTAACTAATTCGCCAGCAGCGTGAGAACGTTTTGCTTGAAGTAAGTCGTTTCGCTTTTCAGCCAACTCCTTCTTCAAATCGTCAATCGTCTTAACAACTGCTGCTTTAACAGATTTCTTCGTTTCAGCCATTATGCGTCCTCCCGCTTGATGAACTTACATTTGACTGGCAATTTGTGGCTAGCCAGACGCATTGCTTCGCGAGCAACTTCCTCTGAAACACCCTGCATCTCAAATAGAACAGTGCCAGCCTTTACCTTAGCAACGAAGAACTCTGGATTACCTTTACCGCCACCCATCTTCAAGCCAAGTGGCTTTCGGGTAACTGGAGTGTGAGGGAAGATTCGAATCCAAATCTTACCGCCACGCTTGATGTAACGAGTCATCGCCTGACGAGCAGACTCGATTTGGCGGGAGTTGATGCGCTCATTTGATTGTGATTGCAATGCAAAGTCGCCGAACGCGATGTAATTACCACGGGTTGCATTACCGCGGTTTTTTCCAATACGCACTTTGCGGTGCTTAGTTTTCTTTGGTAACAGCATTTAGCGACTCCTTTCTCCCTTATAAATCCACACTTTCACGCCAATGATACCAGCTGGTGTCTGAGCGCGAGCACAGTGGAAGTCAATATCAGCGCGCAAGGTATGTAGAGGCACTGAGCCTTCAATTACCTTTTCGCGACGTGCCATTTCAGCGCCGTTCAAACGACCAGCCACCTCAATACGAATACCTTTAGCACCAGCATTCATGGTGTTTTGTGCGGTCATTTTAGTTGCACGGCGGAAGTTGATTCGGCGCTCCAATTGGCGAGCGATGTTCTCAGCTACCAATTTGGCTGCCAATTCTGGACGGCGAACTTCTTCAATGTTGATACGAACTGACTGACCAGCAATCTTCTCAACTTGCTTCTTCAATTCGTTCACGCCAGCACCACCGCGACCGATAACAACACCAGCTTTTGCCGTGTGAATTGTAATCGTGATCAAGTTAGCGCTACGCTCAATCTCAATGCGATTGATAGTTGGGCGTGAGGCAAATTTCTTTTCAATCAACTCGCGGATTTCGTGATCCTGACGAATCGCCTCTGCAAACTCTTTTTTATTGGCCGTAAACCAACGAGAGCTCCAGTTCTTATTGACCTGTAGGCGGAAGTTGATTGGATTCACTTTTTGACCCATTTACTTCTCCTCCTTTTTTGCTGCCGGTTTAGCGGCTTTTTTAGCTGCAGGCTTAGCAGTTTTTGCTTCTGCCTTAGCTTCGGCCTTTTTTGCAGGCGCTTTCTTTGGCTTTTCCGTACCAGTTACTTCAACCAAAATATTTGAAGTCTTTTTCTGGAATGGCAAAGCGCGGCCACGTGATGCAGGCTTAAAGCGGCGCAAACGTGTACCAGTAGTAACACTCAAAGTAGTAATTACTAAGCTTTTCGCATCCAAGCCGTGGTTGTTGATGGCGTTTGCCTTAGCGCTTTCGATAGCCTTCTTAACTGGGCTAGCAGCGCGCTTTGGAACGTGCTCTAAGATAACTAGTGCATCAGCTATAGTACGGCCTCGTACCAATGCGGCAACCAAGCTAACCTTGCGTGGCGCCTGGTCGACACCTTTTGCGTAAGCGCGAACAGTATAAGTTGTATCAGCCATGATTACTTCTTATCCTTTCCGCCGTGCTTACGGAACTTACGAGTTGGACTAAACTCACCGAGTTTGTGACCAACCATGTTTTCGGTAATCAGCACAGGGACGTGTACTCTACCGTTGTGGACAGCAATCGTTCGACCAACCATCTCTGGGGTGATAGTCGAAGCGCGCGCCCACGTTTTGATAACAGTTCGATCGTCAAGGCTAAGAGCAGCAATTTTCTTTGCTAGCTTTACATCGACGAATGGACCTTTCTTTAATGAACGACTCATCGTGATTTACCTCTTCCTCTTCGCGTCGTGACGCGTGCGTACGATTAATTTATTTGAGCCTTTACGGCGACGAGTTCGATAACCTAATGTCAATTGACCCCAAGGAGTACGTGGTGCTTTACCAGTACCGTGGCGACCACCGTCACCACCACCATGTGGGTGGTCTGCGGCGTTCATAACGACACCACGAACGGTTGGGCGAATACCCTTGCGACGCTTGCGACCAGCTGAACCGATCTTAACATTTTGGTGCTGGACGTTACCGACTACACCGATAGCAGCGGTAGCTTCCAAGCGAACTTTGCGAACTTCGCCAGATGGCAATTTGATAGTTGCGTAGTTGCCTTCTTTCGCCATCAACTGAGCTTTAGCACCAGCAGCGCGTACCATTTGTGCGCCCTTTCCAGCGGTCAACTCAATAGCGTAAATCATCGTACCAACAGGAATAACTGACAATGGCAAGCGGTTCGAAGCCTCAATTGGAGCTTCTTCGCCAGTTCGGATAGTTTTACCCTTAACCATTGAGGTGTCAGCCAAGATGTAGTGGTACAAATTGTACTGATCCTTAACTCGAGCAATACGAGCTGAGCGGTTTGGATCGTATTCGATTTCTTCAATCGTCAAGGTCAAGCCTGCTGGCAAATTGTGGTTCACCAAGCGGTAGTGACGACGAACGCCGCCTCCGCGATGACGAACAGTAATTCGACCTTGGTTGTTGCGACCGGCATTTTGCTTTTTAGCTTTAATCAGACTTTTAAGAGGTTTTCTTGTTGTAATGTCTGACAAATCCTGACTCGTCATGCCGCGACGAGCAGGAGTGGTTGGATTGTAAGCTTTCACTGGCATTACTTGGTCTCCTCCATCTGCTGCTCTACTGCGTCAAACACATCGAGCTTATCGCCTTCTTTCAGCGTCACGTAAGCCTTCTTCCAATCCTTGCGCGTTGTTGTGCCAGGATAACGATTCTTGCCTCGCGAGAAGCGTACAGCCTTGCCGTCTTGTACTAAGGTTTTAACCTTAACTACAGTAACGCCAAATTGTGCTTCTACAGCTGATTTGATTTCGTTCTTATTCAAGTTAAGTGGAACGCGTAGCACATATACACCATTGGCGCTCTGTGCGTAAGCCTTTTCACTAACGCGTGGGATAATAATCGTCTGTTTCATATTACGCTTCCTCCTTGCCCAACCATGCAGTAATTACAGGTAGAGCTTTCGGTGTTATAACGATTGTATCCGCATTCAGAATGTGATAAACGCTTAGATAATTAGCGCGAACCACCAAAACGTTCTGAATATTGTTTGTAGCACGCATAAGTTCTGGCGTCTTCTCATCTACAACGATCAGAACGCGGCGCTCGAACTTGTTGTCAGCTAAGAATGTTGCGACTTCCTTGGTCTTGCCAGTAGTCTTAACGTCTTTAACGACAATTTTCTTAGCTTCGTTAGCTACGGTCAAAGCTTGGCGAACTGCCACTTTCTTAGCAGTCTTCGACAATTTTTTAGTGTAGTTTTCATTGCCGCGTGGGCCAAATACTACACCACCGCCGCGCCAGATCGGGTTACGAGTTGAACCGAAACGTGCTCGACCAGTTCCCTTTTGCTTCCATGGTTTTTTACCACCACCAGAAACTTCACCGCGCTGCTTGGTTGTAGCGCTAGCTAGGCGTGCGTTTGCCAAGTAGCTGTCGTATGCCAATTTCAACAATTCGTGATTTGGCACTTCCACAGCAAAAATGTCTTTAGGAAGTTTGGTTGAATCTGCCATTACTTGTTACCTCCTAAAATAATCAGCCCCTTTCGTGGTCCAGGAACAGCGCCCTTAACCCCGATTAGATTGGTCTCTGGATCAACATATGCCACTTCCAAGTTCTTGACAGTAACACGTTCGTGACCCATGTGGCCAGCCATCGTCTTACCCTTGAAAACTTTTTGTGGATACATCGAGCCAATTGAACCTGGCTTACGAGTATTACCTTTACCACCGTGCGTCTTACGATGACGCTTAAAGTTGTGGCGTTTAATGGTTCCAGCGAAACCTTTACCTTTGCTGGTTCCGGTCGCATCGACAAAATCGCCGACTTCAAACGCGGAAACATTAATTTCACTGCCAACTTTCAGATCCTCTGGAATCTGGTCGACACGGAATTCCCGAATATGTTTCGGGGTCACTTGGGCTGGCTTAACGTGTCCAGCCACGGCCTTGCTCAGGTTCTTACCCTCTCCAAAAGCTACCTGTACCGCATTGTAACCGTCGGTTTCGACAGTCTTCACCTGAGTCACGGTGACAGGGCCGGCTTGGATCAGCGTTACCGGAATGGCTTTGCCGTCTTCAGCCAAGAGCTGGGTCATACCAAGTTTGGTACCGAGAAGTGTTTTCACTTTTCCTCACTCCCACTTAAATACTCCTGATGACGTGCGGTTTCTGGATTCTGGGAGAACGTTAAATGTAAACATCCGCTCATAGCCAGACCTGCTCATTCATCAAGGAGAACAGTTGATATTACGCGTAATAGAAATTACTTCCTCACTATAGCACGTTATGTATATTATTGTCAATAAAAGACAGGCTCTAAATCATCACGCCAACTGGCGTAAACGAAGTCAGAATTGCCATGAAAATTATCGTGACGTACCAAATTTTCCGGTTGAATTGATATTTCTCAATCTTTAATACCAGCAGCAGCGCAATGAATAGCCCGACAGGAATGGCTTGGACAACCAAACCGCCAACTTCAACTGGATTTTTTAGACGAAGCCACAGCGCACTTAATATCACAAAAACCACCAATTTCAAGAAAAATGAGCCGTCGTTATCATAAATACGTTCGCGCCCCTTGCGACTAAACAGCTCGCTAGACTTCGAGCGATTGCGAGCATAAGTACGAGTTTTTTGTTTTGTCATAAGCTAAATGGAATTATAGCATAAAAAATCCGCCCCATTCAAGAAGCGGAAATTTTATATATCGTTAAATTACATACGAATTTCAGCGTCAACGCCAGCTGGCAAATTCAAGTTCTGCAAGCTGTCAATCGTCTTTGGTGTAGCGTTCGTAATGTCAATCAGACGCTTATGAACGCGGCGCTCGTAAGATTCACCGCCAGTTTTGTAAACGTGCGGACTCTTTACGACGGTGTAAGTGCTGCGTCGAGTTGGCAAAGGCACTGGACCAGCCACGTTAGCACCTGTGCGAATTGCGGTGTCGATAATTTGTTTTGCTGATTGGTCGATGACTTTGTGGTCATAAGCCTTCAGACGAATACGGATTTTGATTCCTGTATCTTGAGCCATAGCTCCTCCTTATGTGCGATCTCGTAACCTCTAATTGTCCTATTTATAGCCAATCGAGTTCTCGAGATAAATTATTATTAACTATGCGATTATATCAGCAATTTTCCGCTTTATCAAGATGAGAAATCATTTCCGCAATAATTCCAGCGGATTTATCCAGCGATTCTTTTTCTCGCTCGGTAAGCGGATAGCCCGCCAAAATCTTCACGCCGTCGCTGCTGATTGTTGATGGCAATCCAAGCACAACGTTATTCAGTCCATATTCACCTTCAGCCAAAGAGCAAACAGGATAAACAGTGTGCGTCGATTTTCGGAGCGCCGAAACAATCTTAGACACGACAAACCCAATCGCAAAATATGTCGATTTCTTTGTTTCAATCACCCGATATGCTCGGTCGCGAACCTTCTGCTCAATTCCATCAATCATTTCCTCTGTAAATCCAGGATATTCCCTAATCGGCACTTCACCAATTTGCGCCGTTTCAATTGTCGAAAATGATGAATCACCATGCTCGCCCAAAATATAAGCGTCAACCGCTTTACTATCGACATTGAACGCATCTGCCAAATACGACTTCATTCGTGAAGTATCAAGCGTCGTGCCCGTCCCGAATACGCGATTTTTCGGCAAACCAGATTCCTTAAGCGCCACGTAAGTCAGAACATCAACCGGATTACTGACAATCACCAAATACGGCTTCGCGCCATTCGCCATAATATTTTTCACAATATCACGCATAATTTTTGCGTTAACGTCAATCAATTCCAACCGAGTTTGACCAGGAAGTTGCGGCGCACCCGCGGTAATCACAACGATGTCATCGTCATTGATATCAGAATAATTTCCCGTATGAACCACGACATTTCTGTCAATTCCCATCGCGTCATTGATGTCAGCCGCCTGACCCCAAGCCAAATCCTCATTACGGTCAATCAACACAATCTCTTCGATGACACTACGTAATGCGCACGCATAAGCCGCCGTTGCACCAACCATTCCACCGCCGCCAACAATTAGCAATTTCTGTCTATTCACCAAAATCTCCTTTTTCTGTTTTATATTAGATGTCTTTATTCTGCCATAAACATTACCGCTTTGTCAATTAACTTTACTTTACAGCAAAAAACATGTATAATATCGGCAATCTATTAACTTTTACATATTATCAACGGGAGGATATATGGAAAAAAGAATGTTTGCAGAAAAAGCGCCACGCGTCGATACTGCAAAAGTATATCGAGCACTTGCAATGCTAGCTTTATTACCATCGTGTGTATTGGCTGGATGCGCAGGCGAAAAAGGAGTTGATGCTGGAAGTTCAAGTTCAGCCCCATACGGCGGCTCTGAAACTGCCACATCTCAGCCAGAAAATAGCAATACCGAGAATCCGTCACAAAATAAGAAAGACGATTCTGCGGGAAAAATAGATATAGAAAAGAATTCAATGTATTACGCAAAATACAACGTTCGCGAAGGTTTTTCAGCTTACTGTGTAGAACACGGTTACGAGGATCCTCAAATAGTAGACTGCTCGGTATATTTTTGCGATGGGGATGATATGGTTCGGCTTAAATTCGATTTTTTAGATCTCGCCGAACAAACTCAGAGAAAAAGAGTACCTGAAGCTTCGGATCTAATGAGAAAAACAAACACACTAGCAATACAATACGAGGATTATGTTCCAACCGAAATCACAAAGAATGAAGACGCATGTCGAGAGAAGAAAAGCAGCGTAGGACAATTCACTAAGCCTGTATCTTCTTCACGCAGCGAAAATGAGCAACACCTCTGCCTTCCTCAATTTATGGACACGATAGATGGTAAAAAGGTGGGCATGAAAATCACAAAGACTACATCTGTCGATGAGAAAGAGAATGACGGACCGTACTATCCTCTATACAAGATTGGTACTTCTGAACAATGTTTTGACACAAGATTCCTTGATTAGACATACATTATCACAGCGACATCAAAAAATCCCCCGAAAGTTCGGGGGATTTAATTAGGCTTGTGTTATCAAGATTATTTGTTAATCTTTGTAACAACACCAGCACCAACTGTACGGCCACCTTCGCGGATAGCAAAGTTCAAACCTTGCTCCATAGCGATTGGTGCAAGCAACTTAACCTTGAAGGTTACAGTGTCGCCTGGCATAACCATTTCTTTGTCAGCTGGCAATTCAACTTCACCAGTAACGTCAGTTGTGCGGAAGTAGAACTGTGGCTTGTAGCCCTTTGAGAATGGAGTGTGGCGACCGCCTTCTTCCTTCTTCAAGATGTAAACTTCAGCTTCAAACTCAGTGTGTGGAGTAATTGTGCCTGGCTTTGCCAAAACTTGACCACGCTCAATGTCGCTGCGCTCAATACCGCGTAGCAAGACACCTGCGTTGTCACCTGCTTGACCTTGATCAAGAGATTTCTTGAAGGCCTCAATACCAGTTACAACTGACTTCTGAGTTGGCTTCAAACCAACGATTTCAACTTCGTCGTTCAATTTAACAACACCCTGCTCGATACGACCAGTTGCTACTGTACCACGACCCTTAATTGAGAAGACGTCCTCAATTGGCATAATGAATGGTTTGTCCATGTCACGTGCTGGCTCTGGAATGTAGCTGTCCATTGCGTCAACCAATTCCATAATAGCGTCTTCGTATTTCTCGTCACCTTCAAGAGCCTTAAGAGCAGAACCCTTGATGATTGGAGCGTCTTTGTCGAAGCCGTTCTTTTCAAGAAGTTCGCGAACTTCTTCTTCGATCAGCTCAACCATTTCTTCGTCAGCCATGTCCATCTTGTTCAAGAAGACAACGATCTTTGGCACACCAACCTGCTTTGCAAGCAAAACGTGCTCACGAGTCTGAGGCATTGGGCCGTCAGTTGCAGCGATAACCAATACCGCACCGTCAACCTGAGCAGCACCGGTGATCATGTTCTTGACGTAGTCAGCGTGTCCTGGCATGTCAACGTGTGCATAGTGACGATTCTTTGATTCATACTCTTGGTGTGAAGACGCGATAGTAATACCACGTTGCTTCTCTTCTGGTGCGTTGTCGATCTGGTCGTACGCAACAGGTTTGTTAACTGCGCTTGGTAGGCGCTTTGCCAACACTGCAGTAATCGCAGCAGTCAGCGTAGTCTTACCGTGGTCAACGTGGCCCATTGTACCAACGTTAACGTGCGGTTTGCTTCGGTCAAATGCATCTGCCATTTGTAGAAGTTCTCCTTAATTTAATTATTATTTTTCACGCGGGTACAGTCCATAAAAAAGACCTCACGGCGTATGAGTTTAATTATAACGATTTTCCAATCAGTTGTAAATAGCCTATTTCTTACTATAATACTTCGCCAAGAACGAATCGCGAAACTCGTAAAAAGTTCCATCCTCCAAGCTGGCTCGAATATCATCAACCAACTTAACGATAAATCGCTCATTATGAATTGACAACAACGTCCCAGCCAACGACTCGCGGGCGTGCAAAAGATGACAGAGATAAGCCGCCGTGTAATTCTTGCAAGTATAGCAATCGCAATCGTCCATAATCGGCGCAAACATCTCGCGGTATTTTTGACCGCGCACATTGACTCGACCAAATGGCGTATACGCGGCGCCGTTCCTAGCCACTCGCGTCGGACTCACACAGTCAAAGGTGTCAATTCCCTGCTCAATCGCCGCAAAAATATCGTCAGGCTCGGAAATTCCCAGTAAATGACGCGGTCTATTTTCAGGCAGAATTTGATTGACCCACTGAATCGTTTGCGCCATAGTTTCCTTTTCCAACGCGCCACCGATTCCATAGCCATCAAAATCCATCGCGCCCAAAAACTCGGCAGTTTGCTTTCGCAAATCCTCGTAATTCGCGCCTTGCAAAACGCCAAATAAAGCTTGATATGGCTTATCTGGACGAGCCGCCCTTAAGCGCTTGACTTCCTCCAAACTTCGCTCTGCCCAAGCATGCGTCCTGGCCAGCGCCTCAACTTGATATTCATACGGATCAATCAAAGAGGTCAATTCGTCAAACGCAAAAGTAATGTCAGCGCCAATTCCAGCCTGAATTTGCATGGACAATTCTGGCGTAAATTTATGATAAGAGCCGTCCAGATGCGACTTGAACATCACGCCGTTTTCGTCCACCCAAGCATGGCGCGACGATTTTTTAGCAATCGCAATTTCCTCATCGACATCAGTGCTCATTGCCAAAACTTTCTTAAAGCCAGAGCCCAAACTCAGAACCTGAAACCCACCGCTATCCGTGAAAGTCGGACCATCCCAATGCATAAATTTGCCAAGATATCCTGCCTTTTCAATCAACTCATGTCCTGGCTGCAGATACAAATGATAAGCGTTCGCCAGCACTGCCTGTGCACCAACATCCTTCACCATCTCCGGAATCATCGCCTTAACATTAGCCTTAGTTCCAACCACAATAAACGCCGGCGTTTTAATATCACCGTGTGGCGTGTGAATAATTCCTGTTCGCGCCAACGTATCGTTAAATCGTGAAGTTATTTCAAAAGAAAAAGGTCTCATTTGATAGATTATATCAGTTTTTTTCGCTACACTAGAAACATGAGCAATAAAACCCTCGTTGATTTGGACCAGTGGCTAGCCCCACACAAATCCACAATTCAGGCGCGCGAGAAGTATATTTCTTCGAAACTGAAAAAGGTTTTAAGTGGCAAGACGCCAGCCAAATTCGCGATGGGTTTTTTACATTTCGGACTTCATAAAACGGATGTGGGGTGGACGTTTAGAGAATGGGCGCCGAATGCCACTCGAATATTCTTAATTGGCGATTTTTCAGATTGGAAAGAGTGCAAGGAATTCGCCTTAAATCGCGGTGAAAATGGCGAATGGAGCATAAATCTTCCTAAAGATTCACTTCGCTACGGACAGAAATATAAATTGCGTATCTATTGGCCTGGCGGCGATGGCTGGCGACTGCCTTCATACGCAAATTACGTCGTTCAGGACGAAAATTCTGTCGATTTTTCCGCGGTCGTGTGGTCGCCAAAAACTCCCTATGATTGGCAATATAAAACTCCGCCCAAACCAAAAGTTCCCCTAATTTACGAAGCGCATATTGGTATGAGTAGCCAGAAAGAAAAAGTTGCCAGTTTCAGTGAATTTACCACGGAGGTTTTGCCGCGAATTAAAGAATCTGGCTACAACACCATTCAACTTATGGCAATCGCCGAGCATCCATATTACGGCAGTTTCGGTTATCACGTCAGCAACTTTTTTGCGGTTTCGTCAAGATTTGGCACGCCCGACGATTTTAAGAAATTGGTTGACACGGCGCACGGAATGGGACTGCGCGTCATCATTGACCTTGTTCACGCGCACGCCGCCAAAAACGAAGTCGAAGGTCTGAGCAATTTCGCTGGCGATCCGACACAATATTTCAAGCCAACAAATCATCCAGAATGGGATTCGCGATTATTCGATTACGGCAAGCCAGAAGTTTTGCATTTTTTGGCAAGCAATTGCCGTTGGTGGTTGGACGAATATCACGTTGACGGATTTAGGTTTGATGGCGTAACTAGTATGATTTACCACGACCACGGACTCGGGAAAAGTTTCACTAGTTATGACGATTATTTCCACGATAATGTCGACAAAGACGCGCTCGCTTATTTACGGCTGGCAAATGAAACCATTCACGCCGTTCGCCCCGACGCCACGACAATTGCAGAGGAAATGAGTGGTTTTCCTGGACTTGGTGCATCGACAAAGGACGGCGGGCTGGGCTTTGATTATCGCTTGCAAATGGGCGCGCCAGATTTATGGATAAAAACCCTGAAAGAAAAAAATGATGAAGATTGGGATTTGGGGCAATTGGCTTACACTTTGAGTTCGCACCGCCCAGAAGAAAAAGTCATCAATTACGCCGAAAGTCATGACCAAGCGCTCGTCGGTGATAAAACGCTGATTTTCCGATTGATTGATAAAAATATGTATTGGCACATGGATAAAATTGATCCAGATTTAACAGTTGAGCGTGGCGTGGCGCTGCATAAGCTGATTCGCTTGATGACAGCTGGACTGCATGGCGGCGGTTATTTGAATTTTATGGGCAATGAATTCGGGCATCCGGAATGGATTGATTTTCCGCGTGAAGGCAATAATTGGTCATTTAAGCACGCTCGTCGGCAATGGAATTTGCGCGACAATGGCTTCTTAAAATATCAATGGTTGGGCGATTTTGACGCGGCGCTAATGAAAATTATTCGACAAATTGACAATTCCAACATTCAGCACCTGACGGTTCGCCAATCCGATCACACGGCAAGTTTTATGCATAGCGACTTTTTATTTGTTATCAATTTTTCACCCGACAAATCTCACTCAGATTACGTAGTACCCGCAGAAGCCGGCTCTTATAAATTGGCGTTAAGTGGCGACGACAAGAACTTCGGCGGGCAGGAGCGAATAGACCATAATTCCCGATTTTTTACTTCCCCAGCTCACAATAATCACAACCTTAAAGTTTACTTGCCAGCCAGAACGGGCATTATTTTACAGAAAGTTGATTAACCTCCTCCTGATGTTGACTTTTTTACGCAAGTGTGGCATAAATTAATACAGCTTTCGTTGACAATCCCGTCAACGAAAGTAGTCCTTGCATATCTTGAAAAGGAGTCAGTCATGCTGAAACTCAAACTTGCTGTCGCGTTCGTCGCCCTGACTGGTCTGGTTCTACTCCTTATGGGGAGTACATACCTCACTGTGTCTTTAGCCATCATCTGTACAGCAGTAGCGCTGGCGCTGTCACTCCATCTAGTATTTAGATGGTTCACAGGAGAACAGCACGACTATCTACTATGGTTCTTCTTGGTAGCAGCGTACATTATATCGGGATCGATGGCAATTAGTGTGCTCCAAGACATCGGAGCTGTCGATACGGTGCTTAGTGCTGTAATCGACCCGGTACAGAAAATAGAGACAGTAGGGTATTATACCTCGTCTCTGAGTTCTATCGCTATCCTCCTAGCGGTTATCATCCCGCAGTCACCCATGCGGGATGATGATAACGAGGACTAACCGCCCGCCAATAGAAGTAGTTCGCCTGAGGCTTAGGCCTCGGCTTGAGCTCTCTTGGCGGGCTATTTCTATTGGCATAAAATTTGTTACACTAGATATTGTGAAGAAAAAAGTACCAAAATTCATTGAGCAATCATTAGCCCGAGTCGCTAACCTTTACAGCTTTGAGCCGGAGCATCATCTGGAGAAAATTGACGAAAGTTTGACGCCGAATATGCGAGCTTTGCGCCTGGCTATGACGATTGCCGAGCAGCTCCTGAGCATGGGCGTGGTGGCGCGCGATGTGGTTCGTATGGCGCAAGGAATTACGCGGACATATTGCCGCAGACCCGTTCACGTGGACGTGAGCTACACTTTGGTGACAATTTCTCAAGACCGCGGAGTTAGCCATGAGCCTTTGACGATGGCGCGAGTTATCGTTCCTGACGACCCTAATTATCAATTAATTCAAGCATTGCAATTATTAGCCCTCGACATTCGTCGCAAGCAACTTTCCCTGGAAGAAGCCGAGGAACGATTGCAACAAATACTCAAAAAACCCACCGAACATTCCCGGCTAGTCGTTTACGCGGCGGGCGGATTGGTGAGCGCGGGTTCCGTCATTCTGTACGGCGGCAGTTTACTCATGGCATCAATCGCGTTTCTCCTCGGATTCCTAGCGACTGGATTACTGAGGTGGCTGGGGCGTATTGGCGCGCCGCTGTTTTATTCGCAAGCCCTCGTGGCGATTTTCGTAACATTGGTGGCGGCGGGCGCGGCTTGGTGTAGCAATTATCTGGGACTGAGCGTCAACGCAACATTGTTGGTTATCAGCGGAATTGTCCTGTTAGTCGCGGGATTAATGTTTGTCGGCGCATTCCAGGACGCAATCGACGAGTATTACATGACTGCCAACGCCAGGTTATTAAAAGTCGTAATGGCGACGGGCGGCGTAATTGCTGGCGTGATGGTCGGATTATACATTGCGACAAAATTTGGCATTACTTTCCCAGCAACGCCAGATCGATTGACATTGGCGGACGGACACACGCAATATTTGGGCGCTGGAATTATCGCGGCGGCGTTCGTTCTGAGAAATCATTCTCGATTTTTAGGAATGGTTATCTCTGGATTAATCGCAATTTTCGGCTGGTGGATTTCAAGATTAGCAATGAGTTTTGGCTTTGATATCGTAACAGCGAGCGGCATCGCGGCGGCGGTAATTGGGCTGGTCGCAGTCCTGACTTCCAGATTGTGGAAATTCCCTTCCTTGGCGATTATCGCGGCAGGAATCGTACCGCTAGTCCCAGGATTGTCGCTTTACAACGGATTAATGGGCGTCGTTCTATATCCGCCAAATAGCGCAAACTTCCTACCAGCCTTAGCTATCTTAGCGCGAGCAATTCTCATCGGCGTAGCAGTGGCGATTGGTGCGTCATTCGGCAACATCGTCGGTCGCCCAATTCGCCGACAATTCATCAATTTATTCCGTCGCAACACGCAGATATCATGAAAAATAACCAGAAATTTAACCAAATAAAAATCCCCGGATTCGCTCCGAGGATTTTTTATGAGGTAGAGATTATTTATTTCGCTTTTCGATAATCTCTTGCGCAACGTTTGGTGGAACTTCCTCGTATTGAGCCAATTCCATCGTTGAAGCGGCGCGACCCTGAGACATTGAGCGAATGTCTGATGTGTAGCCGAACATATTTGCTAATGGCACAAACGCCTTAATCAACTTAGCGCCACCCATCAAGTCTTCCATAGCGTCGATACGTCCGCGACGTGAGTTAAGGTCGCCGATGATGTCACCCATGAAGTCTTCTGGTGTAGTAACTTCAACCTTCATAACTGGCTCGAGCAAGATTGGGTTAGCCTGCTTAATACCTTCACGAGCAGCTATTGAGCCTGCCAATGAGAACGCCAATTCTGAGGAGTCGACATCGTGGTATGAACCATCGTAAAGTGTAGCCTTAACGTCAACAACTGGATAGCCAGCAATAACACCGCCTTCCAACGTTTCGCGAATACCCTTCATTACGGCCGGGCGATATTCCTGAGGAACCACACCACCCTTAATTTCATCAACGAATTCAAAGCCCTTACCGGTCTCATTTGGCTCAAAGCGAACCCAAACGTCACCATATTGACCGCGACCACCAGACTGCTTGGCGTGCTTACCTTGAACTTCAGAACGACCCTTGATACTTTCGCGGAAGGCAACCTGAGGTTCACCAATGTTGGCTTCAACCTTAAATTCGCGCTTCATACGGTCGATAAGAATGTCCAAGTGCAATTCGCCCATTCCTGACATAATTGTCTGACCTGTTTCCTCGTCGGTGTGGATTCGGAAGGTTGGGTCTTCTTCAGCCAAGCGCTGCAACGCCAATGCCATCTTCTCTTGGTCAGCCTTTGACTTTGGCTCAACCGCGATTGACACAGGTGGCTCTGGGAATTCAATTGACTCAAGAGCAATTGGATGCGCTACATCAGACAAGGTGTTACCAGTCGCGGTAGATTTCAGACCAACCACAGCGGCAATGTCACCGGCTTCAACCTTACTAATTTCTTCACGCTTGTCAGCAAACATACGAACGATTCGTCCAATTCGCTCTTTTTCACCAGTTGTCGTGTTAAGAACGTAGCTTCCTGAGGTCAAAACACCAGAATAGACACGAACGAAGATCAATTTACCAACAAATGGGTCGGCAGCAATCTTAAACGCCAAAGCCGACAAAGGCTCTTTATCTGATGGCTTGCGGCTGACTTCGTCGCCAGTCTTTGGATTCTTACCCCAAATTTCATCAACATCTAGAGGGCTTGGCAAGAAGTCAACCATCAAGTCAAGCAACTTCTCAACGATCACGCCGCGACCATCACCACCAGTGACTAGATAAAAGTCACCAGCCAAAACGCGCTTGCGTAGAGCCATTTTTAGCTCGTCAACGGTAATAGCGTCCTCGCCCTGCTCCAAAAATTTCATAGTAAGTTCGTCGTCAGCCTCAACGGCGTTTTCAACCAACAAAGAACGTGCGTTCTTAGCTTTTTCAAGCATGTCAGCTGGAATTTCACTAACCTTAAGTTCGTGGTCTGTGTAGTCGTCGTAGGTGTAAGCCTTCATGTCAATCAAGTCGACAACACCGTGGATAGTCTTTTCAAAACCAATTGGCAAGTGAACTGGGAAAGCCTGCTTGCTCAAGCGGTTGTGAATTGACTCTAGAGATTTGTAGAAGTCGCCACCAGTCTGGTTGATCTTGTTAACGAAACAAATACGAGGCACGCCGTACTTATTGGCCTGGCGCCAAACGGTTTCAGACTGAGCCTCAACACCCATCTTACCGTCAAAGACCGTAACCGCACCGTCAAGCACGCGCAAGCTACGCTCAACCTCAGCAGTAAAGTCGATGTGCCCTGGGGTGTCGATAATATTGATCTTGTGATCTTTCCAGAAACAAGTCACAGCAGCTGACGTAATAGTAATACCACGCTCTTTCTCCTGTGCCATCCAGTCGGTAGTAGCACCGTCACCTTCACCACGAACCACACCGATCTTATGCGTCAAGCCAGTGCGGTACAAAATACCCTCAGTTGTCGTCGTTTTACCGGCGTCAATATGGGCAATAATACCAATATTTCTAAAATTCTTTAGCGGAACATGCGTCTCTGCCATAAATTTTCCTTTATATTACGTTAATTTGCCGAGATTTTTGGTCAATTTTTTGGCACCAAAAAACTACTCTTGCGTTTTATTATATCAGTTATCTATGTTTTTGACTAGCTCTGAGTCGGAGGATTTTTAGACTCGTTGTCGTTCTGAGCTGGCGCCGCAGGCGAATAGTTAGCTGGAGGCTGTTGCATAGGCGGCTGCGCGTATGTTGGCGGATATTGACCAGGTTGCTGCTGATAGTAATTTTGTTGCGGATATTGCTGTTGCGGCGGAATTGGCTGCCGATACGGTTGCTGCGGATACCGAGGCTGCTGCGGGAATTGTCCAGCGACAGGATATGGATAGGCATTCATCTTACGTCGATTACTGACAGAAACAGCAATTGCGATAATTGACACTGTTAAGAATAATGTCCCCGTTGAAAGAATCACCACAACCACGATTATAACTGTAGTGTTATTTTCTGATTCGCTCGTTCCAGCTTCTACGCTAGATGCCTCGCTTTCCGTAGAATCATCTGGAGTATTGGATGAAACTTCGATCATCTTTGCCACTAAATAATTGTCGGGATATTTTTTATCCAATTGTTCAAATTTAGCTTTTGCCTGAGAATATTTACCTTGGGAAAAACTCTCCAAGCCATCTTTCCAGAGTTTAGTCAATTCGCCGTTCGCCGATAACGTAACATTATTTTTCTTCGCCATAGTTTTCAGATCTGCGATATCACGGAATATTCCCTCTCCAAAGCAAGAATTGTTGCGCTCGCCCCTATCCGCACAGGATGAGCCGCCGTAAGTATTCAATCCAATCTGCTTGCCATCCTCATCGAACGCTGGACCACCACTATTGCCCGCTGCAATTTGCGCGCTCATTGAAAACAGCTTATGACCACCCGCGTCACTGCCCGAACCAGAAACATCACCTTGAGTAACAGTTGGGACGGTCTTACTCTTCTTCGTATTTACGCCATCGTCGACAATCGCTGGATAACCAATCGCCGTCACTCGATCACCTCTAGAAATCTTAGAGCTATCGCCCAATTCTACCGCCGGAAATCGCCCTTCAACCTTCAGAATCGCCACATCACTTTTGTCGCTATTCAGATCCATCCCGCGACCCTTCAAATCAACTTCCGCGTCAATTTTCTTGGCTGGAATATTAGTCTTCGTCTTTTTCCACTTAAGATTGCCCGAACCGTCATCTTCGCGCGCAATAGGTTCGCTTGAGGTCTGGATAACGTAATCGTATCGATCGTTTTGCGAACGTATATTATCGGCAGGAACCTGATTGATAAGACCGAGAATTGCCGCTTGCGCACTCTGATCGCCGCCATTAGCCTTATTTGCCAAATCCCGAAGCGTCTCTCGAGTCACATAGCCCGCATCTATCACAAACTTTATATATTTATTCATGTTCTCTTGCGTGTTGAGACCCATGATCATACTCTGATTAGAAACTTCAGTAACATGCCCATTTGTAGCAATGTAGCCATCGTCAGAAACAATCGATCCACTACCAATTCCGCCCGTGCATAAGCCATTCAGCTGCATACTCGCACCATTCTGTGCCGTATAAATCATATCAGCACAACGATATGTTCCTACGCGAACCGTAGCAATTTGATTCCTTGCCACCACTTTGATAACGGAATCTTCGTCCAGTTCATCCAAAGTATTCGTAGTGTCTTTATCTTCTGAGAAATTTTCTGCCTTAGTTTCGGTCTTAGCTATCGTAGCGGAAGCCACTTGCGCCTCACTATTACCATCAGCCCTAACCAAGTAGCTACTGTCTGGATTCTGGAAAGTAACCTTAGCAACCAGCGCCTCCATTTGATCAATGTACGGCTGCGTGTACGAATTCTTGCTCAACGCAAAAATCGTCATCCAGTACGGTCTGCCGTTCTGAATTGTCAAGTAAGTTATTTTTTCACCAGTTTTCTGCCACTTGCCGTCAATAGTGCTTCCGTAATCGACGACCATCTTCTTAAACTTACGCCCAGAAATCGTCGCGTCGCTGGTGTGATATTTTAAGTTTGGATTATCCTTCTTCTGCTTGTTGATATCGCCCTGAAGCATCAAATCCAAATCTGAATATTTCTTCGTGTCTTTATATTCTTCAGGCATTGTTGACCGATCAAAATAAGCCTTTTTGCGCGAAGTTATGATTGAGAAGTCTGGCATAATCTTCCTAAACGAGAACTTCTCTTCTTCCTCATTCGACTTTTCTGAACCTTTTCTGAAATGCAATCGCAAAATCGCATAAGCGCGGCTTTCTTTCAATTCATCATCGGCATAAGTGGTGGCGCTATACTGCTTTTCATTAGAGTCTTTATTTAAGACGTGACCTTCGCCAGTAAAAATGCTCTTGTCATACCGAATCGAATAGCCGTATTTGGAAACGACTTTTTGCAAACTCTTAGCATCTTCTTCGGCAAAAATCTTCTGGATCTTCTTTTTTGCGATTTTACTAACTCCGGAAGAGCGGTTATTATTAACGACAATCAGCCCAACTATAACAGAGATCAAGAAAACCACACCCAGAACGATGGCTGCAATCTTTAATTTCTTCATTGACTTCTGATTCATACCGCTTCAATCCTAACGATAATTTACAAATTGCAAAGGTGTGTCATAATCACTTTCTCGCAATAAACTAATAACTTTCTGTAGTTCATCCTTCGACGCAGAAGTAACACGAACGAGGTCGCCCTGAATTTGCGGCTTAGCTTTCGGCGCATTAGCGCGAATATCAGCGGCAATCTGCTTCGCCGTCGGCTGATCAAGACCTTGCTTGAACGGAATCTCCCAAGTCGTTTTCAGGTTCGAAACAACTTTCTCTTTTGATAAATCCAGAACTTTACTTGATTGACCGCGCCCCGCCAACTTCTTGCGCACGATGTCTAATACGGCGTCAACTTGCCAATCATTGTCGCCGGTAATTTTCATACCCTTTTTATCGTCCAGCCAATCAATTGCCGCACTCGTCCCCTTAAAATCATAACGCCCTTGGATTTCTTTTTCAGCCTGCATGAAAACATTATTCATCTCAGCCTTGTCAATTTCTGACACAATATCAAACGAAAAACTCGCCATCTTCCCTCCTAATTTTTTCTATTATACCAAAAAATCGCCCCGTTTAGAGCGATTTTCTGATTTTGCTTTCGGGCAATAATTAGCCGCGAGCAAAGTGCGCAAAGGCGCGGTTAGCTTCAGCCATCTTGTGGGTGTCTTCCTTCTTCTTAAAGGCAGCACCAGCTTCATTGTAAGCGTCAACAATTTCCAATGCCAAACGCTGTGAATATGGCATTCCACTACGAGCGCGAGCTGCTTGAACTAGCCAGCTAAACGCATAGTGCAATTGTCGATGTCCCTGAACTGGGAATGGAATCTGGTAGTTAGCACCACCAACGCGGCGAGATTTGACCTCAAAGCTTGGGCTAACGTTCTTCAATGCTTTTTCAAACACTGCCAATGGATCTTCAGAATCCAATTTCTTAGCGGCAGTTTCTAGGGCTGCGTAAACAGCGCGCTCAGCCGCCAATTTCTTGCCGTCTAGCATTGACTTGTTGATCAAACGCTGAACTAGTACGCTTTGGTATCGGCGATCAGGCTTAAGTTCACGCTGCAGTTTCTTGGTAACTTTACGAGGCATGATTATTTATCCCCTTTCTTTGTACCGTACTTAGAGCGGCCCTTCTTGCGGTTGTTAACACCCTGAAGGTCAAGTGCGCCACGTACGATGTGATAACGTACACCAGGAAGGTCAGGCACACGACCACCGCGGATCAAGACCACAGCGTGCTCCTGCAAGTTGTGACCTTCACCACCGATGTACGCCCAAACTTCATAGCCGTTGTTCAATTTAACACGAGCAACTTTACGCAAAGCTGAGTTTGGTTTCTTTGGCGTCTTAGTCGTCACACGCACACAAACACCACGCTTAAGCGGTGCATTCTGGTCGTAATAACGTGTTTTTAGGGCGTTATGAATACGACCTAGTGCTGGCGACTTGGACTTTTTCTTAGCCGTTTGGCGCGGTTTGCGCACCAATTGGTTGATTGTTGGCATCCAATTTCTCCTTGGTTGATTAACTAATTATGGCATTTTGCCTTACGGTTTGGATTCAGCAACTCCTCTCCGTGTCTATACCTTTTCCGCCGAGATTGCAGTCTGTACACATTCAAACCACCGCGCACTCCGAAAAGAGGAAACTCTGAGAGGAATTATAACACACTTGACGTCAAATATCTACCCAAAATATAAAAATAATAGATGTCACTAAAATTTAATAGAAAACCGCCCCGGAATTGAGGCGGTTCCTGTAGTTGCGAAGCCTACTTATTAAGCGACAACTTCTTCTTCGACGAATTCGTCTTCGCTCGGTGTTTCGAGTTCTTTGCCTTCTTCGACAGCACCAGTTCCTACTGGAATCTTGCGTCCGATGATGACGTTTTCCTTCAAACCGTGCAAGTGGTCGGCTCGACCAGATACGGCGGCGTTAATCAAGACGCGAGTAGTATCCTGGAAGGATGCGGCTGATAGCCATGAGTCGCTCCAGATTGACACCTTTGTGATACCGAGTAGCAATTGCGTGTAGCTAATCAAGTTCTTACCTTCAGCAGCCAATTGCTTATTCGCATTGACCACAGCGGCCTTAGAAACGATGTCGCCAGTCACGAATTCGCTATCACCAGCATCTTCGATTTGCACGCGACTAAACATTTGGCGAACAATAATCTCCAAGTGCTTGTCAGCCACGTCCTGACCCTGAGCAGCGTAGATTCGCAGAACTTCGTTGATGATGTAGCGCTGAGTTGCCTCAACACCCTTAAGTCGCATCAAATCGTGCAAGTTCAACGATCCAGCCGTCAATCGATCACCAGCTTCAACAACATCGTTTGCCTTAACGACCAACTGCATATTGCCTGGGATTTCATAACGAGTTGGCGAAGCAGCCTCTGCCGCGATCACCAAAGTATCTTCGGCCGACTCAATTACACCGTCAAACGGCGCAATCAAAGGTCGAGTGTCGCTCTCGCCAGTTGCCAAGACATCGCCAGCCTTAACGCTTGAGCCAGCCTTGACCACAACGGTTCGTCCTTCTAATGGCAATCGTTCAACCTTGCCGGATTCTGGTGTAATTTGAACGATATACTTCTTGCCATCTTCCCAAACATCGACCAAACCAGCAACTTCCGTAATAAATGCTTGACCCTTTGGCGTGCGCGCTTCAAACAACTCTTCAACACGAGGAAGACCTTGGGTAATGTCACCACCAGCAACACCAGAGTTGTGGAAGGTACGAAGCGTCAACTGAGTACCCGGCTCACCAACTGACTGAGCGGCGATAACACCGACTGGCTGATGATTGCCAACCAATTTACCAGTCGACATATCAATACCGTAACTTCGCTGTGGAATACCGTTAAGGTTATTTGTTGATAATACAGACTGAATCTTAACGCTTTCAATGCTTTCGTCGTCATCAATTGAATCTGCGATTTCACGCGTGATCAATTCATTCTTATTGACGTGACCTGGAATTGTTTCAGCAGCATAACGACCAGCCAAACGGTTTGAGAAGTCAATCATCGTCTCTTCAGTTTCTGATCGGTAAATTGCGTAACCTTCGTCATCTCCATCAGTGTCTTCAACGGTAAAGACATCTTGTGCAACGTCTACCAAACGACGAGTCAAGTAACCTGAGTCGGCAGTCTTAAGAGCTGTATCAATAAGACCCTTACGTGCGCCACGAGTTGCAATAAAGGCTTCAAGACTAGACAAACCGCCGGTGTAAGAGCTGCGGATTGGAAGCTCAATCTCATGGTTGGTTGCGTCCATCTGAACACCGATCATCGCGCTCGCCAACTTCACGTTGGAAATATCACCACGAGCACCAGAGTTAACCATCATAGAAATACTGGTGTCCATGTGCGCCAATTGGTCTTTCAGGAATGCCGTAATCTTATTGTCGACGTTTCGCCATGCGCTAACCGTCAAGTTATATCGCTCTTCCTCAGTAATCAAACCTTGGTCGAATTGCTCAGAAATCAAAGCCGCCTTAGCATCACCTTCAGCCACAAATTGAGGGATTTCCTCGAAGTGGACGTAGTCGGTCATACCAGTCGACACAGCCGCAACCGTAGCAAAGCGGAAAGCTTGACCCTTCATGCGGTCTGCAATCTTAGCGGTTTCTTCGGCGCCGTACTTGTTAAAGATTTGCGCCAGCACTTTCTTAAGCTGTTTCTTGGTCTGGACATTATTGTCATACGGGAAATCTTCAGGCAGAATTTCATTGAAGAAGACGCGACCCAAAGTTGTTTCACGCATTTTACCTTTCGCAAAGATACGAATTGGGGTTTGCAAGTGAATTACGCCATTGTCGTAAGCCATTTCTGCTTCGTAAACAGAACTGTAAGTCTTAATCTTATCAGTCTGAGCTTGTGGCTTGTCGTAAGTCAAGTAATAGTTACCAAGCACAATGTCCTGCGAAATGTGCAGCACTGGCGCACCATCGGCAGGCTTCAATAAGTTGGCAGTTGCGCTCATCAATTCACGAGCCTCAGCTTGAGCCTCTTTTGATAGCGGCAAGTGAACAGCCATCTGGTCACCGTCGAAGTCGGCGTTAAATCCGGCACAAACTAGCGGGTGCAACTGAATAGCCTTTCCTTCAACCAAAACTGGCTGGAAGGCTTGAATTGACAAACGGTGCAAACTTGGTGCGCGGTTAAGTAACACGTACTTGCCTTCAATTGCTGAATCCAGCGCGTCCCAAACTACAGCTTCACCAGCTTCGATTAGGCGTGAAGCCGAGCGAATATTGTGCGCAAATTCATTCTTAATCAACCAGCTAATCACGAACGGCTTGAACAATTCCAGCGCCATTTGCTTTGGCAAACCACATTGGTTAATCTTCAATTTTGGACCAACCACGATAACCGAGCGACCAGAATAGTCAACGCGCTTACCAAGAAGGTTCTGGCGGAAGCGACCTTGCTTACCCTTTAGCATATCACTCAAGCTCTTCAAGCTACGGCGACCACCAGTCGAACTAACCGCGCGACCGCGTGATGCTGAATTGTCAATCAAAGCGTCAACAGCTTCCTGAAGCATGCGCTTTTCATTGCGCTGAATAACTTCTGGCGCGTTAAGCTCAATCAACTTCTTTAGGCGATTGTTTCGGTTGATAATTCGGCGATACAAATCGTTCAAGTCAGATGTCGCAAATCGGCCACCAGACAACGCCACCATTGGACGAAGATCCGGAGGAATAACTGGCAGAACGGTCATACATAGGCTTGACGGCTTAATACCAGCAGATTCCATACTCTCCAACATCTTCAAGCGCTTTAGCAACTTCTTCTGTCGCTGACCTTTTGCAGTTTCAGCTTCCTCTGTTAATTCAGCGATAAGCTTTGGTAGGTCAATATTGTCCAAAAGTTCCTTGACTGCGCTGGCGCCCATGCCAACTTCGATCAATTCGTCATATTCTTCTGGCAAGTTGCGATATTCGCTCTCTGAGATCAAAGCACCCCTGTTTAAGCTTTCCAACTGAGATTTCTTACCAACGTAAGCTTCTTCCAACTCCTCAACTTCACGGCTCTGCTCTTTAGCTAGTTGCTTAACATCAGCGCCATCTTCTTCAGCCATTTTTTCGTAACGGATTTTGATAGCCTTACGAGCCAAATCAGTTTCCGCTTCCAAATCTGCCAAATATTGATCACGAGTTGCTTCGTCAACGTTTAAGATGACGTAAGTTGCAAAGTAAACGATTTTCTCAATATTACGAACCGTCATGCCAAGCAGCTGGCTCATGGCGCTTGGCGTGCCGCGCATAAACCAAATGTGCGCAACTGGAACTGCCAATTGAATGTGTCCCATTCGCTCACGGCGAACGATTGATTTAGTGACCAATTCGCCGTTCTTATCGACAGCAGCTTCGCGTGATCGAACACCCTTAAGCTTTGAGTCGTGTGGATTGATGTCCTTAACTGGACCAAAGATTCGCTCACAGAACAATCCGTCGCGTTCTGGCTTTTGTGTGCGATAGTTAATTGTTTCTGGCTTCAAAACTTCGCCGTAGCTCCATTTCAGAATGTCTTCTGGGCTAGCTACCGCCAAACGAACCGCGTCAAAATCGCTGATGCCCGTTGCGTTAAATGCAGAATTTGCCATCTTACGCGTCCTCCTTTATCTCTTCTACTTCATCAATATCTTGCACGCTCATGCCATCGTCAATTTCACCGATGTCATCTGATTCGTCCAAGTATGTTTCTTCTTCCTCATTGTCAGCAGCAACGGTTTTGTCTTCCGGACCACTTGAAGCAATAACGTGCTCAGCGTCAACTGTTGCCTCGTCGTCAACCAAGTCAACTCGAAGACCCAGACCTTGAAGCTCCTTAACCAACACGTTGAAGGATTCTGGAAGTTTTGGACCAACAATTGGCTCATCCTTAATGATTGACTCGTAAGCCTTTGCACGACCGTAAACGTCGTCGGACTTAATTGTCAACATTTCCTGTAGGGTTGCAGCGGCGCCGTAAGCTTCCAATGCCCAAACCTCCATTTCACCGAAGCGCTGACCACCGTTTTGCGCCTTACCACCAAGCGGCTGCTGAGTAACCATCGTGTATGGACCAGTTGAGCGGGCGTGAATCTTGTCAGAAACCATGTGGTGCAACTTAATCATGTGCATCACACCAACTGTTGTTCGCTCCTCAAACGGTTCACCGGTGCGGCCGTCAAACAATTGACTCTTACCGTCACGCGCCAAACCAGCTTTTTCTAGCTCGTCGGAAATCTTCTCACTTGGAACACCGTTAAATGACGGAGTTGCCACACGGTAGCCCAATGCTCGCGCTGCCATACCAAGGTGAGTTTCAAAAATCTGACCAAGGTTCATGCGGCTTGGCACACCAAGTGGGTTCAAAACTACGTCAACTGGCGTACCGTCTTCTAGGAATGGCATATCTTCAACAGGAAGAACTTTCGCCACAACACCCTTGTTACCGAATCGTCCAGCCATCTTGTCACCAACGCCAATCTTTCGCAATTGCGCAACGAAGATCTGAATTTGCATCAAAACGCCAGCCTTCAACTCGTGACCATTTTCACGACTAAAGATCTTAACGCCAACAACTTTACCGCCGCCTGCGTTGTTCATTCGCTGTGATGTATCGCGAACGTCCTTAGCCTTTTCACCGAAGATTGCGCGAAGCAAGCGCTCCTCGGAGCTCAATTCCTGCTCGCCCTTTGGTGTAATCTTACCAACCAAAACATCGCCAGCCTTAACCTCTGAACCAATTTGAACAATCCCGTTCTCGTCCAGGTGACGCAAACTTTCCTCGGAAACGTTTGGAATATCGCGCGTCACAATCTCTGGACCAAGCTTCGTCTCACGAACCTCAACGGTGTAATCTTTAATGTTAATGCTTGTCAATCGATCATCTTCAACCAAACGACGACTCATAATAATCGCGTCTTCCATGTTGTAGCCACCCCATGGCATAAAGGCAACCAGAAGGTTTTTACCTAGGGCAATTTCACCGCCGGCAATTGAGGCGCCTTCAATCAGAATGTCGCCCTTCTTAACCTTGTCGCCACGCTCAACGCGGACTTTTTGGTTGTAGCAGCGATCGTCATTGTTCTTTACGAAATGCTTCAACGTGTAAATCTTTACGCCGTCGGCATATTTAACGTGAACTTCGTCGGCATCAGCGCGAACGACTTCACCGTCGCCACTAGCCTGAATCAAGTGACCACTATTCTCAGCCACGGCCTTTTCAATTCCAGTACCAACAGTTGCGGATTCTGGACACAATAGAGGAACCGCCTGGCGTTGCATGTTTGAGCCAGTCAAAGCACGGTCGACACGAGTCTTTTCAATAAACGGAACCAACGCCGCAGTCGAACCTAGAATCTGACGGTGAGCTGCGTCCATGAATGTAACTTGGCTAGCATCAACTTGTGATGGCTGCATGTTACTTCGAGCATTAACGCGCTCGTCGCGGAAAGTTCCGTCTTCATTAAGAGCCTCACCAGCATCGGCAATAACTTCACCAATTTCCTGTGAAGCATCCAAATAAACAAGCTCATCAGTGACTTTTCCGTCTTTCACACGAAGATATGGAGTTTCAATAAATCCATATTCATTAACACGTGCGTAAGCCGCCAAGTTCAGCACCAAACCGATATTCGCACCTTCTGGCGTTTCCACTGAACAGATACGACCATAGTGAGTTGGGTGGGCATCACGAACCTCAAATCCAGCGCGCTCACGAGTCAAACCGCCAGGACCAGTCGAGCTCAAGCGTCGCTTGTGACTCAATTCTGACAATGGGTTAACTTCGTCAAGTAGCTGCGACAACTGGCTTGAAGTAAAGAATTCACGAACAGCTGCAACAATTGGACGAGCGTTAATCAATTGACTTGGGCTAACACTTTCCAAATCGGCCACACTCATGCGATCCATCGCGTTACGCTGCATTCGAAGCATACCAACACGGAATTGTCGGGCAATCAATTCACCAACCAAGCGAACTCGGCGGTTGCTCAATGCGTCAATGTCGTCAGCTGGCTCTTGCGTATTGTTCAAGCGAATAACTTCACGCAAAATCGCCACCAAATCGCTCATTTGCAACGTACGATTTTCAGCCGTATTTGCAACATCCAGACCCAAGCGTTGGTTCAATTTATAACGACCAACCCGCGAATAATCGAACCGCTTGAAGTCAAAGAACATTCGCTCAATCATCTGACGAGCGTTATCAACCGTTGCCAAGTCGCCTGGACGCAATCGACGATAAACCTCAATCAACGCCTCGTTTGCACCACGAGAAGTATCCTTATCCAAAGTTTCGTCAATGTATTTTACGTCACCAGTGTCAATATCAGCGAACAACTCTTTAATTTCGCTAGTCTTTGGATAGCCCAAAGCGCGCAACAAAGTCGTTGCTGGCATCTTGCGGCGGCGATCAATTTTTACGTAAATTGCGCCGTTAGAAGCCGTCTCAAATTCCATCCAAGCTCCACGTCCTGGAATGATTTTTGCGCCGTAGTAATTACGTCCCGCTACCGTTTCAGCAGTGAAGAAAACACCAGCAGAGCGAATCAACTGGCTAACAACCACGCGCTCCGTACCGTTGATAATGAATGTACCGCGCTCGGTCATCCATGGATATTCACCGAGGTAAATTTCCTGCTCTTCAACTACGCCAGTTGTCTTGTTTGTCAATTCAACCGTTGCGTGCAGCGGAGCCTCAAATGTCAAGTTGTTTTCTTTGGCAAATTGGTCAGTGTTTTTTGGCTCGCCAAAATAGTATTTGCCGAACTTTAATGACAACTTCTGACCAGTGTAGTCGTCAATTGGGTTAATTTCTGAAAATATCTCACTCAAACCTTCTTCGACGAACCAGCGCCAAGAATCTTTTTGGTGAGCGATTAAGTTTGGTAGCGGCAGGGCATTATCACCAGAGGTGAAATAGACGCGCTCGCTACTTGTGGTTGGTTTTTTTGCCACAGGCGTAAACACTCCTCGCTTTAATTAGTGGTTAATAGGCGGCCGTGAAGATCTCTAATTCATAGCCCAAAATCACGATTTGCCTACTCGCAATTTTCACCCGCCATGAATACACTACTTCTATAACTACTCATTATGACGAAAAACGTCAATAAAATCAAGGGGTTTTACTAGTGTTTTTCAATATTATCAATCAACATATCGTGAACTTCGTCAATCGTCCCGTCAGCAGAAACTACCGGAATTCCGTATACTTTGGCAATCTCCAAATATCCATCGTCGACTTTTTTCTGAAAATCTTGCCCACGCGACTCAAAAGTATCAGGATTTTTCAGCTCGCCGCGCATAGAAATTCGCTCTTCCCGCTTATCGCGACTCAAACTCAAAATAACCATAACATCTGGCTTCAAATATTTTTCATCGGTGAACAATTCTGTCAATCGCAGAATTTCCGACTCGTCATAACCTTCGCCTCGCCCCTGATAAACCAGCGTTGAAATATAATTTCTCGCGCTCAAAACAATTTCCCCACGTTCCAACGCAGGCTGAATTTTTTCCCGCCATAGTTCACGCCGAGCTGCAGAAAATAGCGCCACATTCACCGCCGCAGAACGCGCCAGATCGCCGTTTTTTATAACTTTTCGAAGTTCATTTGCTATCGGAGTTGATTTTTCCGGATCATCGCTTCCCGGCTCTTCGATCACGCAGACCGTTCGCCCGATTGACCGAAAATATTCCGCCAATTTCGCGACCTGCGTCGACTTGCCCGTCCCGTCATTGCCTTCGATAACTATATATTTTCCCGCGTCGCTCATCATTACCTCGTAATCACAGTATGCGGCTTATTCAGATAAATCATCATCTTTTTCGCCTTGCCGTCAACTTTTATAAAATGCGTGTGCTGGTGCGCCATTGACCTGGTTTTACTTCCTTGAGCTCGGGCGTAAATCGAATAGCCGTTATTCTCAAATTTCGCAATCTGATTCATATAGTCAATCTTTTCCTCGTCGCTCAAATTCGCCAGCGAATCCACGTGCCGTTTCGGTATCACCATCAAATGGTCGTCCACGCCGCAGCCATCCCAAAAATTATAGCCAAATCTGTTCTTAATGATCAGACAATGCGCAGTTTCACCAACGACCTGATCTGTGTGATGCTTTACCAATTGACAAAAATCGCAGCCGTCAGACTTGTGCTTTTTCCTGTGATCGATATATTCTTTTTCCTTCGTCCGTGAGCGAAACATTGAACCTGCCATCATCACAAAATCCCCTCGCTAAGTCCCGCGATTTTCATCGGTTTATGTCGACGGTCCTTAAACGCCCGCGGCAACATCATTTCTGGACGCCAAGTTTTTATCAATTCATCCAAATCGTCAGTGTGCTGATATTTGCCGCTCATTCCACCGCGTCCACTAGCATATCCGCCATCAACCTGACCAGTGTGATGAAAAATCAATTGCCCAATACGTTCGCCAACAGGCAAAACCACACTCTCATGCTTATTCAAATTGTAAATCTCAAGCGTAATCCGATTGATATATCCCGGATCAACCCAGCCAGCATCAAAACACACCGCCACGCCGTTTCGCCCCCAAGAGCTACGACTTTTCACCTCAGCCGCGCCGCCATGCGTCCGAATTCCAACAAATTCGTGCGTGTGTGCCAAAATTCGCTCACCAGGTTTCAGTACGATAATCGGATGATCTGGCGGAATATTCTTAAATTCCCGAAAACCGTGCCGCTCACACCATTCGGCGTGCGGAATTGCCTTAAGCGGACCCTTGAAGTATCGATTGACCTCAGACTCGTCAAACGGATTATAAACTCGCGAAATATCGTCATATTCCTGCTTATAAAAATTAAAGCCTAGCGTAAAATCTAAGCTGGCTTCCGATACGTTTTTTGGGTTGAACGGCGTACAGACAATTGTCCCGTCTTCAATCGCCGCTAATATATCTTTATTTGAGTACACGCTCACTAAACACCTCCCATTGCGTGATTTTTCTACCAAATCTTATTATGGCAAGTTTATGCATTCCTATCAAGCTTTCAGTAAATTTTACAGCATGTTAAACTGAAATTATGGAAAAAGCCATTATTGTAGCTTACGATAAAAACCGCGCCATCGGACAAAATGGCGATATGCCGTGGGGGCGAAGTTTGCCGGCCGACTTGGTGAATTTTAAGCGTTTGACGAGAAATAGCAATGTCATCATGGGCAGAAAAACGTTTGAGTCAATTGGCTCGCGACCACTTCCAGACAGAGAAAATATCGTCATCTCGTCCAAGCCAACTGGCGTCAAAAAAGTTCTTACGGCTATGAATTTACGAAGTGCCCTGGCTTTATCGCGATATCCGACTTTTATTATTGGCGGCTCACGAGTTTATAAAGACGCGCTAGATATTCCAGAAATTGACACTATTTACGCCACAGAGGTTAATGCCGAGTTTCCCGATGCTGACACTTTTTTCCCAGAAATAGATATGGACGCATGGGAGGAAGTAAGTCGCGCACATCATTCGGTAGATAATGAAAATAATTACGATTTTGATTTTGTGATGTATAAAAGAAAATAGCCTTCTTAAGTTGACAGTATTTGATGTTTGTGGTATAGTAGAGATTATGAACGAACGACCCACAGTACGCGTAGCAGTCCTTGAGAGAATGGAAGATGTCACGCTTGCAGATCTCCCAGAAGGCAAAACAATATTACTATCTGGCAAACCTACCGAAGCAAACAACACAACATTCAATGATAAAGTTCCCGTCATAGAAAAATGGACAGACGAAGACGGAAGAACTAGAATATTAGGAAGGTACGCGACCATAATGTATGACGCCAACACTCAAGAACTGAGCCTCGCTCTACCCGATCAAGAGATTACCAGACTACGACGCTCCGACACTGAGGACCAGAACTATATAGCCTTTACAACCGAGGATCCTGATAAAGAATAAAAACCGACAGCCTCAGCCAACAGACGTAAAAATCACGAATCACGCAAATCACACTACACAGCAATCGGCGCCTTGATCGGTGGATGATGCTCGTAGTCCTCCAGGCGGATATCGTCAATAGTGAAATCGTCGATACTCTTGATGTCTGGATTCAACCACAGCTTTGGTAGCGGCAACGGACGGCGCGATAATTGCTCGTCAACCTGCGCGCGGTGATTATTGTAAATATGTGCACTATTTAAGGTATGGATAAACTCGCCGGGTTGCTTGTCGGTAACCTGAGCGACAATCGACAAAAGCAGCGCATAGCTGGCAATATTAAACGGCACCCCAAGGAACATATCCGCCGATCTCTGAGTCAGCGCTAAATCCAGTTTATCCTTCTCGCCGTCTTTACCGGATCTTACGTTAAATTGAAACATTGTATGACAGGAGGCAGCCCGCCGGCTTGGACAATGTCATCAATTTCCGCCACATTCCACGCGCTCACGATATTCCGACGCGACTCTGGGTTTGTCTTTATTATGTCAATGGCGTTCTGAATCTGGTCAATAATTCCGCCCTTCCCGTCCGGCCATTTTCGCCATTGGACACCATAAACAGGTCCCAAATTTCCCCATTCTTCAGCAAACGCATGATCGTTCGCAATCTTATCAATAAATTCCTTCATGCCAGCGCGCCACTTGTCGCCGTTAATTTCTGGTATTTTCTGACCAGTTTTTTCTAGGTAATTTTTATATGGCCACTCATCCCAGATATGAACGCCGTTTTGCGCCAAATATTCAATATTGCCCGTACCCTTGAGAAACCACAAAAGCTCATGAGCGACGCTTTTGAAATATAACTTCTTCGTGGTCATAGCTGGAAATCCGTCCGCCAAATTATATCGCGTCTGAATACCAAAAACTTCTGTCGTCCCCGTTCCCGTACGATCGCCTTTTTGCGCACCGTTATCACGAACGTATTTCAATGCGTCTAAATATTGCCTCATAAGCCCTCCTTGCCTATCTCAAATTATGACAATATCCTCCAAAAACCACAAGCATAATCACTAGTAGTTTTAACAACAAACACGCAATTTTTTACGACAATTTAGTCAAAACTTTGTCGATTAGACCGTACTTTACAGCTTCATCTGGCGTCATCCAATAGTCACGCTCCATATCGAATTTAACCTTAGCCAACTTCTGACCGGTGTTTTTCGCCATAATCTTCGCTAGCATTTCCTTAACTTCCAAAGTTTCCTTCATGTCAATTTCCATGTCGGTCACTTTTCCGTGCGTTCCAGAAGACGGCTGATGAATCATAACCTTGGCATGCGGCAAGCAAAACCTCTTACCCTTAGCGCCAGAGCTGAGCAAAAACGCGCCCATGCTTGCCTGCAAACCAATTCCATACGTCGCCACATCGGGCTTAATAAAATTCATCGTATCATAAATTGCCATTCCATCATAAACGCTGCCGCCTGGACTATTGATATATAGCGAGATGTCCGCTTGCGGGTCAACATATGCCAAATGCAGTAATTGCGCCACTACACTGTTAGCGGTATGTTCGTTAACGTCTTCGCCAAGGAAAATAATTCTCTCATTCAACAATCTTGAATAGATATCAAAAGCACGCTCGCCGTCAGCCGACTTTTCAACGACAGTTGGAATGAGATATGATTTTGGCATATTTACCCTATTTCTTCGTGTTTAGTTCAACCAATTTAGCAACGGTCTTATCTGTAATCATTCGGTTGGCAATATCGCGGTGAACGTTTGGATTGTCAAATTGCTCTAATATTTTCTTATCTTTGCCGTATTGCTGCTTAAAGAAATTAATTTGTTCTTGGATCTCGTCACGAGAAGCGTCAATCTTCAATTCCTTCGACAATTCCGCCAATACCAAGCCAGCCTTAACGCGCTTTTCAGCCGCTGGACGAGCCTCTTTCTTTATCCACTCTTCTTTATCCTTGAAGCCCTGAGTCTTCAAATAGCTGTCCAAACTCAGTCCGCTATACATCAAATTCTGAGTCAAGTCACGCTCGATTGATCGCAATTGATCCTCAACCAAAAGTTCTGGCAGCGCGGCTTTACTTTTTTCCGTCAACTCACCAACCAGCGCGTCCTTAAATTTCTCATCAGCTTCACGCTCTTTTTGCGCGGTAAGTTCACGCTTGATGTCCGCTTTTACTTCTTTCATCTCTGTAAATGGACCACATTTTGCAGCAAATTCATCGTTTAGTTCTGGCAATTTCAATTCATTAACCTTGTGAAGTTTCACGGTAAACACAACGTCTTGACCTGCCAAATTCTCAGCGTGATAATCCTCTGGGAATTTCAGTTTCAAATCGAACTCTTCACCAGCCTTATGACCAATCACGCCTTCTTCAAATCCAGGAATGAATTGACCTTCACCAAGTTTCAAACCATATTCCTTAGCCGAACCGCCGTCAAACGCCACGCCGTCTTTCTTTCCCGTAAAGTCAATCACAGCCTCGTCGCCGAGCTTAGCGGCACGCTTGACCTCTGATTTTTCAGAATAGTTTTTACGGATTCGCTCAATAACCTCATTGACATCTTTATCCTCGACCTTAGCTGCTTCTTTTTTCGCTGTCAATTTTTTATAATCGCCCAATTTTACTGGCGGAATAACTTCAACTTCAGCCGTAAATTCCAACTCAGAACCAGGAACAAACTTCTTAACTTCAACGCTAGGTCGGTCTAGGGCTTGCAATTTCTCCTGTAAAAACGCCTCAGCTACTGCCTTTGACAAAGCATTCTCCAGAATCTGCTCTTGAAGCGCATTCGGATCAATGTGCTTAGCGGCTATGCTTGCGGGAACTTTTCCTTTGCGGAAACCTGGAACTTTGATATCGCGCGCCAACTTTGTCAAGGAAACCTGCTCTGCGTCAGCCAATTCGCTAGCGCCCAAAGAAATCGTCAATTGAACTTTAGTATCTGATAGTTTTTTTACAGTAGTCTTCATAAAGACTAATTATAACAGATATCAGACTATACCTCAAACAGAGCGTCTTCATCGCCATCATATCGACGATCTTTGACAATTGTCACAATTCGTTCAGCGCCAACTTTCTGCTCATCAGATTCCACCAAGTTTCGAACCGTGTATGCACCGCTAGCAATTTCATCCTCACCCACGAACACCGCAAACGGAATTTGCTTTTTCAACGCCGCTTTTATCTGCTTGTCAATCTTTCTACCAGTTATATCCAGCTCTGCTCGCACGCCTTCACTGCGCAATTTTCGCGCCAAATCGTCCGCGCCAGCCATAGATTCTTTTGACACCGGAATTATATACACATCTGTTTTAGACGCCAATTTAGGCAACAAGCCGTGTACTTCCAAAAATTGCTCCATCGTTGTCGCACCCATGCCGACGCCGACCGTAGCAATCGGTTCAACGCCAAATAGCCCGACCAATCCGTCATATCGTCCTCCGCCAAACAACGCTCGGTTATTCTCTGGCGAATTGTCAAACAGCTCAAAAACCATGCCCGTGTAATAGTCCAGTCCGCGCATCAAAGTAACATCAAACACTGCATTCGTAATGCCTTTTTGGCTAAGCAATTTCATCACTTCGCGAAGCTGCTTGACGCTTTCATCTTCCATCAATTCGCTCGGCAAATCATCAACAGACTTCATGCTGATCATTTTTGCTAACTTCGGCAGACCTTCTGACGCTTGATTGCCAAAAATCTCAATCGCCTGACGCTTAAATTCTTCGGCAGGAATCTTATTTTTCCTATCAAGCAACTTCATCATCATCGTCGAACCAACAATATCAAGCTTCAAAAATTGGCTCATCAAACGATTGATCAATTGGCGATTATTAACCCTGACCGTAAACATTTCTTGCTTGGCACCAAAATTCATCACGCTAGCGTGGCTCAGCTCAATAATCTCCGCGTCCGCCGCCGCGCCGTCCACGCCAAACAAATCCGCGTTTAATTGCCAAAACTCACGCTCACGCCCACGTTGCGGTCGTTCATAGCGCATAAAATTAGCAATTGAATACAGCCGCGCAGGCATCGCCAATTCCTGGCGCTTAGCCGCCACCATTCGAGAAATCGACGGCGTCATCTCAGGGCGAATTGCCACCATTCGACCGCCACGATCTTCAAAAGCGTATGTTTGCTCACCCGCCAATTCTTGACCCGACTTCGCCAGATAAATATCTAGCGGCTCCAGCAGCGGCGCGCCATATTCTTCATAGCCAAAACTCTCAACCGTCTTGTGCCAAACATTAAAAATATAATTCTGCAGACGCTTTTCCTCTGGAAAATAGTCTCGCGAACCTTTGTAACTTTGTGTAGATAAACTGCTCATGTTAGCTCCATTATGTCATTATTTCTTATTTATAGCAATCAAAAACGCCGAGGCAGAACTCGGCGCGTACAATCAAAAAATCAGAGTCCTACCTCGGCAACACGTGTGAATGATGGAATTTAGGTAAAATCATACGCTTATTGTAATAAATTTCATGCTTTTTGTAAAGTAGGAACTGACGGAGTTATTGCGAGAAATAATGGTGTATCATTAATTTATGGACAACATCACACATCGCATCGCCGAATCCATTCGCGCTAACGATTTTTCCACCTACCAGCGCGAGCGCTATCCTGCCATTCAAGAAGGCGAGTTTGTTCGCTTTACGGATGAGGATTTTCGTGGCATTGATTTCGACCAGTTTGTCATGGGCTTTTTCGTGTTTCAGAATTGTAATCTGGACAACGCAAAGCACATCTACGGGCAACCAATTTATTTTACCGATTCGTCGGTTCGGAATGTGGATTTTCGCGGCGTAAAAGCTATTATTGAAGCAAAAGACTGCGACTTCCGTGGTATGAAATATGACGAGGAAACGCAATTTATCTATGGTAGCGGGAAATTGGCAGCACGATCGCGTTTCATAAATTGTAAATTAGATGATGAAACTCGTGATTTTTTGAGCCAACAAGGCGTAGAAATCAACTAATTGTTTTCCGCCAGCACATTTTGCTGCAGCCAACAATACATCGCCACGGTAGCCGCCGCACCGACGTTTATGGAGCGAGTCGAACCAAACTGCTCAATCGCCACAATCTTATCCGCAGCGCCAGCCAGCTCCGCAGAAATCCCCGGCCCTTCTTGCCCAAACACCAAAACCGCGTGCTTTGGTAGCGACGTTTGCGACATATTAACACTTCCTGGGATATTATCAATCGCAATAATTTCCCTGCCTTCAGTCCGCATTTTCTCAACAAACTCTTCCGTCGTCGCCAGATACGTAATGTGAAGATATTTATCTGTCATCATGGCACCGCGCTTATTCCATTGCCTGCGCCCAATCACATAAATCTGCCGCACGCCAAACGCATTAGCGCTCCTGACAATTGTCCCCATATTAAAATCTCGCTCGGTATTTTCCAGCGCAATCACCAAACCGTGATCTTCAGAATCCAACTCATTTACAATCTCCGATTCGCTCCGACCCTTAAACTTATCAATGACATTTCTTTTATCTTCCATCTCTGTTATTTTATCAAAGTTCCTGAGCAAATAACAAAAGTTGAGAGTCTTCTATTGACTTAATTACCATAGAATGGTATAGGTAATATTAGTTTTCGTTGACGAGTTGAGCAAATCCTTGTCCGAAAACGTTCATTGACAAGTAGCCGAAACACAAGGCGAGTTTTTATTTCTTCTAAGAGCTTTAAAGAGATAAAATCTCGTCTTGTGCATAAAGAATGCGCATATATCACAGTGAGGGCGAGAAAACGCAGGAAGAGCAAAGACCGTGAATAAAAAGACCAATACGACGGCACTGGAGAATTTTCTTCGTCGAGCAACCGCGTCTGTCGAGGGGAAGAAATTAACCCTCGACTATATCCCGAAAGAAGGTATGATATCACACGCGATTGCCACTGATGTAGAGGTCAGGAAACTTCTTGACCAACTGAGGAGAGAAGCTATCGTGCTGGCGCAAGTAGCGCAAAGCCTTCTGGACCACACGGGGACAGAAGACTGACAACGCGGGATATATGATGAGTTGATCCACATTCTTTTTTATGGCTGCTTGTCATATATCCCCTGAAATCATTTTGAAATAGTCTCATTTGAGGCTGTTTTTATATATTCTATTGACTTTTTTACACAAGTGTGGTATAAATGAAAGTAGCTTTCGTTGATAAGTTGAGTAAATCCTTGTCCGAAAGTGAACTTTGACAGGCAATCGAACACAAGATGAGTTTTTATTTCTTTTTTAAAACCACCATAAGAGAGATAAGATCTCATCTTGTATTGTAAAGAACACAATACGTTGCACCCACGCAGATGAGAGAACAGAAAGATAGCACAATGTTTATCGATGTCTCTGACGATCTTTCCGCTACGACGAAAGACCTGAGTTCGAAATGGCACACCGCCATGGAGATTATCTGCAAGGACGAGTATATCCCCGTCCTTCAAGTAAGGCGATTCGTCCAAATGATTCGCGACACGTGTCAACGAGTGCAAGACCTCCAGGTCTATGCGAACATGTGTCTCGCGCAAGCCCCAGCCATCGTTGTAGGCGTCAACATCTACAACGATGCTGTACGCGTCTCTTCAGCCCTAGAGGAGCTGAAAATCTTCGTTGACAAGCACGTCGCCACCATGACGGACGAAGACCAGTTCAAGAGTATCTTGAGCGAGATTGATGATACTCTTCTGTGCTTGATGTACGCAGGAGAATCCATGCAACGAGAATACAGCCGCGACGAGGCCGTACTCAGCAATCCCTGGATTGACTGACGTTATATAGTCTACATGACGGGTGATTGTTCTTTTACGATTGCCTGTCATGTAGACTCTGAATTTACGACATTAAAAATCACCCTAACTACGGGTGATTTTCTTATGGTGAAAAATTTCAATTCTTGGTGCGGATGAAAGGACTTGAACCTTCACGTACTTGCGTACACTAGCACCTGAAGCTAGCGCGTCTACCAATTCCGCCACATCCGCATGGGCTACGCGTCAATTATAGCCCAATTTTCACCCAGTATCAAGCTTGATTGCGAAGCTTACACCACGCGTTTAATTCCGCCGCCAACTCCTTCGGCTGGGCCTCCGCTTTAATTCCTGGGTTAAAAATTCCAGCTGGATCAAAGATTTTTTTCACCTTTGCGTATAATTGTTTTTCATCATCTGGCAGATTTTTATAGATAAAGTTAGCCTTCAATCTTCCGTCACCACCAAAGCCCGCAAAAGAACCTTCATACTTATTAACAATCTGAGAAATTTCCGCTAACAACTGAAGAATCTTCTGGCGCTCACTTACCTTTTTACTGTCAAACGTCGGATGCAAAGAAATATAATCGCTTGAAAAGTCAACAAAAACTGGCAAATCCACGCCGTACTTAGGTTCCAGCGACTTCAACTCGCTAAGGAAACTGTCAATCTTTTCTGGCGCCATTAAAATCCCAGAAAATACGCGCGGCGTAATCATATGCGGCTCGCTTGGAGTTTCCGCCAAAGCCAAAACAGAATGCAAACTGAACAAATCCTGCTCTTCTAAATGTAGAGTTTTTATGTCAATCGCTTCTGATGATTCCAATTTTCTAGTCAATTTCTTCGCGGCTTTATTACGTGCTCTGTCAGAGAAGTCATCAAAGATAGCCAAGACTACCGCACCCTTAAAGCATTCTTTCGGCGCCCACTCAACCACTTTACCGACGACCGCAGCCTGACGAAAGAATCGCCCGTCGATTATTTCCACTGCCGAAGCCTTATTTTTCATCGCTAATTCCACGGCTGATTGCGCGTCTGACAACTTTTTATATGATGCGGCAACAACTGAATATTCCGGACGAATAAATTGCGCCTTCATAATAACTTCGCAAATCACACCCAGACTTCCCTGACTACCAATAAACAGCGGCGTCAAGTCAAACGACCCGTCTTTTTGCTTCACCTGAGAAATCCCGCTATAGCCAACTGTATCCGGCAAAGCTGGGTCCATTTGCGAAATCAGCTCGGCGTTATCTGAGATTAAATTATCAATCTCTCGATAAATCTCGCCCTCAAACGTCGATAATCCTTTTTTCTTGCTCAATTCGCGTCGAGATATGCGACCAGTCTGGATCACGTCGCCATTACTTAGGACAATTTCAAGTTGCTGAACGGCATCAGCAAAACGACCATGCGCGCCAGATAATATTCCAGACGGAGCTGTGTTAATTGCGCCACCAACCGTGCCTTCTTCCGCCACATACGAGGTTCGCGGCAAGCCCAAGCCTTTATGTGTAGACAAAGTTGCGTTGATCGCCGAAAGAGAAATTCCCGCTTGAGCATGAATCAGTTGCTGGCGAGGATCAATACCAACCACACGATTCATATACGTTTTTTCGTCAATTGCAATACCTTTATTCGTCGCTGCGCCAGTTTCATCATTGCCACAACCACGAACAAATACAGGTAAAACATGACCTTTCTCTGCTAATTGAGAACAAAATCGCATCACTTTCCTGATGTCGTTCATATTAGCCGCACGAACAATCATTTCTGGTCGGCGCACCAAAAGTCCATTGTCAGCTTCAACTTGACTCAATGCAAAATCCTGCGACGCGACTTCGCCACTAAGATGTTCATTCAAATATTTCGCAACTTTATTCATCAATCCTCCTTAGTATGCTACTTCAATTTTAACATAAGCGCGGACAGTTGATAAGTAGAATTTGTTTTGATATAATCGGGTTATGCGGATGTGGTGGAATTGGTAGACACGCATGCCTTAGGAGCATGTGCCTCACGGCGTGAAGGTTCAAGTCCTTTCATCCGCACCAAGAACTGAATTTTTTCACCATAAAGAAAATCACCCATGATCAGGGTGATTTTTAATGTCATAAGTTCAGAGTCTACATGACAGGCAATCGTAAAAGAACAATCACCTGCCATGCAGAGTAGAGAATCGCTAGGATTGCAGGTAATCACTGGAAATCTTCATGATATGGAGAAGGGTGTCATAGATTGTGACCTGAAGATCAGCCACTGAATTTGCCTCTTCTTCGTTTTCCATGGGGATGCTCCCCAATACCTCCTTAATGATTGCGAATGATAGTCTGGCTGATAGAGCCTCGTCGAAGACACCTTCTACGGTGTCTTTTGCGTCAAGCCCATCGGAATCAACCCCTTCTTTGTCACACTCCCCAAGGAAGTAGTAGTATACGAGATTTCCTAGACTCTCCGTATGATCCTGTACTGATTCAATAGAACTTCTGAAGCAGCGCTCCTTGACGGGATCTTCAAAACGGAAATCATTGAGGATATCATCGAGGACAGTGCGACGAATGTCCTTCCAAAATAGCCTGAGCAATTTGGTTGACATATTAAGGTGGAATACGTAGGTCTCGAATCGCGTGGACATGGTTTTCACCTTTCTTCTGGTGTTCTCATCTCTGCGGGTGTGCAGCGAAGTGTTGTTCTCTTAACAACACAAGATGAGATCTTAGTTCTCTTGGCATTCAGAAAAGAAATAAAAACTCATCTTGTGTTCGATTGCCTGTCAAAGTTCACTTTCGGACAAGGATTTACTCAACTTATCAACGAAAGCTACTTTCATTTATACCACACTTGTGTAAAAAAGTCAATATTATTAGGGTCTAGATTGTTTAACAAACCTCTCTGGCGTATCAATTAAGCCATCTCTGTTAATGTCTTCACCCTTCTCTGATAAATAATCTTTTATGGCGTCGATCAGTTTCGCCTCCGCTGAACTTATTTTTGCTGCAACCACTGCGCTAACTCCTTCCATACTACAGCTATCATGTCGGTCTTTTCATCGTCACTCATCTCAGCTATCGTCTTGTTTGCGCCATCAACTTTGAAATATTTATCGTAGTCACGACCATTCTCGCCGCGTGGTTCGCTGAGTAATTCGCCATACACTTTGTACGCAAACGTCTTGATTTCTAGTCCATCTAGATACGTAACCGTACGCTGAGTGTATGCCCCTCTGTCATCTTTAAGCAATTTTATTATGTTTTCTATGCCGATAGTATCAAGTGCGTACTTCGTATAAACCCCTGGAAAACCTTTGAGGCTTTTGATGAACAGTCCAGAATCCATAACAACCAGTGGGCTCTTTAGTAGTTCGTAGTATTTTTGAGCTTTATCAATGGATACTTCTTCTTGGCTATCTGATTGAATTTCCGGTACATCAGGTAGCTCCCTGTCGGGAGCTGTGAGTGTTAGACCCGCCCCCAATAATGCCTGGTTTGCTCCAGCTAATTTATATTTGTTGGTTGTGGCGTAGGTTATATTCATAAAGCCCCTCCTTTATTGAATTATTCTTTTCTTTGCCATACAGCTCTTGCATAAAAAACATTCTTCATTACCACTAGTACAGGAGTAAGTATCGTCTAGGGGAAAATTATTGGACTGAGCCCATAATACTAAATCGTTTTTTGTCACGTAGTCTTTGTATGGAAATAGCCCAGGTATCATCAATGGTGACATTACCTGCCAATCCCAATCATTAGTATTGGAACAGACCATGATCGTATCAGCAACGAGGGACAATAGACTCATATCTGGATATTCCGACCCCTCAGGAAGCACCTTTTCTGCGCCTATTATCACCGTTCGTATAGTCTCCTTGTTTACTCAACTTGTCAACAAAAGCTACTTTTGTTTATATCACACTTGTATAAAAAGTAAATAGGATATACTCGACGTAACTTGTCAGGACTTGAAACCTGAACTATAATTAGCTCACATCACGAGTTCGTTAAATAAAACGACAGATGTAATTGCGGGAAATTAGCTCAGTTGGCTAGAGCGCACGATTCACATTCGTGAGGTCACAGGTTCGAGCCCTGTATTTCCCACCATTTCACGTTAGGTATAAATATGGAATCTTTTTACGTTACGTCAACCCATCTTGACATAGATATGGCGACTGAACCTCATCCTTCTGGATTGGTTATATTCTCGCGAGAATTATCTACAAACGGGAAGCCGACTGGGCACATAATAGTATCTCCCGAGAACCATCATACAGATATATATTACGATTATCTTAAAAGGAATGAAGCTTTAGTAGCAGAACGTGAACGTTGGGGAGTAAAAAATCGACAAGGCAAGATTGTAAATTATTTCACCCGAACAGAACCTGCTTATGGAATGTATATACCCCAGTTAGACGACATGCCGGACTACCCCGAACTACTAATAGCCTGTACGAAGAATAAAAAAGCGAAGAGATTAGCCCACCAAGAATTAAAAGTAGACTCGGCGCAAGTTAAATTGGCGACGCAAGCTCTCGGTATAGTAATGGCTGATCTAGATATTTTACATAGTACTGACGGCAAAACTCGGCTGATAAATTTTCCAAAAGACCAACTTGACGAACAGCAAATTACAGTATATTAAAGTATTAAACACAACTTTCACTCTTTTTATTTTCCCCTTATCGTGGTAAAATTTTATATTAAGAGGAAGGTCTGTGCTAATATCAGACCATATTTTTATGAAGGACGCTAGCAAGATTCGAAACATTGCCATTATTGCCCACGTCGACCACGGCAAAACGACCATGGTTGACGGACTATTAAAGCAGTCGCGAACATTCCGCGACAACCAAGCCGAGATGAGCCAGGAATTGATTATGGATTCCGGCGATCAAGAGCACGAGCGCGGCATCACCATCACCGCCAAACAAACGTCAATTTTTTACGGCGACTACAAAATAAACATCATTGACACGCCAGGACACGCCGATTTCTCTGGCGAAGTTGAGCGAACCTTGAATATGGCTGACGGCGTTCTGCTAATCGTGGATGCGCAGGAAGGTCCGATGCCTCAGACCAAATTCGTATTAGCGAAGGCGCTTGAGCTGGGGCTGAAGCCTGTCGTGATTATCAATAAGATTGACAAGCCAGCCAGGCGAATTGCCGAAGTTGAAGATGAGTTGAGCGATCTGTTTTTGGAGCTAGCGACCGACGATTCTCAATTGCAATATCCAATTTATTACGCAATCGGACGTGACGGAAAATCATGGAAAGAAATTCCTGCAAACACCGACGAAGACGCAGATTTGACGCCAATTTTTGACGCGATTATTAACGACATTCCAGCGCCAGATGTGACGGAAGATGGCGCATTTCAATTGCTTGTTACCAGCTTGCAATATGACACATTTCAAGGAAAATACGCGATTGGGCGAATTGCTCGCGGATCTGTTAAGCGTGGCTTGCAAGTCAGTTTGATGAAAAATGGCGAAGTCGCGGGCTCTGCACGAATTGAGAAAGTTTTTGGCTATCGCGGCTTGAATCGCGAAGAACTTGACGAAGCTTTTGCTGGCGACATTGTGGCGCTGGTTGGCGTGGCTGACGCGCATATTGGTGATACGATTGCCGACAAAGAACAGCCTGAAGCGCTACCAACAATTGACATTGAAGCTCCGACTTTGAGCATGTACCTCGGACCAAACACCAGCCCAATGAAAGGTCGCGAGGGCGAGTTCACGACATCCAGGCAAATTGGCGACCGATTGAAGCGAGAGCTTGAAACCAACGTGGCGCTACGCGTTGAGGAAAACGGAATTGGCTTTACTATTTCTGGGCGTGGCGAATTGCACTTGAGTGTTTTGATTGAAACCATGCGACGCGAAGGCTTTGAGTTTGAAGTTGGACGACCGCAAGTTGTTACAATTACCGAGGACGGCGTCGAAAAAGAACCGATTGAAGAATTGCAAATTGAAGTCGGAAGCGAATTTATCGGTGCGATTAGCCAAGAGCTTGGCGCGCGACATGCTGAAATGAAATCCCAGGAAACGACCACCGCTGGTGCTGCTCGCCTGACTTACATTTTGCCGACGAGAGCGCTGATTGGTCTGCGCAACATTTTATTGACCGCCACCAGAGGTACGGTGATTATGAATTCCCTGCCTCACGGATATCAACCGCTTGGCGGTAAACTACCAAAAACCCGCAATGGAGTTTTGATCGCGTTTGAGGCTGGCACAACAACACCTTACGCCCTGCAAGCAGCCGAAGCCCGTGGCGAATTATTGGTCGGACCAGGAACAGAAGTTTACGCCGGAATGATTGTCGGAATCTATAATCGCCAAGAAGATATCGAAATCAACGTTTGTAAGGCTAAGCATTTGACTAACATGCGCTCCAAATCATCAGATGGAACTGTACAATTGACGCCATTTACGCAGTTTAGCTTGGAGCAATGTATCGACTTTATCGAAGATGATGAACTTTTGGAAGTTACGCCAAAATCATTACGACTTCGCAAGCGATATCTGGACGCAAACGAGCGAAAGCGCGCCGCGAAACAATAGTCGTGTAAACCATAAAAATAACCGCCCCGTAATGAGGCGGCTATTTTTAATGTGAGCATCAACTAATTGACAAGAGTTTCTTTGACTCGACGAGAAGCAAAGAAGTACAAGATTACCAATCCTTCTACTATTAGCATTGTAACGATTCCGGTGATAAATGCCGAAACCTCTACTCCCGATCTTCCAGATGCATATATAACTACCGCATTCGCAACGTTGCCCAATCCAGCCGTGGCGATCGTAGCAACAGCTAGCCACTTGCCAAGACGCTTCTGCATCGTTATGAACACAACTGCACAAATAGCTAAGACTACTAATATAGGTGAAAATATCAAAGAAATGACGTTTTCAGGCTGACTAAGATTCATTATCGCCTGGAAAAACACTGCTGTATTGACAAGGCTACCGATAACAAAACAAACAACAAAGAACATTAACCAACCCTTAACGCCCTTCAGAGATTCTGCCATCACGACATATTGCACTGGCGCTGCTTGAGGTTGTGCAAAATATTGCTGGCTGACTGGTTGCTGCTCATACGGTGTGTTCTGCGGTTGTGGTGCGGGACCGTATTGTGCGTTTGGATCAGGCTGTGGCGCATATTGCGGCTGCTGAGGTTCTTGTTTTGGCATATTAATTTCTCCTTTTAAGAATATTGGTAATGTCAATTATACCACATCCTTAATTTCCTCTGGTAAAAATCCTTTGTCGTGCTTAAAGCCAGCTTGCCATTTGTAGCCCTTGTTATAGCCCAAATCTTTCATCAATTTGGTCGGAGCATTCCTGAGATGTAACGGCACGGGAGAATTCGGATATTTACGTGCCAGTTCAAAAGCGCCGTGCATTAAATCGGTAATTTCACGCGATTTCTGACTACGAGCCAACGCAATAGCGCAATGGAATAAATTGTACTTCGCCTCCGGAAGACCGACGCGCTCAACAGCCTCAAACGTTGCAATTGCCAAACTCAGCGCACCATTACCCGCCAGCCCGATATCTTCCGACGCAAAAATCACCATTCGCCGAGCAATAAACTTCGGATCTTCGCCCGCGTCAATCATTCGCGCCAAATAATACGTCGCAGCCGTCGCGTCACTGCCCCGCAATGACTTGATAAAAGCGGAAATCACATCGTAATGCGAATCGCCTTTTTTATCATAGCCCGGAAGCCGCTTCTGAGCCGCCGCCTTAACCACTTCCGGCGTTACTTTTTCATTAAAACTCAGCGCCAATTCCAAATTGCCCAACGCCACCCTTGCATCGCCGTCCGATAATTCCGCCAAATAGTCCAGAGCTTTGGGCGAAACTTGCTTAGACTTTTTCAAGACTTTCAGCGCTCTTTTTAATACCGATATAATTTCGTCTTTTGTCAATCGCTGGAGAACCAAAACCCGTGAACGCGACAGCAGCGGCGTGATGACTTCAAAGCTCGGATTCTCGGTCGTCGCACCGATTAACGTAATTAGTCCACTCTCAACGTGCGGCAAAAACGCGTCTTGCTGCGCCTTATTAAAGCGATGAATTTCGTCAACGAATAGAATTGTCCTGAGTCCTAAATTCCAATTTTGACGAGCATGTTCAATCACTTGTTCAACGTCTTTTTTTCCGCTTGTAACTGCTGACAACTCAATAAACTCCGCCTTCACCTCACGTGCAATAATCCGCGCCAACGTCGTTTTTCCAGTTCCCGGCGGACCCCACAATATCAAACTAACCGGCTCGCCATTCTTAACAATCCTCCTCAATAACTCGCCCTCGCCAAGCAAATGACTCTGCCCTATCACCTCGTCCAGCGTCTGCGGTCTCATCTGTTCAGCCAGTGGCTGCCTACTATCACTCATACTTCCATTATATCGCGAAATCCATAAAGCCAAAAAGTCGTCCGCCGTTTACACTTTCCTCACACAAAATGCTACAATAGATCTATATAAATAGGAGGAAAAATGGGAGCATTTGTAGTAATAATCTTAGTATCTATCGGGCTTTATGTGCTTGGTGGCATTAAAATTGTCAATCAATATCAGCGCGGCGTGGTTTTAACACTTGGTCGATTTACTGGTGTTCGCGAACCAGGATTAAGAGTCGTCATTCCAGGATTGCAGACAATGATGTTGGTCGATATTCGTTCAACTCCAATTGACGTTCCAAAACAAGAAGTCATCACCAAAGACAACGTCACGGTCGGCGTTGATGCGGTGGTTTATTTCCGAGTCATCAACGCGCCAAAAGCCGTGCTGGAAACCACGAACTATATTTACGCGACTAGCCAATTTGCCCAAGCGGCATTACGCGACGTCACCGGTAACGTTGATATGGACGATTTGCTTGCCAAGCGCGAAGAAATTTCCCAGCAAATCAAGGAAATTGTTGATGCCGAAACTGACAAATGGGGCATCGATGTCGAGAACGTTAAGATTCAGAATATCGAACTTCCTGGTGACATGAAACGCGCTATGGCCAAACAAGCCGAGGCAGAACGTGAGCGCCGCGCCAACATCATCAACGCTGACGGCGAAAAAGCCGCAGCCGAAACATTAGCTCAGGCCGCAGAAATCCTAGCAAAAACCCAAGGCGCTATCAATCTGCGAACGTTGAACACCTTAGAGCGAATCTCTACAGAGCCAAGTCAAAAGACGATGATGCTGTTCCCTATCGAACTCATCGACGCAATTCGTGGCGGTAAGAAATAGAACATTTATCAATAAAATAAGCACTCTGTAATTTTACGGAGTGCTTTATAATTCCTGGTGGAATTTTACAACTCCGCTAGAACCTATTTTAGTACAAAATGTTAAAAACTGTGAGCCGCCACATGTTGCAAGTGACACGCCCTATATATTAAATAACCAGTAAAGAATGATTGTTATAACAGTAAATCCAGCAATCAGTGTATTTCTTATATTCTTGTTTTCAACGGCCCTAAACCCGTCCTCTGTAAGCCAATGCTTTTGAAAGTCTGCTTCAAAAAGTACATGGCAAACTCCCTGATAATTAACCACAAAGAGTGGTACTTTTCTAAAATTGTTCCTTTTCTTGCTATAAATCTTCAATACCTTAGTACGGTAATAATCAGAGCCTTTGTATTCGTAGAACAATGCTTTTTTATTAACAACAACTTTGTAGTACAAATAATCGCCTAGTTGTATATACTGGCGCGCGCCAGCCGAATCAACAACTTCCAATCCATTAACAAAAGTGGCAACATCATAATTTTCTGGTGCTGGTGACTCCTCTTTTTTATATTCTTTCTGCTTGCCATACTCCGCATGGCTTCGCTCATGCTTTTTATATGACCTATAAGCTATGCTCTCGTCATACGATTTCCGTTCTATAGGGTCGTTCAAAATTGAGTAGATAAACTGAAGTCTTTTGAAAAGTTCATCATCTTTTTCTGAACCTGTATCAGGATGATACTTGAAAGCAAGCTTTCTGTAAGCTTTTTTTATTTCATCTTGCGAAGCAGTAGGCTCAACGCCCAAGAACTCATAATAATTATCTGAATTAGCCACTAATTATTATCTCCAATAGCGGTAAACGTTATCAGTAAAATCGGAATAATTAACGATACGGCTATACTGATTAGCACCTTAAATACTGTGTGCATTTTTGTCTTGCCAGCAAGAACGTCTCTCTGTAGCTTTATTAAGTAGAAAATTACAACCGCAATTAAATACAAAAAGGCAAAGCTCCAAATGAGAGAACTAACACTGTTATTATGCGTACTGTCTGTATTGCCGCCTAAAAGGTCGCCCCAGTTGAAATTAGCAAAAAATGCTCCTATTGCGGGTATAGTCAAATAAATGAGGAATAAGAAAGATTGAACATATATGCTTATGGCTGGCGACAGCCATATATAGTGATACCATTTTATTCCTAATAACTTGCCCTTATCGTCCTCCTCAAATTTACCTACTAATTTTTGTCCTGTGTTAATACCAACAAACGTTAGGACGCCAGCACCAATAAACTGGAAAACAATAAAAGCCATGTATAAATTATCTTGTCTGATAACATCTCTCATGCGCACAAAGCTTTCGTGTAGTGCGTCATTCCTAAATATTGCAATAATCAGGAATAAAATGATAACATACCCAAAAATACCAACAATGGCATTAACCATGCTTATCGTGACTTTATCGCTTGCCCTGATTTTACGCGCCATGTGTGAATATGCGACACCGAATATAAAAGCAAGCCCACAGATAATGGCGAATTTGACAATGCTCCATAGCGGCTCATCAGTCCAAAATAAATTGCTAGGATTAAAATTCTTACCGAGATTAACAACACCCCTGTTATTAAGAATAGTAATAAACTTTCCTATAGCGTCTTGTAAAACAAGCCAGACAAGCAGATAGCACGCAATAAAATACTTGAGCTTAGCGTTAAAGTCTAGGCTTCTATTGAAAGTATCTCTTGCCATTTATTCATTAGCTCTTCCTGCACTCTCAGCTAAAGTCCCACCAATGATACGCGTGCCATACGTCAATATAACGTTAATTAGTAGTACGAAGAATATGCTCCAACGACCGTTAAATATCGCTGCCGCCATTCCGATAGGCACTACACCAATACCGCCTATGAATAGACCAATAATCACAGCTATCCAGCCCCAAAGTGTCAACGTAACCAGCAAGCCAATAATCCAAGTCTGCAAACCATAAACATACGATGATAGGAAAATGATGATACCTACAACACCACGAGCAACACCACGAGTTTTACGCGATATAGCCATCAGTAAAGCAATGACATTGATTGCAAACAATATACCTGTTAGCCAGCTGACAAACGGTAATATAGTCGCACCTACCGTTGCGCCTACTGTAAAGAACAATATTAGGGCGATGATACTACCCACAAAAAACGCTATGCCTAACAATACGCCACCGATGGATTTTAGTGTTTCCATGTAATCTCCTCTTTTATATTACATCGTGGCGAAATACAAAAAAGCCCGCCACGAGCGATAGCCGAAACTACCCGATACCGTTTCCAGTACCGACCATAGAGAAATAGCGACTCATGACGAGTTTTTATTTCTTCATGGTTTATGTGATAATTATACTATTTACACCGCATTTTTGCCATATCTAGCAAAAAGCACATCCGACCAGAAAAATCCGACCTTTTCATTTAAAAAATAAGGAATCGGCGGGGGTCTAAAAAGGTTTTTCTGGAGTGAAACGCAGCACGGCTTGTCGTGCTAGGCGGCGCGGCTCACAGTTTTTAACATTTTGTACTAAAATACTTTCTTGGTGCGGATGGGGAGAGTCGAACTCCCATCTCAACCTTGGGAAGGTCACATAATAGCCGCTATACGACACCCGCGTGCTCTCATTTTATCACGCTTGCACAATGCGGGCAATCTGTAGTATAATTGACAGTAGCAATCACCCGTGTGGCTCTTTAGCTCAGTTGGTAGAGCAGAGGCCTGAAGAGCCTTGTGTCCCCAGTTCAAGTCTGGGAGGAGCCACCAAGTATTGCATTTCATTCTCGGTTTTGTTACAATAAATCGTGAACCGCATGCGGGTATAGCTCAGTTGTTAGAGCGCTTCCTTGCCATGGAAGAGGCCAGGAGTTAGAGTCTCCTTACCCGCACCAATTTGATATTTAGCCATCCGAACGGGTGGTTTTTTCGTATGTTAATCCTTAGATAGCTAATTACATTTGACATAATACCCCCATGGGGTATATGATTATTTTATGGATACAGCAGACATCAAACGACGAGCCCTGCATCGCACAAAGATCATATTAGGACAAATGCGCGGACTCGAGAAACAAATTACCGACGACGCGTATTGCATGGATGTTTTAACCCAAAACCTAGCAATACAAAAGTCATTAGCGTCGCTTAATAAACTTATTCTGGAGCGACATCTCCGCACACACATTGCCGATAAAATGGCGTCCGGCGCCGAAGCTCAACAAAGTAAAGCGATAGAAGAATTGCTCAATCTATATGAATTAAATAATATAAGGACAAAATAATGAATCACGAATCTCACAACCATTGCAATACAAAAAATTCAACCAAACGTATGGCGCTAGCGGCAAGTTTGCACTGCCTGGCGGGATGTATGATTGGCGAGATGATTGGCGTTACCATCGGCACACACGCTGGATTTGCACCACACGCTACGGTCATTTTAGCGTCAGTCTTAGCTTTCATCTCCGGCTACACCGCATCAATCATACCATTAGTACGCGCCAAATTATCGCTCATAAAATCCTTAAAGTTAGTTTTCGCCGCCGACACATTATCCATACTGTCAATGACTGTCGTAGACAATATAATCATGTTAATCATTCCGGGCGCTATGGATAAGAACTTAGCTCATCCGATTTATTGGGTTAGCCGGCTAATTTGTATGTTCGCCGCGTTTGCCGTATCATATCCCGTCAATCTATATTTGTTACGTCGAGGCAAAGGTCACGCATTGACTCATCATTATCATCACATGTAATTTATTTGTTTTGATTTTCCCTATCATCTCGCTTATACTTAAATCATGAAAACTTGGCAAGATGTCGCCTCTCTTTATCAAATTTATCCGCGCAGTTTTCTGGATACGAATGGCGATGGAATTGGCGATTTGAACGGCATTACCGAGAAGCTGAATTATTTATCATGGCTGGGCATCGATTCGATTTGGATTTCCCCATTCTTCGTATCACCGCTGACCGACTTTGGTTATGATATCGCAAATTATCGAGCTATTGATCCGACTTTCGGAAAAATGCACGATTTCCAGACACTCCTTAAAAAAGCCCATGATCTCGACATTAAAGTTATGATCGACCTCGTTCCCTGCCACACTTCAGACCAACATCCGTGGTTTCAAGAATCCAGATCTTCACGCGACAACCCCAAGCGAGATTACTATATTTGGCGCGACGGAAAAGATGATAGCGAGCCTAACAATTGGCGAAGTTTGTCTGGCGGCAGTTCGTGGGAATTTGACGAGCACACTGGGCAATTTTACCTGCATTCGTTCCTGAAAACGCAGCCAGATCTGAATTGGGACAATCCTGCAGTGCGTGCTGAAATAAAAAGTATAGTGCGATTTTGGTTTAATGTGGGCGTCGATGGAATGCGCGTCGATGCAATTTGGGGAATTTCCAAAGATCCCGACTTTAAAGACGATTCTCCAAATCCTGACTTTTATGGCAATCCAAACGATTACGGAGCATTTATTCACGACCACTGTAAAATGGGACCGCATTTTCAGGAATATTTGCGAGAATTGGCGTCAGTTTGCGATGAATATGACGACAAGCAAATGGTGTTTGAATTTTATCCCGACGATAAGCTGGATGATATTTATCATCAATACAGCCAAATCCTGACAGTCCACCCGAAAGCCTCGGCGTTTTTTATGGAATATCGCGACAACGAATGGCACGCTAAAAATATTGAGAAAAAAATTGAGAATTATCTACAATCAGCAAGCTCAACCACGCCATTTTTCTGCATCGGAAATCACGATCAGCCGCGAGTCGCCTCCAGATTGGGCGAAGAACGCGCCCGCGCCCTCAGCTTCTTAAATCTCCTCACTCCAGGAATTAGCGTAGTTTATTACGGCGACGAAATTGGCATGATAAATGGAGAATTGACCGCTGATGACATTCAAGATAATTTTAGCCCCGCCAATTCTGTTGTTGATAGCCGAGATTTGGAACGCACGCCAATGCAATGGAATGATTCGCAATTTGCGGGCTTTTCAAGTGTAAAACCTTGGCTTCCTATTAATGATAATCACACGAAGATTAACGTTGATAGCGAAAAAATCGCAAACGATTCTCTGCTTAATATGCACCGAGGACTGCTAAAATTGCGCCAAGCTCTCCCGATTCTTAAGAATGGCAGCTTGAGTATTGTAGAAAACACCGGCAACGGATTTATTCTTGGATTAAAAAGAGAGCTATCCGGTCAACGTGCTTATATTTTCATCAATTTCGCAGACGAGAAACAAAGCTTTTCCACTCCAGAAAACGCCAAGATCATTGCCTCAACTCACTCTGTCGATTTAATTACCGCAGAAAATCTCCAAATGATAATTCCAGGATATTGCGGAGTTTTACTTATTGTCCAGTAATAAAAACACTCAACTAGAATAAGGTTCCATCTTCAGTATCGCACTCCTCTATGGGATAGAGACCCGCGCATTCAGTCGCCAACCTAGCCATATTCTCTTTAATTTCCTTGTCATTAGCAGCCTCGGTGAGAGCTTCTAAGTCTAGATAGCAATCATCACTGTTTTGGCTAGATTCTGCTGTATCGTTTTCTAACTCCTCGTCACTAACCTTATTAGCTTCTCTATAAGAGCCGAAGTTACTCAGATTATCGTTCAATATTACCTGTTGCGCGTTCGTGTTTGTTCCACTTGGTAAATAATCAATACACGGCATTTCTCTATATTCCTCCTCTTTTTACTTTACCTATAAACCATTATACGACACCACCAGATATAGTGGTAGAGTTAACTTCACAACACTATCAAACAACAGAACCCTTCGCTCCGCTCAATTAAACTATTGTTCGCTTAGCGACTGAGTTAGTGGGTGGCGGCTTTTCTTAAATTTATAGATACTCACGAGACTCACCCACCGACACAGCCGCTAATAGTTTATTGATGCCCTAATTGTTAAAGATCACTTTCTGACATATTTGCTTTGATTGTTCTAGCTAATCTCCGTCACTCCTATAATTCTCGCTATTGAGTCGGATTGAGCTATATCTTTCAATGCGGTCAGTGTAGTTGTTCTGTCTACAAGAGGTCATCAATTTCAGATTGCCAACCTCTTCAAACAGAAAAACCCGCTGGCTCTCTACTTCCAGCGGGTTTTGCTATACAACAAAAATCGTCCTGACAAACACCAGAACGACTTATAAGAATTTAATTTTCCAATCGTAGGAACTTGGTGAGGTGCGCCTCCCCATAACTACGACTGTCCACCACAACAGTTTTGTCTTGAACCGGCACCTCACCTATTCCTGGATGTGATAATATCATAGTTCCACCCGGTTTGAGTAGTCTCATTAGCTTAGAAACTGTGGAAAACTGTGGATTATGGTACGGCGGATCGGCAAAAATAATATCAAACTCCCCTGTTGAACTCGCACTTTCTAGCCAATTTACTATCGTTGTTTTTATTACAATAGATTTTTCTTCGACGCCCAAAATGCTTATGTTTTCAGCAATTACTCGCTGAGCGACTCGATCTCGCTCCACGAAAACCACCGACTCTGCGCCGCGACTTAATGCCTCTAGTCCAACAGCACCAGACCCCGCAAAAGCATCCAAAACCTGCGCGCCGCGTATTGATTCACCCAAAGAATTGAACATAGCTGAGCGCACTCGCTCACCCATAGGATGCGTCGTTGAGCCAGGCGGAGTTTTTATGAATCGTCCGCCAAATTCGCCAGAGATAATCCTAACTCTCACTTTTTTCTGCCTCAAGTTTCCAGATAGACGCCAACCAACCCAACATCACCGACTTTATAATAATCGGCATTAGCTCGTGATTTGTCTGCCAAGCAAGGTCCGTCGTCCAACCACTCTTGCTAAAATTGTCATACATTTTCATCGATGCCACGGCGTGAACTTGGTTCAAATAGTACTCACGATAGCCGTGATTTTTCACTTGCAATATCTCACCACTACTCGGAATTGCGTCCTTAAAACGCGGATACGATACCACGCTAGCCACGCCAGCCTCAAACGCCACGTGCGTTGTCATCATACCTTTGGCGCCCCAGAATTTCCAGTTGTTCTTAATCAACTCAATTCCATTGTCGCCCTTCATGAGATTTTTCTTCAAAATTGAGGTTCGCGTCTCCAATCCTTCACCGCCGCGAAGTTCCGCCATAGCTTGTTCCAGAGGAAAATGATGAGCCGGAGTCAAACCGTCGGTAATCGCGTGCGCCATCCACGCCGCCTCAAACGCTGCTCGCTCGGAATTGTTTGTTCGTAGAGCCTCGACTAAATTGCCAATATGTCCGTCAATCATCTCCAAAAGTGCAGTGTCATTCGGATTGTCCGGATTTATAAAATGCCACGGCTCGTCCACGGCCGGACTCTTTCGCTTGACGCCGTCAGGACCATTCTTGCCCTCAAAATGAAGAATGTTTTTAATGTCAGGAAAATCACACCAATCAGGAAGAATTGGTTTTATATTTCTCCTTGCGACTCGATCTATTTTTTGGTGGACGCCAATAAATCGACCAGAGCCATCCCTAATTGTTGTTCCTGCATACATATTAATTTAAAACAGTTAATCGCTGATAGCGACTGACGGCATGCGCCAGATGATTATATTGTAGCAAATCTTGCCCCTCTTTGACAAAACGTTCGGCTTCGGCTTGAGCGCGAGCAATTAGCGCCGTATCCGCCAGCGAGGCAATTTTCAAGTTCAAATCCCCGTGTTGCATTTTTCCGTAAATCTCGCCAGGTCCACGCAATTTCAAATCAACCTCCGCCAAATAAAACCCATCTTGCGACTTCTCAATCTCTCGAAGTCGTTGACTCGGCTTATCATGGCCGCTCATCATCAAATGACAAAAACTCTGATGCTTCCCGCGCCCAACTCGTCCGCGCAATTGATGCAACTGACTCAGTCCGAAATTGTCCGCATTTTCAATCAGCATCACTGTCGCATTCGGCACATTCACACCAACCTCAACCACAGTCGTACTCACCAACATATCCAGCTCGCCGTCCGCAAATTTCTGCATCACTTCAGCTTTTTCTTCAGCAGGAAGCTTTCCGTGCAACAGCTCAACTCGACGATGACTAAAAACAGTCTTGGACAATTTATTATATTCCGCTTCCACCGATTTTTTATCATTGTCTGGATTATCATCAATCAACGGACAAATAACGTAAGCTTGGCGACCTTTGGCTAACTCATTTTCAATCGATTCGTAAAGCTTCGGAGCTGATGCTGGCGACCAAATCTTAGTCTGAATTGGCTGGCGACCAGAGGGCAACTCGTCCAGAATAGAAATATCCAATTCTCCGTACAATGTCAGCGCCAAGCTGCGCGGAATCGGCGTGGCTGTCATACTTAAAAGATGCGGCATAAAATCAGACTTTTCCAATAAAGCTTGTCGTTGCTTTACGCCAAATCGGTGCTGTTCGTCAATCACCGCGAAACCTAATTTATGATACGCAACTTTTTCCTGAATTAGCGCGTGCGTGCCAACCACAACATCAATGTCGCCGCTAGCTAAATTGTCCAATAATCGACTGCGCGCCGCACCTTTCACGTGACCCGTCAGAAGCGCAACCGACACGCCAAATGGCGACAATAACTCGTCCAGCGTTTTCGCGTGTTGCTGCGCCAAAATCTCCGTCGGCGCCATAATTGCCGTTTGAAAACCAGCCTTCGCCACTTCTGCTGCCACCAATCCCGCAACGACGGTTTTTCCCGAGCCAACATCCCCTTGCAACAATCGATTCATCGGATGATCAGACTCCAAATCTTGCAGAATTTGCCACGCAGCTCGGCGCTGAGCGTTCGTCAAAGGAAACGGCAATTGATCGACGAAACTCTTCACGACCGACTTATTAAACGGAATTTTCCAGCCTGTTAATCTGGTTTGTTCTTGCTTGTTAAATTGTGCCGCCAATATCATCTCGAACAACTCCTCAAACGCCAGGCGCTCACGACCTCGAGAAATTTCCTCGTGAGTTTTTGGCGCGTGAAGAAATTTAACCGCCTCAGATCGACTAACCAATTTTTGGCGCCGAATAATGTTTTCCGGCAAAGTCTCGGGCAAAAAATCCATAATCGGACGAATATTTTTCATCAAATCTTGCACAGTTTTTGGGCGGATATTTTTGATCGATTTATAAACTGGCTGAATTCCAGAATTATTTTCCGCAGCAGTTTTGGCAATTTCTTTTGCCAGCTCGACGGACGGATTATTGATTTGATAGCGATTATATTGCATACCAAATTGACCAGAAAAAATAAATTCTGCATCAGATTTTAATTGCGTTTCGCGGTACGGTTGATTGAACCAAACCGCCTTAACTTTGCCCGATTTATCCGCCAAAACCGCGGTCGTGATCCTAAGTCCACGCCGAACAATACGCGTCGAAACCGACTCGCAGCGCGCCTTAACCGTAACTTTTCCCGGCTGAAGATCTGCGATATTAACCGCGGTTGAATAATCGTCATACGCTCGTGGTAAAAAATCCAAAGCGTCGGAAATCGTTTTAAGACCAGCCGCCGCTAGAGCCTGAGCAGTTTTCGGCCCGACGCCTTTAATTTGCTCAAGAGGAGTTGTTAATTTCATCTACGAAACGGCGTTAATGCCTTCCAGAGCGTAAGCCGTATCCTCCCAGCCTCTCACGCCGATTGAATCTACACCCATTTGCTTCACTGGAAAATCATTGCCACCTTCTTCAATTTTGTCACCAAAGAACAGCGTTTCTTCTTTCGACCAGCCGTTCAATTCAAGCAGCCTGCCAATCCCATAAGCCTTATCAATTCCCGGAAGTGTAATGTCAGTGCTGGTCGTACCGCCAATTCGCACCTCAAGCCCAGGCAGCTTCTCCGCCACCTTGTCGCGATATATCGGACGGACATCCTTATATTTTTCAGCCCACGCATATTTATCTTCAGGTGTAGCTTGCTGCCCCAAAGCCGACATAGTAATCTGGCTATGTCGATCTTCAATTATTTCACCCGCAGGATTTTCGCACCAAATACCCATTTCCTTCGCGACTTCTTCCAGCGCTGCAGTTATCTGAGTTTTTTGTTCGTCAGACAAATCGTTCGCATACTGAATTTTCCATTCATCATCGGCGGCATCAAATCGATAATATCGAGTACCGCAAGTCGGCATCGCGTGAAACTTCTGAAGCAACTCTGGAGTAACGTTCAGCCTATCAATCACCTGCTTCTTTATCTGTTGAAACGTGCCGCCAGTAATCACACAAACGTCATAATTCTCAAGTAATCGACTAAGAATTCCAGCCATACGGTCGCTAATTGGCGACTTTGTAATTGCTAGCGTATCGTCCAAATCAAAACCGATAATTTTTTTCATTATTCATCCCCTTCCATAATTAATACAAATGTGTTTTTACCCTTCTTCAGTAGCGACGTGTCATTGACGACTTTATTTTCGGCAAGCTTTTCGCCGTTTAGGCTAATGGCGCCAGATTTTAACAATCGCTTTGCTTCGCCGTTAGAGCCAACTGCACCGGATTCTACCAACGCTCCAATCACATCAATTCCAGCATCAACGCAAGGAATTTCTTCAGCCAAAGCACCTAAATCATCGTCCGACAATTTCTTAAAATCGCCGCCACCAAACAACACTTCGTTCACACGCTCAACAGATTCACGACGCGCGCTACCGTGGACAATGTCAGTAACTTCACGAGCCAAAACCTTCTGTGCCGAACGCGCACCTGGATTAACAGCGTGATTTTCAGCAATAGCTTCAATTGTATCGCGGTCTAGCGTAGTGTACATCTTCATATAGTCAATCACACCATCGTCATCGACGTTCAGCCAGAATTGATAGAATTTGTAAACGCTGGTTTTATTTTCATCAAGCCAAATTGCACCGCCCTCAGACTTGCCAAACTTACGGCCAGTTGCTTTATTGATGACCAACGGCACTGAGTAAACGTGCGCTTCGCTGCCCTCTAGCTTGCGGATAAGGCTAACGCCAGTCGTCGAGTTTCCCCACTGATCAGCGCCGCACACCTGTAGCGTAACACCGTGCTCTCGGAATAAGTGCAAGAAGTCATAGCCCTGCATTAATGAGTAGCTAAATTCAGCATAGCTAATACCACTGCCGCCCTCGCCGATGCGCGATTGGACAAACTCGCGATCAAGCAGCTGTGTCATTGACATATATTTACCAACTTTATATAAGAAATCAATGTAGTTTATATTACGAAACCAATCAGCATTATTAACCAGATGAAAATCACGCCCCTCAAAAACGCGCCTGTACTGAGCCGAAATACACTCCACGTTGTGTGCAACTACATTAGCATCGCGAACTTCGCGCTCGTCCTTCTTACCATCCGGATCGCCAATCATACCAGTAGCCCCACCCACCAGCAAATATGCTTCGTGTCCATACTCCATAAATAGCCGTACCATCATCGCTGCTGCCAAATTACCAATCTGCATACTATCAGCGCTTGGGTCAACGCCAAAATAGAACTTGCGCGGCGTATCAACCTTGCTAATATCGTCGAATGTCATTTGATTGACAAACCCACGCCATTGTAATTCTTCTGATAATTTCATATCACTCCTTTTCTATATATTAGTATAGCAATTTTACAATTGAAGCGAAACATATGCGTGATATAATAGAATTGTGAAGAAAAAGACTACGATAAGCACCGCCGGACACGGCTCAAGCGATAAGAAATCTCCGTCGAAACGGATGAACTTATATGCCAATTTGGCGCAGAAATATAAGACTAAAAAAGATAAGGACGCGCGCGAACGAGCGGAATATTTGGCGACTTTGCCGAAACATCCCGTAAAGCGATTCTTTTATCGATTACATCCGAAGCGATTGGCGAAATATTGGTTCTCCAAGCGCGGCGGACTGATGGCGCTGAAAATTCTTGGCGTTAGTATTTTGTTGATGCTGCTACTTATCGGCGGAATGTTCGCCTATTTCCGTAAAGACCTCGATAAAATTCGCCCTGGCGAGCTTGCTAAACGCGTTCAAACGACCGTCACTAAATATTACGACCGCAACGACAATTTGCTTTGGGAAGATAAAGGTACGGGCAATTATCAATTGGTTGTCGAATCTGACCAGATTAGCGATTATTTGAAAAAAGCCACTGTCGCAATTGAGGATCGAAATTTCTATAATCACCACGGCATCAGTATTAGCGGCATGTTGCGCGCAATGCTCTCGACTGCTTCACGACGCCAAGTTCAGGGTGGATCGACTCTGACACAGCAGCTAGTCAAGCAAGTTTTCTTCGCAGATGAGGCTGGCGACCGATCAATTAGCGGTATTCCTCGAAAGATCAAGGAAATCATCCTCGCAATTGAAGTCGAGCGCATGTATAGCAAAGACCAAATTCTGTCATTATACCTGAACGAGTCTCCGTACGGCGGTCGTCGTAACGGCGCAGAATCAGCCGCCCAGACATACTTTGGCAAGCACGCTAAAGATCTGACGCTGGCGGAAGCGGCGCTAATTGCTGGTATTCCGCAGAATCCGACTTACTACAATCCATATAACACCGCTGGAAATAAGGCTTTGATTGCCCGACAACATACAGTTCTGGATTACATGGCCGAGCAAGGCGTTATTACCAAGGATGAGGCTGAAAAAGCTAAAAAGATTGATATTTTAAGCACACTTAAGCCACAGACTGAACACTTGGAGAATATTAAGGCTCCTCACTTCCTATTGATGGTTCGCAATCAGTTGAGTAAAGAGCTTGGCGAATCAGTTGTTGGACGCGGCGGATTGACGATTAAGACCACCCTCGACTGGCGAATTCAGGAGAAACTTGAAAATGAAATGAAATCGTTCTTTGCAACAGGTCGACCAGATTCTGTGCGAATTAGTAACGGCGCCGCAACAGTCGAAGACGTTCAGACTGGACAAATCGTAGCACTTGTTGGTAGCCGCGACTTTAATTACACTGGCTTCGGTCAGGACAACGCCGCAGTTTCCTACATTCAGCCAGGTTCCACGATTAAGTCACTCGTCTTTGCTCAATTGTTCGACAAACACGACAGCAAGCAAGCATACGGTAGCGGCACCGTCTTAGCCGATGAAAATATCGATAAACTGTACGGCGCAACCCTAAGGAACTGGGACAATAAGTTTATGGGCGCCATCAATATCCGAAGAGCGCTAGCCCTATCCCGAAACGTTCCAGCCATTAAGGCCGCTTACATCGTTGGCGACGGATCCGCTAAGCCTGTCGTCGAGGGAATTCGCAGAATGGGCGACACTAACTATTGCCGCCAGGAAGAAAATGCCGGTGGTTACGGACTCGGTGCAGCAATTGGCGCATGTGGAACCAAGCAGACAGAATTGGTGAACGCCTACTCAACGCTGGCGCGAATGGGAGTCCAAAAAGACGTCTCAAGCGTGATTGAAGTGAAGAACAGCCAAGGCGAAACTCTGAAAAAATGGAAAGATGAAGGCAAGCAAGTTATCGATTCGCAATCAGCATACATCGTGAACGATATCTTGTCCGACCGAACCCCTGGACTTCACGGCTGGATGGGCATCAATGGTGTTCGAACCTCTGCAAAGACTGGTACATCCGACAAAGGCTCACAGCCAAAAGATCTCTGGATTATCAACTACAGTCCAGCTCTGGTTATGGGAATGTGGCTCGGAAACTCCGACACCAGCGTGATTGGCACATCAGCCTCCAACTACGGCATGCCAGTAATTAGAAGCGTTATGGAATTTGCCCACACTCAAGTTTACGCCAAAGAAGGCAAATGGAAGTCAGGTCAATGGTATGAGCGACCAAGCGGAATCCAGACTGTCAACGGCGAACTCTACCCGTCATGGTGGAATAAGAAACAAAGTCAATCTACAGAGAAAATCACCTTCGACAAAGTCTCTAAGAAAAAGGCAACGAATTGTACTCCAGACGGCGCAAAGGAAGAAATTGAAGTGACAAAGATTATCGATCCTTTGACTAAGAAAGAATCAATTACCGTTCCTTCAGGCTACGACGCGAACGCAGAAGATGACGTCCACAAGTGCGACGACACTAAACCGCAAATTGGAGCAATATCATACACCAACAGTGGTAAGAAATATACGATAAATGTCGACGTTACAGCAGGAACTTGGGGCTTATCGGCAATCGAAATTACCGTGGATGGAAAGAGTATTAAGAGTTCAGAAATTACTTCAAGCGGCAAGCAGACCGCCACAGTAGAGCTTGATACAACAGGAGCGCACACAGTTTCTGTAACCGTAAGAGACTCAGCATATTACACCGCCACTTCAACTGGCAGCATTCAAGTCAACTAAATAAACTATTGTTTATTCACCAAATTAATCAGCTCAGCCTCGTGTTGAGCTGATGTTTTTGAGCGACCATTTGTGCGCTTTTTAGGAACGCTAGTCTTCTGCTTTACAGGTTTTTTCTGTTCAACCACAAGCTTCGCAAACATCATTTTTCCAGCGTCGGTCTGCAAACTTCGGATAATCTCAATCTTCTTCGTTTGCCCAATGTAGCGCTTGGCGTTCTCAACAACCACCATCGTTCCATCTTTCAAATAGCCAACCGCTTGATGAGAATCTTGTCCCTTCTGCGACAACTCCAAATCCAGCTCGTCGCCAGGTAAATAGCTCATCCTCAAACTTTTCGCCAGCTCATTGATATTCAAAACCTTAACGCCGTCAACCTGCGCCACCTTATTCAAATTGTAATCAAGCGTCAATACCGCCGCGTCCATCTCCTTCGCCAATTTCAGTAAGCGCGAATCCACACCTTCAGGCACGCGAATATTATCGTCATATAACTCGAATGAAGACTTCAAAATATCCTTAAGTTCCTTAACAACATCCATGCCAAATCGCGCCCTTTCACGCTTGTCATGGTCTGCGCCGTCGGCTAATAATTGCAATTCCGTCAATACGCTCCTCGGCACAATAATTTTTCCCAGCAAAAATCCGGTCTTCGCCAGCTCAGTCACTCGTCCGTCCATAAGCACTGACGTGTCGACCAAAATCGGTGCTGCGCTCACTGATGAATTTCGTCGCGGTTTTGCCAAGAAATAAACTTCAGCCGCCAAACCAAGCAACATTACAATTATTATCAATCCGTAAAAATCTTTCATTTTTCCCTTTCTATTGCAAATAGTCAATCAGCGCCTGTCGCATATCACTGACGCCTTTTATAAATTTATCTTTATGAACTTTCGGCGCAATCGCATAAGAGAAGCCCAGCTTCTTCGCCTCTTTAATTCGAGCTTGCCAATTCGTCGCCGAGCGGACCTCGCCACCCAAACCAATCTCGCCAAACACCACAGCACCTTCATCCAGACTTCGCCCAGCGCTAGCACTGGCAATCGCCATCGCCACAGCCAAATCAGCCGCTGGATCATTTAATTTCAGGCCGCCAACAACATTGACATAAATATCTTTATCCGCCAATTTCAGCTTCGTTCGCTTCTCCAAAACCGCCACCAACAGATTCAATCGATTCAAATCAAAACCGCTCGCCGTGCGCTTAGGATAGCCAAAATTCGTCGGATTAACTAGCGCCTGAATTTCCACCAAGAGCGGACGTGCGCCTTCCATGGTCGCCAGTACAATTGACCCATCCAGATTCTGACGCTCCGCCAGAAGTTCCGCCGACGGATTCTTCACGATTCTTAGCCCCTGCTCGCCCATCTCAAAAATCGCCGCTTCGTTAGTCGAACCATATCGATTCTTCTGCGCCCGAACAACTCGAAAACCGCCATATCGATCGCCCTCAAAATTCAGTACAACGTCCACCAAATGCTCCAATATTTTCGGACCAGCAATTGAGCCCTCTTTAGTGACGTGACCAACCAAAATAACCGCCGTACCCGAAGCTTTGGCGGCACGAATAATTACATTTGACGAGTTGGTGATCTGACTGACAGACCCAGGAGCCGAGGAAATCTCGCTGAGGGAAATTGTCTGAACCGAATCGACAATTGCCAGATCATATCCGCCTTGCTGAATTGACGCCGCAATATCTTCCGCGCTATTACTGGACGCCAGCTGCATTTTTTCCGAATCAGCCGCACCCAAACGCTCCGCACGAAGCTTCACTTGAGAAACCGACTCCTCACCGCTTACATATAAAACCGACTTCGACTTTGCGATATGTGCCGCAACTTGCGCCAAAAGCGTACTTTTCCCAATTCCTGGCTGCCCCGCGACCAACACCACGCCGCCAACCAAGAAACCGCCACCCAAAACAGCGTCCAGATCGTCAATTCCCGTACTTAATCTTTCTAGCCCAGACTCAGAAGCAGCTTCACGAATGTTAGACGTTTTCAAGGCTTTGCCGCGCCCAGCCGATTTATCGACAACAGATGACCCGCCAGAAGAAACGACCTGCTCGACTAGCGAATTCCATTCCCCGCAATTTTCACACCTGCCAGCCCACTTTGAAAAGCTAGCCCCGCACTGCTGACAAACAAATTGACTTCTAACTTTCGCCATTATTTCGCCCCCTCTAAACTATCCAAACTTTTATTCAATTCATCAATTTGCACACCCAATTCCCTAAGCCGCAAAACATCAGAATTGTAAGAATTGATCTCAGAATTCAAATTGGCACGCCTTTCGTTCAACTCCGAGAGTTCCGCCTTCAAGGCTTGGCGTTGACTATAAAAATCACTCTGTGACAAAAATCCGCCACTAACGCCCGCTCGCCGATTAAAGTCCGCCACGCGACTATTATAATCCGCCAAATCAGTTGAATATTGCGATAATTCTCTGTTCAATTTTTCCTTTCGAACCTTCAACGACTCACTCAACTTCTGAGCTTCATTTTCCCTGGATTCAAATTTTTCTTGATATTGTGCGTGCAATTTCACGACTTCGGATCTATCAGTAAAATATCGTCGATAATATTCTTCCAACTCATCGCCCAAATCGGCAAATTCCGTCCCTAAAATTGAGTGTAGCTCGTTAGCTCTCGTTCCAGGTTGCGCACGATCGTAATACTCCATTCGCTCGGACAATTTCTTATTTTTCACATTATTATAAGCCTGCTCCAAAAGCTCGCTCAAATGAGACTTCTCCGACGCGCTCAACCTTTCCCAAGCAGCGTGCAACATCTCATGCGCCGCCGTCACTTCCTTTACGCCATCAAGTTCAGAATTGGTCACGTTATAAATATAAATATCCCTAGACGACGGATTATAACAACCCAAAATTGCGTTTCCCTTTTCCACGCGACGGCAATCTTCGTTAAATTCGTTCGCCGATTTGATTTGCGGATTAGAAACATAGAACATTTTTCTGCCAGTGTCTGACATTTTCACGCGGTCAGCAATAGCGACAATTTCCGCACTTGGTTTATATTGCCACAGCGTAATCTCATCAATAATTTGCTGACGATTCATCATCACAAAAACCGCAGCAGAAAGTACAATTATCGGCGTGAGGACGCTGAATATTTTACGCACGATTGACATTAATCACCACCTTATCATTATCAATCTTAGCCTCCAGCGTGTCGCCAGGTTTTGCTTTATTGGACAATAAAACATCGCTTAACGGATCCGCCAGCTCCGACTGAATTGTTCGCCTTAGAACTCGCACGCCGCGTTGCTCGTCAAATCCCCGATCAATCAACCAACGCTTCGCCGAAGAAGTAATATCAAGCGTCATTCCATGTCGACCAACAGCCCTGACCAAGTCAGACGTGAGATTGTCGAAAATCTTTCGCACGACCGAGCGAGACAACGGCTTAAATGTAATCACGCTATCAAATCTGCCAATCAATTCTGGACGCAAAAATTCCTCAAGCTCACGCAGAGCGGCACGCGAATTTTTCTCGTGACGATTTTCGCTAGCCGACTTTTTCTGCCCAGACGCACCAAATCCCAGCTCCGAATCCTGAATCATTTGCTCGGCGCCGACGTTGCTCGTTAAGATGACAATCGTCTGCCGAAAGCTCACCGTTCGCCCGTGAGAATCGCTCAATTTGCCGTCCTCCAGAATTTGCAAAAGCAAGTTCAGAACGTCAGGATGCGCCTTTTCAATTTCATCAAACAACACCACGCTATACGGTCGACGACGAACTTTATCCGTTAATTTCCCGCCATCCTCATAGCCAACATAACCAGCCGGCGCACCAACCAGCCGACTAGCCGTGTGACGCTCGGAAAACTCGCTCATATCAATCTTAATCAAGCTATCCTCGCCGCCAAAAACTTCCCGCGCCAGAACTCGCGCCAATTCCGTCTTACCAACTCCAGTCGGGCCCAGAAAGATAAACGACCCAAGCGGCCCACTCTGACGATTTAACCCAGCTTTATTACGACGAATCGCGCGCGCCAGTTGCTCAATCGCTTCATTCTGACCAAGAACACTCTGACTCAGTCGCTTTTCTAGGCGAATCAAATCCTTCATCTGATTTAACGATAATCTGTCAATCGGAATATTCGTCATTGCCGAAACCGCTCGACGCAAATATTCATCGGTCAATACGGGTTCATCACTGGCTTCATCTTTCAGCGCTTCGGCTTGCAATTCCAATTGCCTCATTTGCATCTTAAATTCTGCGGCTTTTTCGTAATCTTCAGCTTCCACAGCTGCATCAATTTTTCCAGCCAATCGCTTAATTTGGCGAGCCAACTTGTCCTTACGCGACAATTTTATTGGCGAGCTAGACTTCAATAAACTCGCCGCCTCGTCAATCACGTCGATCGCTTTATCTGGTAAAAATCGCTCCGTCACGTAACGCTGACTCAAATCCACCGCCTCAGTCAGCATTTCGTCAGGAATTTGAACTTGATGATGCTTAGCTAATTTTCCTCTCAAACCTCGCATCATCTCCACCGCCTCTTCTGGCGATGGCTCATTGATCGTCACCGACTGGAAGCGCCGTGACAACGCAGCATCTTTTTCGATATGTTTTCGATATTCATCAAACGTCGTCGCGCCAATCAGTCGCACCTCGCCTCGCGACAAAGCTGGCTTCAACACATTCGCCGCATCCATCGAGCCTTCAGCCGAACCAGCACCAACCAACAGATGTAATTCGTCAATAAACAAAATAACTTCTTGATGCTTTTTGGCGACCGCCAGAACTTTTTGCAATCGCTCCTCAAATTGCCCACGATATTTCGTCCCCGCAATCATCGCCGTCAGATCCAATTGAAAAAGTCGCTTGCCTTTCAAAAATTCGGGAACTTTATTATCAGCAATCCTTTGCGCCAAGCCCTCAACGACCGCAGTTTTACCGACGCCAGGTTCGCCAATCAGCGCTGGATTATTCTTACTACGCCGACCCAAAATCGTGATCATTCGCTGGATTTCCGACGCTCGACCAATCACCGGATCCAAAAATCCTTCACTAGCACGCCGCGTCAAATCGACACCGAATTTCTCCAAAACTCGCAAATCGCCAGAATTTTTACTCGCCACACTGCGTTCACTCTGCAGAGATTCAAACTGCTGTTTATCAAACACATCTTCCAAACTTCCACGCAGATTGTCAATGTCAACGTTCATATCTCGCAGCAATTTAGTCGCTCGCGCCTCGCGCTGCTGCAACATTCCATAGACGATGTGTTCCGTGCCAATTTTTTCCTGCCCAAATTCAACCGCCAATTGCCAAGCAATTCTTATCAATTCAACAACTTCAGCACTCAATCCCTTACTTACAATCGTAATCACCAGCGGCTTTGCGGTCAGATTCAACGCCATTTCCGCACGATCCAAAGTTACGCCGTTTTCTGCCAGTATTTTTGCACCCAATGACGAATTCTGCGCCAACACACCAAGTAAAATATGCTCCGTGCCAACATATTCACTTCCCTCATTATGCGCCAGAAAACCAGCCCGCCCCAAACTGGCTCGAGCCGTTTCCGTCAGCCGAGGTTCTAATTCAGAAAAATCTTCTGACATATCGCCCTCCTTTCGTTTTCGGCGATTCGCAGAAGGCAGCTTATTCCGCCACCTCCTCAACTACGCTCATCAAGCTATCCTCAATATTCTTTCGAGGTTTTGGTTCTGCCTTAACAGGAGTTTTTGCTTCGATGTCTAATTCATAGCCAGTCAATCGACTTGCCAGGCGAACATTCTGTCCAGCGCGACCGATTGCTATTGATTGCTGATCTTCGCTAACATAAACCGTCGCACGCTTCTCATCTTCATTGACAGTCACACTCAAAACTTCTGCCGGGCTCATCGCATTAGCAATAAATCCAGCCGCATCTTCCTCGTATGGAATAATGTCAATTTTTTCCTGCTCGCCAATCTCATTCATCACAGCCTGAACGCGGGCGCCGTGACCACCAACAAACGTACCAACTGGATCAACGCCAGGTAGCGCTGAAGAAACCGCCAATTTGGTTCGACGACCAGCTTCACGTGCAATCGCCTTAATCTCAACTGCACCAGTTTCCATCTCTGGAACTTCTTGATTGAACAAGAATCGCACAAACTCTTCATTGCCGCGGCTAAGAATCAATTGCGGACCGCGACCTTCGCGCTCAATGTCCTTAATATAAACCTTAATTCGACGACCAACGCCGTAATATTCGCCAGGAATTTGCTCACTCTGAGGCATAATTCCGACAGCCTTACCAAGCTCAATTCGCACAACGCGTGGCTCAACTCGCTGAACCGTACCGATAACAACCGTACCGATTTTATCCTCAAATTCCGCTAAAACAACTTCACGCTCAGCTTCGCGCAGACGCTGCAAAATCACTTGCTTAGCAGTCTGAGCTGCAACTCGACCAAAAGTCGTCACGTTATGAGTTTCCATCACAACTTCACCACCAAGCTCAGCCGCAGGATCTATTTCCTTAGCTTCCTCTAGATCGATTTGATTAGCGTCATTCTCAACTTCTTCGACAACAGTTTTAACAACCGACACGACAGCCGTACCGTTATTGATATTCAAGCTAGCGCGAACCAACTGATCTCGCGTGCCATTATCACGACGCCAAGCCGCCGCAATCGCCTGCTCAATCACGCTCAAAACTGTTTCTTCTGGCAAGTTTTTTTCCTCAGCAATCGTACGCACTGCCAACGTCAACTGCTTAATGTTCAAGTCTTCCATTATGTTCTCCTTCTTATTAATTATATCTTTTTCCGTCTCAAACTTCCATAAACGAAAAACTCCGACCTGCCGGCCGGATGAGTACTTTCTCATTGTATTAAAAATTTTTCATTTTGTCAATTTACTTCAGTACATTTTTCCAAAATACCCGACATTGCGCTTTTTTCAGCTTCCGTTACCCACAAGCGATATCGTCGCTTTATTGCTATCTGGCGCGCAATATATTGGCACCTAAAAGGCTTATTGCTCGGTAGCCAAGTCGCCGCATCGCCATCACCTTTGGCTTGGTTTGCTGGACCATCAACCGCTAATAAATTTAACGGATCATTCGCTAATTTCTCTCGCTCCTCTGGAGAAATTTGCTGCGCGCCCTTTTGCCAAGCATCACTCAAAGCCACGACGTGATCAATCTGAACCTTAGAGCTGGTTTTTTCGCCGCGCTGAAATTGAATTGTTTGACCAGTGTACGGATCGTTCAATATACCCGATAAAACTCGACATTTTTCATCAATTTTCTCATCCGTCAAATCTCGCGCCAGAATCACTTCTCGTACGGAACAGCCGTTAATTTTGCCCCAGCCGTTGCCGAATTGCTTTCTGGAATAACCAGTCTTTGGCGCACGTCCTTTGACTTCTATCTTTTCCAATTCCGATTTCGCATCCGAATTGCCAAATAATTCTCGTTGTGTTGAAGTTTGAATTGTCTGAGGTTCGGGTTGCGAAATTCGCGAAGCCCAAACCGCCACGCCAGCCACCAAAATCACCAGCGCAATCACCACTTGCCGACGTCGTATTTTATTCACCCTCATGACTGTATTATAATTAAACTATGACTAAAGTTCCACGACTACTCGACACATTCACACCAAATCATTACAACTTAACTCTCGACTTAACACGTGCCGAGGAAAAAGAATTTTCTGGCACAGTTATCATTTCTGGCGATTCCACCAGCGAATCAATTTCGCTACATTCCAAAGGCTTAACAATTCAATCAGCCACAATCGACAATCAGCCTGCCAACGTTTCATTCGGCGAGTTTGACGAATTGAAATTATCCCAGCCGAACCTTAAAAACGGAAACCATACAATTCACATCGATTTTTCTGGAACCATCACCGACGCAATGCACGGTTTATATCCTTGCTATTTCACTCACGACGGCGTTAAAAAACAACTTTTTGCAACTCAATTTGAATCACATCACGCCCGCGAAGTTTTCCCTTGCGTTGACGAACCAGCTGCCAAAGCTGAATATGATTTGACGCTAATAACTCGCCCAGGGATAACAGTTTTGGGAAATATGCCCGTAAAACACGAAGAGGAAAATGGCAATTCTATCACGACGACATTTGAGAAAACACCACGAATGAGCAGTTATCTTCTGGCTTTCGTCATCGGCGAATTGCACAAAAAATCCGCTCGCACCAAATCTGGCGTCGAGGTCAACGTCTGGGCAACGCCAGCTCAGAATGAAAATACCTTAGATTTTGCGCTAGACATCGCCACTCGTTCAATTGATTTTTATGACGAATATTTCGGCGTCAAATATCCATTGCCAAAATCCGACCACGTCGCCCTTCCCGACTTTTCCTCTGGCGCAATGGAAAACTGGGGATTAATTGCTTACCGCGAAAGTTGTTTGCTTGCGGACCCAGAATTGACCCCAGAATCATCCAGGCGCTTCATTGCCACGGTTATCGCGCACGAACTCAGCCATCAATGGTTCGGCAATTTGGTTACCATGCAGTGGTGGAATGACTTGTGGCTCAACGAAAGCTTCGCCAATATGATGGAATATGTAGCAATTGACGCGCTCCAGCCGGATTGGCATATGTGGGAAGATTTTGCCACGAATGAAGTAACGGCCGCGCTCAGACGCGACAGCTTGGACGGCGTTCAATCAGTTCAAGCCGACGTCAATCACCCAGACGAAATCAGCACTTTGTTCGACCCAGCAATTGTTTATGCCAAAGGCGGACGACTACTTGTTATGGTTAGAAAACTTATCGGCGAAGAGGCATTTCGCGCTGGTCTTAAATCATATTTTGAAAAATTCGCGTATAAAAACACTGTCGGAAATGACCTATGGCAAGAATTAGAGTCGGCGAGTGGTCAGCCAATCGTCAATCTAATGAACGCTTGGATTTCCCAACCTGGCCTTCCTGTCGTATCAGTTTCAAGCAGTCACGACGCGGCGATTCTAAGTCAGGAGAGATTCTTCATCGGCGAACACCAACCATCCGACGCATTATGGCCGATTCCATTATTCGCAAACCAACCGCTTGACGTAAAAATCTTGGATCAAAAAGAAACCACCGTTTCTATTGAAAAGCCATTGCAATTAAACTGCGGCTTAAGCGCCCACTTCGTCACCAAATATGACGAATCCACTCGCGAATATTTATTGAAAAACATTACAGAATTGCCAACCTTGGATAAGATTTGTATCTTACAGGACGCGACAATACTCGCCCGCGCTGGATTTGAAAATTCGGCGTCACTGCTTCCATTGGCGTTATCCTTAAAAACCGAAACCAACGAAAAAGTCTTCGGTATGGCGGCTGGTGCCTTGACGGAACTACGAAAATTCGTCGATGATAATGGCGCGGCCAGAGATTTATTAAAGAAAATTTCTGGAGAATTTGCGCGCGCCACATTTGAGGAATTGGGCTGGGATGAAAAATATGGAGAATCGGACGACGACCGCGAGCGGCGCACCACGGCTTTGAGTTTGATGATGTATAGCGAAGATAAAGAAGTTTTGAATGAGGCGAAAACGCGTTTTGACAACAATAAACTGGAAGACTTGCCGACAGAAATTCGAGCTTTAATTATCAGCGCAAACGTGAGGCATTTCGAGACGCCAGAGATGATTGAAAATCTCTTTGCCGCATATAAAAACACGCCGTCAAATGACCTGCAGAATGATATTGCAATTGGACTAACTTCCACCAAAAACCCTGAAACAGCAGAAAAAATTCTTGCCAACATTAAAAATTCCAATATTATCCGCCCACAAGACGCCAGCCGTTGGTTCGTGTATTTAATTCGGACCAGAGAAAGCCGCCAGATTGCTTGGAATTGGTTAAAGGAGAACTGGGCGTGGGTCGAAGATACATTTGGCGAAGATAAAAGCTACGACGATTTTATTCGCTATGCCGCCACAGCCCTACTGACAACCGACGAACTTGACGATTTCCGACAATTCTTTGAGCCGATGATGGACATTCCAGCCCTAGCCAGAACGATTAAGCTGGGAATTACCGAAATATCAGCACGCGTTGAGCTGATTAAACGAGACAAAGAGGCGGTTATTTCCGCGTTGTAAATAATTTGGTCGCATTATTTTGCGGTTTTTGACAAAATCTATTGACATTTTATTATATTAGTGGTATAAATGAGTACAGCTTTTGTTGATAGAACAAATGTTTTGTCCGAAAGCGCACTTTGACAAGGCAGTCATTGCGGGATGAGTTTCTATTTCTTTTTTTAAAAAATATCAAAAAGAGATAGGATCTCATCCTGCACTGAAGAAAAGTGCTTTACCACAGCCGAGTGGGGACGAGAGGAAGGAAAGAGCAATGCTCACGAAAGAAAATCTCGAAAGCATGCTAACCGAAAACACGGAGGCAATCTCCGTGTATACGGAAATTCTGAAGGGGAAGGTATCCACGCTGAATACCTACAACAATGGAATCAGCGATATCATGGGTGATTACCCTAACCTCCAGAAGACGCACATCCAGGAGGATTCGGAAGCCCTTCGAGATCTACTGGTCTCTATCTGCCATAATGGCCTGGAAGGGTCATTGGAGGCAGTACAAGGAAAGATCAACGAGATGCTGGGCGCAGTCTCATCCATAGCGGAAGAGGAGTCGTCTATGTCTGATTGGCCAGGATGCTACTGGATCCAGTACTGGAAATTCCTGCGTGATCTGAGAGATCTCATCACAACGGAAGTTCCCTTGTATCAGGCGAGCAACCTTGCTATCGCCAAAAAGCTTGCTGAGCTTGCGGATTAATTCGCAAGCAGAATGTACGATGAAGCAAACTTACTCTTCGCCACGATTGCCTTGTCGTACATTCCCTATAATTAATACACTTAACGTTAAAGAGTCCTCATTCGGGGCTGTTTTTTTATTCCAGCACCACACACTCTTTAGCTACGGGCGGATTTCCATCAACAGAAATTGCCATCATTTGCATATCACAGCTTTCATATTGCGCGTTTTTGGCAATGAACATCTCCGCAGAAAAGCGTATTTGTTGCTGTTTTTTATTTGTAATTGCCGCCAAGCCATCGCCGAAATTGTCATTTTTACGATATTTGACCTCTGTAAAATATAAAACATTATCTTTTTTACTAACAATATCAATTTCACAATATCGCGTTCGCCAATTCCGCTCTATAATCTCATGGCCATCAGCCGCCAACCAATCCGCCGCCGCTTGCTCACCTTTATCGCCAATTTGACGCGTCGTGTCTTTTTGCTGGTTTTTAGATTTTCTATCGTCAGACGCATTTTGCGAATTCGCCTCAACATTAGCATATTTAGCCAACGGCGCAAAACTCAGCCGATGCAGCGGAGTTACGCCCAGATTATCAATAGCCGCTCGGTGCTTCGCCACTCCATAACCAACGTGTGAAGAAAAATCATATCCCGGATAAATATTATCCTGCTCTGCCATAAATTTATCACGAGCCACCTTAGCAATAATCGACGCCGCCGAAACACTCGGGATCAGACCATCGGCTTTCGCTATAATTGTTACGTACTTTTCTAACGGCGTACCTGCCAAAAAATTGACCGTCCCATCGATAATAATCTCATCAAACTTCGAGCCGTTTTTCTGACATTTCGCTTGAATTTCTTTGACTGCGCGCCGTGTCGCCAACTTAAGCGCCTCGCTCATTCCTATTTCATCCAGCTCCTCAGCAGAAACCCAGCCCAACGCCCAAGCCGACGCTTGCTCGCGAATTTCCTCATCGAGCGATTCACGTCGTTTTTTGGTCAATTTTTTACTATCATCAAGCCCTTCAATTTCAGCGCCACCCAAAACCACCGCGCCAATCACCAATGGTCCAGCCCACGCGCCGCGCCCGACTTCATCAATCCCCAGAATCACCCGACAATCTTCCCTTTTTCGTCATAAAATCAGCAATAATCCAGCCAATCCAAATTGTTGCCGCGCCTAATGTATTCGCCAAAATATCCCAATTCGTGTCGTCCAATTTTATGCTCGCCAAACCTGCCTTGACCATAAATAATTCCGCCAACTCATTAATACAACCCAGCGCCGAAACTAAAGCGAAGACTGAAAACGCCATCACCAGCCAATGCGCTCGCCATTTCATCGACGAGACCAAATACGCCCAGAATAGTCCTGTAAATAGCCCACCGCCCACAAAGTGCGTCGTAAAACTAGTGTCCTGTCCGTCAATTAACGGCGATGGCAAATACCAAGATATGAAAAACAGCAGACACGCTGTGTAAAGTAGCCAGCGATATTTTTTCTCATTATCAAAGCCGTTTCTTTTCAAAACGTAAGGCGTCGCCACAGCCAAAGTCGTCGGAACAAGGACGGATATATAATGAAATATTGCCATATTGAGATTATAACATGAGAAAACCGCCTCAGATTAAGAGACGGTTTTAACGATTAACCAATTGACAATTACGCGTCTTTATGACGAGCTGCAACTTCAGCAGCCTTAGCGTCAAGTTCAGCCTGAGCGGCATCTTTTTCAGCTTGTTTTGCAGCAGCAGCCTGAGCAGCTTCTTCCTTCAAGCGTTCAGCTTCCGCTTCTGCCTTAGCGTCATGAATGTCATTAACAGCAGCGCGATCGAAATTCTTAGCCGTCAAGCGAGCTGACTTACCGCTACGCTGACGAAGGAAGCTTAAGAACTTGCGGCGAACCTTAGCACGACGAACAATCTCAATCTTCTCAATCAGTGGACTGTGCATCAAAAATGACTTTTCAACGCCAACGCCTGAAGCGATCTTTCGAACCGTAATGCGTGATGTGTGCGATTTTTTATTGTCGGTGCGGATAACAACACCCTCGAACATCTGAATACGCTCTTTGTTGCCTTCCTTAATTTTCTGGTAAACACGAACTGTGTCACCGCTGCGAGCATCGACAACTGCTTGCTTTTTTTGTGCTTGGTTGATTTTGTTGATTAACTCAAAACTCATAATTTTTCCTATCTTCCGAACTCGCTCCGACTGGCCACGCAGTTGTACCTCTGCGGCTCCATATCAAACAAGACTCGAATATTTAACTCTCGTACAATTACATAAGATAATAACACAAATCTGAAGAAATATCAATTAAATAAAATTGGAGTATAATATAGTTATGGATTACAATAAATTAGCACTCGAACTACACGAAAAATACAAAGGTAAAATTACGACTAGCCTCAGAGATAAAGAGGAGCTTAATCGCGATAAGCTTAGCGCCTATTACAGCCCTGGCGTCGGCGCAGTCAGCCAAGCAATTGCCGAAAATCCAGCCGATTTGCCAAAATACACTTGGACAAACAATCTAGTCGCCGTAATCTCAGACGGCTCAGCAATTTTGGGCTTAGGCAATTTGGGACCAAAAGCCGCCATGCCAGTTATGGAAGGAAAAGCTTTACTATTTAAGCATTTTGCCGATGTCGACGCCGTGCCAATTGTGTTAGACGTCCACGAGCCAGAAGAAATCATTGCCACAGTTAAAGCCATCGCGCCAAGTTTCGGAGCCATCAACCTCGAAGATATCGCCGCACCAAAATGCTTTGAAATTGAAGAGCGATTGAAGGCAGAGTTAGATATTCCAGTCTTCCACGACGACCAACACGGCACGGCCGTCGTTGTGTTGGCGGGCTTAATTAACGCCGCTAAATTGACAGGGCGAAACCTGGCAGATTGCAAATTCGTGGTCATCGGCGCAGGCGCAGCTGGCACGGCAATCATAAAATTGTTAAATCTTTACGGAGCAAAAAACATCGTAGCGGTGGATAGCCGAGGAATTGTCGGAAAATCACGCACAGATTTGAACGCTGAAAAAACTGCGTTATTGGAATACGTCGATGCATCGCAATCTGGCTCAATTGAAGACGCCATCACTGACGCAGACATATTCATCGGCGTATCACGCGCAGGACTGCTCACTCCAGAATTAGTCCAAAAAATGGCGAAAGATCCAATCGTATTTGCACTAGCAAATCCTGTTCCAGAAATTATGCCAGATGTCGCCAAACAAGCCGGCGTCGCAATCATCGGCACGGGTCGTAGCGACTTTCCAAACCAAGTCAACAATTCCCTGGCCTTCCCTGGAATTTTCCGCGGCGCATTAGATCACGGAGTTAAGAAAATAACCGACCAGCACAAATTGGCGGCCGCTGAAGCGCTAGCTAACCTGGTCGAAAATCCAACCGTCGATAAAGTCGTCCCAACCGCGTTTGATGAGGGTGTTGTTGAAGCTGTCGCAAATGTCATTAGATAAGCCTAAACACCAGCACCGTCAGCTGCCTCAATGCGCCTAGTCCGCCCAGTAAATACTGGCAATAATTCTTCCTGGTTATTTTTGTCGCAAGCACCCAAAAGCATTAATAAATGAGTTACACCGTTCTCTTCTAGTATCTTTCTCACAGACTCATCATCCACCTTATCCACAGCGATGTGCGACACATACATCCTTAGTGCGTCAGATGTTTGGGCTTTCCAGCTAAAGATACTAAAAGGATACTTATTTTTATCTCGATATCTTAAGGTCGTCCAAGAATCACGTAATCCAGAATCTGACGTTGCAACAATTTCTGCCGCTAATTTTAATTTATTATAAAGACTGGGCAAAATACTCTTCTGCTTTTTCTTAGTCTCATAGCCAGACATTCTGTGTTCAATTCTCTTGGCTGCTTCAGTACGAGCATCGACTACTATCGTAACATCATTACCGCTTCTTTTAATATATAAAACCTTAGCCATTTCATCATCTAACCACGGAAATGTTTCGTGACTAAGCTCTATATAATCCCCGACCTTCAAGTTAACCTCAGTATCCTTAATATTCTGATCACTCACCTCGCAATTATCCTGGCGTGATTGCTTCTTTCTCTTTCTCTTCTTCGCCTTATTCAAAGATTCAGCGGCGATTTTAGGTGCCACTTCATAGCCATTCAATTTCTCCGAAAGCACCCTCAGGGCGTCGTCTAAAGACTCGCTCAGATGCTCTTTAGCCATAGATTCAGCAAGGCTACGAACCACTGGAATGTTTTCCTTAATTGTCGCTTCTTTATACTGCTTGGTTAGCTCCTCTTCGCTTGGCAATTTTATGGATTTTATAAACTTAAGAACACTGTTGGCAAATTTTAAATCACCTTCAGGATTAATACCATTACATTCCTCATCTTCAACCTCCTTGAGTTTACGACGCTCAAAGTCTTCCAGCAAACTGCTCAACTTCATCTTGCCATCATTACCTGGAATGCGTTCAGGTCTAGTAATTGTAAAATCATCAGGTAAACCAAAAGCCCCATCCTCAGTAAGGCTATCAGTCACAGCCTCCCTTGCCTCTGCGATAAAGCGCATATATTCACGATCTGCAAGTTCAGGACTAATTATTTCATTAGCATGCTGCCATCGTCTTACGTCGGGAATCGCATACTCTTCAGCTTGGCAAAATTCTGGAATATTCACTTCCGCCAGCTTTTCGGGGAAAACTACACTAAGATTTTCCCTTATAAATTTCTCGTATGTTCCATTAAATGTACTTCTTAATGATTCTTTGACTTCCTCTATATCAAAATCTGTCTCTATGCAATCTGAAAGCCCGTTATACTCCTCCTCAATTTGCTGGAACAACCCAAGAATCTTCTCATAAGATTCTTGATATTCACCACGCAACTCCTCACCTTCAACAAGAAACGGTACACGCTTAATAATAAGCTTTACATGACCTATAATTCGACTTATGTAGTTTTTATTAGGATCTTCTACCTGAGATAGTTCACCTTCAACAACATAACCATCCCATTGTCTTTCGCTCATAAACTAATATTTTATCAGTTTATGGATATAAAGTCAATTATATTACTCTATTGACTTCTTCTAATGTCGTTTCGCCACGAAGAGCTGCCAACACGCCAGCCTGAAGTAGCGTCACCATGCCATCTTCTTTTGCGGCCTTTTCAATCGCTTCTGTATGAACATCCTCAACATCGCCGCGCAGGAACTTCTGAATATTCTCACTCACAACCAACTGCTCCATTACTGGAATTCGCCCCTTATAACCGAACGGAACGTCGTCCGTCGGCACCGCACGCCAAAGCTTAAACGTATCCAAATCTGGACAATCAACATTCTCCGGCAAATCCTTCAAAACCTCTTTCACCCACTTGCGAGTCGCCTCATCTGGCTCATATTCTTCCTTGCTATCATCCCACAATCTCCTCACCAGTCGCTGAGCAATCACCAGCCGAACCGCCGAGCTAAAAATCGGATTTTGCCCAATCATATCGATCATACGACTAAACGCCGCCGCAGTCGAATTGGCGTGAAAACTGGATAACACCAAGTGTCCCGTAATTGACGCCTGAATCGCAGTCTTCGCAGTTTCATTGTCGCGAATCTCACCAACCATCACCACATCTGGGTCAAGACGCAAAACACTACGCAAACCATCAGCAAACCTCTGTCCATTTGTCGTATCAATTGGAATCTGAGCAATCCCAGGAATCGTATTTTCTACAGGATCTTCCAGCGTAATAATCTTTCGATCCTGAGTATTAAGAGCATTAAGAATGCTATATAACGTCGTAGACTTTCCCGAACCAGTCGGACCAACCATCAACAACATCCCGCGCGGATGAGAAATAACTTCATCGATTTGCTTGCGCTCTTTCTTTGAAATACTCAATAGATCCAAATTCAACATTGACTCATCGAAATTGAACAATCGAAGCACCAAGTCCAAGCCATACACCGTCATCACGGCTTCCACGCGCAAATTCAGCACATGCGATGCGCCATCTCTATGAATTTCCTGCTGCATATGCCCAGATTGAGGCTCTCTGGAAGCGGTAGAAATATTCGCGCGCGACGCCAAAGTCGCCATAATCACTCGATATCTATCCCTACTAAGCTCCGCCACTGTGTGCAAAGCTCCATCAACACGCATACGAATTCGAATCGATTCGCGCTGATTTTCGATGTGAATATCCGACGCACCCAACAAATCCGCTTGGTCAATCAAATAATTAAACACGTCATTTGTGCCGACGGAAGCCAAAGTCTGAGTAACCTGCGCCAGAGTATCGCTATCACCTTCCTTGGCAATTTCGATGTTATCGTAAATCACTTTTTTTGGCGGATCAAACCTAAGCATAATTGACCGAAACGCCGAACCAGAAATTAAGAAGAAGAAGATTCGCTTGCCATTTTCAACATACTGATCTCGCATTTGCTTCATCAACGACTCAGAAGTTTGCGACGTAACGCCAAATCGATAAGACTGATCTTCCTCATTAAAGGCTAACGGGACCAACCTGCCTTTATACATCTCTTCTATCGTCAAAACACCCTTAAGTAAGGGTAAAGTCTCTTCAAATTCCCGCCCATCAAGATATTGAAGCCCTAAAATTGACGCTCGACGACGAGTCGCTTCCTCATCTTGCTCACGGCGCCGCGCCTGAATTTTATCTTCGTCCATATGAAAATTATACCAAAAAGCTTACGGTTTTACGAGTGATATAATAGTGATATGAATCCAGAAATTACTCTGTTAGTTCACAATATTCGCTCGACACATAATGTTGGGGCAATTTTTCGCACAGCCGAAGGATTTGGTATAAAAAAGATTATTCTTAGTGGTTACACGCCGTATCCAGAATTGAGTTTATGTAGCGAGGCGCCTGCTTGTGCGCTTGTTGATGGAGAAATTCGATCTGAAGATCCCCGCTTGCCGCATATTCGCGAAAAAATCACCAGCCAAATTCATAAAACTGCTTTGGGTGCGGAAAGTTTGGTGCCGTTTGAGTTTTACGAGGATATCAATGATTGGATTAAAGAGAATCAGCGAACAGAAAACTTGCCAATTATCGCGCTTGAGCAATCAAAAGATAGTGTGATGCTATCAGAATTTCAGCCGCCTGAAAAATTCGCGTTGCTGCTCGGCGAAGAAGTCCACGGAATCACGCCAGAACTTTTGGACAATTGCGACTTCACCGTAGAAATCCCAATGTTCGGCCAAAAAGAATCATTCAACGTGTCAGTCGCAACAGGAATTGCGCTATTTGGACTGATTTTCCCGAGAATGAAATAATCTCAACAACACATAAATAAATCCCTCAAGTCTGATTATTGACTTTATCAACCATATGTGTTATATTTGTATGAGCTTTCTCTGGAATCCCCCGGAGAAAGTAGTCCCCTACACGAAAGGTTCGAGGAAATGTTTGACATTTTCTTCATCTTTACAATCATGGCAACCATGTATATTTCATGGTATAGCTACAAAGCCCCCTCGGGGGTTAGTCGATGGCTGCATGCGATAGCCGCTGCGTCGGCAGCGTGTATGACGTTCTTCTTCGCCTACTTCATGGTAGGCGAGTCGCCAGTTCGGCCCCAGTATCACATGGTACTGGTATGTGTGTGGTACTTCATCCTCGCAATCGCATATGCAACCTTTTATTATAAAGGCTGTATCAAAGAGCGCGAAAGACTTCAGGGGCGCAAGTCCCGCTGACAGATGATTAAGTTAGCCCGCCAGAGCAATCAGCTCCGGCTGAGGCCTCTGTCAGCGGGCTAACTATCACTTTAGAATTACACACTCTTCACCCAGAGTGTTTTTTAATTGGCTTAATAAATTGTCATTAGCATCCACCTTAAACGGCAGACGCATGGCTGATTTTTCTTTCTCGCCCAGCACCAAAACCACGTCAGTCGTGCCAGCATTCTCGCCGCAAACAGACTTCATTTTCACCAACCGCGAATGGTCATTCGGATCTTTGATATACACAAATAACTTTGAGGCAGGAATTTCTGGCGCAACGTTAACAGGTGCCGAATGAGCTTTTGGCTGCGGTTTGGCGGCGTCATTCTTTACGACAGACTTCGGAGAAGCTCCATTTTTCTGATTACGATAAGCTTCACGGCGCTCTTTTTTTACAGCAGAGCTAATTTTTGGCGCATCCATTTTACGACCAGTCGACTCATAGCCATTGATATCGTTATCCGTAATCGCAATAATATCATCGGCAATTAGCTTACTTTCATTGCCCAAATTTCCGTCACGATCTCGAGCTGAATTTTTACCAGAAACTCGAATCACCGCGTCCTGAACTAGCTTGGCGCCAACTTTCTCATACAGATTTGGAAAGACGATTATCTCACCCTCGCCGAATTTATCCTCAATTCCCACGAACGCCATCTTCGAACCGCTTTTTGTGACAATTGTACGAACGGTGCTAATAATTCCCCCGACCGTCATCATCCGACTGTCGTACTCAGGAACTAATTGCGTCAATGGTTGAGTTTGTTCGCTCAAATACGTTTCATACCTATCAAGCGGATGCGCCGAGATATACAGCCCCAACAATTCTCGCTCCCACATCAAGCGCTCTTTATCGTCGTGTTTCACAGGAGCCTTCTGGAGATGAAGAGTCGATTGGACGCTCGCCGCGTCATCGCCACCCAACATTCCGAACAAATTGGTCTGCCCACTGGCGGCTTCTTTTTGGAGCTTGGACGCAAATGACGTAATGGAATCCAGATTGAATAGTAAATCAGATCGATCGCCCATATCATCAAACGCACCAGACTTAATAAGCGACTCCCAGGCTTTTCTGTTGAACTTGCTGGTTGAAACGCGCCTAGCAAAATCCTCAACCGACGTAAACGGTCCATCTTCGCGCGCCCGTAGAACTTCCTCGACCGCACCAACACCAACACCCTTCACCGCCGACATTCCGAAACGAATTTTATTCTCATTCGGCACCACGGCAAACTCAACGAACGATTCGTTTACGTCAGGACTCAGCACGCTAATTCCCATGTGCTTACATTCAGTAATTTCAATTGCCAGACGATCAGTGTCGTCATGGTCGCTAGTCATAAGCGCTGCCATAAACGCGTCAGGATAATGCGCCTTCAGATAAGCCGTCCAATAGGCGATCAAACCATAACAAGCGGCGTGCGACTTATTGAAACAATAGTTGGCGAATTCTTCCAGCTGAGTCCAGAACGTTTCCGCAATTTCCTTAGTTGCGCCACCAACTTTAACCGCACCCTCGACAAATTCAGGTTTGACCTTTTTCATCAAGTCAATTTTCTTCTTACCAACAGCCTTACGCAATGTGTCAGCCTGACCACCAGTAAATCCACACCATTCCTTAGAAATCTGCATAAACTGCTCCTGATAGACCAAAATTCCGTAAGTATTTTTCAGCGAGTTTTTCATTCCAGAATGCAGATAAGTTATTTCTTCTTCGCCGTGTTTGCGCCTAATAAAACTGTCAATAAACTGCATTGGACCCGGACGATAAAGAGCCACCATAGCAATAATATCTTCAAACGTAGTCGGCTTCAGTCCACGCAAATATCGCTTCATTCCCGCCGATTCCAACTGGAATACGCCAGTCGTGTCGCCGCGCTGAAATAGCTCATACGTTTTTTTATCATCAAGCGGCAGCTCCGAAAGATTAATTTCTTTCTTGTAAGCTTTTCGGATAATCCTCATGGCGTTATTAATAATCGTGAGGTTCGAAAGCCCCAAGAAGTCCATCTTCAATAGCCCCAGTTCTTCAACCTCGCCCATCGGGAACTGAGTTGCCACCACGCCCTTTTGCGCCATTTCAAGCGGGATATAGTTAGCCAACGTATCTGGCGCGATCACCACGCCACAGGCATGAACGCCGTGGCTACGAATCGTCCCTTCCAGCTGAATTGCATAATCCAGAACTTCCTTCGCAGTCGGATTATTTTCATATTCATTCCGAAGGTCCGCATCCTCTTTAATACTCACAGACAACGGAATATGTCGCCCCTGGTTTGGTGGCGGAACTAACTTCGCCAAGCGGTCGCTCTCAGCGTACGGAACTTCCAAAACCCTGGCAACATCACGCACTGCCATACGACCAAACATCTTGCCAAACGTTGCGATATTACTGACGTGATCTTCGCCGTATTTTTTTGCACAATATTCAATCACTTCATCGCGACGCGTATCCTGAATATCGACGTCGATGTCGGGCATAGAAATACGATCAGGATTAAGGAATCGCTCAAATAGCAAACCGTATTTTAGAGGGTCAAGATCTGTAATGTTCAATGCATACGCAACAATCGAGCCAGCCGCACTACCACGCCCTGGACCAAAAACAATTCCTTGAGATTTTCCCCAGTTGATAAAATCCTGGACGATCAAGAAATAACCTTCATAGCCCATATTTCCCATCACGCCAAGCTCCATCTCAGCGCGTTCACGAACCTCATCAGACAGCTTCGGAATAATCTCGTCAGGATCCAACTTTTCAGCCTCCTCCTTCGAAGCTCCATTGTAACGCTGCAACAAACCTTGATATGTCAATCTAAGCAGATACGAATGTTCGTTCTCGCCGTCTGGCAATGGATATTTTGGAATAAGAATTCGCCCAAGCTCAATCTCAACATCGCAGCGATCAGCTATTTTTTTCGTGTTGCGAATAACTTCAGGAAATTCCTCGCCCCAGTGATCGATAATATCGCGCGGATCCGTCAAGTGAAGTTCAAAATCCTTCAAGCTCATTCGCTTTTCATCACTAAGATACGAACCCGTCCCAACACAAAGCAGAATCTCGTGCGCGTCTTGATATTCGTGCGTCAAATAGTGACCATCACAAGTCACTACCATTTCAATATCAAGCTCTTTTGAAAGCTTGAGCAAGCCCTCGTTAATCTTCGCCTGCACATCCCAATGCGTGTTCGACTTCGGATGTCCGTGGTCCTGTAGTTCCAAATAATAACGATCGCCAAAAATCGACTTGTACCACTTGGCAATATCACGAGCGCGATCATAATCATCTTCTTTCAGCGCCACGCCAATTTCACCGCTCGCACAACCACTCAGAACAATCAGCCCCTCATTCAACTCCTCCAACAAATCATGGTCAATTCGCGGCTTATAATACATTCCCTCCAGATTGGCGCGCGTCGACAACTTCATCAAGTTGTGAAAACCCGTGTTGTTCATCGCCAGCACGGTCAAGTGAAAACGCTGCTTGTCCTTGCCTGGATCGCGATCAAATCGAGAACGAGTCGCCACGTAAGTTTCAATTCCGATAATCGGTTTAATTCCCGCTTTTTTGGCAGTCTTGTAATAGTCCAAAATGCCACTCATCGTGCCGTGATCAGTTACGGCGGCAGCCTCCATCCCGAGCTCCTTAACCTTATCGACCAAGTCATGAATCTTAGTCAATCCGTCCAGCACCGAATGGAAAGTGTGATTATGAAGATGTACGAAATCTGACGGCTTCAAAGCCGCCGACGATGATTGTTCGCTTTTCCCCTCAGTCATTAATAACAATTATAGCACGCTATTGACGACGTTGCATTGTCTCAATTAAGTGGTTGATAAAATCAGCCAACGGCGGGAAAATGTCGGCAAATTGCCCCAAAATCCAAATCAATATCGCAATCAATAACGTCGCACCCAAAGCGCTTCCAAGACCAAAGAAAATTCCGCGAACAAAATTCACCCAGTAAACTTGATGGCGAGATTTATGAAAATCAAAAAACAAATCCTCCAAAATCGCCCGACGAGCACCGTTTTCATTATCGCGAACAATTTTCTTCGCCAACTTATTTGGCTGTTCTTTGGCTGACTTTTTCACTCTTTCTTACCTTTTTCTTTGAGAAAAATTTCGAGAAAAATCCGCTCTTTGAAGCGAAGCTTTTGGCTAGTTCCACGCCAATTGAAACCGTACTTACAATTCCATTTAAGTTAGCAATTCGCTGACTTATTGCCTCCACGTTCTGCTGGGTTTGACGAATTTGACGCGTTAATTTGATGATAGAAATTGTCATAGCGATCATCATGATGACAAAAATCACCATCAAAACCACTAGAATAATAAGCAATCCGTTCATGCTATTTATTATACATTATTTTAGGCGATCCGCCAGATGAGCACGCAATTTATCGCCGAAGTTAGGATCACGTAACCCAAAGTCGATCACCGTTTTTAGATATTCCAATTTGTCGCCAGTGTCGTAATAAGTGCCGTTCGTAATCTCTACGCCGTAAAAATCAAAACCATCATCAATCATTTGTTGCATAATTGGCTGAATCGTAAACTCGCCGTTGCCGTCAAACTCTTCCTTGGCTTTGTCTAGATAGCCGAAAATTTCACCCGGAAGTAAATAGCTACTAACGCTCGCCAAATCAGAAGGCGCGTTCTCCTTGCCCGGCTTTTCAACGATATTCGTCATTTTTATAACGCCGTCCTTCACTGCTTGACCGTTGACGACTCCATAACGATCAAACTCCGCGTCATCAGTGATTTTCTTACACGACAGAACCGCTCCATCTAAGCTTTCTGACGCCTCGATCATTTGCTTGAAACGACTTGGACTAGCCGCAATAAAGTCATCCGCAAATGTGTAAATCACAGGCTCGTCATGATGAATCAAATGTGAGGCGCAAGCCAAAGGTGTTGCGTTGCCGTACGGACCTTTTTGGCGAATATAAATAAAGTTCGCCATATCAGCCAGATTCTGCACCGCGTCAATGAACGGCTGTTTTTTAGGACCGCCAGCGCGCAAATTAGCCAAAAGTTCTTCATTCGGCTCGTCAAAATGATCCTCGATTGCTCGCTTATTCGCGCTACCGATAATAATGATGTCTTTAATGCCAGCCTCAACCAATTCCTCGACGACGTATTGAATAATCGGCTTATCAATCAGCGGCAACATTTCCTTTGGCATGGCTTTAGTTTGTGGCAAAAATCGCGTACCAAAACCGGCAGCGGCGATGATAGCTTTAGTCGGTTTTCTCATATTTCAGCTCCTATTCCCTATTATTTCAGCAATTCTAAAGTTTCTCGCGAATCAGTTTTTGCGCAAGGCTTGGGTTGGCTTGACCCTTAGACTTCTTCATGACTTGCCCAACCAAATAGCCAATAGCCTTATCTTTTCCAGCCTTGATATCTGCAATTGACGCCGCCGAAGCTGGATCATTCAGAACTTCGTCAACGATTGCAGCAATCGCCGATTCATCAGAAACCTGCAACAAATTCTTCTCTTCGGCAAGCTTGCGCGGATTTTTTGCGCCAGCCAGAAGCTCATTAAATAACTCCTTCGCATTCGTGCTGGAAACTTCAGACTTCTCTGTCATTTCAGCCAATTCTATTAAATCATCAACCGCCACACGTATAGATTCACTGTCCATTTGCGCGTCACTTTCATCAGAAGCCGTCAATGCACTCGCAAACCAATGCGCGACTCGCTTAGCGGAAGCCTCGCCAGACTTTTCCTGAACTTCCAATGTAATCTGGGCGTAATCCTGATTAGACAAAAGCGAATTGATAACAGATTTGTCCAAGTTCAGCGCGCTCCATTTTTCCCTATATTCACCTGGGAGCATCGGCACCTTGGACTGAATTTCAGCAATCACCTCGTCAGTCAACACAACTGGCGGAATATCTGGATCTGGCATATAACGATAATCCTGCGCGTCTTCCTTTGACCTCTGAGAAATAGTTATCTGCTTGTCATCATTCCAACCCCTGGTCTCCTGAACAACTTCTTCGCCACGCTCCAAGACATCGACTTGGCGCTTGAACTCATACTCGGCGGCCCTTTCAACACTGCGGAAGGAATTGAGGTTCTTAATTTCTGCGCGCTTTCCAAGCTCTGTCGCACCCTTCTTTGCCACCGAAATATTAACGTCAAATCGCATATTTCCGTGGTACAAATTGCCATAAGTCACGCCCGCGTAAACCATCAATTTATGAAGCTCCGAAACGTAAGCTTTGGCTTCCTCAGCCGAATGCATATCTGGCTCAGAAACAATCTCAATCAGCGGCGTGCCAGCGCGGTTAAGATCGACCAACGAATAGCCGTCGTGATGTGTCAATTTACCAGCATCTTCCTCCATGTGAGCATGATCAATTCGCACGCGTTTCAAAGAACCATCTTCCAACGGCGCATCGACATATCCAGCCAGAATAATCGGATTATACATCTGCGAAGTCTGATAGCCCTTTGGTAAATCTGGATAAAAATAATGTTTTCGGTCAAATCGGCTAACGTGTGCAATTGGCGAATTCAAGGCTTTTCCAGCGCGAACCGCCAACTCAACAGCGTGCTTGTTCAAAACTGGCAACATCCCCGGCAAACCAAAGTCAATCTGATGCGTCTTGCTATTCGGCTCAGCATCGCGAGCGTCATTATCGGCCGGGCTAAATAGCTTGGTTTTCGTCGCTAGCTGAACGTGACATTCAATACCAATTGTCATTTCATAATCGTCATATACACTCATTATAATGCTCCCAAATCTTTTAATGCCTGTTCAAAACTCGCCATAGCTCGACGAAAACTCTGCGCCGTTACCGTTACGTTGGTTTCGTGGGCAATTTGATTACGCAATTTATGTGCCGCCCAAAGCCCATTTTCATCGCTCCAATATCCCTTGCGAGATTTCATACGTTCACCCATCGTCTCGCCAGCCACGCCGCAGTCGCGCATAGCTTTGTCCAGCAACTTGTCCGCATTCATTATCGCCATCTGCATACTTTCCGATTTTCTGGTTTCAACATTGCGCAAAATTTGCCGCCAAACCCTCTGATACATTTCCTTGTCAATTTGACCGCGACCACGAGAAGTCAATTGAATGAAAATCATCAGCAAGGCGCCGATAATCAACGCCGCAACAACTATCGCAACCATCAATCCGTCCATCAAATCTTCTCCACTTCCGAAACCAGCTTCAGCAAGTTCTTGTCCGACTTATAATCGCCGATAAGCTGCACGCCAATTGGCAATCCTTCATCGCTATTTCCAGCCGGCGCGGCAACTGCAGGAAGCCCAGCCAAACTTGCCGGCACAGTCATAATGTCCGCCAAATACATTTTTATCGGATCGCTAGCATTTTCCCCAATCTTAAACGCAGGAGTCGGCGCAACCGGCATCAATAGCGCGTCATATTCGGTAAATAACTTCTTAAATTCGTCAATAAGTAGCGTCCTGGCTTTTTGGGCCTGCATATAGTAAGCGTCGAAGAATCCGCTTGACAATACGAAACTTCCTATCATAATTCGTCGCTTATTCTCAGTCATGAAACCTTCATTTCGACTGCGACCGTAAAGTTCCGCCAAAGTTTTTACTTCCGCTGCTTGATGACCATATCGCACGCCGTCATATCGCGCCAAATTCGAGGACAATTCCGCCGGCACAATTATGTAATACATCGCCAGCGAATGTTGCATCATACTCAAATCTACTTCTTCAATTTCATAGCCAAGCTTCTTCAATTTCTCCGCATAATCAAGCGTTTTTTGGCGGACTTCCGCGTCCACGTCGTCGGTCATACATTGCTTAACTAGACCTATTTTTTTCTTTGCAAATTCTGGTTGGTTATTCCAAAAATCAGACAAAGTCGTCATATCTTTATCATCGCGACCAGCCATAATTTCCATCACCAAGTCCGCATCTTCAGCGTTCGTAGCAAAACAACCAATTGTGTCCGTGCTTGACGCCATCGCCACTACGCCATAACGACTAACTGCCCCATAAGTCGGCTTAATTCCAACCACTCCGTTAAAGCTGGCTGGCTGACGAATCGAACCGCCAGTATCCGTACCAAGCGCAAACGGAACCACGTCGAGCGCCGTAACTACCGCCGATCCACCAGATGATCCACCAGCAACTCGCGTTTCATCTGCAGCGTTCTTAGTTGGACCAAATGCCGAGTTTTCCGTCGAACCGCCGTGCGCAAAAGCATCCAAATTCGCCTTACCGATGCAGATCGCACCTTCCGCTTCCAATTTCTCAACAGCCGTCGCCTGTAGTGGAGCGTTAAAGTTTTCTAACATTTTTGAAGCGGCAGTCGTTGGCGCACCAAACGCCAAAAAATTGTCCTTCACGACAAATGGCACGCCCGCCAATCGTCCAGAAATCTCGCCAGCATCAACTTTTTCTGCTCGCTCCAGCGCACGCTCTTCCGTCAAGCTAAGCAGCGCATTATACTCCTCAATTTCACGCGCTCGTCGCAATGCTTCTTTTACGTTCTCGACCGCGCTCTTGCCAATAAAATCACTAATCCTACTCATTACAATACCTGCGGAACTTTCACTTGGTTATTCTGTTTTTCTGGCGCTAAATTGAGCAATTTCTCAACAGGAATCCCCGCCTGAACTTCATCCTCGCGCCAAACATTGCTCAATCCTGTAACTTGATAAGTCGGCTCAACACCCGGCACATCAAGCTCGCCCAACTGCTCAATATAGCCAATTATATTTTCCAAATCTTGGCGCAGTCCGTCGGTTTCGTCATCAGTCAATGCCAGACTACTCAAACTCGCCAAGTGCTGAATATCGCTGGTAGAAATAGTTATCATACCAATATTATACCACTAAAAAAAGCCGCCCATCAAAGTGAGCGACTTTATTTTTCCAAGTTTTATTACATTGAGTAATCTTGGTAGTTCTTATAGCGGCTGTAGTCTGATGGAATAGTCTTTACTGAGCTACCCGTGTCGTGCGCTTTGACAGCGATTGTGATAGCGCCAGTCAATAGTACGACAGAAGAAGCCACAATCAACATCAAAGACAAAGCCTTTGACATATTGCGTCCTTTGACAATTTGGCAAATGAAGTAAGCGCCAGTAGCAACAATTGCAAGAGCTAATGCGTATGGCAAGAATTCACCCAAGTACAAACTCTTATAGAATTCGCCACCGTCACCAACGCCGATAAACAGCAATGAGTTGATCAAAATGCTTACCAATCGAGCAGCCAAGTCGACAGCTGGAATAATCAAAACCGCCAAACCGCCGTAAGTTACCAACTTGTAAGCTGTTCGCTTTGTGTAGCCTTCACGCTCTGGAACGGCTTTTGATACACGAGAGAATAGAACTAGTGACAATACAGCCAAAAGCACAGCAAATACTGACGCTGCAATAATTCCCGTTCCCTGAGTTACCATCGATGGGGCGAAAAATCCGCCGACACTTCTTAATAACATTGATGTTGAATTTGTCCACAAACCAAACACCTTAGTTATGATGTCAATCAGCAACATGATTGAAATAATCGCCGAACCCATTGCCAAAGCGTATTCCAAAGTTAGCATCTTCGCCTTGCCCTTATTTGGGTCTTCGTATGCATATTGTGGATATGCTTGATAAGCATTTGGTTGCATCGGCATTTCTGGTTGCGCGACGTTTGTTGGCTGTGGTTGTTCTTTTGTTGCCATAATCCCTCCTAATCTAATAGTATTTTCATTCTACATCGTATGACGAATTTCTGCAATTAAGTCACGCAGCTCCGCCGCTTTTTCAAATTCCAAATTAGCGCTATGCAGTTCCATTTGCGCCGTCAGATCTTTAATCAAAGCCGGATATTCATCCTTTGGAATTTTCTTCAGGTTAAGCTTTGGCTTTTTATCAGATTCTTTCTGCGGAATAATCGAGCGCAAACCGTCGTCAATTTTCTTCTGAATAGTTTGCGGCGTAATATTATGCTCTTCGTTATATTTTTGCTGGATCGCTCGACGTCGATTCGTTTCGTCAATTGCTCGACGCATACTGTCCGTAACATTGTCGCCATACATAATAACTCGCCCATCAACGTGCCGCGCCGCTCGCCCAATCGTCTGAATTAGCGCCTGCTCACTACGCAAGAAACCTTCCTTGTCGGCGTCCATAATTGCCACCAAACTTACCTCCGGAAGGTCCAGACCTTCGCGCAATAGATTAATTCCAACCAGCACATCATACGTTCCAAGTCGCAAATCTTTCAGAATATCGCCACGCTCCAGCGTATCAATTTCGCTATGCAAATACGCCGTCTTCACGCCGTTTTCCGTCAAATAAGCGCTCAAATCCTCCGCCATTCGCTTGGTTAACGTCGTCACCAACACGCGATGACCTTTTGCAATCGTCTGGCGAATTTCCTCCATCAAATCATCGACTTGCCCATCGGTTGGTCGAACTTCAATCGGCGGATCAAGCAACCCAGTCGGCCTAATCAGCTGCTCAGCTGGCTTTGGCGAATGAGAAAGCTCATAATCTCCCGGCGTGGCGGAAACGTAAATTGCCTGATGAATATGCTGATTGAACTCGTCAAATCGAAGCGGGCGATTGTCTAGTGCGCTCGGAAGACGGAAACCATGCTCAACCAAAACTTCCTTACGGGCGCGATCACCGTTGTACATTCCCCGAACTTGCGGCAATGTCATGTGCGATTCGTCAACCAAAAGCAACCAATCGTCCGGAAAATAATCAATCAAAGTCGCAGGCTGCTCGCCAGGTTCTCGGTCGGTCAAATAGCGCGAATAATTCTCAATTCCTTTCACAAAACCAGTTTCCTTCAACATCTCCAAATCATATTTGGTGCGCTGACTTAGCCTTTGTGCCTCTAAAAACTTACCGTTATCCTCAAACCATTTCAGTCGTTGATTAAACTCATTCTCAATTCCGACAATCGCTTTTTCAATTCGCTCACGTGGCGTCGAATAGTGGCTGGACGGGAAAATTGTCAATTGATCTGGCCGATCCAAAATCTCGCCGGTCAAAGGGTCGATCTTCGTTAGTCGCTCAATTTCATCGCCAAAGAATTCCACGCGAACCGCAGTGTCTTGGCCTGCTGGAAAAATATCCACAACATCGCCGCGCACCCGAAAAGTTCCGCGCGCAAAATCGACGTCATTGCGTTTATACTGAATGTCGGTTAGTAGGCGAATAAACTTGTCCTGAATTCGGCGTTCACCAACGGTCAATTTAATAGCCATGTCAGCGTAAGTTTCTGGCGAACCAATGCCGTAAATACAACTCACGCTCGCCACGATAATTACGTCGCGGCGCGTAAGCAGCGCAGAAGTCGCAGCGTGCCTAAGCCGATCAATTTCGTCGTTGATTTTCGAATCTTTCTCGATGTAAGTGTCGCTTGAAGCGATGTACGCCTCTGGCTGGTAGTAATCAAAATAGCTAACAAAATAGTGGACTTCATTGTCCGGAAAAAATTCCTTAAACTCAGAAAAAAGTTGCGCCGCCAAAGTCTTATTGTGAGCCAAAACCAGCGTCGGCACATTGCGCTTAGCGATAATATTCGCCATCGTAAATGTCTTCCCTGAACCAGTCACACCTAATAAAGTTTGTTCGCGCTGACCTTTTTCCAAACCGTCGACCAACTGAGCAATTGCTCGCGGCTGGTCGCCCGTGGGCTGATATGAAGAAGAGAGGCGAAATTTATTCACCTCTCTATTTTACTATATTTATGAAAACTAGTCTTGGCTATAAGTTTGAGACGAGCCAGAAACTTCACATTTGCCGTCAACCAAGCGGCTCGGAACCGACGCAGACTTCAAATCTGAACATGACATACCACCTTGCTGCGTGCCCGCAACAATTGCAATTTCACCAGTGCCGTTCTTTGGTCCGATAATAGTATAAGCGTTCGTCAAGCCATATACTGCCGCATATTTTCCATACGCACGGTCAATGATTGGCTCATATACTGAACCTTCACGTTCTGGAATTGGCTGACCGACCTTAGACTTCAAGAACTTCTTCAAAGAGCTGTCAATGTCCAACTTATCAACATCGCTTGCTGAAGTTAAACGAATGCCCGTGCCGTCGCCTTTGGTTCGGAAATCTTTATACTCTTTCTTTGCCTCATTTGACAGCTCCTCGCCTTCACCGCGAGTTTTTTCCAGTGAATCAGATGAATCCTTCTTTGTCTGGCTACTTTTTACCGAAGCGCTAGAATCCTTATCTTTATACACAGCACCAGCAATTATCCAAGTAGCCATAGCAACAATGATTATACCCATAACAATCACTGCCGCGATCAGCCATTTATTAGCCGTTGATTTATTTTCCATAAAACCTCCATTTAGATCGTGCTTTGATTGTATATGATGGATTATTTGCCGTCAATGTATTGTAACCATAGGCATTTTATGATATAGTAATAAAGTTAAAATCATAAAATAAAAAGGATAATGATGACACCGAAAAATGTTTGTATTCCGCGCGAACTGCAACTTCAGGCTGCGATGTTCAGATTAGGAAAAGTCGATGACGAAATTCATGCCGGCTATGAAATTCTCCAAAAATATCATAAAACCGTAACTTTTTTTGGGTCGGCCAGGATAACCGAAGATAACGAATATTATCAAAAAGCCAAAGATTTAGCGTTTCAGCTAGCCAAAGAAGGCTACACAATCATCACCGGCGGTGGAGGCGGAATTATGGAAGCAGCAAACCGTGGCGCTATGGAAGCTGGCGGAAAATCAGTCGGATTCAACATTCGCTTGCCACACGAGCAATCATTAAACAACTACACGACAGACTCGTTCGCATTCACCCATTTTGCACCACGAAAAATCGTTATGACACTTCTAGCTGACGCGTACGTTTGTTTCCCCGGCGGATTCGGTACAATGGATGAAATTTGCGAGATTATCACATTGACGCAAACCAAGAAAATGGCGCCAGTGCCAATTGTTCTGTTTGATAAAAAATTCTGGGGCAAATGGGATGATTTTGTGCGCGAAAATATGCTTCCAAATAAGCTGATTTCTGACGGCGATGAAAAAATCTACACAATCACTGAAGATATTACGGAAGTGGTTGAACTAATTAAAAATCAGCGAACTTGTTGCGACCGATAATTATTCCTTAGGTTTCGGCTCAATCCAACAAATTCCACCCTGGCAGACCACTCGCTCCACAGCTGGATTATATGTGCGCGGGTGGTTTTTATATCGGCGCGTAATCTCAAATCCCAGACCTCGCTTGCCGTACGTTGTCTGCTGCTTCCCCAGAGGTAACTGGCAGTGATAGTTATTTATAATATCAATCGGATTAAACGAAATCACCTGACCATCAACGTCCAAAAGCACCCATTCAGAAGCCTTGAACGGCGCCCATTTGTCCACTTTCGGCGCAATGGCCATTAGTGATTGATAAATTTCTTCTGCCGTAGCGTTTGACGGATCCAGACCTAGAGATCGAATAATTGAGTGTGCTCTAGCCAATATTTCCGCAATCAATCGCACATCGCTGTCATCCCTAGTCATCTGCCTGAGCTCGGTTAATGCTCGACGCTTTTTCGCGTCACCGCCCAACAATTTTCCCAAATTCTGCGCCATTATATTTCCCTTTCTTGAATTGGCATAGTATGAAGTACTGTGCCGGCATATAAAATTCCAGCTTTTGCACCAATTTTCATAACCACTGAGCTAGCGTTCGCACTGCCCATAATCACAGAGTTTTTCAAATTACCGCTTCGCGCCCATTCGCTCAAAAATCCCGACGCAAACGCATCTCCAGCGCCAGTTCTGTCAATTGACGGTCTGTCGTCGTACATCAGCGCTCGCACAATAGTTTTTCCGTCGCTTGCAATTGATCCATTTACGCCGTCCGTCACCAAAACGACCGGAACTAATCTCAAGCCTCTTCTAACCAAGGCTTCCAAATCCTCGCCAGACACCAATTGCTGCATCTCTTCTTTGTTCAAAGTTAAAACATCGACATCAGACAATAATCCCAGCAATTTATCCTTTTGTGCCAATTCTTTCTTCCCGGGATTAAAGCAGATTTTCATATCGCGGCGTTTGGCTTGCTGGAATAATTTGTGAAGCATCGGCATATTTCCCGCCAAAGTTGAAACGTACAACCAATCCGCGTCCTCTTCAGACAAATCAAAATCCGCCTCATGATAATGCGTTGAAGCTCCGCGGTATGTTAAAATCGTCCGCTCGCCATTTGAAGCTAATAATAGCACCGAATATCCCGTACTATATTTTGGCGAATATCGCACCAAATGTGTGTCAATATTTTCCTTATCCAAGTCAGCAATCACCGCTTGCCCCGCTGGATCATGACCGATTGCGCCCATAAAACTAGCATAATGACCTTGCCTGGAAAACGTTACCGCGGCGTTTGTAGCTCCACCACCAGTCGAGAAATGAATCTGGTTTACGTCAGCCTTTGCCCCCAAATCCAACCGCGCAAAACAATGTTCCGGACTTTCACAAACTGGCGTCAGCGCGTCTGATTGACTTAAAAATACGTCTTGAATCGCCGCACCAACGGTGATGATTTTCGCCATTAAACCACTGCCTTTCGCACGGAATTAAACGCCTTAATCTTCGACTCCACCACTTCCTGTACAGCGGCATAAACTGGCGGCATTAATTTAACGATAGCGTACTCATTTGGATTTTCTCGCAAGGTTTTCTCCAAGGTCGTTCGGAAAGCGTAACGCATATCAGAATTGATATTGATTTTAGAAACGCCAATTTTCGCGGCATCCTCAAAATAATGTAGCGGCGTGCCAGAGCCACCATGCAACGAAATCTGGCAATGAATCGCTTCGCGAATGTCAGCCAACAAATCCAAATCCAACACTTTCGGAACTGGATATTTGCCATGCAAATTGCCAATTGCTGCCGCAAAAGTATCAATTCCAGTCGCCTCAACAAACGCACGCGCACCCTCTGGCGTAGAGAAAGTCTTTTTTATTTCCTCATAATTTATATCTTCCGTATGAACATTTGAACTTCCGCCAAAATAATGCGGCTCAGATTCCACTAGCGCGCCGGTAAACTTGGCATATTCAACAACTTCACGAGTCTTCGCAATAATTTCCTCGTCCGAAGCGTCGTGATTTGCCTGAGAAATATCAATATGAATAAACTCATATCCAGCATCAATCGCTCGCTTACAACCTTCAACTGTCGGACCGTGGTCCAAATTCAAGTACATTTCAATTCCGTACTCAGCCTTATAATTGTCCACCAAATCGCGAACGTTCTCTAGACCCATAGCCTTCACTTCGGCGTCAGAAACCTCAACCAACACTGGTGATTGGAGTTTTTGTGCTGCCCGCGCCACCGCAATCAGCGTCTCTTGATTGTCAATATTAAACGCCCCAACCGCAAAACGCTGCGCCCGTGTCCGCTGCATTAAATGACGCGCCCGCGTCGTGTTTTTCCGAATCTCTGAAATCGATAATCCCATACTGCCCCCTAAAATACTTATGGTAATTATATCAATTACCGCCCGCTATGCCAAGAGAATTGACATTATGTTGTTTTGGTGATAACATAAAATAACTTTTGCTCGGGGCTTTGTCTAAGGGCGGAAGAGCCCTTTGGTCTTGAGCATTTTCTTCTCAGAAAGGAAGAAAAATGGATCTCATTAATAGAGCAGTCGTCTTAATGGTGAGAACATTTATCACCATTATCCTGCTTCTATGCACTGCGTGGTGTGCGATAACCATCCACCTCCTCATGGTTTACGGACCGCTAGAGGGGATAACGTTTGCCATGGGGAGCATTATGCTCCTCGTGATCATCTACGGCATGAAGCACAGCGACGATCGTAGGCGCGACCGTCGCTGTGACCGTAGGCACGACCACACGTGACGCACATACCCGTCAGGACTACCGCTTTGAGGTCTATTAGACCTTGGCAGTAGCTCCTGGCGGGTTTTTCACTGGAGAAAATTGACAACACTACAAACAATTGAATCGACATCCAAACCGTGCTTTTTCCACAATTCAGACATTTTGCCCGACTCGCCAAATGCGTCATCAACACCAATTCGCTTCATCTTCACCGGCATATTCTCACTAAGAACTTCTGCCACGCTTGAGCCGAATCCACCAGCAATCTGCCCCTCTTCCGCCGTAATAACAGCTTGGCATTTTTGAGCTGCGTTAAGTATCGCATCCTCGTCCAGCGGCTTAATCGTCGGAAAATGAATCACTTCTGCCTGAATGTCATATTCATTCGCGAGCTTTTCCGCCGCCAACAGTAATTGATAAGTCATCACGCCAGTTCCAAACAAAGCAACATCTTTACCGCGCCTCAACGTATAACTTTTTCCAATCTCAAAAGTAGATTGATTTAAGAATAACGGTGTTTTTTCTCTTGGCAATCTTACGTAATTCGGGCGTTTATCTCCAGCCATTGCCGCCGCGATCAGCTTGGCCTCATTAGCATCACCGGGCGCCAAAACCACCATATTAGGCAAACTTCGCATCAGCGCAATATCTTCCAACATTTGATGCGTCGCGCCGTCCGGACCGACATTAAGCCCCGCATGAGAACCGACCAGCTTGACCGGCTGATTATTTAAGCAAACAGTCGTGCGAATCTGCTCCCAATTGCGACCCGGACTAAACGTCGCATAACTGGCCGCAAACGGAATATTTCCCATAGCCGCCAGTCCAGACGCCACGGTAACCAAATTCTGCTCCGCCACGCCAACTTCAATTGCCCGCGGACTCCCGATTTCCTCGTAAAACTTACCAAAGCCAACGCTCTCCATCAAATCCGCACTCAGCGCCACTACCAAATTATTTTTCTTCGCAATATCCACCAAGCCTTCGCCAAAACCCATCCGAATTGCCGCAAGTTCCAAATTCTGCCAATTCTCCATTAAGAAACTCATTCGCCACCTCCTTCACTCAATTGAGCAAGCGCCCGCTCCGCCTCCTCGGCGTTCGGAGATTTTCCGTGCCAACGGTAATCATATTCCATAAAATCAACGCCACGACCAGGGATTGTATGCGCAATTATCACGCTCGGCTGACGAGAATTCTTTGCCTTATCAATCGCCTGAATTATCGTCGAATGATCATGCCCGTCAATCTCCTGCGCATCCCAGCCAAAACTTCGCCATTTGTCCGCCAAATCACCTAGCGGCATCACCTTTTCCGTATCGCCACCAATCTGAATATTATTTCTATCAACAATCGCAATCAAATTCGCCAGATCATATTTTTTCGCAAACATCACCGCTTCCCAAATATTCCCTTCGTCAAGCTCGCCATCGCCCAAACTACAGTAAACGAATCGCTCAGAATTGCCACCCAAATATTGCAATGAATACGCCATGCCGGCTGCCTGGCTCAGACCGCAACCCAGAGGACCGCTAGTCGTTTCAATTCCTGGTAAACTGCCGCGTTCTGGATGACCTTGAAACTTGGAACCAAATTTTCGCAAATTAGCCAGCTCTTTTTTATCGAAAAATCCTCGCTCCGCCAGCGTGGCATATAAAAGTGGCGCATAATGACCATTACTCATCACGAAAATATCCCGATCTTCCCAATTAGGATTCTCAGGGTCTAATCGCATGGCGTGAAAATACAAAATCGCCATAACGTCAGCGAATCCCAAGCAGCCAGCCGAATGACCCGAGCCAGCCTCGGATAACTCACAAATAACAGACTTTCGCAGCTGTTTCGATATTTTCTTCAATTTCGCTATTTGGTCGACATCCATTAAAGCACGCTCGTTTTATTAATCTCCTGTTGCAATCTGGAGAAAATGGTGCGCGGATCTGACGATTTCTGAATAACGCCGCCAACGTTCAAAACGTTAACGCCACCCTGAACCAGGCTGTACGCATTATCTACCGCCACTCCACCGTCCCAGCCGATTTCAACACTAGGATTAATAGCCTTAATAAGTCGTATTTTTTCTAGTTGCATCAAACTAGCAGTGCCGCCAAATCGCCCCAGTTCACCGCTAAAAATCATCACATGATCTGCTATTTTTATCAATTCCTCAACCGTTCGCGGAACCGTTGGCTTTAGTAGCGCTAATCCCGCCATAATTCCAGCTTGACGAATCTGCATAAGCGCAGTCTTCACATCTCCCGTCGCCTCTGCGTGAATAATAATCATATGAGGTCTTAGGGCAATCAACTTCGGAACATATTCAGCAACATCATTAACCATCGCATGAATATCAATCATCCAACCCTCTGGCGCCCATAATTCTGGAATTCCAACTGTCAACGTCGGGGCAAATTCTCCATCAGAAATATCAATATGCACACGCTCAACAAGACCAGTTATCTTATCAACCTGCTCTTTATATTGATCAGCATTCTCCGCCAAAATTGCTGGTGCGATTACAGAACTGCTCATGACAATTCATCCAACTGCGCATTACGCCTATTAAATCGCGGAGCATTCGCATAAGGGGTGTTCAGCCATGTTTCCACAATTCCTTTCCACGCCGATTCGTTGTCTTCCAAAACTCGCGCTGGCAAACATAGAACATTCGAATCGTTATCTTGGCGCGTCATTTTCGCCTCAAACGCATCCCAAATCACGCTAGCTCGAATTCCCTTAAAGCGGTTCGCCGCCATACACATTCCTTGTCCACCGCCGCAAATTAATATCGCACGCGGATCTTTACTATCATCACCAATGACCTTCAACGCCGCCGCCTGCGCGAATTGCGGAAAATCGTCATCAGGATTTAATTCTACACCGCCAACGTCTTGAACGTCATAGCCATTTTTAACCAAATAGGCAAAAACTTTTTCTTTCAACATAAAGCCACGATGGTCAGATCCGAGGTAGATTTTCATAATTTTAGTATAAGCGTTTTCGGTGATTTTTGCAAGGAAAAGTTAGGTATTTTATCAGGGGTAGGGTGTAGCTATTTGACAAAGAGTATTGACATTTCGCGGCTGGTATGATATATATATCAGCTTTTCAAACCGTGAAAAGTGACTCCCGGGGAGTTCACCCCGGTTGAGGTCGCGGTTCTGAAAGGCCGCACCTCAAAATCTTCCCTAGGAGGGAAAATAATGTCTACCGAAATCTTGACTGTGGTCGTTAGCACCGCACTCATCGCTGGACTGTTTACCATCACTATCGTGGAACTGTACCGGCGCCGACTGGCGGCGGCGGCGCTGTCCGCGTTCGCGACGTGCGCTACTGCGCACATCGTGTTTGTCATGAGTGCGTGGAAGGGGGCGGCGGTCGCGTACTTGGACGCGCCGACGATGGAATCGGCGGCGTGGCCGCCAATCTCGTCGCTTCCCACGGTGGCGTACGACTCCACCGCCTGGGCGGCTGTCGTCTTCTTGATGGCGAGCGTCGTGCTCGGAGCCATTGAATGGAAGCGCAGGAGGGTCGCCGAAAAGGAGATGGCAGCCTTCCTGATGGACATCCTTGGGGTCGATAAGTCCAAGGAGAATGAGTCCGAGAAGGACTGAGGACTGAGATGCTACGCGCCAGCAGAAGGCGCACTAAGATAAATATTCTGTAAAACCGCCGGAAATACCGGCGTCCCCGCACTATCACGGTGCGGGGTTATTTCCTTTTTGGGAGATGTCCTTATTCACTCTTTTTCAGATAATACGCCACATCCGCCACCAGTTCAACCAGCCGGTTCGAATAGCCCCATTCATTGTCATACCAGACCATAACCTTGATTAAATTACCGCCAACTACCTTCGTCAACGGAAGATCGACAATTCCAGAATATGAATTGCCAATGAAGTCGCAGCTCACCAAAGGTTCCTCAGAAACACCCAAAATGCCTTGATAGAAATTACTCTGGGCGGCTTTTTTGAACGCGTCATTTACCTGCTCGACAGTTACGTCTTTCCTGAGAAGCGCCGTCACGTCGCTAAGCGACACCACTGGAGTTGGTACACGCACGCTAAGCCCATCAAATTTTCCAGTTAGTTGTGGTAAGGTTTTAGTCACAGCAATTGCGGCGCCAGTCGTAGTCGGAACAATATTTTCGGCAGCGTTGCGACCTTCTCTAAGATCCTTGGACGGCGCATCCTGAAGCTTTTGGCTAGCTGTATAACTATGCACCGTCGTTAACATTGACTTTTCAACGCCAAACTCCGCGTCCAAAATCGCCATAACCGCACCCAAAGAATTGGTCGTGCAGCTAGCATTAGAAACAATTGGCGTCGCGTTTTTTACCTTGTCATCATTAGTTCCCAAAACAATCGTATCGACTCCCTCAGACTTCGTCGGACCACTGATAACTACACGTTTTGCACCAGCCGTTAAGTGCTTGCCCGCGCCGTCTTTATCAGTGAAAAATCCTGTCGATTCAATCACCACATCAATTCCCAAATCTCGCCACGGCAGATTTTCTGGATCTTTCTCAGCCAGCACCTTAACCGACTTTCCCTCAATAATCAGTTCGTTTTCCGTAAAATCAACTTGACGTCCGTACTCACCGTAATTGCTATCATGCTTCAACAAATATGCCAAAGTTTTTGTGTCAGTCAAATCATTGATCGCAACAATTTCCAAGTCGCTTCGCTCGTTCGCAATCTTAAACGCATTGCGTCCGATTCGCCCGAAGCCGTTAATTGCTATTCTCGTTACAGCCATATCGCCCTCCCTGTTAGATATTTTCGCTTTAGCTTTTCTTAATTATACTACAAAGTTGTATAATATAAACATGACGCGCGAAGAGTTATTATCAATCGCTGAACAAAAATACGACGAAGTGCCAGTATTGGTTTTAGCGAGCGCAATCGATTACGCCACGGAAAAGCACGCTGGACAAAAGCGCAAAAGTGGCGAACCGTATATTAATCACCCATTGGCGGTGGCGGGAATTCTAATTGAATGGGGTATGGATATTGATACAGTCGTAGCGGGAGTTCTGCATGATACCGTTGAAGATACCGACGCAACTTTAGACGATTTGGAAAGTTTGTTTGGACGCGATGTGGCGTTTCTGGTGGATGGCGTAACTAAAGTTTCGCAAGCTCGCGCTGGAATGCGAAATTTGGATAGTTATTTGCCACACACGAAGGACAATTTGACCAAGTTGATGATTGCCGTGGGCGAAGATGTGCGCGTGATAATTATCAAGCTAGCCGACCGCCTGCACAACATGCGAACGCTACAATTTATGACGCCAGAAAAGCAGAAAAAAATTGCCAGAGAAACGATTGAAGTTTTTGCACCGCTGGCCGACCGCTTAAATATGGGGCGAGTTCGCGTTCAGTTGGAAGAGCTGAGTTTTAGATATTTGATGCCGAAAGCTTTTCAGGAAACCAAAAATTTGATGGACAGTCGGCTGAAAAAATCGCAACGAAAGCTGGATCACGTTCGCCGTGAAGTTGAAGCACGTCTGAAGGCGGAAAAGCTAGTTTTTCAGATGGACGGACGCGTTAAGAGCGTTTATAGCTTGTTTAAGAAATTGGACAAAGTTGGCGATATTGATAAGATTTATGATTTGATTGCCCTAAGAATAATTGTCGACGATTTATCGACTGGATATTTGGTTCTGGGGATTTTGCACGATATGTATCAGCCGATGTACGAGAGGATTAAGGATTACGTTGCCAATCCAAAGCCAAATGGATATCAAAGTCTGCACACAACCGTACAAACTCCGAGCGGACAAATTGTCGAGTTCCAGATTCGAACCAAAGAAATGCACGAATACGCCGAGCGTGGATTAGCGGCTAGTTTCCATTACAATGAGCAAAAATTGACCGACGCCTATAAAAAAGGAAAAATCGGAACTATGCCAGCCGATTTATCGTGGATTCGCGAACTTCAGGAGGCTGCTGCCTTAATTAGCGAAGGAAAGCGATTCGACTCTAACAAATTCCGAATGAAGCTATTTTCTGATAGGATTTTTGTGTACTCACCAAAGGGCGACATTTACGATTTGCCTCGCGGGGCATTCCCCTTGGATTATGCCTACCGAATTCACTCCGATATCGCGGCGCGCGCAAGTGGATTTAAGATCAATGGCGTAATGAAGCCGTTCAATTACAAATTACAGCACGGCGATACAATTGAAGTTTTAACAAGCAAATCCGCTCGTCCAAAACCAGATTGGCGAGACGTCATAATTACACCGCACGCCAAAGATAAACTACGCCTACAATTATCCCGCTCAAACGGCATCTTACAACAATTAACTGGCGGCGTTTCCTCGTTATTCCGACACAAGTAACGCTCGCCAGTCTCTCGGTTTTAATCAATAATCAAACGTGATTTATTTTTCGTTCCAACGAGTAATTGACTCGCGGATAATTTGCTTTGCTCTTTCTACGTCGCCAAAGCCCTTAACTACAGTTGAACCAGGCTTCTTCAAATCCTTGTAGTGATTGAAGTGGTGTTCAATTTGCTTCAACAATTGTGAAGGTAGATCTTCTAGTGAGTTGATTGCGTTGCCAATGTTTCGGTCGTCGGCTGGCACAACAATAACCTTATCGTCAACTTCATTATCGTCAACAAATTCCAGCACGCCGATAACCTTTGCTTCCATAAAAATACCGGTCGTCAGCGGCTCGTCGGTGATAATTAGCGCGTCCAATTCGTCGCCGTCTTCATCCAAAGTCTGCGGAATGAAACCGTAGTTTGTTGGCTTTGCAAAAATAGCTGGCTCAACACGGTCCAACTGCATCACTGCAAGCTCACGATTCCACTCAATTTTATGACTTGATCCCTGTGGAATCTCAACAACTACATTTACGACGCCATTTTCGACATCACCAGGTGTTAAAATTTGATTAAAATCTGCCATCTTTTTACTCCTCTCTGGCTTTTTCTTGTAAATATTCACGAATCTGCACCGCTGCCACCGCACCTTCACCAACCGCCGAAGCGATTTGCATAGTTGCTCCCGAGCGTACATCGCCAGAAGCAAAAACGCCAGGAATATTAGTGTGCAGATGTTCGTCAGTAATGATGTGTCCGCCCAAATCCAGCTCAACGTCCGAGTTTGTCAGGAATTGCGTGTTCGGAATTAGCCCAATAAACACAAACAATCCGTCAGCGGTAAATTCTTTCTGCTCGCCGTTTTGGGTCGATTTAACGCCGTAAAACTTATCGTCCTTGACAATAATTTCATCAGTCGTTGCACCGATGTGAACGGTAATTTTTCCATCATCGACATACTTCTGCAAATCTTTTTGCAAGATGTCACTGGCGCGCAACTTACTGCGAACTAGCAGATCAATGTGGCTAGCGTATCGCGTCAAAAATATCGCCTCTTGCACCGCTGAGTTTCCGCCACCGACAACGATTAGATTTTTATCACGATAAAACGCACCGTCGCAAGTCGCACAGTAATGCACGCCTCGACCATATAATTCATCTTCGCCCGGAACACCTAATTTGCGGTAATTCGAGCCAGTCGCTAGTAAAACTGACTTCGCGCGGACAGATTGACCGTCAATTGTCAGCTCCAATTCGCCATCAACTTGCTTCAATTCTGTCACGTCGCCATACTCAATCTTCGCACCAAATCGCTCCGCTTGTTGTTGCAATTCAGACGCCAATTTCATTCCCGTAACGCCCTCAGCAAATCCAGGATAATTGTCAATTTGATCAGTAATCGCCGCCATTCCGCCGACCACGCCACGCTCATATAGCGTCGTGTCGACATCTTCGCGCGACAAGTAAATTGCCGCCGTTAACGCGCTTGGACCAGCGCCAACAATAACAACATCTTTAGACATTGAAACCTCGCGATCGATAATATTGCTTCATCACTTCTGGCATCTCTGGCTCTGGAATATCGGCTGGCTTTTCAATAGCCATCACCACGAACTTAAGTGGAGAATTTGCAGGAATTTTATCACCCTGAGCCTTGTCGCCATAAGCCTTGTTGGCTGGGATTGTTAGTTCGCGCACGCCGCCAATTTTCATACCAATCAAACCCTCTTTCCAGCCCTGAATAACCGCGGTATTTGCCGGGCCGTCCATATTGAGCGGAGCTTTCAACTTGCCGTCAGCAATTGATTGATCGAAAATCTCACCCTTAGCGTTCCAGCCAATGTAATAAACAGCCAACTTGGTGTCGTCCTTAACCTCAGCGCCTTCGCCCTCAACCAAATCTTCCTTAACAAGCTCTTTCACATCACCAGCTTCAAACGCGCCAACTCGCGAGCTAAACTCAGAAAACTTGCCGTAATATTTTTGGCTCAATTCATTAGCCTGAGCCTCTACTTTCTTTTTTCGCTCGTCAGTAGCCTTGGTGTATTCATCCTGAGCCTTCTTAAACGCGGCTTGATCTTTGGCTTCATTTCCAGGCGCCACCATCATAGCGACAAATCCGCCAACGGTCCCCAAAAACATCATGCCGGCAATAACCCAAATACCTATTCTCTGGCCTTTTGTAGTTGCCATATTCCTCCTTTATTTACCTTTCAATTATAGCAATTTTTATCAAGCGCAACAAATCACGTTAAACCTGAGCGGCGTCAAATTCTTCCGCAGCCATCGCGGCAATTTCCTCAATAATCGGCGCAATGTCTTTATCTTCCAGCGTCCGCCCGGCGCTCGTAAACTTTACATTCAAAGTTACAGTTTTTGTCGAATCGTCATTTTTTGGCTGATATATCGCAATCGGCGTTATGCTAATTTGTAACTCACCGTGTTTTTTCGCAACTTCTTCAGCGCAAGTATAAACCTTCGCGTAATCAACATCTGAATCCATTTTCAATGAAATATCTCTGGCAGTCGACGGAAAACGACTTAACGGCTGGTAATTATAACCCTGATTTTTACTCAGATTTTCCTGCAATTTTTCAATATCAATAGAAAACGCTGCCGTATAATCTGGCAATTTGAAGTTGCGTCGGGCAGACTGAACCAGCTCGCCAACAATCCCCAAATTGTCGCCATTCTTCGCCATAATCCAAGCACTGCGTTTCGCATCAAATGGCGCTGGGATACCGCCGTCAGATTCCGCAATCTTCACAAAATCAACCTCAATGCTCAAATCTTTCATCAACCTTTCAGCAATTTTCCTCACCTTGTAAAACGGCGCGCCAACTTGAGGTTTTTTATTCGCATAAACTCCGTCAATGAAAGTCTTTTCAATAGGCAAATTCTCATTATTAAGTCCTAATTTCTTATCGTGAATTTTGCCAATTTCAAACAGCATAAATTCGTCATGCCCAGATTTTACATTGGCGTGAACTTTATCCAGCAAACTCGGCAAAATGCTAATTCGGTAATATTGCAAGTCTGGGCTAAGCGCATTACTCAAGCGATACGCACGGCTCGGATCTTGGTCAGAATTTTTCAAAACGCGCTCATGAACGAAACTATACGTCAAAACTTCGTTCGCTCCAGCTCGCGACAAACTTTGACGAATTCTCTGTTTCAATTCACGACGCTCATTCTTCAAAGCAGGCTTGATGCTTCGCTCTGGCAAATGACGCGGCAATCTGTCAAAGCCATATAATCGCCCAACTTCCTCAACAATATCTTCAGGAAGCTCAATATCTGTTCGCCAAAATGGACTGTAAACCATCACGCCAGCTTCGCCATATTTATTACCATCGTCAACGATAAATTCAACATTCTTTAGTAGTGCTTCAATCTCATTTTCGGCAAAGTCAACACCTAGACGTTCTTCGACAAACCTTTTAGGAATCAACAATCCACCGTGCCAGTGCTTACCATCGACCAACACTTGTCGCAATGAAGAATGATTCTTAAATAGCATAGGACTAGCTTGCTCACCACCAACCATACCAATTAACCATTTTAAGACAGGGTCAATTTGTGCTGGCGACTGTCCCTTATTGAAACGGGTCAGCGCATCTGTAAAAATTCCGTGACGCATAGCTGTGCGACGTAGCGCGTACATATCGAAATTGGCACATTCAAGGACAATGTTCTTCGTTTCAGCCGAAACTTCCGTATCAACTCCGCCCATAATTCCAGCTAGCCCAATCACACCTTCGCTATCAGCAATGACAATATCGTCAGACGTCAATTCATATTCCTTGCCATTAAGCAAACCGACTTTCTCACCATCGTGCGCCATTCGCACGCCAAGTTTATGCCCGCGCAACTTGTCGTAATCATAAGCGTGAGTCGGCTGCGCCGTCATAAACATCACGTAGTTTGTCGCGTCAACGATGTTATTGATAGGCTTGCCGCCCATTGCGACTAATTGACACTGTAGCCACAACGGACTTGGATGAATATCTACATTTTTTATAGCAACCACAGAGAATGCGGACGCAAGCTCATTAGCTTCATTAAATACTTCAAGCTCTAAGCTATCGCTATCTGCGAATTCTTGAATAGCATTATACCAGTCAGGACTATTGAACTGCTGATGAAAAATGCCAGCAATTTCGCGCGCCACACCGAGTTGCCCAAAACAATCCGGCCTGTGTGTAAACATCTTATTCTCAATTTCCAGCACGTAATCATCCAGCCCAAACACTTCCGCAAAACTCGCGCCAGCCTGAAGTGTAACGCCTACTGGAATATCACGCTCATTGATCTCAATAATTCCCTCGTGATCCGTACCAATCGCCAGCTCATCAGCCGCCGCCAGCATGCCCTGGCTTAAGATTCCACGCAGCGGTCGCGCATCCAGCACGAACGGCTCGGCGTCATCAAAACTTGCTGGGACGGTGATTTTTGGCGGCAACCAAATTGCCCACATATCAGCATGAACATTCGGCGCACCGCAAACCACTTGCACATAACCATTGTCATCCCTTGGAACGTCCGCCACGCCACCATCGTCAATTTTAGTCACGCTCAAACGATCCGCATTCGGATGTTTTTCACACTCAACAACCCGCACAATGCGCGCGCCACCATATTTGGCTTTCAGGTCAATCACTTCCTCGACACCACCAAGCTGCTGATTGACACGCGACACCAACTCATCAACTGGCGGCAACTCAAAATTAATCAATTGTTTTATAAGATTTAAGCTAACTTTCATACTGATATAATTATATCATTTTACTGACAAGTAATCGACCTTAGAAAACTATAAATAATCAAGGCAAAAATTGTTCTAGGATAAAATACAGCCGTCCTTGAACAAGCGGGAGATAATCCTCAAGAACGCCCCTCTCTTCAGAGCTGGAGAGGAGTCATTTCCTGAATTATAATATAGCTATGAACTATGATAAATATCTAGAACTACAGACTCGCCTAGAATGGTTTTATGATTTTCATCCAGAGTTTTTTAATGATATTTCGCCCGAACAGAAGAAACTACTGCAGGATACGTTCCTGTACGATGCGCCCGACGAACACTATCCGGAGTCATTACGGAATTTTTACGATAAAAATATTGACAACCAACCAGCACTTCAGAATGATATGTTCTTAGCGGTAGATGCTTTATATAAAGCGGCGGGAGCTGGAAGCTTGTTTGACTATGATGAATAAAGCTTTTCTTCGTATTAACACGCCACCAAGCTTATAAGATTTAGGCTAATTTCCATACTGATATAATAAACTCATGATCCACAACTTGCATTCAGCATATTCTTTACCAGCAGACCACGACACGTGTCACTTGTTTGAGCATCTGATTATTAGGCGATTCTTAAAGGAAACGGAAAAAGTTGGCGGCAACCGAGCTTTTGCTGGAGAGTTGTATGGCACGACTAGCGAATCAAGTGTATTTTTTACGTCCGCACTGTTCACAAGTGAGTCTAATACATTATTTGAAGAAATCATCAACGATATTACGCCTTTTGAGGAGCCTCTTATTCAACAGTCCATCTCGCACATAGAAGCCGAGATGCAGTCCAACATTGATATAGCAGACGTGACATTATTACAAGAACAGCTCGCTCTTTGTCAAAAATATTTTATCTATAGTCAAAAAACCACTCCCAGCAATTCACGCCCAAAATCTAAGATTTCTCCTCTTAAAATCAGCCATAGTCCGAAGGATTTTACAGACGTTAAGATTGATATAGAAATTGCCGACGCCAGTGATGAATTGACTGCCGCATTTTTCTGCACATACCCAATACTTTTAGATCTAGTGCGCGATATTTGTTTCGATAAAATCTCATCCTACCCGTCCAGCCCCGGAAAGTTTATAGCGTACTATGACGGAAATTACACCAGCCAAACCTACACCGTAAAAAATACAGACCTTGCTCGACTGAGCTCAAGTGAAACTATACAAACATATTTACAAAACTTTAACATATCCTCGCACGCAACCGACCTAAGAAATCTTGCCGAAGCTTTCACGTCTGACCCATTTTATATTTCAGTGCCCATATATTTTTATCAACAAACCGCCACGCCACTATCCAGAAATGACCTAGTGAAAACTATAAACGTCGCAAACATGAATGCAATCCTAAAACAAGTAAAGACGACGATAATCCTGGATTATTAATCCTAACTAATTTTCTAGCAGAAAGAAAAGATTCTGAAGAGGAAATATTAACGCCGCCAATATGCAAGCTTACTGACAAACCTTAAACTCAATACCAATCACTCCATAAATCTTTTGGTCTTCAATAGAATAAAATTCAGAAATTTGATTTTCTAACCATTCGACATTATCACCGCCGAACTTTCGCGGATTATTGTGAGAAAATAAGTCACGAAATGTCGCGCATCTCAGCAAACCAACAACCTCAGCGGTAACAGTTTGCTTAGAATTATCTCTATTTGTAAAAATAATCCGATCCCCAATCTGGATTTTCTGTCGTTTGGCGTCATATAGTCGCGACTCGATGGTCTTATTGCCAGAAATAATAGCATTAAACGGCTCAGTCGCCAATTTTAATTGGTGTGTGGTCATAAAATTATTTGCCTTTCTTGCTATAATTAAACCATCATATAAATAAATATTCAAATATCTACACTTCCATAAGAAAGGCTATCAAATGATCAAAAAATTACTAGAAATCGAACGCAAGCGCCAGCTAGCGGGCAATATTGAAGAGCTAATCGGACGGTTGCAAAACATCGGTTTTGAACTAAAGAGTAATCTTCGCGAAATTGATACGTATTATTCTCGTCCTGATGTCGACTTTATGCAGACGGTTGAATGCTTGCGGATTCGCCAGCGTGATAGTTTTGCTGAGATAACATATAAGCCAGCAACGACCACTGCGACGCATACGGAAAATAATGTAATCATCAAGCCCGAGACAAACCTACCAATTCAGCCCGAAGATGCGGCAACCGCCAAGCAGCTACTGGCAAACCTCGGTATGATACAACTGGTTGAGGTCAACAAATACCGTCGCTCATTTCAGTCCTCTGACTTTCTGCAAGCAACGGTATCCATCGATGAAATTAAAGATGCTGGGACTTTCGTGGAAGTTGAGGTTTTGTCAGATGATGAGACTAGTGCGCTGATGATGATTAGTGAAATTGAAACCAAACTCGGTCTGGAATCAATGGAAATTGTGACGCGACCTTATCGGGATATTTGTATGGGCTATTAAGAACGCTGACGCCACAAAACTTCACAACTCCACTCGCAACCAATATAATATACTCATGAAAAATAGCATCGGCATCACAATACCAGATTTTATCACTCAAGCTTTTCCTTTACTTAATGAAGCAACATATGTTCGTGAATTTGCTTCTTTCATCACGCTGTATCCAGATGCGGTCTATTATCTATTTCAAACAACAGCTAGTCAATCGCTCATACTTGTAGCAATTGACTATCCCGACCCAACAGACGAGAGCCAACAAGTAAAGAAAATATCTGGCGGTTTTGAGTTTGAATTCACATATCTTATCAAGCCGTATGCCAATGACCAACACCTCAGAATCTGTCCAAATGATGAAGTAGAAGAACTATTTTTCGTCTCAGACCCAAATGGTCGTTGCCACTATTATCTGGCAGCAGTCAAACAAAAACGGAGTTGGTAGGTTTATGTTGACTGAGTGTTTACGAGTTCGACATGGGAGTAACCTAGCTCGTTTAAGCGAATATTATATCCTTTAGTTGGCAACTTAAGATGGTAATCGAAATATGATTAAAATAGTATCAAAAGCGCTTATTAAGAATAAAAATGGTAAATATCTACTGCTTTATAGGGGAGACACACACCCTAATTTCCCTGGGCATCTTGACCTTCCTGGAGGAGAAGTAGAATCGGAAGAGACCTCTAAGACGGCGACCGCGCGAGAAGTACAGGAAGAAACTGGCATATGTATATATCCAAATGACTTAAAAAAGCTATTTATTAAGCAGTACAAAAACACAAAACATGTACTTTTTGAGACAGTCATAGATAAGACTGAGGCTGACATTTCTGTTAAATTGAGCTGGGAACATAAAAAATACCGCTGGATGACGTTATCGGAATTATTAGATACTAATATTCCGGAGGGCGCAGATCCTTATTATATAGATGTTATTGATTATTTAAAGCATTTATCCGAGACTTGATCTGTCCGACATATTTTCCCATATTATGTGCAGGGCTATAGCATAATTACCCTCGCCATAGTAGACTCCTTGAATATAATTATCCCACCAGTGAGGATGACGGGTTTGGATGGTTTCATTAGATATATTATTCTCCCGATATGCTCCAAGAGAAATTTGCCCAAAAGAAAATGCGACAAACTCGCCTGTCGCATATACTGGCTCTATTTTATCATATTCGACTTAAAAATAAAATTATTTAGAAAAATACTCTTCAATTTTTGCCGCTAGCTTAGTTTCTTCAGTTTCTTCATCGATAAACTGACCGCCAGCGTAAATCTCTCTCACTAGATTACCGAGCGAGTCAAACAATAAATAATAGTTATCAGCTATCCACTCGTCATCTTTAGCAAGCGACACCAAATAGCATTCCTGACCGTTGTAACTACCTAGTTGATAAAAACGCTTGTCGCCATATTTCTCTTTAATGTAGTTCTCTATTTTTTGGTTAATTTTCATCGCTTACTCTCTTTCATAATTAATTTTATCATCTCCTTGTCTAGTTCTCGATTATCAACTCGAAATGCCCAAAACGCATATCGTGGTCGAGCACCGTTTGACATGTCACCGATAAACTTATAACATTATTCGACTATTAGCGGGCGCGAGATTGCGAAATATACGCCTGTAAAATTGTTTTTAGGTCCACGCTGTGGCGAAAGTTTATATTATCAACCCCACTCAGATCAACCCACTCCGGCACACCGTTAGTGTAGGTCTTCTCGCTGTCGGTTATATTATCGTTATTGATTTGCCCGTGTAGCTGGCTGTGGGTAAAGTACAGTTGGATTGACTGATTGGCTTGCGCCTCAGCGTTGCGCTTGAAGAAAGTGGTTGCTTGATGAATGATTTTATCTGGTATGATAGTCAGTCCAGTTTCCTCCTTAACTTCACGGACAATTGATTCCTCGATCGTTTCACCTTTCTCGACGCCGCCGCCAATCAAGCTATAACCGTCCCATTGCCTAGTCAAAAGAATCTTATTATCCTCAATAATAACCGCATACACGCCGACGCGAATATTTAATTCGTCAACAGGAACGGTGTATTGATTACCGAAGACGTCTTTACAGATGATGGATTTAATAAAAGTCACCTCTTTCAGATTATAAGCATCCTCTTGTTTATAATATCGTGCGGATGTCAATTATGATCTTTATTTTAGCATGGGCGGGCGGGAAATTACTATGTTTTACCGCAACTCTCTAGATGCTTGTCAATTAACAGAATGTCCGCTTGATCCTTACTCCTATCAAGTAGCGATTTCCATCTGCGAACCTCCTCAATTGACTCCTCAATTGACATAAATTTTATCCCGTCGATTACTGTTGTTTTTATAGTCGCATCTAACTAGTCCAGATTAAAACGCTCTATTGAGCCCTATTCTTTCCTATCTTTATACGTGTCCCAAACAAAATTTACGACAGCCACCGAAGAACTTACAACAAGCCCTGCGTATCTTGGAGACAGTTGAACAGCCCCAGCGCTTTTACCGTGGCCATTTCCATGCTTATTTCTAATCTCAGCTATGCCTTTTATGATCTGATTTAGACTACTTAAGATTGTTTTTACATTCTTATCTGCTTTTGCTGTATCATTAGTATTTGCGTCTATATTTAATCTTGTGAAAACCTTTTTCTGAAGATCCCCTAGGTTATCACTATTACTATAGCTAATGTCACATTCGTTCAAGATAAATTTAAAACAACTTTCTACTAAATTTTTAGCCTTGTCAATAGCATCATTCGGTGATTTTTTAATACTCTCCTGCATTAACCTTATTTCTTCAGAAATATATTCATCATCAAAATGCTTAACCGTATCCGCCATAATACTTTCTAGGACTCTATCATTTGGCGATATTATCGAAATATCAGCTTCTAGCTTCTTAGCCCACCTATCTTTTTCATCATTCCTATAAGAAGAGTCTTTAGGTAGTTGCCAATAGTGCTTAAGGAGATCTCTTGTTAAGGTTAAGCCTTTTTCAGGTTCATCAGCTAAGAACTTTTTAAGAGCCCTACCCTTGCTCACTTTTTGTTCAGGATCTGTATTATATCTATCTTTTACAGATTCCCCGATACTGGACATAGTCAACTCTTGAAAATCTTTATCATTAAGGTCGAGTACAAAACCATTATTTACGAAAATTGCTATGGCTTGTGAACGAATTTGGTCATTCATATGTTTAACCCACTACCCTTTCTCTTGAGACATGGTTATTGTATTTTTCTCTAGCTCTCTGTCCACTACTCAAATCTTACCACAAACCACGCGTCCTGTCTGCGTAGCGCAAAGTCATAATCTAGGCCTTTAGCGTCGAGCAGCATTTTCACCATGTAGAGGCCGATGCCACTGCTGTCGGCATGTTGCTTTGTGGCGGCACTGCTCCGATAAAACGGGTTGAAAACGTGCTGGAGTTGTTGTTTAGTCAGTGATTTACAGACGTTTTCGATGGATAACTCATGCTGACTGCAGGTAATTTTTATCACACCCCGCATCGCCGTGACGTACTGCGTTTAGCACCAGGTTCGAGATGACGTGGCGCATCATGTCGCGGTTGACACTAGTGGTCGTCGGCTCTGTATTAACCGTGAAAGTCATGCCGCACGTTTTTCCAGCCGTTGCATAGTCGTCACCACAGTAAAACCGTGCTGACGGAGGAATTGCTCGACACTAATCCGCAAGACTATCTCATCTTCTACAGAAGGAGAAACGTTTGGATTTTATTGCACATAATTAAGTATACCAACTTCACAATTCCATACATAATCAATATAATACATCCATGGACACTTCACGAAAAAATCGCATCATAAAAATTACTATTTGGGCAGTCTGCTCAATTGTCGTTACAGCCGCCTTATTAGCCGCCACAGCTTTCTTTTGGCCAGCAGCATCCAAGCAATTGCAATCTTCAAGCTCTGAAAAATTGAGCTACAACGACGCCATCGCCGCTGCAAATCGTACTGTTAGTGAAGACACTTCAAATACCGACATTAGACCAGAATGCCGATCGATTATTAAAACCCACGGCAAAAAAACCGCCAAAGCCGTCATGATGATTCATGGAGTAAGCGCATGCCCACAGCAATTCACAGACTTGGGCAACACCTTTTTTAATGCCGGCTATAACGTCTATATTCCCCGCGTTCCCAGCCATGGCCTCACCGATAACAAACGACACGGAGAAATCACCATTCCAGCAATGGCGCAATTTATGAATTCCAGCACCAGCATAATTAGCGGTTTGGGTGATGAAACGGGAATTGTCGGACTTTCTGGCGGCGCAAATATGGCAACTTGGATTACTCAGTACAACAGCCAAACCATATCACGAGCGTTACTTCTATCACCTTTTTATCAGCCTTCAGAGTCGGAAACTCCTTCCTGGAAAATTCCGCTTTTACGAAATCTTTATGGACGTAATATTCTTCCAGATTCGTTTACGGGTAGCAATTTGTCATATCGCGCTCTTGGAAAATATATAATAATCGCCAAGAACTATAAATCTGACCTAAAAGCTCCAGGACTAAAATACGTCGGGGTTGTAACGAGCGAAAACGATACCGCAATTGATAAAAATCTCGCGGTCAACATACCTAAGCAAATGGCTGCAGCTTCTGGCGCCAAATTCCAATATTATTCAATTCCGGCCTCATTTGGCATCGGTCACGACATTGTAGCCTTAAACCAAGACGAGGTTAAAAAGCACGCCGACAAATTATATCCGTTCTATTTGGATATGTACGAAGGAAAAGACGTAAAATTAGAGGCGAACTAGCTATCCTATTTACCTTGCACGGCTAAAATTCGCGCCTGAATTTCATCTAATTGAGCATCGTCCATTTTCGGACCGTCAGCCGTGGTTAACCAACCAGGATATTCCTCATAAAACGCTTGTTCGTGTGACACTGGCGAACCAATTCCCTTTGCCAAATCACCATGAAGCGGCATCAATTTGGCATGCACATGCGCTACTCCCGTGCCCTCAAAAATCAGCGCCACTCGTGGGGTGTCAAATGCTTTTTCCAAAATACCAGCAACTTTTTTCACCGCCAGCATCATTTCGGAATATAAATTATCATCCAAAGAAAATACGTAATCGCCCGGATTCTGCTTCGGAATCACCACAGTAAAACCTGGCGTATTCGGAAACGGTGTTAAAAATGCTAGGAATTTCTCATCTTCCCAAATCTTCCAAGATTTCATTTTTCCAGATACGATGTCGTCAAAAATTGTGTGATTCATAATTACTCCTTCTGAAGTAATTATAGCATTTTACGAAGTTTTCAGGTCGGACAATTTAAGCTCCATTCGACGACAAACTAGAACTAGCCACATCGTCGCAAAAATCCCCAATAAAACTTCTACTATCACAAACCAAAACTTGCCCATTGCGTAACCTTGCGCCGCTATAATTGCCGCAAAAATCGGAAAACTGAAAGATGAGATTCGCTCACGATGAGTTAAATAGCTCAAACTCGATGGCAAAAGAAACATCAAAAGCACCATCAATATCACGATGCCACGCGAGAAAACAAAATGCGCCGCGTGCATTGTGTCGTTCGGACAAAGCGCCACTCCTATCATACAAATCGCAAACAATGAAAGTATCCAACCAGATATCCGAGCAGAGCGAATTTGACCAAGCTTAAGATAACCGCGATTCATAAAAAATCCAATCGTTGCCATAATCAAACCAGATAAAAATACTCCCGAGTTGAACGAAAATGCAGACAAACGGTTCGAAGTGGTTTCGCCCAATCTACTCAAACTCCAGTTCGTCCACCGAGTATCATCAGAAAGCAGCATCGCCACGATCAAGCCTACAGCCAAAACGACACCATTAAGAATACAGAGCGCCTGAAGGCGATTCTTACACAAAAAATCCTTAATCTGTCGAAGTTTCATATTGCTAAAATTGTTTCAAAAAGTCCAACTTGCCACTTTCAAAATGACGGACATCTTCGATTCCATACTTCATCATAACCAAGCGGTCGATTCCGCAACCAAAAGCAAATCCTGTATATCCATTCGGGTCAATTTGCGCCGCCCGAAGAACATTCGGATGAATCATTCCACAGCCCAATAGCTCAATCCAACCTTCACCAGAGCAAACTTTACATTCAGGATTTTTTCCTTCACAAAACGGACAGCTTAACGCAAACTCGAAGCTAGGCTCAGTGAATGGAAAGTAAAATGGATTAACACGAACGTCTAGTTTCTTGCCGTAATATTCCTGCAAAAATTCTTGCAACGTAGCAATCAAATTGCCAACATTAACTCGGCGTGAAACGTACACACCTTCGACTTGATAAAATGTATGCTCGTGGCGCGCATCCAAATCTTCGTTGCGAAAAACGCGATCAGGAACGATAGCGGCAATAGCCTCGCCTTTTTCCAAATTGTCGCGATATTTCATTAGCACACGATTTTGCATAGTCGACGTATGCGCTGGAGCAATCAAACGATCGCCATTAGAATCAGTTTCCTCGGTCATAAACGTATCGTAATCGTCGCGCGCTGGATGACCCTTTGGAAAATTCAGACTCTCGAACATATGGAATTGATCGTCAATCTCTCTGGACTCTTCCGTGACAAATCCCATGCGATTAAAAATCTCAGAAATGCGCTCAATTTCAGCGCTCAGCGGATGAATCGTGCCTTGTTCGCTCGGCAAAAGTTCGGGCTTTGGCGAATTCACATCCATCGGCGCCGTAACGTCAATCGGTTTCAAGTCAACTTTTTCCAGCTCTTCCAGTCGCGCAGTAATAGCCTGTTCAATCGCCTGCTTAAGCTCGTTAATTCGCTTGCCAAACGGACCACGCTCAACTGGCGGCAACGACTTGATTTGATCATACAATTCCCTAAGTCGTCGATCACGTAAAAACTCACGCGGAGATTTGGATTGCGAAACCGCCAAAACTATTTCTCTTCTCAATTCATCTAAATCAACCATTTTATCGTCCTTGCATTAAAAACATTACAATCACCGCACCAGCCATAATAGCAATTAAAATCCACGCCCACGCCAAAGTCGTCGTCTGTTTCGTGCCTTCCAAATATCTTATGTCGTCGACACCGTCCATAGTTGCCTTTTCTTGCAAACTCGAAGCCTTTGCCTTCTCTCTTAATTCCGCCGCAATTCGCTCTTGTAGTTCACTGCGCTGATCCTGTTGATTTACAAATAATCCCATAACTACAGTATAGCAAATTATGTTATAATAGTCGTGATATTACTTTAAGGAGGGAATATGGCTACGAAGAAAACTTCAAAGAAAGCCCCAGTTAAAGCCGCAGAAAAGAAAACCGCTGCCGCTAAGACTGAAACCAAAACGACCGTCAAGCGCGTCGTTGCTGAATCTACCGCTAAAAGCAAGCGTGTCAAACTAGATTCTAAATTACCAGACAATTTAATCAACGCCGTTATTGCGGAAGTTATCGGCACGTTCATTTTGACACTTGCCGCATTATTCGCATCAGACATTTTGTCATCAATGTATGTCGGTTTTGCGTTGATGTTCATCGTTGCAATCATCGGCAACATTTCTGGCGCACACGTAAACCCAGCTGTCACATTTGGTCTATGGACAATGCGTAAGCTAAAGACTGTACTTGTACCATTTTACTGGGGCGCTCAATTCCTCGGTGCAATGGCAGCTATCGTGCTTGTTGGCTCATTAACAAACGGCGGATTTGCCCTAAGCTTTGACCAATTCACCGCGTTCTCTTGGAGTATCTTCGCGATGGAGTTAGTCGGTACCGCTGTATTTGTATTTGGCGTCGCCGCAGTTTTGCAGCGTAAAGAAATCAAAACAGCTGGTCAAGCTTTTGGAATTGGCTTGGCATTGATGATTGGTCTTGTCGTATCTGGCTCAATCTCTTCGTACATTAAAAGCACTGCTATTGCAAAAATCCAAAAAGAGCAAAGCACTACTCAAACTGAGAAAAACGGCCGCACTTACCCACGCGAAATCTACATCTCAGGCGCAACTTTGAACCCAGCAGTTTCTTTGGCTGTTACAGAGAAAACCGATTCTCAACTACGCAGCAACGGAGTATTACCAGCTGAAGGCGAAAAAAGCTATTCACGCTTTAGCCTGGAAGTAATTGCCGCTACCCTAATCGGTGCAGCATTAGGCGGCAACCTATTTCTACTCGTCAATTACCGAAACAAAGACGAAGAATAGATTATAACTTCACAATAAAATATCCCGCTTAATCGGCGGGGTATTTTTTATGTCAATCTTCCTGAGCCGGCCGATCAATCAGCTCCGGCTGCGCTTGATTATCGCCACCAGAAATTCGCACAACATCCTTATCGATCTTCCCTAGCTCCTTGTACGTATTGTTGTAATGACCAACGGTCGTGCTAAGACTCTTACCCATTTTCGTCATCAGCTCGTCAAACTTTTTAATATGAACACCCAATTGACCAACTCGAACCTGGATATCCTTAGCTTGCTCTTCAATCTGCAAACTACGAAGCCCCTGAAGAACGGTCTGCAGGTACGCGAGAAAGCTAGTCGGACTAACAATAATCACTCGCTTATCTCGGAATGCATATTCAATCAAATCGCGACTCGAACCGCCCTGACCGACATTATTAATCAGAAGATCGTAATACAAAGATTCACTAGGAATAAACATAAAAGCAAAGTCCATGGTATTTTCGCGCGGACGAATATATTTACTAGTTTCGTCGATTCGCCCCTTAAGGTCAGCCTTCACCTTATTTAGCCACATTTCACGCTCAGATTTTGTCTCGGCGTTAATCATGCGATTGTAATTCTCCAAAGAAAACTTACTGTCCACCGGCAATATTTGACCCTTGTCCAGAAAAATAACCGCGTCAACAATTTCACCATCCTTGAAACGATATTGCATTTGATATTGCTTGGCTGGCAAAACGTTATCCAACACGCTTTCCAGATAAAACTCACCAAAAACCCCGCGTTGCTTTGGATTTTGCAACACGTTTTGCAAGGTTTTCAGATCGGTCGCCACATCAACCACACGCTTATTAGTCTCATCCAATTTTGCCAATCGCTGCGTCACATCAGCCACCAACTTCGCGCTTTCTGACAATTGTTTCTGTACGGAAGTCTGGACTTGCGCATTGCTTCGCTCCAACTTATCACTAACGGATTCATTCAGTTTCGCAATAGTTCGACCTAACTCCACGACATCGGTTTTAATCAACTCGACGGATGATTGATTTTTTAGCTCGCTGATTTTTGATTGCAAGACAAATAAAGTCGCACCCAAACCAATAGTAATAACAATTAAGAGAATAATGATAATGATTTCCATACACTTAGTGTACAGTGATTACAATGCTAAGACAACTCGTGCTAAGATTGCGAATAAAGTCATAAATAAAATCGCCGCGCCATTGCCACGAATTCTATTCAACCAGATTAACGACAAATATACCAAAACTGTCGCCAAAACTACCCATAGCAATGACAAAATCCAAGATCCGCCAGCCCATAATGTAGCACCCCACAATGACACGGTTGCCGCGATTACTACCAATAGAGGTCGCTTAATGCCAAATACCGCCAATACCGGCACCAACATAATTCCCGCCAAAACCAGCGCGACGTAAGATGCGATGCTCGTGCTGTTTGCACAAATAGAAATATGCTCAGCGTTCGCACAAAATACGGGTGTAATCATAAATTTATCAAACGCAAGCGCCAGTAACCAGATAGCCACGCCGCTAGCGACTAAAATCGCCAAAATCCTCAAGAAAACTCGCCTTGAAAATGGATATGTGTAATCTGATATTTCTTCACGAAAAATAGCTGACAATAATTTCATACGTAAATTGTAACGTAAACTTGTCAATATTGCAAATGTATATGCTTAAATATTATGCTTTTTCAGGATATTCATCGGTTTGTACCAAATAATCCCTACACAAGCAATCAATAATCCGCCAATAACGTCAAGCGGCGTATGCACCAGAGCAATAACCCGACCGACACATATTAAGATTGTCATAACCAAACAAACAACAGCCAGCCGCCAACTCTTTGCTCCGAAAAATACCGCCAAAGTAATCGCCATTGTAAATAGCGCGTGATCAGACGGAAAACCCGGATTATTAAGGAATGACGCGCCAGCGGATACACCCAGAATCTCGAACGGGCGCATCTGATCTGGTTGATAAATTGACCCGATAATTTTTGCCGCCACGTAAGCAGTCAAACCAGCCATTAGCACCTGGCTATAAACTTGATATTTCTCTTTATTTGGAACTAATTTTATCAGCGCGTACGCACCAATTAGCACGACCGGTACCACCAGTCCGTCAGCAATTAGCTTTACAATCCATTGCAAGTTCATACTACCAGTATATCGCGTCAACGCTGGCCAGTAAACGCTTGCGGAAATCATTTTTCTATAGTACAATTATGTTTGCCGTTGGGATGTCGCCAAGTGGTAAGGCAGCGGGTTCTGGTCCCGCCATTCGGGGGTTCGAATCCCTCCATCCCAGCCAAGTTTGAAATTTAGCAGCCAATTATTTGGCTGTTTTTTTCGTCGATAAATTTGCACAGATCAGCAAAGCCCACATCACGAATACCAGAAAAATCGCAGCCACACTATTCACATTCTTTATCGTTGCACCAAATATCACCGCCGCATGTCCGTTCGCAAACGTCAAAAAACTAATTACCGTCATAATCCCCAAACTCAAAAAACCAGCCATTCTGCTCGTCAGAGTAATTCTTTTTGGCATATCCATATCAATTAAAAATGGCAACGACGTTAGCTCAACAACCACCAATATTATCGCAATCGAAAGACTTAAAGATGACGGAATCCCCGCATAAGTAATGAACGCAGAAAACTTCTCAAACGTAAATAATTGACATAATAATGGCACAATTATTAATAGTCCTGTAATCAATTTAACAATTTTATTCACTTTTCTAGACATAATTTCAGTATAGCTTGCGTGTCAAAAAAGCTCAAGCTTGTTGTATTTTTTACGAAAGCACTTGCACTTTTTATAAAAACGTCATAAAGTTAAATCAGCGAACGTTACAAAAATAAACACCACAAAATCGTATCTTTCGCTCTACGACAAATCCACCACAACTTAAAATACCCCGTCTCTATGGGGTATTTTTATTGGTCAATATCCGTGATTGTTCAGCGCGCCACTCGGCAATTTTTCCGTGATGTCCGCTCAATAAAACATCCGGCACACGTAAACCTTTAAACTCCTCAGGTCGTGTATATTGTGGAAATTCCAACGTTTCTCCATCTGAAAAACTTTCAATTTCCGCAGACTTTTCGCCGCCCAAAACTCCAGGAATCAACCTAACAATAGAATCAATCATCATCATCGCCGCCAGCTCTCCGCCCGTCAGCACAAAATCGCCAATACTCCATTGCTCGTCGACCAACTCCAAAATTCGCTCATCAACACCCTCGTATCGCCCGCAAATAAATATCACACCCCTGTCATCATCGGCTTCTTTCTGGGCTTTAGCCTGCTTCCAGCGTTGCCCTCGCGGACTCATTAATACCACTTTCGCTGTTTCATCCTGAGATTTCGCAAATTCTACCGCTTTCCATAACGGCTCAACCATAAGAAGCATCCCGTCGCCACCGCCATAAGGAGTATCATCAACCTGACGACGAGGGCCCAAACCAAACTCCCGCAGATTCACCGTCGTAAGCTCCACGATACCGTCTTTCTGAGCCTTCCACATCATGGAATTATTAAAAACTCCCGTTGTCATTTCTGGAAAAAGCGTAATTACTTGAAATTTTCTCATCTGTTACAGTGTAGCAAGTGTTGACTTTTTTGTCCAGGTATGATATATATATCAGCTTTTGTTCAACCGAACAGAAGTAGCCCTTACATAGGAAGGAATTGTCATGCACAAGGACGCTGAATCATGGGAGATGACGCTCGCGGAATGCGGGTTGTTGTCTTACTCTACTGTGGAAGAAGCACCCGACGGTCATGTATCCATCACTATCACCGCCTTGGTCTCTATGGAGCCAAACGCATCCAACGAGCAGTCGGAGGAAGCGGCATTCGAGGTCCTCCTCGGGTCCGAGGTCAGCGCTATTTGGTGGGCGGACGATGGCTATGGAGTGACTCTTAATTCTCTGTACGATAACTGTACCATCACCGTCTACGACGGCACCGGATGGTGTGATTTCGACAAGAGGGACAAAGAGTCTGTCCAGCTCGACCAGCAATTTGGGGAGATATCTTGGGAAGGTCATCCCGAAATTTATCTGTACGACTTCCTCAATGAAGTTGTCGGAAGCGAGCTTACGAACGTCTTTCTTAAGCACGCCTCCCCTGAGGTCTGTCTGCGGAGGATTTATGACACCGAGGAGTGTCAGAGACACCTTCCTCAGAGGATCGAAAATAGCTCCCACGAACTCTGGGACAACGTGCATCCTGCGTGGAGCATTCGCTCCCGCAACTAGGGCTTAACGCCCGCCGAAAATAGCTCGCCTTGATAGGCTCGAACCTCTCGGCGGGCTATTTTCATGTCTTTTTACAGAAATTATTCCCCACCAAAAAACCGTCCCAGTAAGGACGGTTTTTTAGCACAAATAAGGCTCTCAATGGTTACCCATTGTCTCGCATAGAGCTGTTCTCGCATAATGTCTGTGCTTGAACTGGTTTTAATTATATATCAAGATCGTCGAGTTCTGCAAGTTCTTTTCTGGTGTTTTCTGCGTAAGATGATTCATTTTCCACAGTTTCATCTGTTGAGTTATCCACAGAAGCATTACCGTTATAATCATTTTCCTCGCGTGCGCCAGAAAAACCATCATTGTTAACGATCTTCAAGTTGTATCGAGCGTCATTCTTTGCGCCCAAAGCCCGCAGAAGTGTACGCAAACTCTGTGCCGTACTGCCGCGCTTACCAATAACTCGACCCAAATCTGCTGGATTAACTGTCAATGTTAGTAAAACACCCTTTTCATCAATTGTTCGATCTACTACAACATCTTCTGGATGTCCAACCAACGCCTTTACAGTATATTCTACAAACTGCTGATCTATTGTTGACATTCTGCCCCTCCTCCTGGAATTAAACTGTATTTTCATTATACACGAGCAGTTTACGCCGTGCAAACTTTAATTATTTCTCGCCAGATTCTTTATATTTAGCAATTGCAGCACGAGCAGCTTGCTGTTGAGCAACTTGCTTAGATGGACCAATGCCTCGCCCCATCATATTATCGCCAACAAAAACCCCAAGGGTAAAGACCTTATCATGATCTGGACCTTCTTCGCTCAGGACTTTATATACCGGCGTTTGATTGTCAACTCGCTGAGAGATCTCCTGCAAATATGACTTCGGATCACGCCAACTGCCCGACTCCAAAATTCCATCTAATTTAACTATGATATGCTTGTGAATAAAATCGCGAGCATCGTCAAAGCCACGCTCCAAATAAATAGCACCGATTACCGCCTCAAATGCATTGGCTAAAATCTGTAAATGCGCTCGCTCTGAGCCGTTCTTCTCACCCTTTGACATACGAATCAGCGGACCATAACCCAACTTATCGCCAGCATCGCCAATACTTTCCGTTCGTACCAAAGCTGCCCGCCAAGCAGTCAAAATTCCCTCTGGCTCGGAAAAATGCGTAAACAAATATTCCGTTACCGCCAATTCCAAAACCGCATCACCTAAAAATTCCAAGCGCTCATTGTGATGATGAACGGATTTTCGATGCTCATTCACATAGCTACGGTGAGTCAAAGCTGTAATCAGCAAATCCAAATTCGTAAATTCAAAACCTAATTTTTCGCGCGCAAAATCTTGATATGGCGCAGTGTTCATTCCGTTCATTTATAAGTTCTCCTGTCTAATTCGTTTCATCGCCAAAAGAATCAGCTTGCCAATATCTTCATATTCAACTTCGTCCAGCGCCTCATGAAAACTAAACCATTTAAGACCATTCATCCACTCTTCCTTTTGGAGTTTCTCGTTAGGATCCAACGCCTTAACTAGATAAACTTGCGTTGTCATCAATACCAATTTATCGATTCGACGATAACGAAAATTCACCTTGCCCAGCCAGCCGTGCAGTTCAATTTTCTTCAGCCCAGTTTCCTCGCCGATTTCCCTACGAGCCGTCACTTGAGCTGTTTCACCTGGTTCAATGTGCCCTTTCGGAATTGTCCAGCGGTCGCGAGCGTCCTGATAAAGCAAAAACTCTGCCTCGCCCTTTTTATTACGACGAAAAATTACGCCACCGGCAGTTGGCTCGCGTACAATTTCCTGAATCAATGGCTTCTTGCTACCACCAAAATATTTTTTTATCTTATCAAAGTTGCTTGTTCTCACTGTCGGACTCCTCCACGAGAGTACGGAGTGCCGTGCCAAGCACGCCATTCACAAACTTACCCGAGTTATCCGAACCGAACGCTTTTGCTAATTCTACCGCTTCGTTAATCACCACTTTTGGCGGAACGGTATCTGCACAATATAGCAATTCATATAAACCAATTCTAAGTACTGCCCGATCAATTCGCGGTAACTGACTGATAGGCCATTCTGGCGCTAGTGGCTGTAATTTCTCATCCAATTGACTCTGCGTCGAAAGTACACCGCTGATCAAATTATCGATAAATTCAATATCGTCAACCGATGATTTATATTCAGCCAAATTACGCTTTAAAATAGTCTTATAGTCAACATCGCTATCGCCAACCTCTTTGCGAAATTCATGTTCATAAAGTGTTTGCAGTGCGACAATTCGTCCCAAATGACGGTTTGATGCCATTATTAAGCGTCCTGTTCGTAATTATTATTTTGTTGTTTTACCGGTTTCACGCTTGGTTGTCTTCACCTTAACTGGTGAAGTTGCGTTAACACGACGTGCCAATTTTAATACCAAGTGACTGCGACGAAGACCAGTTTTACGTGGGCTACTCTGCTTCTTAGGTTGTGCCATAATTTATTCTCCTCTTTTAGGTTGTCATAAAACTTACGTACCATTATACCTTTTTTATTAGACAATCTCAATAGCCTGTCTGTAAATTAGATAATAATATTGACTTTTTATGTCGTTTATGTTAATATAGCAAACATGAACACGGAACGATTTACATCACAAAACAACAATGAAGACGACAGATCTGTAATAGAAATACCAAAATCTGTAGTTAAAATCGGTGCAGTAGCATTAGCCGCGTTAGGATTGGCTGGAGCTGCAAACGCCCTAGGCTTATTCTATAGCCCTAAATCACCAGAAAAAGGACCAAGCCCTGCCCACCAAGTAGCTCAAGTTGTAGAGGATTATAGCAATGGAATCATCACGGAGCTACCAGAAGATACAGAGATTCGCACTGTCACTCTTGAAGAGGGAGAAAATCCGACTTCGGTGGTTGAAGCAGCCATGGAAGAATACAACGAGGAAAATCCTGAAAATAAGATAGACTCTAATGAAGCAAGAAGCTCCATATACGAAACTGCTGTCTACATGAAAGATCTCTACAAAAACAAGACTGGCGACTCAGAAATCCAACCAGGATCTACTGTCGACATTGCCATAGGCGACATAAACGGTGACGGAAAGCCAAGCATAGCCATAGCAGGAATAAAGAACGAATCGAAGTAGACTGTTTCCTAGACTACAATATTCACCAGCTTGCCTGGAACATAAACCATCTTTTTAGGTGGTTTATTGTTTGTGAATTTCTGGACATTTTCGTCAGCTAGGGCTGCCGCTTCAACACCCTGCTTGTCCATATCACTCGGCAGTTCAAGTTTTGCACGAAGCTTGCCATTCACTTGAACTATAATAGTCATCGTATCACTCTTTAGATATTTTTCGTCCCACTTCGGCCAATGGCCAACGTGAACCGTATCATCATGACCCATTTCACGCCACAATTCCTCTGTGATATGCGGAGCAAAAGGCGCCAAAATCTGAATCAAGCTTTCTAATGCAAATCGCCACTCGTCCGACGTGTCAATTCCATGCGATTCTTTTATCTTATACAGACCATTGACCATTTCCATCATCGAAGCCACGGCTGTATTAAACTTCTCATCTTCAATGTCGCGAGTAACTTTTTTAATTGTCGAGTGAGTTAATCGCAATAGTTCTTGAGTTATTTTTTCATTCGCGCCAAGAGAGTCGTTTGGATTCCTATCAACGAACTCCTGAACCAAGTTCCATGCTCGATTTAAGAACCTGTAAGTTCCCGGAACGCCACGAGGATCCCATGGTGCGTCCATGTCATAAGGCGCGATGAACATTTCGTAAACTCGCAACGCGTCGGCACCATATCCGCTGTCCATAATCTCCATTGGATCAATGACATTGCCCTTAGACTTGGACATTTTCTGACCGTCTGGTGCCATAATGTATGCATTGTACATCATTCGCTTGAAAGGTTCTGGAGTCGGAACGAGGCCGAGTTTATAGAAAAATCGCATCCAAAAACGACTGTATAGCAGGTGAGCCACGGCGTGGTCGGCGCCATTGTAATAATCAACCGGCATCCAATGGTTAATTCTCTCAGGATTCCATGCTTCATTATCATTGTGCGGGTCGAGATATCGTAAGAAATACCAGCTAGAACAAGCATAGCCGTCCAAAGTGTCAGTCTCACGACGACCCTCTACCCAATTGTCGCCGTCAGGCTTATTTTCTGTAATCGGCACAGTTTTTCCAGTTTCAACATCCACCCAAACTCGCACCCAATCATCAACTTGAGCCAAAACAGAAGTATTCCCGCCCGTTGGCTTAAAGTTCTCCACCTCTGGCAAAATCACCGGCAAGCACTCATCAGCTACAGCAATTGGCGCACGACCATCAACATGAACAATTGGAATCGGAGCACCCCAATAGCGCTGACGAGAAATCAACCAATCGCGCATTTTATACGTGGTTTTGCTTCGCCCAGAATTCTGCTGCTCCAGCCACGCAACAATTTGCTCGCGAGCATCCTCACTCCTGGTCCCGTTAAATTGTCCGGAATTTATCAACTCACCTTCACCAGAATAACAGCCAACATCGGCTGAATGCTCAGGCCTATCAATAACCTGGATAATCGACAAGTCAAACTTCTCAGCAAACGCAAAATCTCGCTCGTCGTGCGCCGGCACAGCCATGACTGCGCCGGTTCCATAGCTGCCCAAAACATAATCCGCCACCCAGATTGGCAATTTTTGACCATTAACTGGGTTTATGGCATAACTGCCAGTAAATACGCCTGTTTTCTCTTTATTCTCTTGACGTTCAATATCGGATTTTTGTTGCGAAGCTTGGACATACGCTTCAACCTTTTCGCGCGTATCAGAATTGACCAACTGAGAAATCAGATGATGCTCCGGTGCCAAAGCTACATACGTCGCGCCAAATAACGTGTCAGGACGAGTTGTGAAAACTGTAATCTTGGAGTCTTGACCGCTAACCGCAAACTCAACTTCCGCGCCAGCTGATCGACCGATCCAATTCTTCTGCATGGTTTTAACCATTTCCGTCCAATCAAGCGCATCGGTTGCCTCTAAAATTTCATCTGCATACGCCGTAATTCGGAAAAACCACTGCTTGAGATTTCGCTTGGTTACAGGATTACCGCAGCGCCAACATTTGCCACCTTCAACCTGTTCGTTAGCAAGCACCGTGTTATCAGTTTCACACCACCATTGCGGCTGCTCTTTTTGATATGCCAAATCGTGCTTATATAATTGCGTAAAAATCCACTGAGTCCATTTGTAATATTCTGGATCAGCTGTAGAAATTTCTTTTGTCCAATCATAGCTAAACCCAAGTCGCTTCAATTGCTCCTTAAAGTGAACTTTCGCCTCATCGTGCGCTACACGTGGCGTTTTTCCGACTTTAATAGCGTAATTTTCAACCGGCAAACCAAAGCTGTCCCAGCCGATTGGATGATAGACATTATAGCCCTGCTGACGCTTGAATCGTGCTTTGATGTCGGCAAATTGAAAAGTACGACCGTGACCAATGTGAATTCCCGCCCCTGTAATCCCCGGAAGCATGCTCAAACTGTAATATTTCGGCCGAGTAGTGTCGTTAAAATCGACCGCGTAAGTACCGTCAGCCTCCCATTTGTTTTGCCATTTTTGTTCAATTTCTGTCGGATTATAGCGTCTCATATCTGTAATTATAGCAAATAATCCCGCTCATTACGAACGGGATTATTATTAGGCAATTAAGTTATTTACCTAGTCGAGGTTGATGACAATCCGCTCGAATACCCTTCCATAAAACCTTCTATAAACTCTTTCAAGCTCTCAGCACTCGAAGGAACCTTGATTTCTTCAGATTTATTCACATTGATGTCAAATGAAATTTCTACAGAAGCCTTCTTGCTATCACCTTTCAACTCTAAGGCTTTCAACTCATGAGATGACCTATCAACCCACACCTTCAATGAAGATTCGTCAATAGATGTCGATTCGTCTTTGCTATCATGACTATTCGATTTTCCACACTTACCGAGCGCCTTACCGACTGATGAATTCTTAAACTCTTCATCAAATTTTGACGAATTAGATTTATTATTACCTTGCAATTCAAAACCACGTCCACCATTACGATCACTAATCTTTGAATCTTTTATTGTGAAGGAACTATTCTTTTGATAAATCTGAGCCAATTCCTTACGCGCACTTTCGTCACTTTGAATTTTCTTCAGAGCGTTAATCCCACACTTGTATTCGCTACCGATTTCATCTGGAGAAATCTTCATCCACGTGTCGCTCATTTTATCTATCTCAGAGCTCATCTTCTCCAATGCCTGATCGCGGTAAGTTTCTATTTGAGATCTTGATAGATTTCCGCCAGACGAAGATTCCATAACTACTTCAAGCAAAGTGCCATACAAATCCTTAAAGTTATTTATCTTCACGTATATCGTTCCGTCACTATCAAGAACCGCATCACCTTTAAGAGGAATATTTTTCTCAACTCCCTTAATATCAAGCTTAGCGTCAATATTCGCCTTTGATTTCCCCGAATCAGTAGCAGTCTTTACGTTTAGCTCTATTTTTCCTTGGTCGCGCATATCAATAACTACCTTACCGTCGGCAGTCATCTTCTTTGCCATGATAGCGTTAGACACAGCGTCCGTAACCATCTTTTCTGGATTCTGCCACCACAAGAAATAAACTAGCACAGCAGAGATAATAGCAATAAGAGCTATGACTCCCAGCACTATGCCAATTATCAATCCCGTTTTCTTCTTTTTTGGTTGCATCGGCACGCCGTTATATTGCGGCTGCGGTGCAGGTTGATTACCTTGATCCATCATTCCCCCTTGTTTTATATACCTTGAATTTAATATATCACATTAATCTTTAAATTGTGAGAAAAATTGGTTTTTCCTAGCAATCCACTCCGGCGTTTGCCTGACTAAGTATTTATCGTCCTCAGTGCTATGAAGGTTGATTTTTATAGATTCCTCTAGCCATACACCGCCGCTTGAACCCTTAAATAACGCGACGCCTTCAGATTTCAATTTGTCGCGCACGAAAGACCCAGCCTCGATGGCATTCTTACATTCCTTCACCTGGCAGCCTTTTTGACGAGCGGCCGGCGCCAAATATTGATTAGCTTTCTCACCAACCGTCACAACCCAATCCAACAAATCCGGACTACAATGAGAACCAAGTTCGGCGTGGGCTTGCTCGAAAATTCCCTTTAAGCCATTCATATTGCCAAGTACAGCAATTCGCTGCGGAGTCTCAATTCGATACAAAGATTGTAAAGCCGCTAAAGCAGTCAACGGCGTCGAACTATAGCTATCATCAATCAACCAAGTATTGTCCGCACCCTTCAGCAAATTCATCCTACCAGGCAGTGGGCGCAAATTTTCTATGCCCTTTTTTATATTATCCTCAGTTTCGCCAAACGCATACCCAATAGCTGCCGCCACGATCGCTGGACGAATATTATGCTCGCCAATTAGCTTAACGTTGACTTCTAACCCATTAGGATTTTCTGGCGACACAATAAAGCCGTGATGTCCATCTTTCAGAGAAAAATTACGATCGTCAAAATTATACTCCGCCACGGGATCACTTCCGTACGTAGTGATATTGGGATTCGTCAAAAAGCTAGCAAAACGCCCGTCAATGTCATCACGATTTATCATCGCCATTCGCGAGAAATTCGCCAGCGAAATCATCTCATTCGCCACTTCCTCCAAGGAATATTCAACCTGCATTCGACCATTTGTCACAGAAGTTACAACTGTAATATCCGGCACAACATAAGCCTTAAACCAATCGTTATAGCCAAGTTCCTTTGGATTAAATTCCTGAACAATCACTTGGACTTCCGGTTTTTCAGCCTTAATCCTCTTCTTTACGGCGCGCATCACCTTCCACCATTTGAAAAGGCCTTTTTCAGGCATCTTCACGCCCATCATCTGAAGGAAAACATCAGCTTTCGTCTTTGGCTCTTCATTGCGAAGTTGAATATCAAATTGTTGCGCCAAAACCGTACCGATAGCTATTTTTGCACTAGCCTTTCCGGCGCTACCAGTTATCGCCACAAGCTTCACATCTGGATGAACAGCAAAAAATTCTCGCACTAATTTTGCTAGTTTTTCTTCCCCTTTTTTTGAAACAGTAACCATAACTATATCATACCATAAGCATTATAGAAGAGCTGCTACGCGCCCACCCGGGGCATATTTGAATATGTGTTTGTCTTTCAATTGGCAAGCATAGGAGAATGCCCCTATGCGTACCAGCTCATGTTTAATTATGCATTATCGCCCAAAAAAACACAAGCTTTATATCCCACTGCGACTATTGACCTACGTTGCTTATCATTTTCAATAGTTCTTCTTCGTTAATGATTTTCGTGCCGTATTGCTCAGCCTTTTTCAATTTGCTAGCACCAACCTTACCGCTAGCCACCAAATATGTCGTGTCTTTAGAAACTGCAGTTTGAAAAACTCCACCGAGATTACGAATTTTATCCGCAGCAGCGTCGCGTCCCATAGATTTCAGAGTACCTGTGATGACAAAACTTTTTCCGCTCAAACTACCAGATTTTTTATTAAACTGAGGAACGGCGCCTAGCTCGGTGAATTTATTGAGCAATTTTACATTATCCTCATCAGCAAACCACGCCACCACAGATTCAGCAACAATTTCACCCACGCCATCAACTTGTCGCAAATCGTCAATCGTCGCTTTCGCCAAATTTTCCATACTCTCAAAATGATTCGTCAAATCAATCGCCGTTTGCGCTCCAATATGACGAATTCCCAGACCGTACAAAAATCGCTCTAATTCTGGACGTTTTTTATCAGCAATTGCCGATATTAACTTTTGTGCAGAAATATCAGCAAACCGATCCAGTTTCAACAAATCGTCTTTAGTGAGCATAAAAATATCCGCCAAATCGCCAACCAAACCATTGTCAATCAAAACTTCCACGTTTTTTTCGCCAAGCGTATCAATATCAAGCGCACCCTTAGACGCGAAATGCGCCAAAGCTCGCTTCAAAATCAGCGGGCCATTAGAGCCCTTAACTCGGTAAACAGCTTCACCTTCCGGTCGCACAAATTCCAGCTCCGGATATTGCCGTTTTAATTCTGCTTCATAATCAATTGGCTCAGAATCTGCAGGTCGCAATTCCTTCAAGACACTCTCAACTTGCGGAATAATATCGCCAGCCTTAAAAATCACTACAGTGTCGCCTCGCCGAATATCCAAACGCTCAATTTCATCGGCGTTATGCAAACTGGCGTGCTGCACCGTAGTTCCCGCCACCACCACTGGATCAAACACAGCCACCGGAGTCGCCGCGCCAGTTCGCCCGATAGAAATTACTATATCTCGAACGATCGTCGTAGCCTCTTCGGCCGCATACTTATAAGCCACCGCCGCGCGCGGATTTTTACCCACCATACCGAGATTGTTGTATATCTCTCGATCGTTAATCTTAATAACCAGCCCGTCCGTATTAAACGGCAAATCATGACGCTTGTCGCTCCATTCATCAACAAATTTCATCACGTCGGACAAATTGTCAAAAACACTAGCCTGCTGATTGCGAGAAATCCCCAGCGCCGTCAAAGCCTCGTAAGCAAAACTATTCGTCGGAACTTCCGAACTATCATCGCGAATCACATCATATCCGCGAAAATGCAACGGGCGCGCCGCCACCAGCGCAGGATCTAATTGACGAATTGTCCCCGCAGCCAAATTGCGCGGATTAGCAAATGTAGGCAACCCTAGAGATTTCTGCTTTTTATTAAGCTCCTCAAAATCCCGTTTCAACATAACAATTTCACCGCGAATCTCTGTCCGACCACGCAAAAAATTTTCAAAACCCGCCGCTTCACGCAGACGAAGCGGTACATTTTTAATAGTCCGAACATTATTCGTTACATCTTCGCCAACAAAACTATCGCCACGTGTCACAGCTTGCGACAATACACCGTCGACATAAATCAACGCGCACGCCAATCCGTCCATTTTTATATCCGTAAAAAATTCATGTCGCTGACCCGGTATTAATTTATCAGTTCGCTCAATCCACGCCTCAACTTCACTTTTATCAAAAACGTCATTCAAACTGACCATTCGGCGCGCGTGCTCCACTTTTTGAAAACCGTCAAGCAGCTTATTCCCAACTCGTTGCGTAGGACTGTCAATAGTAATCAGTTCCGGATGATCCGATTCAATTTTCTTCAGCTCATCCATCAGACTGTCATAAACCGCATCGCTCACGCTCGGCTTATCTAAGGTGTAATATTCATAGCTATAACGATTTAGCAGGTCTTTAATTTCGTCAATTCTTGGTTTTTTTGGTGTCACTTTCAACCACCTTTCTGTAGAACAAATAGACATACACAGAAATCATAACTATCGTTACGTAAAGTAAAATCAAGCCAGTCGTCGGGACAATTGGCAACCAGTCAATGCCGCTAATCCATCCCTTCAGCGCGCCGTCAAGCAGAATTACTGGAATCAAAACTACCGCCCACAAAAGCACGGACAGAATAACCGCCCACGCGAATCTCAGTAAAATCCGTAATCTTCTCCCAGTCACAATATCGCCCGACAGACGCAGCGCGTGAAACGGATACATCCCCGGCAGTGTTATAATAATCATCGCAAAAACCGTAGAAGTCGCCCAATAGACGGACATCGCCACTATCAGAATCGCCGCACCGCCAGCCGCCATCAGAATCGGCGTTTGATTTAACACTCCCGAAGCATTAAGCGCGCTATAAATAATCACCGCCACTGCCGCCGGCACCATTTGAATCAAGAAAACCCCGATAACAATTATTAGCGCAATTATGGGCGACCCAGAGCTATACAAACCGTCGCGCATTTTCGGTTTTTTACCAATTAAAATAGCTCGCGTTAGCCAAACGGACGACAACCAAGTTAATAGTCCTAGAAAGATTCCCGCCGCTTGCTGCACATTTCCGCCAGCCGTTCCACTACCGGAAATATAACTAACCGCAACGCCAGAGAATAGGCTAATTGTTGTATAAATCCCGCCAAATCCATTCGACTCAGCCTGATTCATCACGTCTTTAAGTTGTTGGTATGTGTCTTGCGACATGACGCTGGCTAAGGCAAACGTCAATATCGACATAACGATAATTAACGCCAAAAAAGTTTTCTTATTGCGCCACACCAGACGACAAGCCTCACTAGTCAGCGACCAATATCCTGGAATTTTAAGATCTCGTTGGTAATCTCGTCGCTTAGTTAACCGAAAACTACGATGAGGTCGGCGCTGCAGAAAATTACGCCGCTGCTGATTTAATTTACCAAAGTCACGCTTAATACCGGGCCATACACCTTTTTTATGATCAGCATTTGACTTCTTAGGGTTCTTGACTACTCGTTTTTTGGAGGTTTTCGTTGCCATAATTACATCTTTGTTGCGTTATTTCTCAGCCTTGCAATCCTGTCTTCTAGCGGTGGATGAGTACTAAATAGTTTTGAGAAAAATCCAGGCTTCAAAGGATTATTCATGAACAAATTGGCGGTGGAAGAGCTTTGTTTTTGCATTGGTCTGCCGTATTGGCGCAATTTCTCCAGCGCGCTTGCTAACCCTTCAGTGTCTCGCGTCAATAGCACTCCCGAAGCATCTGCCAGATATTCACGCTGTCTACTAACCGCCAATTGAGTTATCGTTGCCAAAAGCGGCGCCAATATACCCACAATCAACCCGAAAGCGTAGATGATAGGATTGACATCCCTGTCACGATCGTCACTATAAAACATCATTCTAAGTGCCAAATCTGCAAATAGACCAATCGCACTAACCAGACCAAAAGCAATCATACTCACACGGATGTCGTAATTTCGCACGTGGCTCATTTCATGCGCCATAACCGCCTCCAGCTCTCGCTTGTCCATAATATCCAAAAGCCCAGTAGTTGCACCAACGATGGCATGATTTGGATCGCGACCAGTCGCAAAAGCATTTGGAGCTGGATCATCGATAATATAGACTTTCGGCATCGGCATACCAGAAGCGATAGACAAATTTTCCACTACTCGCCAAAGTTCAGGAGCGTCATTTTTACTAATTTCCTGAGCGCCAGTCATCATCATAGCCAACTTGCCAGCTATAAAATATTGCAGCCAAGCATATAATATTGCACATATAAAAATAATGAGTGCCAATGAATAGCTATCAGTTGCCGCTCCAATAAACAGACCAATAATTCCAATAATTATCACAAACACAGACATAATTAATATTGTGTTGCGTTTGTTTTGAGAAACTGCATTGTACATATGTTAATTATATCAAAAATCGCCCGCCAAAAATAGACGAGCGATTTTCATTTCAGGGTTCGATTAGAACTTTACTTCAACTGGATTTTCGACGCTTGCACGATCCTCAACGTCGAAGAATTCCTTAGCTTGGAAGCCAAACATTCCCGCGATGATATTTGTTGGGAAAGTCTGAATCTTCGTATTCAGGTCGCGAACGCCACCGTTGTAGAATCGGCGAGCTGCTTGGATTTTATCCTCAGTGTCAACCAATTCTTGTTGCAATTGCAAGAAGTTCTGGTTTGCTTTCAACTCTGGGTAAGCCTCAGATACGGCAAACAAGCTCTTCAAAGCGCCTTCCAAAGCGTTTTCAGCTTTAGCGGTTTCAGCCACGCTGCCGGCATTCATAATTGCTGAACGAGCTTCTGCAACCTTCTCAAACACTTCTTTTTCATGTGTAGCATAGCCTTTTACTGAGTTGACCAAATTTGGAATCAAATCAGTTCGGCGCTTTAGCTGAACAGTAATGTCACTCCACGCCTCTTCTACGCGGTTACGCAATACAACCAAACCATTGTACGCACCGATTACAACTCCTACGAGTACTAATAAAACTACCACTGTAACAATAAGTACAATTACCAATGGACTCATTTCTTACCTTGTCCCTTTCCTATTCAATATTACTTTCTTTACAACTTTGGTGCGCAAGGCGGGAATCGAACCCGCACGACTTTTGGTCAAGGGATTTTAAGTCCCTCGCGTCTACCAATTCCGCCACTCGCGCTTATTTACATACAATCCAGACACCTACGCGCCAGACTGCTTATATTATACTATATCCGCTAAGTAAATTGTATAATTTCGCAAAATAAAAAATAGCCCAATACTCAGGACTATTCATCAAAAATTGGAGGCACGTACGAGAGTCGAACTCGTCTAAAAGGTTTTGCAGACCTCTGCGTAACCGCTCCGCCAACGCGCCACCGCCTTTATTATATCAGATTTTACAAAACATATCACAAACAATTCATCCAATAATTGCAATATGTTTGGTGCGAGCGAGAAGACTTGAACTTCCACGAGCGCAATGCTCACTAGCCCCTCAAGCTAGCGCGTCTACCAATTCCGCCACGCCCGCATAGCCACTTACCATTATACCCGATTACGGGGTTTTGTAAACGGACTTTTTCTCTGTCGCCCAATATTGAACATCGACATAACGATCGACAGGATTGACGACTTCAGTGCTTGCGTCGAGAGCTTTAACGTTCCGAATATGAATATAGTCAAACTTTGGCTGATACAAGGCAATCGCTGGAGCGTCCGCTTGCCAAATGGCAGTGAACTTCGCGTAACGATCAGCGCGTTGCTTTGCCGAGATTTTAGATCGACCGCTCTCCAGAGCATCGTCCGCTATCGCGTTATTGTAATTGGAGAAATTTAAACCATTATTGGTTGCCTGCGAAGAATGCCAATAGGCGTAAACATCAGGGTCGCCACCCAAGGAGAGCTCATAAACCAGCACGTCAAAATTGCGCGGCTGCAAAACTGTCTGAAGAATATTTTGAGTGGCGTCGTTCGGATCGACAACTTTAATATCCGATTCTATATTCAGTTCATCATACCAAACTTGAGCCAAATACCTGGCAACCTTTTCGTAATTGCTATTCTTCAAAACAACTACGTTGAGCTTTAACTTATCATTTCCCTTCTGACGAACATTATTCACACTCTTCCAGCCCTCAGCGTCAAGTAGAGATTTCGCTTTCTTGACGTCATAACTAGACGAATTCGAATTCTTTCCCAGGAATTTGTTAAGCGTTGGACCAGATAATTCTTCTGTAGATAATGACAAAGATTGGCGTAACTTGGACGTATCAACGCTGAGCGACAAAGCTTGGCGAACAGCTTTTGATCGCAAGAACTGACTGTTGTTATTAAACAGCGCGTAAACTCCGTTATTCAAAGAATGCGCTTCTGCAGCGTACATAGATTTTACCTCGGCGGATTGATCGTTATAAATCAATTCTGGAGTTCCTGTAATTTCTCGCGTACGCAAACTTTTCGCAATATCATCCTGTGTCGGATACGCGTACAACTGGAATCGCTCTAACTTAGGCGTGCTGCCATAATAATTGCTATTCGACTGCAAATATAGCACTTTTTTACTACCATCGCTCGTTACATTCTGCAGCAATCTAAAGGCGAATGGACCGCTGGATATGGGCGACTTATTAAAATCATGTTCACGTAAATTCGACGGTTTAACATCTTTTAATATATGTTTAGGGATAATCGGGAATGTCAAAGCGTGGACAAACGGCGAATATGACGACGGCAAGATAAACTTTACCGAATCGTCAGACACTTTCTCGAATTTTATGGATTTCCAGCCTGATATTTCAGCTCCAACTTCTGGATTCGCCAATAGCTTCAACGTAAAGATTACATCGTCCGCCGTTAGGTCTTGTCCGTCCGACCACTTCAGACCTTTCTTCAGTTTGACTATATATTCAGTTTCTTTATCGTTCACACTGACGCTGTCCGCCATGTCAGCCTTTATATTGCCCGTTGAGTCATATCGATACAAACTTGAAAATAGCAATTTCGCGGCGGATTTTTCAGCATTGGTTTTTGCGAAAATTGGATTTAGGTTTTCCAAAGGACCCAGCACACCCTCAGAGTATGATCCGCCAGAAGTGTACGCCATTGTCGTGAAAGAATTGCGAGAAATATGCCACTGCACCGCACTGGCGCCAATCATCACCAATACTAGAATAATCCAGACAGAAACCCGACGTCGCACATTAGACAAACGGTCTAACCTGGATGTCACGAATTTATGTGCATGGCGCAAGCTTCCCTTTTCAATCTTACGCAGACGCTTATTGACATCTTTACTGGAAACTTTTAGCCGCGCAAAACGATTCCATGACGAATTATCCGAGCTCAAATCTATTCTCCTATTTTTGCAATCCCGGCAAAATCATACTTGCCAAAATCGATAGCACAAAAATCACCGCAAAAACAATAGTTACGTCGAACAAGTTTTTATCAAATCCGCGACGAGTAGTGAATAATTCCCCAGACGAGCCGAATCCTGCGCCCAAACTTGCGCCTCGTTGTTGCAACAAAATTGCGATAATCATCAGTACGGCAGATCCAAGCGTCACGTACGGTAAAATTGTATCAATTGACATATTACTCCTTTTCTTCCCGCTGCAAAACCAGCGCGCTACTTATAATATAGTTTACCAAACTCAGTATAATCCCGGCAATAATTGAATGCGCAAAAGTCATAGAAATCCCGGGCGCCAAAGCTAACGAAATGTAAACCATAAAGCCGTTCACAATTAAAGTAAACAATCCTAAGGTCAATAGAATTGCTGGCAGAGCTAGAATTGTAACAATTGGTTTCAATACGCTATTCACTACCGAAAATATCAACCCAGCCATCATAAATGTCCACGCAGAGGTTGCACCTGGAGTTTCATTTCCAAGTAGCCGCACCGCAACCCAAATACCTACCGAGTTAAGAATTAGCCGAATCAAAAACGTTGCAAATTGTCTTTTCATTAGTCTTATTATATATAATTTATGCTTTATTGTCGATTGGTCGCCAAAACTTAAGACAATCGTTTAATCAAATCTGCCTTTTTCGCACCAACTTCCGCCTGCAATTCCGCATAATCCGCCTCGATAATTTTTTTCACACTACCGAACTTCCTCAACAATTTCGCACGCGTCTTTGGACCAATCCCCGGAATTTCTTCCAGTTGGTTTTTCGTCTGATTTTGACGCTTCAGTGCCGTATGATAGCTCACAGCAAATCGGTGCGACTCGTCACGAATCCGCTGGAAAAGTTTGACAATATCCGTCGTCGCAATAGAACTTTTTGTAAAATTGCCCCGGCTGGAACCGTCATCGATAGCAGAGCCTCGTAGATTCTTTGAATGAGATCCGGCGTTGCGCTGAGCAGGATGCAAATTTACCACATACACATCATTGTCTTCGTAAATAGCGATGTCCTGATGAATAGATTTTTGCAACTCTCCAATGCGCGTTACGTCAATTTGTGAGCCAGTTTTATGAATAATAATTTCTTCCTCGCGTTTGGCAATGCTAATAATCGGCAATTTTATTCCGCGCTCATCTCTTGCCTTAATCGCTGCCGAAAGTTGACCTTTTCCACCGTCAATCAACAACAGATCTGGACAGCCCCAGCTTTTGACATTTCGCTCGCCAAGTCGCCTAAAAATCACCTCATACATATTTCCAGTATCGTCGTTTTTTTCGCTCACCTTAAATTTGCGGTATTCCGCACGATCGCTCGCACCATTCGTAAAGACCACCATACTCGCCACAACTTGACGTCCGCTCATATGCGAAATATCATAGCCCTCAATTCGCACTGGAATATTTTTTAAGCCAAGTAGTTTTGCTAAATCAGCCAGCGCCTTGTCTTTTGAAATATCCAAAAATTCTTTGTCGCCAAACATAACGCGTCGCTGAAGTTCTTGCATGGCGCGCAACTTATTCCTCAGACTTGCCGCCCGCTCAAAATCATGAAGCCCCGCAGCCGTTTTCATATCACGTTCCAGCTCCACGGCAATAGCCTTGCGGTTTCCCTTGATATAACTTATCAATTTATGCAAACTAGCTTTATACGCGTCCGAACCATCACTTATCTTCGGGCTTAAACCCAAATCCTCATCCAACTTTGATTGACCAGGGCGTCTTTGGCGAGTGAGATACGGAAAAATTCGCCTCAAATAGCGCAACGCTTTTTTCAGCGCAAAACCATTGTAAAACGGACCAAAATAATCTGCACCGTCATCGGCAGGATTCCGCGTAAAACTAACCGTCGGCCAATCGCTTTTCATATCAATCCGAACATACATCTGAGATTTGTCATCACGCAGCAGAACGTTGTATCGCGGCATATACCGCTTGATCATCTCGCTTTCCAAGAATAGCGCGTCAACCTCACTCTCAGTTTCAATCCAATCAGTATCAAAAATCTCCGCCACTAGCGCCATAGTTTTATTGTCTCGCCCGCGCGAATCTTGAAAATACTGGCGTACGCGATTTTTAAGAACCGCCGCCTTACCAACATAAATTACCTCGCCGCTCGCCGACTTATGAAAATAAACGCCGGGCGTTCGCGGCAAAGTTTTTAGCTTGGCTTGCAGTGCTTGATTCATTAAATATATTACAATCTAAATACGCCAATTATGCAAGCATTCTTCTAGCGATTGACTAATCTTCCAACCACTTTTTGAGAACTATCGCCTGATTATGTTCCGTATCTTTGGTGCCATATAGAAGTGTAACTGCAGATTGTTTACCCCAATTATTCTTCGCTTCGGCAGCCGCAGGATTATTATCCAGCTCCTTCATATAACGGCGAGAAAATTCCGGGAATTTTTCTGGATCGTGATTAAACCATTTGCGTAATTCATCAGTCGGGGCAATTTCTTTATTCCACTCGTTCAATGCAGCTCGTTCTTTGCTAATTCCGCGCGGCCACAATCGATCGACCAGCACACGATAACTATCGTCCGACGCGGTCGACTCATAAATCCGTTCAATTTTATACTTTGTCATAATTTCATATAACTACAAATTATTGATCAGATCAATAAAAAGCGAAAGCTAACCATTCTTCAATATTTAATTGATGCTACGTAAATATTCCTCCAAAAACTCACTCCACTCGGGCGCATTCTTTTCGTGAAAATAGGTGCGAAGAAAATCAACCATAATTTGATGACGATTTTCTGCTTCTGCTCGTCCTGGCTCGGTCAACATCAAACCTTTCAATTTCAGCAGTTTCTCAAAGAAGTGATTGATAAATCCGTCAGTGTCATGCGTATTGCCATCAGCGTTATATTCGTGCGCCGCCAAATTGACATTCGGCCAAACTTTAGGATCAAAAATCCGACCGCCGTGACGACAAGCATAAGTCAACGCCCGCTCAATGCCGACCGCACCAATAGCATCACACATATCAGCGTCAGACGCCAATTTCCCTGCCAGCCGCTGCGGCTGCTTGCCGTTCAGCCGTTTGCTATAACCAATCGCCGCAATATTTTCCAGCACAACCTGACTTAAATCATCAGCTATCTCTGCCTGCGCCATAATATCTACTGCGTTCGTCAATTTTTCCGCCTGCGTTTTACCGACTAATTTATAATCATCAACATCATGCAGCCAAGCCGTCAATAACACTTCTTGCAGGTTCACTGATTCGCTGCATTCGCTAGCGAAACGCTCCGCCAGCAACGCTACTCGCTCGACATGATCATCGGCATGCCCCGAAGTGTCGCCGCCCAATAACTGCCGAACTTTAGTCTTTGCTATTTCAAGCTGGGAAATTTGTCGATCGTTCATACTCATATTATACATAAAACAGCGTCGCCTACTGGCGCTTATTAATATACAAAGCGTAATATTTTCTGGGAGGATAGTCTATATTAAATTATTGTTATTACAACAACGATTCCCTAACTATAGATTGCAAAACCGGCACAACATCTATTTCAAACCATGGATTACGCTTACGCCAGCCAATGTTAAGTGGCGATGGATGAACCAACGGAAAATAATCTGGTAAATATGTGTCGAAATTAGATACAGTTGCCGTTAAGCTACGTTCAACGCGATGGTTCAAATAGTATTTCTGAGCATAAGACCCAACCAGTATAGTCAATCGTACATTCGGCATTTGAGCCAACAAACGCGGATGTCATTTTCTAGCAAAGTCCAGACGTGGCGGCAAGTCCACAAGAACAGAGTGAACACCAAGTATGTCAAGTAGCCACATTCGTATGCAGGAATGTATCCATGAACTTTTTAACGATAGCTTAAGGTTATCGTTAAAAAATGTTACCTCAACAAACTGGAAATTTATGAAGCTGAATTTATTTATTAAAGATTTTATCCATATTTGAATAAAATAAGGGTAAATCCAGATTTTCTTGCTTTCCAGACTCATAAATACTTTTACATCCATACATAATGTCTTCTACATCATTATGTAACGTCATAATTCTGCTCGTGAGCTCATTTCCTGCAAACATTCGTTTCATTATCATACCTGCGACAGTAGAAGGTATTTTGTAAGGAAGAAGTTCATTTTTATATAATTTCAAATTGACCCCTCTAGCTTTTACTACTTTAACAGTTTCTCTTACCGATTTCACTGCTATAGATAATGCGCGGGAATCTCTCATAAGATTAATCGCAAGCTGTTTTGGGTCATCAATTTTTCCTGCTCGTGCAGCAGTAGAAGTAACACCTGCATTTATTGCCATGTGAATCCATATCCATTCCACCATATCATAAGGAACTTCTGTTTTTAGGTCTGTAGATTTAAGAAGCTCTATCAAATCTCTATAGTTTGGAATGCTTGCTTTTTCCTTGCTTTCAAGCATTATATGGTCAAATAAAACACAGTTCAACTCTTGCTGTATCATACTTCCACCAGCAGTAGGAAATCCTATAATGTATTTAAAATTACCTACTATTTCTTCAATCTCTTTGCGACTGTTCCAAAAGTTACAGAATAATATCAAACTTCCCGTAATGTTGTTTTGCGAAAGTGTTGCTATAGCATCTTTTATTTTTCCGCGTGAAACACTCAAAAGAATAAAGTCATAACTTGTATCCGGTTTTGCGAGATTTACAGTGTATGTATCTGTTTTTTCTTCTCCCTTATTATCATAACGTCCGTCTAATATAGTTATATTCAGCTTTGCTGGAACATTTTGTTTTTTATTTTCCCTAACTAAATGCTCAACCTGATGTCCTGCTTTTTGAAATACATATCCATAAGTTGTACCTATCACACCTAAGCCTAAAATACATATTTTCATTTATATACACCTCCATAAATTCTAATTTGTCTTTGTTTAAAAATAAGTCCCATTATATAATCCCATAAACCATTTAGCAAACTTTGCGACAAGTTCATGATTAAGTGCAGTTACTAACGGGCGACCATCCTTTTTCTGTAAAATCAGCGTTAGCCGGATCGGACATTATCTGATCATATTATATTCTCCATATTACAATTATGTCATAAAGCGTTAGTTAGTAAAGTGTATTCTTCAGGAAGATGATCTCTATTAAGCCACCGGGCTTCTATTATTTCAAAGTTGCATTTTATGTCATAATTAGACGCGTGCGCCGCAAAAACTCGAACTGAAAATTTGGCATATGATTCATGAGAATTAGCTTTTCCGAGATATCGCAGATTATATATCTTTAATCCAATTTCCTCCGAGACTTCTCTAACGGCAGCCTGCTCATAACTCTCATTACGATTCACTCCGCCTCCTGGCAAAGCCCATTCTTGACGACTAAAGCGGCTTCTGACTAATAAAATCTTACCATCATCACGATAAACAACCACCCGCACGCGGTCCTTCTTCGGCACAATCCTAAAAACTAGCGACATTACGTAGGCAACCCCACGAAAAATTGCCCGCACGAATGAGCTGAATATCTCGCCGACTATTGATCCTTTGTGAGGCATAACTAGTAGAAACTTTCTCCTTTGGCGACAGTTTATTCTGTAGTTACGCCGTCAAAATCTTCTTCGTTAGCCTCCGCTTCTTCGCGAGTCGCCCGAACAATGCCATCTTTGTGATGTGCTGGACTATAAATAGTATAGAGCTTAAGCGGCTCTTTGCCAGTATTTATCACATTATGCTCAGCTCCCGCCGGCACAATAATCGCACTACCGTCAGAAACGGCATATTCATTGCCATCAATCAAAACCTTACCTTCGCCAGACTCAAATCTGAAAAATTGATCATTCTCCTCGTGAACCTCCGAACCAATTTCCCCGCCAACAGGCAGGCTCATCAACACCAATTGGCAATGCTTCGCAGTATATAAAACCTGACGAAAATTATCATTTTCTAACGTAAGTTTTTCGATATTTCCACTAAAACCCTTCATAAATCCCCCTTCTATTTTTTTTATTTCGCAGCTTTTTCCAAAGCGTCAATCAACGTCTGCTTTGGCTTCATGCCGATCATTTCAGCAACTTCCTCGCCGCCAACAAAAATCTTCATATTTGGGATTCCCTGCACGCGATATTCCATAGCCAATTGCGCATTTTCCTGACTTGCTTCAGTGTCAACCTTAACGATATCAAACTCTGTTTCTTCGGCAATTTGATGCAAAAGCGGAGCCATTGCACGACATGGCGGACACCACGGCGCCCAAAAATCAACTAGTACAGGACCGTCGCTTTTTAGCACCTTATCTTCGAATTCTTGCTTTGTTGTAATTTCATATAAAGCCATTATTTCCTCCTTTTCTGGCATTTTTTACAAACTCCCGTCACAACCAACGGGCCGTCAATATAACAATCGCTAATTTCATGCGCAATCTGCTTTCTCATTTCATCGGCAATTTTAATATCCATCAGACCATCACAATCGCTGCACACAAAATGATCGTGATCGTCCTTACGAATATCATATCGCAAGCAACCTTTTTTTGTCGGCGGCGCCAAACCAATCATCCCGTCGCCACACAGGCGCTGAGTTATCCGATGCACCGTCGTGTCGCTGACTTCAGGATGAATGTTCCGCAATTCCTGAGCAATTTCCGCATTCGTCGCGTGATGCTTGCTCTTTAAAATCGCCATCACATCATTCGTGTGTTTTGTTGATCGCCTAACAATTTGCGTCATGTTCCTATTGTAAAGTATTTACAATAAATAAACAAGGGCTTTACTTCATAAATTGACTTATATCTATATATTACATATAATAGTCAAAGTCTATGAACTCCTGACGGCGAGTTCCTCTAATATACACTTTGAATAATTAAGAACGCTCAGTTTTCTGTGCAGTTTATAAATATTAATTTATCATCGAAAGGAATTGATTTGAAAAACAAACCGAACAGCAAAGAAATATTTCGTCTATTTTGGAAAACGTCAGTACCATACAAACACCGCCGAAACTTGGCAATATTTTTTGCAATGCTGACTCTTGTGGTTACTATTTTTGTCGGCCCACTTATAATTGCTCAACTTCTTAGTATTATCCAACATAATCAGTTACACGACTCAAAAAACCTATGGACACTAATTGCTTTATATAGCGTCAGTGGATTGTGGTCAAGCGTCATCGGCTGGCGATTAGTTTTATATCTCGTCTGGACATTTGAAACCGCCATGCAACGAGATTTATACGCTCAGTGCTTCAGCAAATTGACCAACCAAACATTATTCTTCCACTCAAATAAATTCGGCGGGTCGCTCGTTAGCCAAACAAATAAATTAGTCGGCGCGGTGGAAAGTTTTTGGGACACGATAATTTGGTCAGTTTTGCCGCTAGTTGTTTCACTGGTCGGTTCAATAATTGTCCTGTCAACCCTTCTTTGGCAATACGCGTTATTCTTACTCATCTTCTCAATTGTTTTCAGTATCGTCGTTTATTACGGATCCAAGCCAATGGCGAAATTGACAAAAAAAGAAGCCAAGGCCAGCAATAAATTGAACGGACAATTAGCCGACGTAATTTCAAATGTTCTAGCAGTCAAGTCGTCCGGCGCCGAAGCTACGGAACAGAAATTTTTCGCAAAAACCGTCAGTTCTTGGCGAAATTCAAGTCTCGACGTAATGCGCGGATTTTTGAAAGTCAGCACTATATATTCGTCAATCAACATGGTTATTAAAATTGGAGCAATAGCCTTCGCAGTGTACGCAGCCCAGAATGATTTGGTGTCCGTGGCGTCCGTTTATCTTATTATCACCTACACCGGTAGCGTCGCGCATGAATTATGGAACATGAACGGAATTATGCGCAATTACAACCGAATTATCGGTAACGCAAATGATATGGTAGAAATCTTACAAACGCCAACGACATTGATTGATAAAAGCGATTCAAAACTGGAAGTCACAAGTGGCGAAATTTCTATGGATAAAATAACTTTCACGCACGACGAGGGTCAAGGCGACACTCTATTTCACGACTTTTCTCTGGATATTAAGCCAGGCGAAAAAATAGGTTTGGTTGGAGCGAGCGGTTCTGGAAAAACTACGCTCACTAAATTGCTATTGCGTTTTGCTGATATTGACTCAGGAAAAATTACCATCGACGGACAAGATATTTCCGAAGTCACCCAAGCAAGTTTGCGCGCCAAAATCGCTTACGTGCCGCAAGAGCCATTACTATTCCACCGCTCCGTGCGCGAAAACATTGCTTACGGCCGACCTGATGCAACTGACGCAGAAATTGAAGAAGCCGCCAAAAAAGCTGGCGCTTACGATTTTATCGTTGGACTTAAAGACGGTTTTGACACAATGGTTGGCGAGCGCGGAATTAAATTATCTGGCGGACAGCGACAACGAGTTGCAATTGCCAGGGCAATCCTAAAAGATGCGCCAATTCTAGTCCTCGACGAGGCGACTTCAGCGCTAGATTCTGAGTTGGAAGCGTTGATCCAAAAATCCTTGGAAACGTTGATGGAGAATCGAACCTCAATTGTCATTGCCCATCGCTTATCTACAATTGCTAAGTTGGATCGTATAATTGTTTTGAAAAATGGGAAAATTGTCGAGGACGGGTCGCACGACGAGCTCATCAATAAAAAACGCGGTGTTTACGCAAAATTATGGGCGCGACAATCTGGCGGATTTATTGAAGAATAGCTCAATCTGCATACGCTAATTATGTTATAATTAAGATATGGAATCTTTTATTCACTTGATAACTAGCTTTGGCGTATTGGCAATTTTATTAGTAATTTTCGCAGAATCCGGTCTACTAATCGGCTTCGTCTTACCTGGCGACAGCCTGCTTTTCACTGCTGGATATATGGTTCAGCAAAACATTCTACACATTGACATTCACATTTTTGCACTTTTGGTTTTTGCGGCGGCAGTGCTGGGCGACAGTGTTGGCTATAGTTTTGGCCACAAAGTTGGACGCAAGTTGTTTGAAAAAGAAAATTCCCGATTCTTCAAGAAAAAATATTTAGAGCAAACAGAAAAGTTTTACGACAAGCACGGCTCAGCGACAATCGTCCTGGCTCGATTTGTGCCAATTGTAAGAACCTTCGCCCCAATCGTTGCCGGCGCCAGTAAAATGCACTATAAAACATTCTTAACTTTCAATCTTATCGGTGGATTTCTTTGGTCGTCAGCATTCGTTTATCTAGGCTTCTACGCTGGCGAGTTCTTGACCAAAGCGGGTGTAAATATTGAAGTTGCAGCAATTCTCATCATCTTCCTGTCTGTCTCACCAATGGCAATTCATGCTTTGAAGCAACCAAACACTCGCGCTTTGCTAAGAAAACAATTGTCGGTTCTCCTCTCGAAAACCAAGCGTAAAAAATAGCCTTAAAGCATCTTTTTCAGATATTTGCCAGTGAACGAATTTGGCACTTTGGCAATATCTTCAGGCGTACCGCAAGCCACAACCGTACCGCCACCAATTCCGCCCTCTGGACCCATATCAATTATCCAGTCAGCTGACTTTATGACATCCAAATTGTGCTCAATAATAATCATACTATTGCCGCCCTCAACCAATTGCTGTAAAATCCCCAACAATCGTTTTACATCAGCAGAATGAAGCCCAGTGGTCGGTTCGTCCAGAATGTACATAGTTTTTCCAGTAGAACGTTTGGAGAGTTCCGTTGCCAATTTAATTCGCTGCGCCTCACCGCCTGAAAAAGTAGTTGCCGGCTGACCAAGTTTAATATAGCCAAGCCCAACCTCAACCAGCGTCTGAAGTTTACGTGCAATATTCGGCACACTGTCAAAAAATTCTGCCGCTTGATCAATAGTCATATCCAGAACATCAGCAATCGTCTTGTCTTTATACTTAATCTCCAACGCCTCGCGATTATAACGCTTGCCGTGACACTCGTCACATTGAACGTAAACGTCCGGCAAAAAGTGCATTTCAATTTTTATCACACCATCACCCTGACAATTTTCACAGCGACCGCCTTTAACGTTAAAACTAAATCGTCCAGATTTATAGCCTCGAACGTTAGCCTCGGGTGTACTGGCAAAAAGCTCGCGAATCGGCGTAAAAATTCCAGTGTAAGTCGCCGGATTAGAGCGCGGCGTTCGACCAATTGGCGACTGATCTATGACAATCGTCTTATCAAGCAGATTCACGCCTTCTATAGCGTCGTGCAACCCTGGTGCTGTCGTTGCGCGATTCAGCTCCGCCGCCAATTCCCGCGCCACAATATCATTCACAAGCGTCGACTTTCCGCTACCAGAAACACCAGACACTACAGTCATCAAGCCCAAAGGAAACTCCACATCAATGTTCTTAAGATTATTTTCGCGAGCGCCACGAACAATCAACTTTCTATCTTTCACAACTTTACGACGCTTTTTCGGAACGGCAATTTTTTCCGCCCCAGATAAATAGCGACCCGTTATACTATTCTCATTTTTCGCAACAATTTCAGGCGTCCCCATCGCCACTACTCGACCGCCATTCACACCAGCTCCCGGCCCCATATCAACCAGAAAATCACTCTGACGAATCGTGTCCTCATCATGCTCAACCACCAGCACAGAATTGCCTAAATCACGAAGGCGCTTCAGCATATCAATCAACTTGTCGTTGTCACGTTGATGAAGTCCAATTGACGGCTCGTCCAGCACATAAAGCACGCCCTGAAGTCCAGCGCCAATTTGCGTCGCCAAGCGAATTCGCTGCGCCTCGCCACCACTAAGCGTGTTAGCTGCTCGACTTAGTTCCAAATAGTTCAGCCCAACATTACTCATAAACGCCAAACGAGATTTAATTTCCTTCACAATCAAGCGAGCAATCGTCATTTCTTGCTCGGTCAATTGAAGCTTATTATCAAACAAATCCAATGCATCATCGACACTTAAATCGCACACGTCAACGATATTCAATTCATGAACCGTCACCGCCAAAACCACAGGTTTCAGGCGCGCGCCTTTACAGGCATAACAATCCCTCTCGCGCATAAATCGCTCAATATCTCGTCGCATAAAATCGCTATCAGTTTCCTTCCAGCGTCGCTCCAGATTAGGAATAACACCCTCGTAAGTCGTATCATAATGCCGACCGCCGCCCAAATCAACGCGATATTTTTGGTCGCCAGTTCCGTATAATATTTTATGTTTAGCATCATCAGAAAGCTTGCCTACGGGAACTTTCAAGCTAAATCCGTGAGCTTCAGCAACAGACGCCAATCGCTTCATATTCCAAGCGTCAGAATTCATTCGATTATACGGTCGAATTGCGCCTTCGGAAATTGTCAAATTGTTATTAAAGACCAATTCTGGATCAACCTCCAGCCTCGACCCCAAACCCGTACACACAGGACAAGCTCCTTGCGGCGCGTTAAAACTAAACAGTCGCGGCTCCAGCTCTGGGATATCGACATCAGGATGATCAACACAGGCGTATCTCTGCGAAAATGTCTTCACTTCATCACTGTCCGCGTCCAAAACCTCAATAACCCCCTGGCCTAAGTCCAGTGCCTGCTCAACGCTCTGACTCAATCGAGATCGCATTTCTGCTGTCAACACCAACCTATCAACCACCAACTCGATGTTATGCTTGTAACTTTTTTGCAGCTCCGGAAATTCATCCAGCGCGTACACCACGCCGTCCACGCGAACCCTGGCATAGCCAAGTCGCTGATATTGCTCCGGAATATGCGCAAACTCACCTTTTTTATTCTTAACAATTGGCGCCAATAGCAGAATTCGCTTATCAATAAATTGTCGCAGAATCTCGTCAATAATCACCTCAGTCGTGCGACGCGTCACTTCATTGCCACAAATCGGACAATGCGGCACGCCAATTCGCGCAAACAAAAGCCTCAGATAATCATAAATTTCTGTCACCGTAGCCACGGTCGAACGCGGATTGCGACTGGTCGACTTCTGGTCAATTGAAATCGCCGGGCTAAGCCCTTCAATCGAATCAACATCAGGCTTATCCATCGTACCCAAGAATTGACGCGCATAAGAATTCAAGCTCTCCATGTAGCGACGCTGACCTTCGGCGTAAATCGTATCAAATGCCAGGCTGGATTTCCCAGACCCACTAAGCCCCGTAATCACCACCAGCTGATCTCGCGGAATCTCAATATCTACATTTTTCAGATTGTGCTCACGAGCACCTTTAACACGAATTACCTCTGCCATAACCGCTATATTATACAGGTTTTTGACAATTTTTTCCAGTCCAAATATCGACGCAAATCAGAGTTAAAACACATTACGCTTATGATTGCAAGTCAATATCTTATTTGCTACAGTTAGATCTATGAGAAAGCTGGGCGTTTACTTAATTATGATCATCGGAGCGATACTACTCGCGCCTTTTGTAATTGACCAGCTATTTTTCTTCTTTTTCTTAGGAAAAATCCCATTCACGAACATCAGCCTGCCCGCAATTTTAATGGTTATTTTCTGGGCAATTATCGTACCGTTGGCAATCATCCTCAGAGAATCACTTTCTGTCCTGTTTTGGAAGTTCATTGACATTGCCAGCGAAATCGCGCAACGACGAATCAACAGAAAAATCCGCTACTTTACACCAAACCAAAAAAGCGAACTTATTTTATTGTCAATTTATCTACTTTCCAGTATGAAAAAGAGTGAGCCTTATGATGAGATTGAATCTCAAAAGCTCGCTCCGTCTATGACCTAATTTTTTACAGTCGTTTTCTCAATACCAGCACACCAGCTGCGACAGCCACAACAGCTAATCCGCCAACTACCCAAACAGAGTTTCCTGTTTCTGCAAGAATTCTTGAGGGTTTTTCTGGTTTTTTATTAAAAGTGGACGATGATGATGTTGTAGCGGTTGAAATACCCGAAGATGAAGAGCTTGTGGATGGAGCGGCAGCTCCGCTCGCGCCTGAGCCGGCACCGCCAGGGGTTACAGGTGGAGGCGTTGGTAGAGTTGCTAGGCGATAGATATTGTTATCTGGCGATACAGCCAATATCTTGTGACCATCAGCCGACATGGAGATAGATGCCGCAGAAGAAACCACCTCATCGCCCCATTTCTGCCAAGTTTCACCCCCATCCGTAGTCACAACAACCGGTACAGCTGGAGTACCATCAAATGTAGCAAATATTTTTTACCGTCGTTACTAATACCGCTCAACACAACATTACGTATGTCGTTTATAGGATACTCGGGCAACATAACCCAGTTAGCGCCACCATCTACAGATGTGTAATAACCATCAAACACGCTTTTGCCATTAGGACTAAAACTAGTACGATCAGCAAAACGTCTAACTATAGACCAAGTCATACCGTAGTCAGTAGATTGCCGCAGCGTGCGATCACTATTCCGGCGAGTCATCTTTCCGCCATTAAAGACATAATCGGGACACTCCCCTCCTTTCGGCACCCAAGTATTGCCGCCGTCGGTAGATACGCTCATAGGGTCCGTATGGGCAGTTACGCTCCCACACATAGCCAACGTGGAGCCGTCTGGACTCATCAATACACGCGCGGTATCTGCAACGAACTGATTACGCTTAGTCCAAGTTCGACCGCCATCAGTAGAGACGTAGATAGCATTTTCACCATGCTTCCCCTTTACGACCAGCCTAGAGCCATCGGAGCTAACTAGCAATCCATTCGCACCTTCTGGCGCAGCGAAAGTACTCCAACTTGCGCCATCGTCCGCAGAAACCAGAAGATTAACACCGATACCAGATAAATTTTTCCGCAAGACAAAAAGCTTTGAACTATCCAGACTGACACGCGACTCCGAAATATTCCCCTGTCCAGGTATGGTTATATCTCTCCATGTATACTTAGGCGATTCCTCTGCTCTGACTAAAGGCGATAAGGCTGCCAATGCTGATAATGCAAATACAAACACTAAGGACAGCATCCCTCTGCATACTACGCGTTTTCTGTTCTTAATTAACATCCGCTCCTCCATTTTTTTGTTTTTCTATGCGAAACCATCTTTCTGATTTTAGCATAACCATATTTCAAGCGTCAACAGAAGGCAAGACCGATTCCAGCCATAACTGCAATTCTTGCAAAATAAACTGCTGTTCATCAGTCGCGCTAGGTGCCAATCGTTGCAGAGATTTCATAAATTGCGGCAGTTGCGCCTGTAAATGCTCAGTGCGCCATTCTTCCCATTGTCGCAACTCATCTTCGCTCAGCAAATTAGGAAAACTTCGCGCTTTATAATGCAACAATAGTGGCGACAATCGCTCATCCTGAAATTCCGGATGAAAGTCAGCCAACTCTCGCTCACCGGCATTACGTACGGCTTCAACGCGAACTCGATCGCTATTATCCAAAAACCCATCGTATAATTGCGCTTCTGGATCGGTCATTTTCTTAAACTCTGGCTTGTTCTCAAATATACTACGCAACTTTTCAGCAAAATCTGGATGAGAAAGTAAAATATCTTGGTGCTTCTGTACGGTTTCCGCATCCAGAGAAATCTTCTTCCAGCCATCGCCCTGAGTTAACACGCCAAGTGGCGAAACTGCTGGGCAACGATTATATTGCAATTCCTTAACTGGCAATTTAACGAAATCCTCAGCTTGCCTTTCTTCCCACGTTGCAAATATCTTCGCCGACAATTCCTCAACGCTCAGATCAACAAACGGCGTCGGATCATAGCGCAAATCATAAACAATCACGCCACCGTTTCGGCTCGTAGTTAGCGGAAAAGCCACGGTCGTTTTGGCAAATTCTTTATCATATCGACCACTCGCGTAAACAAAAGGTTTTTTATCGTCGACATTCACCAGTTTCTGCACCAATTTCTTATCGCGCATCTTCAGTAAATAGTCGTACATTTGCGGCTGATTCTGCTTAATCAATTTAGTTACAGCAATCAACGCGGTCACGTCAGCCAGCGCATCATGCGCGTTCTCGTGCTCTATTCCGTTGGCTTTCGTGATGAGCTCCAAGCGGTTGCTCGGCTCACCTTTATCGTCAATCGGCCACTCAATTCCCTCAGGTCGAAGCGCCCTGGTTAAGCGCACCACATCCAACAAATCCCATCTGGATCGACCGTCTTTCCAAGTCCACTCGTATGGATCGTAAAAATTCCGCCAAAACAAATGACGAATAAACTCGTCGTCAAAACGGATATTATTGAAACCAACAGCAATCGTATCAGGCGTAAATATTTCCTCGCTTAACATACGCGCAAATTGAGCCTCAGTATAGCCTTCTTCGACAGTTTTTTGCGGCGTTATGCCCGTCACCATCAACGCATCAGGACTCGGCAGCGTATCGTCATTTAGTGTCACGAGAATGTTATACGGTTCGTCAATCGGTTGCAAATCCATATCGGTTCGCTGACCGGCAAATTGCATAATTCGATCTTGTCGAGGATTAAGACCACTAGTTTCAAGGTCATAGAAGAAAAATGTTTGCGCCATATTTATATTATATCATCAAGCTCACGCTAATTTACGCAATTAAAAATCTATTGCTCGACCAATGTAAACGGCATAGATTCGCCAATCTGAATCAGACTTTCACCAGTCGCCCCCTGACGCAACAATTCGTGAGTAATTCCCATTTTTCGCATAATATCTCGCAAGCGATTAACAGATTCAAACTGATCAAAGTTAGTCCGACGAGCAAATTTTTCAATCTTAGCGCCCGTAACAATAAACTCAATCTTCTCATCTTCATCGTCAGTCTCATTAGATTCAGCGTCAGAAACACGCCTTACAGACCAAGCATCAGAAACAACCTGATCGTCCAGCGAAATTGTCGGCAAATCTTCCTCTTTTTCATCAACAATTTCAGCTTCACGCTCTCGATACCCAGCAACTTCATCACGCAACATTCGTAGAAGCTCGGTCACTCCGTCGTGTGTCTGAGAAGAAATCGCCACGACCGGCGCGCCATTAGCTACTTTTTGAAGGGCAGTCGACTGCATAGCAATAATCTCATCATCTAAGCCTTCGCATTTGGTCAGCGCTATTATCTCTGGGCGCTCCGCTAATGATTCAGAATATTTTTCCAGCTCGCGACGAATTGCCTGATATTTCTCCGCCGGGTCATCACTATACACATCAATCATATGAAGCAGCACGGCCGTTCGCTCGACATGGCGCAAAAACTGATCACCCAAACCTTTACCTTCTGACGCACCTTCAATCAACCCCGGAATATCAGCGATCAAAATCGATCCATCGTCAACATCAGCCACTCCCAGATTAGGCGTCAAAGTCGTAAATTCGTAATTAGCAATCTCTGGACGCGCATTAGAAACCACACTTAGAAACGTCGACTTACCGGCGTTCGGAAAACCAACTAAACCAACATCGGCCAATAATTTCAATTCCAATTCTGCCTCGAATTCCTCACCAGCCTCACCAAGTTCAGCAATTTTAGGCGTTTGGCGCGTACTAGACGTAAAGTGTGCATTTCCAAATCCACCGTCTCCACCACGAGCCACCACCGCCTGCTGCTGATCTTCAGTCAAATCCGCAATTACCATACCGTCGCGCTTCACTAGGGTGCCCATTGGCACCTTAACAATCAGCGGAGCGCCGCTCTTCCCTCGCTTATTACGTTTTCCGCCATCACCACCTTTTTCGGCTTTAAGCTCCGGTTTATATCTAAAATTCAAAAGCGTGTTAAGATCTTTCGTCGCCAAAAAAACAATATCACCACCACGACCACCATCGCCGCCATCAGGACCACCCTTATCGACGTATTTCTCATGACGAAAACTTACTACACCATTACCGCCCCTGCCGGCGCGCACTAAAACTTTTGCAATATCTACAAACATATCTTTAGTATACCAAAAAGCACCCCCGAGAGATAGCGGAGGTGCTAATATTAACTAGTTCTAGTGGATATATAGATAACCGCCTGCACCGTTGAGTGTACGGTGAGTAATAATTCCATAACCTGCGTAGTTCATGTCGCTAACGTAAACCACACCGTTTTCAACTCGCTCAACAATACCAACGTGACCATAATATCCGGCAGTCGTCTGGAATATGGCACCAGGCGCTGGCGTATTATTAACTACGAATCCAGCGGCACGAGCACTTGTAGCCCAAGTATTAGCATTACCCCAGAAACTACCAATCGGACGACCAAGCTGCAAACGACGCTCGTATGCATACCACGTACAGTTACCTGCCGCATAGCGGTTACCGACAGAAGCAGTCAACCAACTTCGACTTGCGCTCGTAGTAGTAGACGATGCTGAAGAAGAATATCGGTTACCATAAGACGAACTTCGTGGAGCGACATAACCAGGTCGCTCATTTTCTGGAAGCTCACCTCCAGGCAACACAATCCTAGAGCCAGTAGACAACTTAGCGCCGTCATCGATGTCATTGTATAGGACAACACGCTCAGCGCTCGTCTTATACTTTTCTGCCAGAGATTGGGCAGTATCGCCGTCTTTAACAGTATAAACAACACCGTCAACAAGAGGCACGACTAGAGTCTTATTCGGCTCTACAGCGTCCGAAGTTGTATTATTAGCCCAACGAAGCGTCTGAGATGAAATCTTAAACTTCTTAGCAATAGACTCCATTGTATCACCCTCTTTGGTCACGTAAGACGAAATACCACGAGCCGCCGAAGTGTCCGGCTTAACGATATCAGGTTTTGTTATAACTTCTGCATCATTCTGAGAAAGACTCTTCTTAATTGTTAGTGAAGTTTCAGACTCGCGTAAATCACCAGCCGAAGGCAATTCCGCCGTTTCCGCCAAGTTAGTTACAGCATTAGCTGCTGCTAATTCATCTACTGAAGCTGTTTTAGACTTAGCAGACTTAGATGCCGATGAAACACCAGTAGTTTCAGATGATGCCAAAGTTTTTGATCTTTCAGCGGATACATTACTACCACTATTGCCGTAGATCAAAAATGATATAGTCAATAAAAATATTCCACCGTAGATTGCAAATGATTGCAGTTTACGTTTTTTACTCCGAAGAGATGTAAAATGGTTACGAATAATCGTTCTCCTTGCGCCAATGTTACCACTAGCACCTCTACCAAATTGTCTTTCTTCTCGCAATAGAACAGGATATGTTGTCGACCTAATTGATTATTATTATTCTACATTAGTTTTGCTATATCCGTAGCGACAATTTTGGCAGGTCATTTATCGTAATTCACCTCTGTTGATAAATTAGACAAATGATCTAACATCTATTTTACACAACATTGACAATAAAGTCAATAAATTTTATAAAATGCGTTTTTTGTCAAGAAATCTGGCACTTCTTTTGACAGTGGGCCTTGACATTAGCCTCGTGCTCTTCGTTGGTTTTGGCAAAATACGTAATATCATCGTCGCCACTCAGGAAATATAGATAATCAGAGTTTATCGGGTCGGCAGCGGCGTTCAACACACTCAAACTAGGCGAAGCGATTGGTCCAGGAGTTAAGCCTTTTTGAATACGTGTATTATATGGCGATTTAAGGTTCGGCGAGCGCTCTACCCCTGTTTTGTCAGCAATATATTGATACGTTACATCAGAGCCCAACGGCATATTGGCTTTCAGGCGATTGTAAAATACACTAGCAATCTTACGCTGATCCTCGCAAATTTTCGCACCAGACCCACAGCCAATCGATTCGCGCTGAATAATCGACGCTAGTGTTATCCCCTGATACAAAGTCAGTCCATGAGCTTTAAATTTCTCCTCCAGATTATATTTCTTAACAATTTTCTCCAAATGATCAATTGACCGCTGCAAAACCTGTTCTGCAGTTTCGTCTGGGGAAATATAGAATGTTTCACCGTAAATATACCCTTCAAGCCCAGCATTTTCCGGTCTACCCGCAAAAACTGGACTGTCATACTTAGCGGCAAATGCCTTTTTTATCTGATCATCTGAAAATCCCGCCTTAAGTAGTACAGATTCAACCTCTCTACCGTCAGAATTCTTCATTTTTTTATTCAAAGTCGATCCAGGATAAAATGTTATAGCAATCTCATCAGTTTTACCGCTGGTCAAATGATTAATTATCTCATCGACAGATTGCGAAGCTTTTACAGAATAAACGCCAGCCTTGAATTTACTTGCCGAATTATGAAGCCTTGTGTAAATAGAAAATGCTAAAGAGTTTTTGATAATTTTATTATCCTCTAAAGTTTTGGCGATATCACTAGACCCCATACCTTCTTTAATATTGATTCTGAAGGTCTGCTGACTATTTATGTCGACAGGAGAAAGCATCTGCTTGTACCACACTGTTGCCACAAGGGCGCTGACTCCAGCGATAGCCACAACTATTGACAACACCAACAACCAAATACGTCGTTTACGAATTTTCATAATTCTCCTCCAAAAAATCCTGCAAAATTATACTAGCAGCCTCCGCATCAATCTCGCCCTTATCCTTAATTTTATTCCCCAATCTCTGCTCAGCCTGCACACTCGTTAAAGATTCGTCCTGAAAAACGATCTCCGTATCAAGCTCAATGTCTTCAAATTGCTTAACAAACTCTTCCACAAATTCCGTCTGCTTTGTTGGCTCACCAGATTGATTTCGCGGATAGCCCACCACGATCGTATCAATATCGTGCCTCAATACTAGCTCTGTTATTTCCTGGACGATATTTTCTTTATTCTCCAACCAACCAAACGGCACGGCGATCTTCACTTGCGAATCCGCCATGGCCAAGCCAATTCGCCGCGATCCAACATCCAGCGCTAAAAAGTTTTTACTTGACATCTTTTATCTTAAATTCGACATTAATCTTATTGATATCTTTTGGAACAGATTTAACCCAGAATGGCGAGAATTTAACATCGACATCTTCAACGCCTTCGATAGATTCAATAGCAGACTGAACCTCTCCGTAGCTCTTGCCTTTGGCTTGATCCTTTACGCTCGCTTCTTTAATATCCGGACCAACCTTGCCATTCGTAGTTAAGCGCACAGTCTGTGTATTATGCGCCTTAGAAAATTGCGAGAACGCAACCTTGCTTACTCCATTGTCATAAATTCTCTGCGACTTCTTACCAGAAATCTCCTCTTTAAGCTTTGCTTCCACAAAGTTCTTTAGCTCATTCTTATCAATAGCTAACGCGCTGGCGGTAATTGTCGATTTTAGAGTTACAGCTCCAGTCGCTTCGCCGTCTACCGCTACACTTGAATTAGGATCTGATCGATTTTCAACGTAGCTTTCCGTTATAACCGTTGCCGAATCGCCGAATGATGACAACAATTGCTCTTTTAATCCATCAATCTTCTTTTCACTCAGCTTGCTTTTTGCCGATTCTATATCACTAGCCGTCACAACCGTTGCAGTTTTATCGGTGCCGCCACTAGTAGCAGACCGTAGCGACGCAGAAATGTCATCAACCGAGATACTCATACTGCCAGTGGCTGCATTATACTGAGCCCCGCCCTCACTGGCGGTAATTACGCCAGAAGCAGAACCCGGGCAAATATATCCTGGACAATTACGCTGATAAGAGCCGCCTGGAACAGTCACAGAAGAATTTAAAGTATAAGATAGTCCGCTATTTTTCAAAATTGTACCAGCTGCAATAGTAACACTATCTGGGGAAACATTCTTAAAAACCACTACTCCAGTAGCTTTTTCTCCGACATTCTTCTTACCCGTAGCAGAAAATTCAACACTAACTTCCTTTGCTAATTCTTTCTTTACAGACTTAATGACATTAGATTTTGCGCTTGTAGTGGCTGTTTCATTCAAGCTGACGGTATCACTGACTGTCATACTAGTAGTCTTTGCCGAAATAACGACCGTGGCATGTGGAGCAAACCAAATTGCCCAAACCAAAAATACAATCAAAAGTAAGGCGCCACCGCCTATCAATAAGAACTTCTTACGGAATGTATTAAAATCAGGGACTTTTGGTTTTTTAACCATCTTTTTCAGAGAGTCCAGCCCCTTAGACTCCTTCTTGTTTGCGTCAGCTATAGCATCATCTACGGCAGAGTCTTCATCGGATTTCTTTGATCTTTTCGCAGAATCCGCCATATCTCCAACCGCCAGCTTGCCGCCATCAATCACATCATTGTCGTCATCAACTTTCAGAACTGGAATCTCCGCAATTTCTGGCTTACTCTGAAGTGTTTTTGCTATAGGAATTTTCGCCGTTGCCGCCAATCCAGCCAAAACCGAATCATTCGTGATTAATACAATTCTCTTATCCGCCGAAGTTGCCGCCCGAGCTAGCAATCGAATATTGACCGCACTCTGTAAAACGCCAATTCTTCGAGGCGGCACCAACGCAATAATCCTCTCTTTCGACGCCTTAATCTTACTGATTATTGTCGTAATATCGTCTTCTACATCGATATAAATAACGTCTTTATTCATTTTAAATCTTTAATAACCTATTTACTTTTTCAACTAAACTATTACCGTCTTGACTACCGATAATTGTATCATATCCAACTCGCAACAAGCCCATTGCGGTTACAAATGTGTGATCGCTAATATCTCCGGTTTCGTCAACTATGCCTGTAATATCGCTTGGATTGATATATTGAACTACTGGTTTCTTAGTAAAAGGCAAATCCTCTGGCCAGCGTCGAGTTTTTAGAGCTTCAGTAATTTTTTGCAAACTCGATCCGCCGCCGCACAACAAAATCCTATTCGGCAAATAGTCGACATTATCAAAATCGCTCAGCGCCAATTCAACGCCCGATAGCCAAACTTCCAAAGTCTTGTCGATCGCCGCGTCAACTTTTTTCTTTACGCTAGGCTTCAAATTCTCATTGTCAATATTCAATTTCAGCTTTTCTGCATCTTTGAAGCTTAAATCCAGGTCGGCCGCAATAGTTCTAGTGAAACTTCGTCCACCAATACCAAACATCTTTGTACCTTCGACTCCACCGTCATTAACAACTGCAATATCCGTCGTGCCGCCACCAATGTCCGCTAGAATTGCCGTGAAATTGCTATCTGTATCCGACCCCAAAACGCTCCTGCTCACCGCAAATGGCTCGGCGGCCACAGCCACCAAATCCAGCGCAAGCTCGTCCGCGACCTTCTCCAGCGCGCCGATATGAACCATCGGAGCAAACGCCGTGTAAATCTGCACCGCCACGTCTCGCCCCTGAAAACTAATCGGATTCGAAACTTTATAGCCATCAATATGAATACTCACCAGCGCCGAGTTGACCAATTTCACCTCAACATCTTCATTGCCAGTTTCCAGCGCAATTTGAGCCTGAGCTTTTCCCTGGGCGCGCTCCTGAACTTTCTCAATGATAAACTCCATCTCGGCAATGTCTAGTGGCTTGTTTGGCTGCGGCCTGCGATAGCGAATAGTATTCGTAACACCCTTAACTAGTTCGCCCGCAATACCAATAACTACTCGCTTACCCTGAACACCGGCTTGATCTTCAGCTTCAGACAGAGCCTCTTCGCAGTTTGCTACAACACCAGCAATATCAGCAATTGCACCACTGTGCATATCACCCATTTCCTGCTGTTTTCGACCAACGCCGATAATCTTCAGCTCGTCGTCTTTAACTTCGGCGATCAATGCCTTAACCACTTCCGTACCAATATCTAAACTAACCAATAGCTCGCGACTATCTTTATCAGACTTCTTCAACATGTCTTTCAATGCCATATAAGAAATATTATATAACGCTTGTGATTTTAGAGCAACAGTTAATTATCTATCTTAAAACAGCCTTGATTCGACGAATTCCAGCCGAACTAGATTCTTCTTTGGTGATTTTGAATCGCTTGCCATCTTCAGCCAAAATTCCAGTGTGTTCGACGTGTGGGCCGCCGCAAACTTCAAAGCTGACAATATTATCATCCTTACCAATAGAATACACCTTAACTTCGTCGCCGTAACGCTCACCGAATGCACCAATTGCGCCCATGCTCAATGCCTCATCGGTCGGATATACAGCAAAGCCAACTGGCAAATCTTCATCAATCCAAGCATTAACTTGATCTTCAACCGCCTGTTTTTCTTCTGGCGTCAATTTATCGTGATTAAAATCAAAACGCAATCGATCGGCGGTAATATTGCTTCCGTGTTGCTGTAAATCTGGCGCATTCAAAACCTTGCGTAACGCCGCACCCAACAAATGTGTCGCCGTGTGATATTTCAGATGAATAGAGTCGTGACCTTCCAAACCGCCACTAAATTGCCCCTTACGAGCCGTCTTAGAGCGCTGCCGTTGCTCATCCATTTTCTTAGCAAATTCCTCGCGCCAATTGTCCGAAAGTTTAATTCCTTGTTTATACGCCTCTTCCGTACTGAGCTCCAACGGAAAACCGAAAGTGTCGTACAAAGTGAACAATTCTTCACCAGTCAAGCCATCATCAATGTAGCGCTGCATTTGCCGCAAACCTTTTCTCAAAGTCTGGCGAAAAGCTTTTTCTTCCTTAACGAGGATAGCAATTATATTGTCGCGATTATTCTTCACCTCTGGAAAATCGGCTTCGTACAAATCAGCAATCGTCGGCACAACTTCTTGCAGGAAATTCTGCTCGATCCCCAAATCAAAACTATAGCGAATCGCCCGACGGAGCAGACGACGCATTACATAGCCCTGCTCTTTATTACTTGGCACACACCCATCAACCGCCATAAATGTCGCAGCCCTCAAATGATCAGCAATCACTCGCATACTTTCGGTGTGTGAAGCGTAATCCTTGCCGCTCAGATCTTGTAGCTTTTCAATAATCGGCCAAAGCAAACTAATCTTAAAGACGTCAGGATCATTATTTGCTGCAGCTGCGATTCGCTCAAGTCCAGATCCATGATCAATATTCGGCTTATCGAGTGGCTCAAATTGCCCCTCAGCAACTTTTTTATATGCCATAAATACGTTATTGCCAATCTCCATAAATCGACCACAATCACAGTTCGGATGACAATTTTCACCAAATTCTGGATCATGCTCAATGAAATCAAACTCATAAAACATCTCACTATCCGGACCACACGGATCACCAACCGGAGTAGTTTCTGGACCGCCATTACGACTCCACCAGTTTTTGCTGCCGTCATAAAAGAAAATTCTTTCACCTGGATTTACGCCACGCGCCGCTCCCTGCTCTTCGCTGCCGATATCCGCCATTTTTGCATCAATGCCCTTTTCTGCAAACTTTTTCTGCCACAATTTAGCCGCTTCAACATCTTTATCGATATTATATTCCGGCGCACCAATAAAACACGTTACGTACAATCTCTGCGGATCAAGACCAATTTCCTCAGTCAAAAACGTCCACATCCAGCCAATTTGTTCTTCCTTAAAATAGTCGCCCAAACTCCAGTTTCCAAGCATCTCAAAAAACGTCGTATGGCGATTATCGCCAATGTCGTCGATGTCCTGCGCTCGCAAACACGTTTGAGAATCGGCAATTCTCTTACCTTCGGGGTGCGCCTCACCAAGCAAGTACGGAATCATCGGCTGCATTCCGGCACCCGTAAATAAAGTCGTCGGGTCATTAGTTAAAATCAACGGCGCACGCTCAACAACGGCGTGACCCTGTTTTTTATAAAATTCAAGATATTTACTACGTATTTTTTGGGCATTCATGAGTGTAATTATACCATAAAATAACCCCACCTTACAGATGGGGTTTATAGATCAAATCGCCAATCTTAACAAATTATTCAGCTACTTCTTCAGCTGGTTCTTCTTTTGGTTGATTCTTGCGAAGTTTTTCTGGATTACGGATGGCTTTGTGCTTGTCAGTTGAAACTTCCTTAACCCACTTTGGCAACTTAACGCCAGCTTCTTTCAATAGCTTAACTACGCGCGGTGTTGGCTGTGCGCCATTGTCTAAATATTTCTGAGCCAATTCAACTTGGATATTTGATTCTTTAGTGTGTGGATTGTAGCTACCTACATAAGCGACTACACGACCGCTTGATGGATGACGATGTGCTTCTTGTACCGCCAAACGATATACTGGATAACCTTTGCGACCCAAACGTTGCAAACGAATTGCTAGCATAAAATTAATTCTTCCTTTAACTCTACGTTTTATTATTCCTTACTTTAGAACAGTTTACACTATTTTTCCCATAACGTCAATCTGTTTTCACGATTCCGCCACCCAAACATTCGTCGCCGTCATATATTACCGCAGATTGACCCGCGGCTACGGCACGCTCCGAAGCAGAAAGTTGCACAATATCTCCGTCAATTTTCGCATCAAATAAGGCACCTCGATGACGCAGCCGAACTTGCACATTCCTATCTTTATGCGGCGCTTGGTTAATCCAATGGATATCCGCCAGTCTAAGTTCTTTTCGCCACAAACTTTCATTATCAATTGAGCGCGACACGTAAACCTCATTTTTCTCCATATCCTTACCCACAACATAATAAGGCAATCCACCGCCGACGTTCAGCCCATGACGCTGACCGAGTGTATAGAAAATTGCGCCGTCATGTTTACCGACGACAGATCCTGTCTGCTGATCAATGATATTTCCTGGCGCAGTTTTAACATATTCCGACAAAAACTCACGAATTCCAACTTGCCCAACAAAACAAATTCCCATTGATTCCTTTTTGCTAGCCGTCCACAAACCACGCTCTTTCGCCATTTCGCGAACTTCCGCCTTAGTAAAATCGCCCAGCGGAAATATGGTTTTTGACAAAGCTTCCGAAGTCACTCGATATAAGAAATACGTTTGGTCTTTATTGTCGTCACGAGCGCGTAATAATTTGGCTGACGAAGACGATTCATGAGCAACACGCGCATAATGCCCTGTCGCAATATAATCTGCTCCAGCCGCCAACGAAGCCTCCAAAAATATCTTAAACTTCACCTCTTGATTACACATAATATCTGGGTTTGGCGTGCGACCCGCTTGATATTCACGAATCATGTAATCGACAACGTTTTGCTTATATTCTTTCTGGAAATCAAAAACTCGAAAATCAATATCCAAGCCGACCGCCACACGCTTGGCGTCAGCAACATCTTCTGCCCACGGACAATGCATTCCAGGAAGATCTTCCGACCAGTTTTTCATATAAACACCCGTTACGTCATAGCCCTGCTCAACCAAAAGTGCTGCAGCCGCAGAGGAATCCACGCCGCCCGACATTCCAACAAAAACTTTCTTACTCATCTGGACAACCCCAGGGCGAATAGCCCAATTCTCATTAATTCACCCATTGCCAGCCACCAGCCCCACGGAGTCAACCACCACCACGAGCTCCAGTTTTTATCAGAAGCAACAGAATGACTTCGAATCTTCACATCGTTAAATTGCGCTGAAAATTCGAGTTGCGCCCGACGCATATGATAACCACTTGTCACCAAAATCACATCTTCAATTTTTCGTGAATCGACAATCTTCTTCACTTCAGTGGCGTTTTGTCTGGTCGTTTCGGAAGACTCGTCCATAACAATGGCTTTCTCAGGAACTCCACTATTAATCGCCCGCTGATACATAGCCTTAGCATTAGATGGGCCAGTCTTATCGGCCGCCGCGCCCGACACAACAATCAGCGGCGCCCAACCTTCTTTATACAGTTTAATAGCCTCGTCGGTTCGCGCATTCGTATCGCCACCACTGACAACAACTATCGCATCAGCCTTACGACAATCACCCTCGCCCACGCTTTGACATTTACCCAAATCATTCGGCGACAAATATGCGCTAAGCCCAAAAATCACCAAAGCAGCAAAAATAATCAAGCCAACTAGTTTATGAATCATCGACGAGCCCTCTTCATTTCCGCTTGCACAGCCTCAATGATAAATTCGCCAGCTCGCTTTACATTCTCGTCATCGTTCAACTTGCCTAAGGTAAGCCTTAGACTTCCGTCAATCTCTGATTCGCTCAGACCAACACTCGCTAGTACATGAGAACGCGTTCCAGAATTAGCCGCGCAAGCACTACCTGTAGCCACTAAAACCCCGCGAGATTCTAATAAAAACACCAATCTTTCAGCATCAATTCCAGAAAATGATATATTCAAAAAACTCACCAAACTTTTTTTCATATCTGATGATATCAACATATCAGGAAAAGCCCGCCTCAAATCTTTTACCAACTCTTCCCGCAACTTTCGCAGTCGCTTCACTTCGGCGGAACGTCGTTTTTGTGCCAATTCCAAAGCCGTCGCAAACCCAACCACGCCAGCAACGTTTTCAGTTCCGCTGCGCAACCCCAATTCTTGACCACCGCCAAAAATATTAGCTTTCAATGTGATGCCAGGTCGCACCCACAATAAACCAACTTGCTTTGGGCCGTAAACTTTCGCCGCAGATAATGTCAATAAATCAACACCCAGCCTTTTAATCTTCACGTCAATTAAAGCCGCCGCCTGCGAAGCATCTGTATGAAAAATCAACGGTAAAGGTTCATCATTTTCTTGGCGCCTTAGTCGCTCAGCTTTTACAATTTCCGCAATTTCTTCAATTGGCTGGATGTAGCCTAGCTCATGATTCACCAGCGCAACACTAACAAATCCAACATCTGGCGTTAACATTTTTTTAACCGTGTTCGGGTCTATTCGTCCATTTTTCATTGGCGGAATTAACTTCACTTCCGAACACGCTTTTGCAGAGTTGATCACCGAATCATGCTCAATTGCCGAAATTAAACTTACGCCATTTGCTGCATTGAACGCCAAATTGACAGACTCAGTTGCTCCAGCTGTCATTATTAATTCGTCAGCCATCACGCCCAAGCAGCGCGCCAGCCGAGCCTTCGCGTCTTGATATTCACGCTTTGTAAATATTGCCGGAGCGTAAGGACTAGACGGATTGAAAAACTTTTCAGAAAAATATGGCAACATCGCCTCAATCACCAATGGATCCATTGGCGTGGCAGCAGCATGATCAAGATAGATATAGTCTTTATTCACTTTTTTATTATATCAAAGAGGCTGACCGGTTTGCGGATCTTTCTTATACAATTGTCGAGAAACTCGCTCGTAATATTCCTTAGTTGCCAAGACAAAATTCTGAAGCTCGTCGCCCTCCAAGTAACTATAGCGATAATTCGGCTGAATCTTCAAAATTCCCTTTGGTTGAACTTCATAACGCGTAGTCAATTCTTGCCGGCCACCCTTACCGTCAGCAACTTCTTCATACCAAATCCAAGTATCTTTATCTAAATTAAAAAATTCTCGTCGCGCAACATACGCCGGCTTCTCGCCAAAAATTGTTGCGCCAATTTCACTTTCCAATTGGATTAGCTCGCGCTCGGTAAATTTCTTTAATGGACGATCTTTTTTACGGAATTTCAATAAAGACACCGCGTCGCTATCATCAGCAAAAACCAAACTTCGTACTTTTTTCAAAAACTCAGTCACTTATTGCACCTCGTTAGCTTTAGTTTTTCGAAGATCTGCTAACATATTGCCAATTTCTTTCACAGACTCAACAGGATCGGTAGGCTTCTCATTTTCACCAAGCACCTGTTTACAAAAATCAACCGCCTCATTATTAGGGATATTCGCTTTAAGATTATTTACGTCAAACGCAGTCTTCCCCAATTCAGGGTTCACCTTAGAGTTATAGCGCTGCTCGGCATCAGAAAAAATAGCGGCAAGTTTTTCGCGAGCTTCTTTTTCGCGAGCTTCAATTTCAGGTGTTTTTATAACACATTCCGGCGTACTATTCATTTTCTCCACTTTCAAATGCCAAAAAGTTCTTTTGTGTTGTGAAGAGTAGCTTGGATTAAAACATCAAAATCAATATTTCGCTGCTTCGCCCAATATTCAGCCACCAATCTCACATATTCTGGCTTGTTTATATTACCACGAAACGGCGCTGGTGTCAAGAACGGCGCGTCAGTTTCTAGCAATAATCTCTCCAGCGGAACCGAAGCGAACAATTCTTTCTGCAATTGATCCTTTGTGAATGTACTAATTCCATTAAGTCCAACATACAAATTTCGCGAAAAACCTTTTTCTAAATTATCACGCGTATCTGTAAAACTATGCAACACGCCGCGAAGCCCGTGAAAATTGTCAAAAATTGGCCAAAAATCATCCCAAACCGACGGCTGATCCTTCGCGCCATCGCGAACATGAAAACTTACCGGCAAATCATAATCTATTGCCATTTGAAGTTGTGTTTCCAAGCCTTCAATTTGCGTTTCCCGCGGACTGTTATTGTAATAATAATCAAGCCCAATTTCACCAATTGCCACAATCGGAGAATTTTCCGTCTTATTCTCCAGCAAAGTTTTGACATCTCCCCAGCCATCTTTCGTATCGTGCGGATGAACGCCAATTGCCGCCCAAGTAAACTTATGATTCGCGGCAAATTCCACAGCTTGGCGGCTACTTCGCTGGTCAGTACCGACACAAATCATGCCAATATTCGCCTCGACCGTTTCTTTGTAAAACCTCTCACGATTGTCCGTAAAAAATTCTGTATCGTGCAAATGACAATGCGAATCTATCAGACGTAAGCCCTCAGTCGCACTTTTCTTATCAGCCTCAATCATAAACTATTTAACCTGAGATTCTGTTTTCGGAGCGCGTGGATCTGGCGTGTGAATATATTTGCGCGGGAACAAAGGCGTCAATTCTGACGGCACGACACCACTAGCAAACATATCATGAATTTTCTCGGCAGTTTGCGGCATAAATGGACGAAGCATGTCGGACACTTGCAACAACGTACCGCAAGCGTGCGCCAAGATCTCACTCAAATGCGACTCTGCTTCTGGATCTTTATCACGATTTTTAGCGACTTGCCAAGGTTGAACTCGCTCAATATATTGATTCAAAGAGCGAACAATTAGCCAAATTTCGTCCATTGCTTGATCGAACATATAACTTTCCATCGCCTGACGATACGGTCCCATATCGTGCTCTGATTGTGGAGCGTCGCCAATAACGCCAGCTTGATAACTCTGCACCATTTTAGCGACTCGCTGAACCAAATTGCCCAAATCATTGCCAAGCTCACCATTATACGCAGCTTCAAACTTTTCCCAAGTAAAGTCGCCGTCATCCTGTGTTGGTACGTGACGCAAGAAATAATATCGAAACGCCTCAGCGCCGTAATCTGGAATAATATCGGCTGGACCAACACCATTTCCGAGACTCTTTGCCATTTTCATTCCGCCAGAATTGATAAATCCATGGACAAGCAATACTTTCGGAAGCGGCAAATCCAGCGCCATGAGCATTGCTGGCCAAATACCAGCATGGAAACGGAGAATGTCCTTGCCAATGACTTGCACGTCAGCCGGCCAAAAAGATTGCCACTCTTCTGGACGATCAGGATAACCGATAACCGTAATGTAATTGCTCAAAGCGTCTAGCCAGACATACATGACTTGATTGTCATCGCCAGGAACCGGCACGCCCCAGCTAAGATTTTTACGCGGACGAGAAACCGACACATCTTTCAAGCCATCTTTCATCAATTCCAAAAACTCTTTTTTACGGAATTCAGGCACGATTCTCATTTTATTCGACTCAATTGCCTGACGAATATTGTCTGAAAAAGCACTGGTCTTAAAATAGTAATTTTCCTCACTCAAACGCTGATACGGCGTCTGGTGATCTGGACAAACCCCATTATTATCGGCAGCTTCTTTATCCGTAACGAAAGCTTCGCACCCCTGACAATACCAGCCTTCATACGAACCTTTGTAAATGTAACCAGCCTCAACGAGTTTCTGCCAAATATATTGCACCGCAGCAACGTGATGCGCGTCAGTCGTTCGAATAAAATCCGTCACTGAAATATTCAGCTCGGAAATCATATTCTTAAAATTAACGTGCGTCTGATCGACGTATTCTTGAGGCGTTTGATTTTGACTGGCAGCTTTGGCGGCAATTTTATTGCCATGCTCATCCACGCCGGCTTGAAAACGAACTTCGCGCCCGTTCTGTCTGGAATAACGCGCCCACACATCCGCCAACATATAGTCCATGGCATGCCCAATGTGCGGCAAGCCGTTTACGTAAGGGATAGCGGTAGTGATGTAAGCGTGTTTCTTAGTCATAGGTAAATTATAGCAAATTTAACAGATCATGACCAATGATAAAGGGCGCTAATTGATGTGATATAATTATAATCACAATTTATTAGGAGGGGAGTTATGAACAAACTCATAAAAAACTTAACCGTAGCCGCAGCTATTAGCATTGCTATAATCGGCGTCTACACACCAGTAACAGCAAGCGCCAACGGAGGAAGCTGGCAGAGGGATTCAGTTGGATGGTGGTACAAAAATTCCAATGGAAGTTACCCAAAGAATGATTGGCAACGAATAGATGGCAAATGGTATTACTTTGACGGACGCGGATATATCACGCATAGCAAATGGGAACGTATAAAGGATTATTGGTACTACTTTAATACCAGCGGACACATGACAGAAAACGCCTGGGAAATGATTGGCGACAAATGGTACTACTTTGACACTAAGGGTCACATGCTATCCAATCAATGGGTCGGCGACTACTACGTCGGCAGAGATGGTTACATGTTAAAGAACACTATTACACCAGACAATTATGTAGTTGGAGGCGACGGAAAATGGGACAAGAGGTTTTCAAGAGAATTAGCAGAGAAAGCTAAAAACCGAAACCTATATAGGTCCGATATTTCCAAATATAGCGAAGCTTATAGCATAACCTTTGGAAAAAGAGATGAATACAATACAGCACTTCAGCTAATCGAGACAATTTACCCAGAATACAACGCTGTAGATAACGCGAAAAGAGCAATTAAAAAAATCGTAGACAACCAAAACAGCTCTAACAATCCTGGAGAGTTCCGATACTCAAAATATTTAATGATACAACTCCTTACTGACCGTAAAGTCAGTGAAAACAGCCACAGTACTTACATGTTCTCAGAAGAAGAGGTTAATAAGGCTTTTGCGGCACTGAGAAGCGAAATCGACTTTTCTAAATTCTTTAAAGATCAAGCTATAAAGAGCCTACAGAATATAGAACACGTGTATACCATCTCATCAAAAGTCAACTACGAAAAATACCTCGCAGCTAAAAGATTCACTAAAGAAGAGATTGACAATGCCTTTAATACAGTAAAAATTGACTTTGCATATAACGCTCAACGACAAGCAGAAAGACTACTGAAAGATTATATGTCTGAATCTTCAAAATTGCGCATCATAAAATGGCTGCAGAATGAGGACCACTTCACTAAAGAAGAGGCAGAAGCAGGAGTTAATCGGCTAAATTACGACTTCAAGATAAATATACGCAATTGGATGAATAGACACTACATAGATAACGACAGCTGGGAGTGGGCTAAACTGTATTCAAAGAATAGCATAATACGTCATCTGACAGATAGTGATGAATTCGTAGAATCAGAAGTTCGGGAAGTGCTAGCAGAATACAATATTAATTATACCGAGCGGGCACGACTACAAGCTATAGACATTCTGAAAAATGGAAAATATAGTAGAAGTAACTTGATAAAAACTCTTATCAACTATTATAAGTTCACCGAAGAAGAAGCCACCAACGCCGTTAAGGATTTAAAGCACGAGAATTTGACAGATTAATTCAGTCTTTTGGCGTAAAGAACGACTCAGTTTAAAACCACTGAGTCGTTCTTATTTAATTCCGCCACTCTTTCAGTAGCCTCTTCCAATCTTCAATCGCCAAATCTTCAGCGCGAGCATCTGGTGAAATTCCTGCATTTTTCAGCAGTTCTTCCGCCACACTCTTATTAATTCCCAACCCACCGCTCAGGCTAGAGCGCAGCTTCTTGCGCTTTGCAGAAAATCCAGCCTTAACAATGCGGAAAAAATCCCTCTGATCTTCCGAAGCGATCAAGGGACTATTGCAAGTCCTCAAAACTACAACCTGCGAGTCAACCTTTGGTGGTGGCGTAAAAAACTGCCTAGGAACTTCAATATCCAACTCCGCTTCGGCAAAAATCTGAACGCTCACAGACAGAACACTCATATTTCCAGGATCTGCCGCAATTCGCTCGGCAACTTCTTTTTGCACCAACAGCACCGCGATGCTCGGCTTATTTTCCGCGGTCATCAATTTTTCAACAATTTTGCTGGTAATGTAATACGGGACGTTAGCTACGACTTTGTAATTTTTTGGCAATTGATTCAGATCAAACTGTAAAATATCTTCATTGAACACTTCCAGGTTTTTGCCAGGAAACTGCCCTGGTAACTTGCGTGCCAAATCTGCGTCAAATTCCACGGCGATCACCGAATTAGCCCGAGCCAATAAACGACTAGTCAAAGTGCCTAGTCCTGGTCCAATTTCCAGTACAACATCATCGCCCGTCAATTCAGCCGCTTCAGCAATATCTGCCAAAATCTCCGGATCCTTCAGCCAGTGCTGTCCGAGCGATTTTTTTGGTCCATGAGAAGAAGCCATTTAGCGCCCATCTCCATTCGTCCAGTCAGTCGCCAAGTCGAATCCGTGCGGATGTTTGGCTGCAAATCCACCGGTATCGTAAACCTTGCCCAGACCCATGCTGGTCTCAACCACCGAACATCGTGGATAATTGCCATAATTGGCCGCCACCAAAATATAACCATCCTTATCAACCTTCGCGCCGTCCGCCCGCACTGTATAAGTACCGCCGCTACCACAAGCTTTTATCACAATATTCATCGGCAAGTCATAATACGTTTCACGATGCGCCACGCCCTTAGAATCGGTAAATATCTGCGCGCCCTTGCTTTTCGTCAATGGATTTTTTGGCTTCGTGCCAATTATTTCAATCTGCTTCTTTGGCTGCTTTGTGATTTCGCTAGCAACTTCCTTACGACTAATCTCGCTCTCATTCTCTACCTCAACCTGATAAGTCACCTTCCGCACACCTTTTTCCCCAAGCTGCTTAACACTCTTAAATCCAATCGGCTGAGAATCGTCCTTAATCTGCTCAATATCAAAATTAACATCAGCTTCTTCGGTTATCGTTCGCTGTTTTGATCGCTCAATCTTCATTACCAAACTCACACCGTTCACCAAAAGATCGTCAGAATTCGTAAAATGCGTCTTATCTTCGCGATATAAAGTAAGCCCAGCAGCCTTCGCAATCAAAGCTGGCGTCTGCTCGGCAGTAGTTACCTTTAGACGCTTATTTCCATCAACGATTGTTATTGGACGAGCGCGGAAAATATTGACCTGGTATTTTGCACCTGTCAATTCCATATCAATATTTGGCTCAACCGCGTCAATCTTTTCGTCAATCGTAATCTTAGCCGCACGCAAGGCCTGCCGAACGGTCAATGCATTTGTGATAATCGTCTTTTCTTCACCACGATCATAAATACGAACTAAACGCTCACCAGAAGTCTTTCCGTCAGCAAACGAAATCATTGGAGTCGCAATCGCAACTAACACGGCTAATCCAATAATTTTTCCAAAAAATAAACCTTTTGCGCGCATAATCATATAATAACTCGTTAACCTAGTCAAATAAATTATACCAAATTAAGCACTTTTTATCTATAGACTGTAACCGACTTACGTCGCCAGCGTTAGTTTACCACCATTTTTTGCGGTTCCATGCATTGTAAGCACCAGCCCAACTACCATATGTACTTACGGCATAATTATTGAAAACTCTAATCTGGCAAACTGGATCACTTTGCCAATTTGGGCAAGCCTGAGAAAGCTTATCTATATTCGTCTGACCGAGCCCAGCATATTGCCCGTTCCTAGCCGTCGTTCGCCAAGTTGACTCTTTCGTAAAAATGAAGTTCACATAGCCATAATCATCAGGGCTAATACCAGCCGCAGACATCCAATCCGAATGAGATCCAGAAGGTAGGCTAACTTTCGTCCCCACAATCTCAATCTGCTTCTTTGGCTCTTTTGTCACAACACTAGCAATTTCCTTGCGGCTCACCTCCACGCCGTTCTTCATTTCAACTTCATAAGTGACATTTTTCTTACCGTTCTCGCCCGCTTGTTTTACTTCGCGATATCCCGAATCTCGATTCGCGTCTTGAACTTTTTCAACCTCAAATTTCACGTCTTCTTCTGCGGTTATAGTTTGCTTGCCATTACGCCAAAGCTCAATTTTCATTCCAGGAATAATTTTCGCCGAACGATCCACAGATAGCGTATCATCTTTCTTTGGGTCTATATTCTTCTCTTTCAATAGCTCGCCAACCGTCTTAGCGTGTGTACGAATGACAGATTCTTTGCCGTAAAGTACAAAATTAACCATCGAGGCTCTGTCAATTTTCATCACCATGTTTGCGCCATCAACCGCCATATTGTCGGAATTGGATAAAGTAGTTTTGTCCTCTTCAAAAACTTCAATTCCAGCAACCTTCGCGATCAAAGCTGGCGTCTGCTCGGCGGTAGTTACCTTTAGACGCTTATTTCCATCGACAATTGTTATTGGACGAGCGCGGAAAATGTTAATATTGTACTTCTCCGCCACCATCTCCGAATCAAGACTCGGCTCGACTACGTCTTGGCGTTCGTCAATAGAAAACTTAGCCAATTTCAAAGCCTCGCGAATCGTCCTCGCTTTTGTAACAATCGTCTTTTCTGCGCCTCTGTCGTAAATCGTTACCAACTTTTCGCCAGCCTTGGTCGCTGGCTTAGTAGCGTCAGCTAACGCTTGATTAACAAAAAATAGACCGCCAACCAGCATCAATATCGCGCCAGAAACGAACGTAATTTTCTTAGAGTAATGTTTTGCTTGTAATCTTATACCCATAAGTTCACACCCACAACGCAGGTATTCTTATTATATCAAATTTTCTCCAAGCGCGCGAACTCGACGTTCAATTTCTTAATATTTCCATTGTCAAACTGGACCGTAACACTCAGCCCTTCGCTGTCAATAATTTCCCCCGAACCAAAACTCGGGCTGCAAACTCGATCACCAACCTCCAAACCAATATCTTCCGAATAAAAATCAGGTTCCACCATCGGCTGAGCTGGTCTATCAACGCCACCAGCCATCAAGCCCATCTCGTCCAAAAACCTCGATGGCATATTGTAACCGATCTGACCAAATTGCGTCCGAGAGCTAGCACAGCTAACGAACAATTCTTCCCTCGCCCGAGTTACACCAACGTAGCACAACCTGCGCTCTTCTTCGACGTCATCAGCGTTGCCGCTATCAAACACCCTCGCGTGCGGCAAAATCCCCTCTTCCAGTCCCGCCAGAAAAACCACCGGAAACTCCAAACCTTTAGCCGCATGAAGCGTCATGAGCGTCACTTGTTGATCGGCAGCTGCATCCGTCGAAGACATCAAAGCCATCTCTTCCAAAAACGTCGCCACGTCAACGTAAGCCTTCGCCTCCGACAAAAGCACGCCGATATTTTCCATTCGCTCTTCAGCTTGCGGCGTTCCGTCGTTTATAAAATCTTCATAGCCAGTAATTTTCATAATTTTTTCAATCAGTTCGGCCGGAGATCCGTCAATTTCCTGCTGCAAATCGTGCAGTTTTTGACCAAGCTCTAGCAGCGGACGTTTTGCACGCGCTGTCAAAGTATCCACCTCCTCAACCGCCAACAAACCACTGATTATATCTCGCCTTGACGCGTCATTCCAGTCCAAAAACTTAGAGATACTCACCGCGCCAACGCCACGTTTTGGCGTATTCACAATTCGCAAAAAACTAACTCGATCACTCGGCTGGTACAACAATCGAAGATATGCCAATAAATCCTTAACTACCGCTCGATCCAAAAATCGCAAACCGCCGACGATTTTATACGGAATATAGCTCTGACGCAAGGCTCGCTCAATTGCGTAGCTTTGCGCATTCGTTCGATATAGCACCGCCACGTCGCCATATTGACGACCGTTCGCAATTTGCGACTGAATCTCATTCGCAATCGCCAAAGCCTCCTCAGACTCATTGTATAATTGCCATAATTTTGGCTCAACACCGTCGCCATTCGCCGTCCATAAATTTTTATCAGTTCTATGAATATTATGACTGATCAACGCATTTGCCATATTCAAAATCGCACTAGTCGAACGATAATTCTGCTCCAACTTAACCACCGTCGTACCTGGAAAATCACGCTCAAAATTGAGAATGTTAGTATAATCAGCCCCGCGAAAACTATAAATCGACTGAGCATCATCACCAACCACGCATAAATTGCGACGCGAATTGACCAGCAACTTAATTAACGCATATTGCACCGCATTCGTATCCTGATACTCGTCAATCAGAATATGTTCGAATTGCTGCTGCCATTTATGGCGAATATCTGGCTTATTTCTCAATAATTCCACAGTTTTTATCAATAAATCATCAAAATCCAACGCCGAAGCATCTTTCAAGGCTTTTTCGTAAGCAAAAAATAATTCAGCTATTTTCTGCTCTCTTGGACCGCGAGTCGAAGCCGAAAAATCCTCAGCACCTCTCATCTCATTTTTAGCGTTTGAAATAGCCGAAAGTACAGCTCGAGGTTTAATATCTTTATCCGTCAAGCCGCGAGCCTTCATAATTTGCTTCATCAAGCTTATTTGATCGTCGGTATCGTAAATTAAGAATCGCTTGCTCAGACCAATATTTTCACCATCCATCCGCAACATTCGCACGCAAATACTGTGAAAAGTTCCCATCCACGGCATAAATTGCCGATTTTCAGAATCTTCACCCAATATTTGCGCCAATCGCTGACGCATTTCCTTCGCTGCTTTATTAGTAAATGTAACCGCCAATATTCGACTAGGAAATATTTTCAACTTGCCAATCAAATAAGCAATTCTATGAGTTAGAGTTTTAGTCTTTCCAGATCCAGCTCCAGCTAAAATCAACAGTGGCCCATCAGCGTGCGTCACCGCTCGAGCCTGCTCGCTATTTAATCCGTCAGTAAAATTAGACATATATCTATTTTATCAGCAAAAAGTACGAAACAGCGCCGCCAGCCATACCAATTGCCAAAAATAGAACAATAAGCAACGCTATCAATAATCCGGACTTTTTCTTTTCTTTGTCGGCTGAAGGTTTGACCTCTGTAGATACGGCGGCAAACATCGGTGCCGGCTCAGAATCCATAGTTTCTTTTTCGGATAATTCGGAAGACTCAATCAAAGAGCTGTCAATGTCAGTGGACATTTTATCGTCTGAATCTTCAGGAACGCCAGCCTCCTCAATTGCTATAATTTCTGGACTCAAATCCATTGGCGAGTCGGGCGCATCACCCAAAGAATTTTCGCTCATGCTGTAATTAGATAAATTGGTATTATATTGATGTTCCAATTTTATATCCTCAGAATCAGCAGGCACAGACGCATCTTCATCACTATTCATCTCGGAGCTAGTCATAGTTTGGTTAACAGAACCAAGCGGTCGCTTCTCCACTTCAACATTAGCAATAAACGGAGTTTCCAACGGCGTAGTCATCGGTGCAGCAGGAGCTTCGCTATTACTTACGGCTAATGATTGCGCTATCTTATCAGTCAATGACAATTCCTCAGCAGGCATATCTTCAATCTCCGCAAAAGTAGATTCATCGTGTACGTCTTTAAGATCAGGGGTATCGCTAAGATTATCTGATTGAGAAACTATATCAGACATTTCTTTCCCTATCGCAGAATGCCTATTATTTGTGCTAATCACGTCTACCAAATCAGGCGAAGGCTGAATCGTCGTACCAGTTCGGGATGGAACGGGAGCAGCAGGTTTTTGGATAGCACCGACAGATGAAGGTCTAACAACATCCATGAAACGACCAGTCGAGCGTCTCGCGATTACTGGCGCAGCTTTGACTTCGCTAGCAGCCATGCCGGGAGCCCTGTTGGCTATTGAGTCGTTAGCAACTTTCTCGTTCGTAGGACTATTGACCTCTTTAGGAGTCATATCGTCGTTAGAAGGCTCTTTTTTTGCTTCAGGCCGAGAGATCGATGATAAAGGAGCAGAAGCAACAGACGAAGGCGTAAATGGAGTTACTGGAGGTGCAAAGCTAGCGCCAATAGAGTTCTCTGATACAGGTTTTTCCTCTACGGGCGCAGACGCAGAAACCTCGCTATTATTTTCATTAACCACTACTGGAGCTTCCTTTTCTCGCTGCTTATCCATAAGAGAGCTTACCGCTCTATCCAACTCATCAAAATCAATATCTGTCATATGCCCCCTATTTTTTAACCTTTATGTGCTTTCGAGATTATCTCCTTAAATTGATATGCATCCAAACTGGCTGCACCAACTAATAAACCATCAAGTTCATCAATTGCCAAATAATCCGCGGCGTTTATTGAAGTAATACTTCCACCATAAACAACTCGAACTGATTCCGCCGCTTTTTTACCATACAAATGAGAAATATGTCGTCGAATCATCTGTGTAGCTTTTTTTACATCAGACGCTTTAGCGCTGTCGCCAGTACCGATCGCCCAAACTGGCTCATACGCGACAACTACTTCATCCAGCTCGTCTGCCGTCACGTTAGCCAGGCCGCTAGTCAATTGATCAGCTAGAACATCCTTCGTTTCACCAAGAGTCTTCTCTTGAATCGTCTCGCCAACACACAAAATCGGATGAATACGATTTCGAATTGCCGCCTGAACTTTCAGCCGAATGTCTTTTTCGCTTTCAATAAAAATATAGCGACGCTCCGAATGTCCAATTATCACATAATCAGCAATTCCACGAAGATGCGCCGCTGGAATTTCTCCCGTGTACGACCCCGAATCTCGCCAATAGCAATTCTGGGCTGCCAACTTAGCGATTCGACGATTAATTTGCAAACTCAAACTCTGCAGCGTCAAAATAGTAGGCGCCAGCACCACTTCAACATCTCTATGCGATGGCAGCGTGTTCATCAGCTTATGCAAATATAAGCTAGCCTCTTGCATATTGAAGTTCATTTTCCAGTTACCAATGATTAACTTTTTTCTCATGAGATAATCCTTATGCTTAGTTTATCACCTTAAACCGTATGCGTCTAGTAAACTTTCAATTCCAGGCAATTTTTTACCAGCCATCAAAGCCATACTAGCTCCGCCACCAGTGGAAACATGGGTAAAATTGGCGCCGTCATGCCCGTCCCATTTCAATATAAAATCAGCCGTATCTCCGCCACCGACTATTGAAACTACTCCTTTATTCTGGGCAATAGCTAGCGCCACTCGCGCTGAACCGATTGCAAAATTATCAATTTCAGCATAGCCCAGCGGACCGTTCCAAATAACCGTCTTCGCGCCGGCCAGTATTTTCGTGAATTTCTCAATTGTCTGACTTCCGATATCCAGCGCCATATCTGAGTTTCTTATTTTATCAATATTAACTTCTTGACGAGGAAAATCTTTAGAAATCTCTGGCGCAACCGCCACGTCAATCGGCAATACCAAAAAATCGTCAACATTCTCTGCGCCGACCTTAGCCGCCGCCAAATCATAAATTTCCGCGACAACCTTTTCCATTCCTGGCTCAAACACACTCTTGCCGACATTAAACCCACGACAATGTAAAAACGTGTTTGACATAGCGCCGCCAATTAAAATCCGATCTGCCTTTTTAATCAGACGCTTAATCAGTAATATTTTATCGCTAACTTTCGCGCCGCCAATAACCGCAACCAACGGACGTTTTGGATTATTCATCGCCTCAGTGATAGTTACATATTCTTTTTCTAATAGTAATCCCGCTAGCCCTGGAACACACAACGTAATCGCATGAGTGCTGGCGTGTGCCCTATGCGCGACCGCAAATCCGTCCTGTACAAAATAATCTGCTCGGACAGCGCGCTGAATTGACTTGGCAAATGTTAAATCGTCGGCCTCCTCCTCGTCATAAAAGCGTAAATTCTCCAACATAAGAATACTGCCTCGTGGCGCGCGGCGAACGGCTTGATGAACGGCTTCACCCACGCAATCATCCAGCAATTCTACCGGACGGCTCAGCAACTTGGATAGGTGATCTGCGACAACTTTCAAGCTAAACTTAAGATCCTTATCTTTTGGTCGCCCCAGATGAGACATGATAACAATCTTACAATTCTGCTCCAACAAATATCGGAGTGTGGGCAGCGAAGCGCGAATTCTTAGATCATCAGAAATCTGACCACGCTTTGTTAGTGGCACATTATAATCTGCTCGCAGAAGAATAGTTTTTCCACGTAGATCAACATCGCGAATTGTTTGCTTCGGAAATTTTCTGCCCACCCAAATTCTCCTTATGACAACGTCTTGACTTGGATATTGTCAGTTTTACCTGGCTCTGGATTATGGCCACTAACAAGCACAACCGTAACTGGATCTGCGCCGAAATAACCTTCTTGTTTCAGCTCGTCAGCTAGCTTAGTTGCTGCATTTGAGTCGTTTGGTCGAACATATGGACGAGAAGCGTACCTTAGCGCCAACTTTTGCGCGGTCTTCACGTCTTCGGTTACACAAACAATTGGTAGGTTCGGACGATATGCGGCAACATTAATTGCAGTAGCGCCAGTGTGCGTTTCCGCAATAATAGCTCGAGCCTTAATCCTCCTCGCCAATTGAGCTGCTGTGTAGCTTAAAATCGCGTCAGTTTTTTCACGCATTTCAGCCTTTTCTACCAACATTACTTCACTGTGTTCTTGAGTGTAGATAATGGTCTTGCGCATCGCGCGAACGGTTTCAACAGGATATTTACCATTGGCAGTTTCATCAGACAGCATAACTACGTCAGCGCCTTGGATTACAGCATTGGCAACGTCGCTTACTTCAGCGCGACTTGGCTCTGGATTATCAACCATACTACCCATCATTTGTGTTGCAACGATTACTAACTTGCAATATTTACGACACAAGGCAATAATTCGGCGCTGTACAACTGGGACAATTTCCGCACCAGCTTCCACTGCCAAGTCACCGCGAGCAACCATAATACCGTCACTAGCCTTAACGATTTCCTCCAAATTCTCTGGATCAACAGCAGACTTAGTCTCAATCTTGGCAATAATATTGGCCGTCGAACCCAGGTCTGTCAATCGACGACGCAAATCAATAATGTCATCAGCTTTTTGGATAAAGCTCAATGCAACGTAATCAAAATCTTGGTTTGCGCCCCATTCCAAATCGTTAATATCTTTCTGAGTAAGAATGTCGCCACCAAAATCTGTGTCTGGCAAATTCAAACCCTTGCGGCTCATCAAAAAACCGTCGTTCTGAACTTCTACGCGAATTGCAGTTGAGCTAACAATTTCTCGCACAACCGTCCTGATCTTGCCGTCAAACATGTAAAGTGGCTCGCCGACTTTCATCTTCTCCGCCAAATTGTACTGCACTGGCAAATTGAAGCTGCCGTCATGCTCATTAATTTCTGAGTCCAAGACCAGCATATCGCCGACCTTAACATTCAGCATATTATCTTTCAAAACGCCCAGGCGAATCTTCGGACCTTGCAAATCTTGTAGAATTGCGACAGGCTTGCCCAGCTGTTTACTAGCTGTGCGCACCCAATCGATCTGCTCAATTCTCTCCTCATTAGCGCCGTGGCTAAAGTTCATACGGATGCCATTAACACCGGCCTCCAACAATTGGTAAACCTTTTCTTGGCTGAACGTTGCTGGCCCAATTGTTGCTAATATTTTTGTTCGTTTAAATATATTATCACTCATTTTTAAAATTATACCACGAAATAACAGTGATGAAAAATGCTTGATATAATATAATATGACAATAATCATTAGCAGGAAATAAGCTTGCAAAACCCTCAAGACAAAATTTTAATTGGTGAAGCCTATTATTTTGATGTGGTAGGTAGGCAAATTGTTGCTAAAGGATTTGGTCAGTTTGACCCTGCCAATTACCATCTTAAGGCAGAACTTTCGACAACAGCCCCAGGCACATACAATAAGTTATTTATCGTCATAAAAACTCGCTCACAATACGTAACGCCTTTTGCATTTTACCGCAAACAGCTTAGCGAAAACTCTGTTTACACCCCCGCTTATGATGTTCGCGCCTACCTAAAATGGCCAGTCAACGCTGGCATAGAATCAATTCTTCGAAAATCAACTACAATAAATATTCTCATTAACGCAGAACATGCACCTGATACCGTAATCACCAATGTAGACATGAAAAATATTACCAGTACAATTACTAAAAGGGCGGCCACTTCTAGAATATGTTACGCTACCTATAAAAATATTAATCTCACCATATCATCAACCCATTCGATCCTCCGCACAAATAAATTGACGATCAGCACAGACAAATCTCGCCTTCAGACCTACCTCAATTACGCCTTTTCTCACACAAAAGGGTCTTTCCAGATAACTGATATCGGTAAGATACTTCTCGCGTTTCAATTATATTGGATTAGCTACTTCGACAATACGCATTGCTTTATCCAATCAGTGGATTTGCGCGGAATTGCAATATTACATCTCGCAAATCCCTACTTAGAGTCTATATCTCCAACCAAATATCGTCCCTCAATAAGTCTACAAGACTCCATGAAACCATTAACTCTTATAAAAATGACCCATTTTTTCATCAACCCAAACCGCCAAAAAACTCTTGGGTCTTATAGTAAAATTGGGCTAGCTTTCACGCGAATTATCGATTACCGTTTTCATACAAATTCAAATGTATTTCATATGAATATTGCAAATCTGATTTTTGCCCTTCAAAGTTTTGCAGAAGGAATCGCAGAAAACGAACTTAAAAAGCAGCATAGAAAATCAAAAAATGAAACAGTTAAAAGTATTGAAAAAGCTATTCAGTTAATTCAGCTCAGCGGTGATATTAACGATAATGTTAAAAAATTCTACAATAAGCCAACCAACATAGTCTACCATCTTTTAACTCGCCCAACTTTCAACCAGTCTCTCAATATCGCCTTAGAAAAATTAGGAATAAGCATAGAAAATCATAAGACAATGCTAAAAGTAATACAGAAAGCTCGACAACAAGTTGTGCATAGCGAAGGTTATGACGTTGAATTTCTCTTAAGTATTCTTACTAGCACTGTGTCCCAGATAGAGATTGGTGAAAAAGATCCAAAAACTAAATTCGTTCGTATTGATGGCCAACTCGAAAAACTTTATATACTACTACGCGAAATGGCAATAAGATATTTTGATAATTACAGCAACTAGCGAACTTCCAAACTACCATCAACATGCGAGATCAGTGGATCAAGCAAAAACTCAATGGCTCGTCGATTTCCAGTTGTTATTTCCACAACAGAATTCATGCCTGGAATTATTTTCAGCTCAATATTTTTCGAGGTTTTTAGACTATCAAGCTTAACCTTAATCCGATATATTAGCCCCAATTTATCGTTAACTATCGCATCTGGGCTAATTGATTGAACCGTCCCACTCAAATAACCATATCGCTGGAACGAATATGCATCCACTTTCACAACAACTCGTTGGCCAACATTTACAAAACCAATATCCCTACTTTGTAGCGACGCCTCCACAACAAGCGACTCTTCAAGCGGCGTAATCTCGGCAATTATTTGAGTCGCCGACACCACGCCACCAATGGTATTTGTCTTTAACGACAATACTGTGCCGTCAACTGGCGCCACAATTGTTGTCTGTTCTAATGCCACCCTTGCTCTTGTCAGAGAATTTTCAAGTTCAATAATTTTATTATCCTGAGAGATTGCAGTAGCCGCATTACTCACCCGAAGTTCATTTAAGCTCACTGCGGCTTGATTTTTCGCATTGTCTATTGTAGACTCCACCTGGGTCATCTGCTGCTTTTGTGAAGATAACGACGATTCAAGAGAAGCAATATTCTGTCTTACAGAATTAAGATCACTACGAAGCTGTATTTGCTGTAATGGTGTTCCATGCTCCATTAGTTTATTGATCTGCTGCTCTTTAGCTTTATCCTTAGTCAACATATCATTAAGATCCTTGCCTACACTATCCAATTGGGAAAGTTGCTTCTGAAGATTTGTTAAATTTGTTGAGGAGAGAAGCTTCCTGGATTCCAATATATCATTTTGCGCATGCATTTTTTCAATCAAACTTTGCTTCGTCTCCTCTGTTAAACCTGACTTATTGATATCATCCATGACAATTGAAGACGAGACTCCTTTTGCGATAGATCTCTCAATTTTAGCAATAGCTAAAGTCTTCTCCACCGATTCAACATTCTGCTGGGCGACTTTTTTATCTAACTCAACCACAATATCACCTTTTTTAATGCGCTGACCTTCACGCACTCTTATATCAACAACTATTCCCGACGCTGACGATTGTAAAATTTTTGTACCGCTTTCCGATGCTAATTTCCCTTGACCTGAAACAACCACGTCCAACTTTCCAAAATACAACCAAGCTCCAGCAGTCATCAATAATAAAACTGTCATCCAAATAACAATATGTCCGAGCGGAGAGGTTGGTGTTTCAATAATCTCTTGAGCGGCTGGCAAAAATTCATATTGCAAGCGCCGATCTCGATATTGCCAATACGCTGACAACTTAGACATCTTCACCTCCCATTTGCTGATTATGCAAATAAGCATACAAGCCATTCTTTTTTAGCAACACCCGAGGTGTTCCGTACTCCACTAATTGCCCTTTGTCAATTGCCATAATTTTATCAACCGATTTCAATGTTGATAGCCGATGTGCGATTATAATAACAGTCCGTCCGGCAACAATTTGTTTCAAGTTTTTCTGAATGACATTTTCTGATTCATAATCAAGCGCGGAAGTTGCCTCATCAAAAATCAATATCTTTGGATCATGGAGTAGTGCTCTTGCGATTGCTATGCGCTGTTTTTGCCCGCCAGACAAGCCCTCACCACGCTCACCAACTTGCGTATCATAACCTTCTGGTAGCTCTAATATAAAATCATGTGCTCCCGCAATTTTTGCAACACGAACAATTTCTTCCATGCTCGCCGAAGGCTTGTGTATACAAATGTTTTCACGAACGCTAGCATTAAACAGAAAATTCTCCTGTAGAACAACACCAATTTGCCTCCTCAGCCAAGATGGATCAGTTGTCGCAATATCAACCCCGTCAATGAGAATTTTTCCTGATTCTGGAATATACAATCTTTGCAATAGTTTTGATATTGTACTCTTTCCAGATCCGCTTCGCCCAACTACGCCCACAACCGTCCCCGGATGAATACCAAACGACACATTACGAATCACTTCTGGCCCATCTAGCGTATATCGAAAATAGACCTTATCAAAACGAATGTCGCCTTTTATGCTTGGTAATCGAGATTTAGCCGGATCAAGAGTTGGTTCAGTTTTGTTATTAAAAATATCCCCCAATCGCTTAATTGACACTCCTGCTTGCTGAAAATCCTGCCAAGATTGCACCAGCCGCAGCACTGGCCCGCTCACTCGACCCGACAGCATCCGAAACGCAATAAGAGCACCGATAGTCAAGCTGCCAGACATTACCATATGCGCACCAAACCATAAAATAGCAATATCAGAAATCTTCTGAATAAACTGACCGATTATACCGGCATTATTTGATAAAATTGATGTCTTATAACCAGCTCGAACATAGCTAGCAAGTCGCCCCTCCCACTTCTTTTGCAGTTCCGGCTCTAGCGCAAAAGACTTAATGGTTTGGGCTCCATTGATTGACTCCACCAGATATGATTGCGCTTCGGCGCCAGTATTAAATCGCTCGTCCAACCGATATCTAAATAGAGGCGTCACAATAGCAGATAGTATTACGAACACTGGCAAGCTAGCTAGAACAACCCAGGTCAACGTCGTACTATACCATATCATTATGACGATATATACAAATATAAAGCACAGATCAATAACCGTTGTCATTGGCGCACCTGTCAGAAAAGAGCGGACTTTTTCTAGCTCCATGACCCGAGCAGTCGTGTCGCCAACGCGCCGAGTCTCAAAGTATCGTAGCGGCAATGCAAATAGATGACGAAACAGCCGTGAACTTAAAATCACATCAATTCGACTCGTGGTGTGAGTAAAAATATAACTTCGCGCAATGCCAAGCATCATCTCAAATAACGCAACAACAATCAGCCCAAATACAATCACGTCTAGTGTCGATACGCTATGGTGTGCTAACGCCTTATCAATCACAACTTGCGTGAGAATCGGTGCAAGTAACCCTATAATCTGTAAAATAAACGCCGCCAGCAGTACTTCTAATAACGGCCTCCTGTATTTTATGATCGTCGGAATAAACCATTTGATATCAAACTTACGCTCGACATCCTTCCAAAATCGTTGCGCAAATAACAATACTCGACCAGTCCATTCTTTCTCAAACGCCGCTCTTTCGACAATTTGAGGTGACGAACCGTCAGGCATAAGTATAAGTAGTTTACCATTGTCAATGCGCGCCAAAACAGCAAACTTATCTTTCTTCATACCAACAATCACTGGCATTGGTAATTTTTCCAGCTGCTTATATTTCACCGTAGATATTTTAGCTTTTAACTTCAGAGTTCGGGCGACACGAAGCATATCAACCTCATTCACAATACCCTCCTCCAATGCCAGGGCGTGCTTCAGCTGCTCAGGGTCAGCTGCAATACCATGAAATTGCGCAATCGTGATAAAGCAGTACAAGCCTGGGTCTATTGAGTTTGATTTTTGTGACTTCTCCGACATATATGCAATCCAAGCCCACCAGATTTTATCAAAAGTGTAGCAGAAATTTTACAAAGACCAAAGCTTAAGCGGTTGGAGCTGTCCAGTATTGCGTAACTATAGATTCTACTTGAGACGACTGACTAGACAATGCCTGCTGCCAAGTCATTCCCGTATCCTTCTGGAAAGTAGACATTGCTTGAATCAAACTCTCGATCTGTGTATGTGTGATAAATTTACCATCTTCAGATGTAAACGTTTCAATCTTATAATTATCTCCTCGATACCATGAGTCAATTACCACTGAATCTAGAGATCCCGGCATATATACCACTAAATCGTCACTGCGCCGCTCAAAAATAACATCCTGTAACTTATGCTTCAATCGAACTTCATCAGCAAGACCGTTCATATCATAAATCCTGTCTACTCCATCTCCCTTGTTGAAGATGTAGAGGTCGTCGCCCTTACCACCATAGAGTGCGTCATCGCCAGTGCCACCAATGAGAGTGTCGTTACCAGATTCGCCACGGAGCCAGTCGTCGCCAGAGTCGCCATAAAGAAGGTCGTCAGCAATGCCACCGCGTAAGGTGTCATTGCCATCAAGGCCGTGGTATTCAACAGCGCCATCGTCGTAAGCAACAAGTGTGTCACCTCCATCACTGCCAGTACGGTTATGTAACATCTGGTAGATGGTATCCTGTGCCCATATGGTGCCATCAGCAAAGGCAATTCTTTCTACTGCTTGTCCTGGCGCATCTTTTTGACCTGCGCTATCGCCGTAACCTAATTGCCTTGCAATAGTTACCTTGTCGTTGGTTCCCTTAATGGAAAGT
>NZ_JAJQJW010000002.1 GCF_022828255.1 Candidatus Nanosynbacter sp. TM7-075 | reverse complement strand
GTAACCTAATTGCCTTGCAATAGTTACCTTGTCGTTGGTTCCCTTAATGGAAAGTTCAAGATTGTAGTTAGCAGTGTAGCCGCTGCCAGCTACAGCGCGTTTTACGAGGATATCTTCTGGGCTAATACCTTCACCAAATTGAAGGGTATCCACGCCATCGGTCTCTTCAATATAGTCTACTCCATCTCCCTTGTTGAAGATGTAGAGGTCGTCGCCCTTACCACCATAGAGTGCGTCATCGCCAGTGCCACCAATGAGAGTGTCGTTACCAGATTCGCCACGGAGCCAGTCGTCGCCAGAGTCGCCATAAAGAAGGTCGTCAGCAATGCCACCGCGTAAGGTGTCATTGCCATCAAGGCCGTGGTATTCAACAGCGCCATCGTCGTAAGCAACAAGTGTGTCACCTCCATCACTGCCAGTACGGTTATGTAACATCTGGTAGATGGTATCCTGTGCCCATATGGTGCCATCAGCAAAGGCAATTCTTTCTACTGCTTGTCCTGACGCATCTTTTTGACTTACACCAAACACGTTTCCATCGCTGTAACCTAATTGCCTTGCAATAGTTACCTTGTCGTTGGTTCCCTTAATGGAAAGTTCAAGATTGTAGTTAGCAGTGTAGCCGCTGCCAGCTACAGCGCGTTTTACGAGGATATCTTCTGGGCTAATACCTTCACCAAATTGAAGGGTATCCACGCCATCGGTCTCTTCAATATAGTCTACTCCATCTCCCTTGTTGAAGATGTAGAGGTCGTCGCCCTTACCACCATAGAGTGCGTCATCGCCAGTGCCACCAATGAGAGTGTCGTTACCAGATTCGCCACGGAGAGTGTCGCTGCCGGAGTCGCCATCTATTAAAGTATACTGACTGCCCACGCTGAGAGAATCTCCACTAGCCGTTCCGCGTAAAACCCGTTCACCAGCAAAGTCGATGATACGACCATATTCCGCCGATTTACCAACATAATAACTTCTCAAAACAATAAACTCTTCACTGCTCTTCAGTCCGTAATATTTCATTGCCCGCACAAACTCACTCAGCAAACCAACGCCAGCAACAGAGTCTCGAGAGATAGCATCATCTATTATCTGCTTAGCTTTCTCGAATGAAACCTCATCATTGTCATCAGCCACGCTATTCACTATATCTTTCAACTGTGCCTGAGAAATCAATGATACATACACAACCTCAAACAATTTAGTATACGAAGATTTTAGCAAGGGTGCCGAGTTGGCATTTGGCGACCCTTGAAATTCTACACCAAAAAATTTCTCCAATACAGCCAATTTTCGGGCATCAAACGTATCGCCGCGGCTTTTCGGATCAACGGAATCCACTCCCGCCCAACGCGCCAAAATATCCTCAGCTAACGCCTCGCGTTTTGCAACATCTTTTTCTGCAATAAACTGATTGATCAAACTGCGTAAAGAACCGGACTCATCCTGCATTATCGCCTTATGTAATGAACCGACATTGCCCGCTCCTTGTACATTTGGAAGCAGCGCAACATCATCGGAAATCTCTACCTGTGACGAATCCACCGAATACACCGGATTACGATTCAGCAGATATTCTCCAGTCATCCGAGTGCTGCCATCCGCCAAAGTAAACGTTCCTGTTCGCACTTGGATGTTATTAGCGCCGTCGGTCACGCCAGTGTTGTTATACGACAAGCCAATAGACACAATCCCCAAATCAACCAACTGTTTTAATTCGCCAGCGGAAGCAATACCGTCGCCGTCAGAATCTTGCCAAATCCGCAGCAGTGTATATATCGCATCATTGCTATCAATCTTGCCGTCCTTGTTATTGTCATACTCTGCCAATGCCGTAAAACCGCTTGATGCCAACGTTTTGCTATCTTTCATTAACGTACGGTCGCCAAACAACTCATTGCCGCCATTAATTATCCCGTCGCCGTTTTTATCGTACGCCAGCAAACCTTCTTTGGCACCAACCCACGAGGTTTTTTCAGCGAAGCCATTATTATCCAAATCAAAGAAAGCGTTTGACTCCTCAAGTGAAACTGTCGTTATTCCGTCGCCATCCAAATCAAACACCAGCGGATCAATACGACGGTTTTGCTCGGCTTGGGCTTTCTGAAAAATAACCTCAATATCTTTATACTCTCCACCCGAGAACATCCTTTCAAACTCTTTCAGCACGTAGTTCGCATAGCCAATTTGAGCATCTGTATAGCTGTGCCTAAATTTACCGTTCTCTTTTGCTGGAGGATTACCGAGCATCCCTTCATATCTACCAGACCTATGTTCTTTCCATTTGTAGAAAGGCAATTTATTGGTCAGTAATGATTCCTTATAATTACCTTCTATTTTAGCTACTTCAATAACTTTGATAGCTCCAAGAAGCTTCTCGATCTTGTCCTTGTCGAGCTTAGCTAAGCCGGCTACATTCTCCTCTACGGTATCTGTTACATCACCCGTTGTCCTGTCTATTAGAGTGTCAAGCATATGATACCTTGCAACACCTGAGCCGCCTCCGCCGCCAAAGAACCCTGCGTATGCCAGCATAGTACTCCTATATTCATCTCCGTCTTTTAAGCCCTTTTGAATGTTCTCTATTTTAGCAAGGTAATCGACATTGCGATTCTTGCCCGTAAGGCTATAGACCTTATACATCAGCATAGTTGTTAACGCCTTGACGTTCACCGATTGAGCTCGCACTCCACTCAATGCATCGACGTGATAAACTTGCCTGCCTAGCCTCATGCCGTAATTACCGGTAATATCTCCAGAATTAATATGATTCGTTGAATTATACTTATATCCATTATCCCATATTTCAATATCCCAAGTGTTCTGACCTATACCAACGCCATTAAAGGTTACTGACTTTACCCCTGTATCACCACTTTCCATATCAGAAGTTACGTATGTCATATACTGAGCCAACCCGCCACCTAGCGAGTGTCCAGTAAAGCTAACATTACTATTCTGGTTGAGAGCCTTGAACATAGCATCTTTAGTCTCGTAACATACTGGACCGTGTTCATTTAAAGTGTTAAACACAAAGTCTTTTGCTTGTTGAAATTGGCGAATAAATACCTGTGGAACGAAAGACGCTATTTGTATGTCCGTACCCCAATCTTTTATATTATTAGTGCCACGAAAGGCAAACACTATCTCACCCGTTTCGGGGTTTTGAAAAGCAGTGCAAGAAAAGGGGATAGAGCGAGTAACAACTTCCTCTCGTTTATACCCGCGATAATTCACAACTTTTACTTCACTGACGCTAGACGGGGATTGGGCTATAAGTTTCCAGGAGCGAAGTGGATTAGAAGAATTTTGGAGGGCAGAGAATTCAGGACTATTGATATTGAAATCTTTACGCGACATAGTACCATTCTCAACACCGTCGACAAGACTACCTATCGTTTTTCCTTTATCTACACTCTCAAAATCAACATACGCCAAGGCTGATAGATTTAGATAGTCTTTAGTGTTTACCATATAAGATCCTCCTTTGGTAATGCAGATATATTATCCAGGCACTTTTTTATGCTTTCTAATGATATGTTTTCGTCTACGCCACAAGAAACACCCCTTCTATCTTTTTCGCTGATATCTAGAACACTAGATGATACCCGAGAAATACCTTGAAGTTTTATATATTTCACCAATTCAAATAATCTACTAGCTATGTCATTTTTTGACATCTCCCGGCCTTCTCTATATCTTATAGCAATCGAATATACAGTTAATCCATATTTATCTTTATCACCCTCCAAAAACACCTCCTCAAAAGTTGGCTTTTTCAGAGTGAAGGTACGCTCTACGTCTGGATCTATTACGCCTAGTCTAACTTTTACATCAACGGGCATGTCTTTAAATATTTCTCTGACTTTGGGTTGAATTTTGGCAGTTTGTTCTTTTTGCCAAGTTCTTACAACATAGTCGTCGCTGTACTTCGTCTGGTTATCCACCCGAGAAATATACACCTTTATGCTTTTATCTGATTTAGGATAAGCATCAGCAGACCATACACAAGAAATACCAAAAGCACCGCCATTACAACTAGGTTTTTCTACTTCAAAATCTTGGTCATATTTGTTTTTTAGATAGCTAGTCATGTTAGCTTGCTCAGTCTTATCGCCAACCGAACGTTTATTAATTTCTCTATCTATTATAATTCCACCTACAATGTACACTACAGTCATTACCACAACTATTGACGACAGAATAATCAAGATAGCTTGCCAGATTTTTTTATTATTTACATGCGATTTGCTCGCTCTTTTGCTCTTACTATTCGCCATACAATATAGCCCCTATTGCTTAGTTATTTATCATTTTACCTTAAGAATAAGCACGATGCAACGGACTGATAATTCTATAATTTATTTCTATACTAACTGACACTAGACGGGGACTGGGCTATAAGTTTCCAGGAGCGGAGAGGATTAGAAGAGCTTTTGAGAGCGGAGAGTTCGGGATTGGAGAGGTCATCCTCCTTAATTAACTTGTCGAGCTAATGATTCAATACGTAGCTTGCGCTCCGCCCGCCTCATGCGCTGAGGCATTGAAGCGACTTCAATATTACGGCGCAACGTCAAAAAAGGCTGCAGATAAAACGATTGGAAAACAAATCCAATTGTCTGGTTGCGAAACTTAGATAGTTGACGATCATTCACACTGGAAACGTTTTTCCCTCCTACAACAATCTCACCAGACGTAGGCTTATCTAGTCCACCAAGTAAATGCAGTAAAGTGCTTTTACCACTGCCGCTTGGACCAACAAGAGCCACAAATTCACCTTCGTGAATGTCTACTGAAACATCATCGATAGCTCTAATTATTTGCTTGCCAACTTTATACTTCTTGATTACATTCGTAGCCTTGATGGCGATCGGTCTGAAATCAAGGTTCGTAATATTATCAGCCTGCGCGACTAGAATATCCGTATTATTACATTCCATATAAAATTACCATTAGCGTTATTATAGCCGATAGCTATTCGTACGGTCAACATAGCCACATAAACTAGCCTCCACCTCCCCTTAATGCTAGAATATAAAATATTATGCCAGAAATAGATAAATACATTATCTCAAAAATTTTGTTCTTTATTTTCGGGTCAACCACTGTAATTATTTTCTTTTTATTCTATACGGGAGCATTTGTAAATATCGTTGGGTCCATAGAAGCTGCAATTACGATATATTGCATAAACACCGTCCTGCTGATACCCATAACAATCTGGTATGCAATCGAGCGCTCACATAAACCGAAATATAAGGAGAGCGATATACTTGAAGCCTATTCTGAAATGATGTCTCGGACTGACGATGAGTCCGTTGCCAAAGAAACTACAAAGCAACAATGAAAAAACTCGCCACAAAATAAGCGAGCTATTCCAAACATTCTTTATGGTGAGCTAACCAATATAAATGTGGAACTTCTTTTTCGCGATTTGTTTGTACTGCGAAATCGCTTCAAGGAGCTTGGTATGGTTATTAAAAATGGCGAGGTACATTTGCTGGATTTGGAGGAGCGTGATGTTTAATTTGCAAAAACTAGATTCAAAACTCTACGACCAAAATACTTTTGACAACCAGTTTATGTGTGACTTACGAAAAACCCGCAAAAGCATTATCATCGAAAGCCCGCTCCTTAGAGTCGCCCGAGTTAAAAAATTCACTCCAATACTCCACCGGCTCAAAAAGCGTGGCGTGGTAATATTACTTAACACCAAACCACTTGAAGAACACGACGAAATATACAAACTACAAGTCCAAAAATCTCTGAGTTTACTACAATCAGTAGGCGTCGAAGTGCTTTTTACAGTCAAACATCACCGCAAATTAGCCGTCATCGACAAAGAAATTATTTACGAAGGCAGTCTAAATATTTTTCCGTATCGCAACAGTTGTAAGATAATGAGAAGGACGACATCGGCGCTGGAGGCGGAGATGTCGATAGATTTTATCGGCTTAAATAAATTTATGGAGGTGAAATAATCATGAACAACGAGTATACAATCAAGGATTTTCATCTGTACGAAGACGAAGAAACGATTCAGAAAACGATCCACCGCCTGGAGTTTCACGACCCAGACAATGCCAATCGCTAATACGCGGTCGGATTTCTGAAATTCATGCAGCGTTTTGCACATGTTGCAAGCAAGACTGAGGGGATTGATCTTGAGAGGCTTTTGAAGAAGTACAAGAAACAGGATAGTGTCTCTTAACAGACTTCAACGCGGCGGTGCTAAAAAGTTACACCCAGTAATGTGCCGCGCTCGTCTTTGTCGTTAAACCTTGCGATAATATATTTGCTGAGATTATCGGTAAATTCTTCCGGTAGAGAGTCATACGGCATATACCCAGAATTCATGGAGCAAATATACTGAAAGTCTAACGACTCGGCTTTGCTACTAGAAATTTCTAGAGCTTTTGCTACCTGTCTAGGATCTACGTCTGCAAATATTTTTGAATCGTGGAATAAGGGAAATTCTCTATGACGTATAGTAGACCAATATTCAGCTAGCATAAGATCGTAGCAGAACACCTTCATACTACTAACGCCGTCGCTGCCAGCTTTTTTAATATCAATTTTAAACTTATAGCCTTCTTTATCTACATCGATAGAGAGTGTCCCGGGCTGTTCGTACAAAAATCGAGAGTTTGAATTAAATAAACGTATAGCTGTTGATATTAGCGGCTGGTCTCCGCTATATTCCTGCCGCATTTTTGATATAATACCGCTAATCTCTATCCTTATATCATCAATCCTTGACTTAATCTCCGTGAGTCGAGAAATTCTGCTCTCTATGTCCGCTATCTTAGCCTTACTTTTATTGACCTCATCTTGAAGCTTTGTATACTCATCAAGAGCTCCATGTGTTTTTAGTATATTCATGTAGCCAGCTCTCTCGTTTGAGAGTTTCTCCATTTTGTTATCCAAAGCTCTGTTTTTTGTTACATATAGCTCAATCTCGCTTTCTAGATAATTTTTTCTATTAAGCACCACGTCCCTATGGAAGTTGATTACCTCATCAAGTGTACGTAGAGAGGACTTTTCGAAGACAGCGCCTGCCGCTTCGTATATTTGTTCTATTCTTATATCATCACCGTTTTCATTTTTTAAACTGTCTTTGTATCTCTCTACTATTTGAGAGTTTATAGTGATTTCATTGATAATATCGTGGATTTCTTTAGTTAAAGTGTCTGCTTTAGCCTGTATATCTCTATAGTCTTCGTGAACTTGAAAATTTTCTAGTCTTTTCATCTTCTCCGCAAGTTGCAACTCAACGTCTATTTTCTCTGAGTTCAAATCGCCAACCGTACCTCCAAACACATCAAAAGCACCCGTTTCAATAGCTTTGTTTGCACTATCTAATTTATTAAATTCAGATTTAAGTTGCGAGAATTTGACAGATAGTCGCCAGTTTAGCCCTATTAGAAAAGCAGCATTGTTATTTCTAGATAGCACGTTCTGCCCAGCAAAGCATAAGAAAGGATTAGAAAATGCGCCGTCATAAGTCCTCATGAAGTACGATGCTAATGTGCGATACGTAGGGTGATTGCTTTTGTCTTTTACCTCGCGCACACTAAGGCCAAATAACTTCTCTCCTAGAGTTAAACAAACTTCATCTACGTTGATGTCTTCAATTCCTAGCGCCTCTACATATTTCTTACGATCCTTTACTGCCCGTTTGAGGACAATTTCTTCTCCATCTATCTCGATAGTTAAATTGAATATCCAGTCTCGCATCTCCTCTTTTTTGAGAGTTTCTGATGGACTGCCTCCGAGACAATAGCTTATAATTTCAAGTAATAGTGTTTTACCCAAGCCATTAGTAGAATGCTTATCGCTGGAATCCTGATCGCGGTCGGCTATGATTATATTAAAACCTCTACGAAATTGTATGGTTTTAAAACTGCTTTTGTTTGCGCTTAATTTAACTAATTTCATGTTTTTTATTTTTTTCGATTACTCCATTATTATACAGTATAGCTCCGGAGGAGTACAGTAACACCAGAGCTGCAATAAACTTCTCAAACGTACCTATTTCTTCATATACCTTCACTTTGCTCCATAACGAACTCACTGTCTCAACTGAATCTATGTTTTGAAGAAGTATTGCGCCAACTCCAACGACCGAAAACCCCACGCGAATAGTTTTATCTGGAAGTATTATCATTTTTCAAACACCTCACACAGCTGAAAATAGTAGGCCACTATTCCGTAAGCTGCAGCCATATGACGAGGGTCGCTACTGTCGCTAGAGGCTGCTTGCACTAGAGAGTAAAATATAGCATCCCCGTTATCAGTGTCTCTTCTTAAATTTTTATACTTTTGTACAAAAAATATCCTTAATTTTTCTGGATAGTCTTCGCTAGCGTTTTTGTTTAAAAAATCATCAATCAGCGATACAGAAGCCATGCCCATTTTTAACATTTGCTCTGTCTGCAGACTTAGACTATTTTTGTGCACTTTATCCTTTATAGGTATCAGTCTAAAGTCTTCGCTATCGTATTTCAAAGGAGGGTTATCTATGATGTGCCGAAGAGTTTCCTCGAGTTCTCTAAATGTGATTGTCGGTAAGCTTCTCTTTATGGCTCGCTCAATGCGTTCCTCGTGCAAAGATTTGATTTCATGAAGATAGTCAACAGAGTATTTTGCCACATTCTTATCAATAATAGCGTGGCACGCTGGACAGAGAAGAATAAGATTATTATAGGAATGACGTTCGATATCACTCTGGCCGTCGTCATAGCGTGCAGAACCCGGCTTATGTCCCTTAATATGAGCCATTTCTCCTACAGGAATCAGGGTGTCAGTTTGACGCTCAACCACTGGTTTGTTACACATTGCACAGCAACTACCACTTTTTGCCCATAGAATTTTCACGCTTGATAGAGGAATACTCATTTGTCTATTATTGTATCACTCTATACCGCTTGTGCCTAGCTAAAACCTCAGCTTTCATCTATCATCGGCTCCGCCTCAATCTGTGATCTTTTCTTCGGGCGCTTTGTTAGTTTTGATTGCTTTTCTTGAAAGAGGCCTGCTAGAACTTTTTCGCTCAGAAATCTCTTCTCACTTCCTGGCAAACTTCTTTCGTGAATGTTTAACAATTTCATCTCGTACCGTCTCATTACCTTCGGTTTCTAGCAGCAAAGTCTGCCTAGACAGCGGCGCACCGCCGCCAGCCGAGCATAGTAATTATACGCAGGCAGGTTGTCGATTTCACCAGGCTCAATGTACGAGCTAAACATCGACCCTGAGCTACTACCCGAACTCTGTAACCCCTTGCGAAAAGCCGCCTTTTTCGCTGCCATCTTCAATAAAATTCCAACTTACGATGAAATAGAGCTTGGAACTCACAAAGACAGCCCGCTACCAGAGGTAAACGAGCTGTTTCGTATCCAGATGGATAATAAATCCTTTAATGGTGACCTTACCGGGAATCGAACCCGGATTGCCAGGATGAAAACCTGGTGTCCTAACCGTTAGACGATAAGGCCACGACTTCAGATATCATAACAAATTATCGTCGAATTGTCTATAGCAAATCAGCTACTTCTCCGCCGTTATCTATTAATGTATAATATTTCCATGACAAAGCAGAAGAAAAAGCGCAATAAAAAATATTCTGGGATGGACGCGGCATCTCAGCGACCAAAAGTAACAAGGATTACAGCAACGAATCGCTCCAAATTATCTCAATGGTTTTTTGATCGAAAAAAGCTCATTCGCACCATTGGCATGGCGGGACTTGTTGTAGTTGCTTTAATTATCGTTATTTCTGGAATATTGAGCCTGTTTCGTTAACGAACCGGCAGCTTAAATCCAAAGGTACTGCCTTTTCCTTCTTCTGATTCAAAGATCATTTCGCCATCGTGCGACAAGATAACTTTCCTCGCCAAAAATAAGCCAACGCCAGTGCCGTCTGGTCGCTTTTTTCTGGCATTTGTGCCGCGGAAGAATTTGCCAAACAAATTTGCCTGCTCCGATTTTGGCACACCAATTCCCGAATCTTTCACCGTAAATTCAATCGCGCCATTACTATTTTTCAGAGAAATTATTACCTTTTTATGTGGATTTGAATAGTAAATGGCATTGTCAATCATATTCAGCATAACTTGACGAATCTTCTCGGAGTCAGCCGTAATCAATGGAACTTTTTTATCAATCTTTAGGTCCATTTCGACAGACCTCTGATCAGCCACAACCTTAAGCAAAGTAACTTCATCCCGAAGAATTTGAGCAACGTCTGTCTCCTGTTTATCAATGTTAAATTTACCAGTCTGAAGCCTAGAAACATTAAGAAAGTCGTTTATTAGCCTCACCATACGCTCACTCGAAGAAAACGCCTCTCTAAGAACTGCACGCTGCGTCGGCGTAATCTTCCCTAGATCGCCCTCTAGCATCATATCCAGATAACCCTTAATACTAGTCAACGGTGTCCTTAACTGATGTGAGGCCATAGAAATAAATTCGTTCTTCGCCTCGTCCAATCGCTGAAGCTGTCGATTACTGAACCTCAACTCTTTCGTCGCCTCGTCAATTTTGCGCTGCAAACTTTTATTCAACTCATTAATTTCTTCCAGTGACAAAGAATTTCGAATCGACACAGCCAGTTCCCCGGCAATCGATTCCAGCATTTCAATATCGCGAGAACTATAGCCCAAACTCTTATGATCGCCCAGAAATAGAATTCCCGTTTCTTGATTTTGATGCAGTAGCGGCATAACAATTTTCGTGCGATGAATATCCAAAAGTTTCTTCAGCTCTGGATCTTTTACTTGATTTGCCAAAATAACTTCCGGAAAACTACAATTCTTATAATAGTAATCCATAATCCTGTGAACATCTTCCTCGACAACAGATATTCGTCGCCGACCCGCCCGACCGTATATTCCTTTTTCTGGAATACAAAACGCCACTTTTTCCGCCTTAAGAGAAGTCGCTATATAATTGCCAACACGTCGAGTTAGCAATTGCAGATCCGCCGTATAGGTCAATATTTTACTAATCTCACGCGTAAACGTATCAGCATCATATTCTCCGTAGTAAAAAACCCTATCAGTAAATTTATCAAAGATTTTCTTCACTGGTTGATATACGACCGCCAAAACCATAGCCAAAATCATGTTCATGAGATTTACGTGACTATCAACCGTTAGGCTGCGCTGGAAGACCAAAATTGAAATAACATATGCAGAAATCACGTAAACGACAGCTAGTGCGATCAATAGCAACATATACGAAACACTTCGAGCCACCGCCATTTTTACGTCCATCAATCGGTATCTTACGATGCTATACATAATTGCGAATAAGAAAATAATCGTAGCAATTGGACCAATCCATATATATCGATAATCACCAAGCGCCGGAAGAAATAGATCCACTACAAAGCCAGGAATGCTACATATCAACAAACCAATCATGTAAATTGCGACTTGCTTGCGTCGAACAGGATCTGATTTGCGCCACGCTATATAACCAAAACACATAGAAATTAAGAAGAATACCGAGAAAAAAGTTGCAAAAATAACATAGTTGACTGCATGAATCGGAATTCGAGAAAAATCTACTGGCGTGACGATTTCTGATGTATTAATAATAAATTCAGGCACCAAAATAATGTATAGCGAAAAAATCGTTATTAGTATACTAGACGCGCAGATAAAACTCTTCGTTGATTTTGTCGATGGAAGGAATGACTTTGTAGTAAAAATAGCCAACGCAGGACAAAAAACAGCCGAAGCTACATAAAACCACCTGGATGCAGTGTCCAATGTTACTTCCTTGTCTGCCAGAGAAAACACTTCAAGTCCAGCCGACCACACAGCCAAACATAAACAAACCAGAAAAAACCAATACTTTGCATCATGACGATGCTTCGATTTTTTAAGCACAAGCACGCCCAAAATTAGCGCCATCAACGCAACCAATCCTAGCACTAATGCTCGTATCATCATACTAATGCTTATTATAGCATTTTATTCTACGTTTCAATCGCAAAAACTGTGTAAACGCCGCTCGCGGTAACTGTAGCTTCAATAGATTCTTTTGGTATGCCGGATTTTTGGAGCAACTTAAAGCCTTCTTTAATTGAACGCATCCTAACTTTTGGAACCCACCCCATTAGTCCATGCAAAAATTCTTTTTGTGGGCGATTTACGTTCATATTGCCAGTGATCATTAGCCCACCGGTTCGTAAAAATTTCAATGATTCTCGTGTCAATTGCTTATAAACGCCATCTGGCAGATATTCTCGTAAGCCAGAATCTTCCGCAATATCCAGCTTACGGTTGCCCAAAACTCCCTCCAGGCTCAAAGGCTTGCCAAGCTTGCTAAATAATCGCTCGCAATGAATTTCAATCTTATCTTCCAAATTCCATTTCTTCGCCAAGCTTTGCGCCGCTGCCAAAGCCAACGGATCTTGATCTAGCAGGATAACCGTCGGCGCCTCACCAGTTTCATTCTTAAGTTTTTTCAGCATCTTCAAAGTCGCCAGTCCCGTTCCGCAGCCAAAACTCATCACCAACATATCGTCAATTGAACGATTCTCTTTTTCTGCCACTTTCTTCAAATAATCAATTGATAAACCATTCACTGTTTCCACTCGCTCACGAATACCAAGCGAATCCGCACAGTGACGAATGACGTTAGAAAACTTCTCAGTCACCGGTGCCTGGATAAACTCTCGGACTTCACTAATTCTCTTCTCTACTTCTTCAATAGCCGTCGCTTTATCTACGCCGTTGTTGATTTTATCTTGAATCATAACTTCTGTCAGCGGTAAGCCATTAATCTTCTCATCAAATACCGACTTATCCAGCGGACCACTCATAGTTGGATATTTACCTTCTGACAATATTTCGCCATTTTTACCAAAAACACTTAAGCCCTCAGCTTCAGAAATTGTCAAAAATGTTAGTGCGGAACCTCGCTGATTGTGCCACGGCTTCGAATCAGTTTGATCTTTACCATACAATAACTTATCACGAGAAATCTCCAGATATGAATCTATATCATTACCCCATTTATTTTCTCTTACAAAAGGAATCTTTTCTAGGACACTCGCAATTGCTGCGGTAGCTGGATTTTTATGAATAAAGTATTTACGAATCTCTTTTAACTCTGCATCGCCCCGTTTCAAATAGTTATATATATTTTTAATATTGTCAGGGTTGTTGTATGCGGAGTCGGTCTTTTCCCCCGCCTTAACCTTACATCCCTCGCGTCTAAGATCCTCAATTTCCTTGTTTAATTTTTTATTAGCTTCATGATCAACTCCATTAAGAAAATCACCTGCTTCCGTAATATACTGTTCGCCTCTAAAGTTTTCCATGCCAGAAATTATAACATAGTTTATATGATATACTTAGAGCATGATAAAAATCGCTATCATTGAAGACGACCCAACCATCAGCCAGATGTACCGAATGAAGTTCGAATCGGACGGGTTTGACGTTCGCTTGGCTGCCAACGGACAAATTGGTATAGAAGTAGTCGAGAAGTTCCAGCCAGACATTATTTTGCTAGATTTACAAATGCCGGAAATGGACGGCGCGGAAGCCTTAAAGCGAATTAGGTCTAAAGATTGGGGAAAAACTATTCCCGTTATCGTCCTCACTAATCTCGGAGAAGAAGAAGCTCCGCACGATTTGAAGAAATTAGGAATTCATAGCTACATCGTAAAAGCGAACCTCACGCCACGCCAAGTTGTCGAACAGGTCAAATCCGCCATAAAAGCTGCCTAGTTTTTTGATTGATTCGCAATTTTTAGACAAGCCGTAATTACATTATCAAACAGCGCAGAAACCGTTAATGGACCAACTCCGCCTTTTTTTGGTGTAATAATTACATCATCACGCTGACGCGCCTCTTCGGATACGTCGCCAACAATTTTTCCATTTTCCGAAGCAGTTCCCGCGTCAACAACAACCGCCTTGGCCTTGACCATTTGGCTTTTAATCAGCCCCGGAACTCCAGTCGCCGACACGATAATATCGTAATTTATCAATTGAGATAAATCGTCACCTTTTTCAAAAACCGTCACATCGACGTCAGACTTTAGCCACATCTTCTCAAGAGGGGCGCCAACCAAACGACCTCGCCCGACAATTGCAACTTTTTTTCCCTTCAAATCAACGCCATATCCAGCCAGTAGCCAGCTAATAGCCGTTGGTGTAGCTGCCTGAAAAATCGCCTTTTTACGCAAACCGTCAACGTCTTTATCTTCTCGAATACTCTCGAGCAACTCCTCAGTCTGATCAGAATTACTAATCGGCAATTGCAGAATTATTCCTTGAACGTCGTCTCGATTGTTCAATTCTTGAATCACCTCCAAAGCACCGCCCGCAGGGACTCGATGAATCTCCACGTCAACCAAAATATCAGCGCCATACCTCTGCTTCAAACGCATATACGTTTCAATGACTGGATTTTCGACGTCAGTAACAATCGCCAAACGAGGATTAATATGCCAAGCTTGCCTTAAAGCTCGCACCTGTTTCGCCTGGCGCTCCTTGATAAATCCAGCTAGTTCTGAGCCATTTAGTTCTCTCATTGTCATTAAGTATAGCAATTTTACCATCTTGAGTACAGATATAGTGTGTGCTATAATTTGAAAAGCTTGGATCATGGCGGATGTAGCTCAGTTTGGTTAGAGCGCTGGATTGTGGCTCCGGAGGCCGTGGGTTCGAACCCCATCATTCGCCCCAAGTTTTACGACAATTTGTTCACACCAATAAATTATTTTCAATAAAACGGTAGACATTTTTATTAATTGTTGTATAATGAAATCGTGGGCCAGTAGCTCAGCTGGTTAGAGCACCTGCCTCTTAAGCAGGGTGTCGAGGGTTCGAGCCCCTCCTGGCCCTCCAAGAAAATAACCTCACATTGAAGTGAGGATTTTTTATTTATCCAAACGGATTATATCCGCGAGAAGGCGGCTCGCGAAAAGTAGTTCGATTAGCATTGAAAGATTGGCGAGAATTGTTCGCGCCCGACGAAGCATTATTATTCTGTAAACTATTAGCCCGTCGATTTCCGCCAGACAAGCCAGCGTCATCAGGATTATTGTTAGCGACTCTCGACCGAGGTGCTACACCTATTTCCGCACCAAATCGTCTTCGATTGTCAGAATTATTGGCTGATATCGAAGATCCATATCCCTTAATAAATCGGCGCTCCGAATTAACGCTACGATTAGCGGTCAGCATTCTGCCCGTATCTCCATACGCTTTAAAACCATCAACTGATCTTCTTAAGGAGCCAGATAATCTAATCATCATTTCCCGCGTCATTTGCGGTTTTTTGTTCGCATCCATATATCCCCCATTAGTTATATGAAATGGCGCCCCGAGTAGGATTCGAACCTACGACCTTAGGCTTAGAAGTCCTCTGCTCTATCCAACTGAGCTATCAGGGCGTATTCACATTATAACATCTTTCTGCTACAATAGTAAAAGCTTGCGGGTGTAGTACAGCGGTTAGTATGCAAGTTTTCCAAACTTGAGATGGGAGTTCGATTCTCCCCACCCGCACCAAGTTAGACAATTTCAATCCATAAAGGGCATCGATGGATCCATATATTTATACAGAAAAGCCAAAATACCAGCCGCACGACATTGAAGATGCGTCCGAATTTTATGATGTAATTGAACGAAGCAGTTTAACGCATCAATTGTCTGAAAACCGACCATACGTCTACTGGACAATGGAAATTTATGATAAGTCCAATGGCATTAAAGGTGGCGGCGGACTTGGAGTTTTGGCGGCGGATACGCGACGTGTAGCTGAAAAATTGGAAGTTCCATTCGTAGTAGTGACACCGTTTTATCGTAGCGAATCACACCAGAAAATCACCGACCTCGCGCAAGAAGAATTTTCAGAGTCCGTTTCACCTCAAGATTACGGATTTGAATATATTGACGAAATTTTTGTGAGTTCGAACGGTTTTCCAGACGCAAGCTTAAGCATTTTTAAGAAGACACTCGGTTCAACGCAATTTGTTACAATTTCAGAACCGAACTTTGGGCAATTGTACGAAGGCGACGGATCTGGTGACCATAGACTATACCAAGAAGTAGCGCTGGGTTTTGGCGGCTATAAAGCATTAAAACTCCTCGGTATTAAGCCGGCTGTTATTCAACTTAATGAGACCGCAACAATTTTTGCTGCATTGGCACGACTAGACGAACTGTGCGCTAACGGAATGAATTTATATGAGGCCATCGTTTACGTTCGCAAACATACACTTTACACAAACCACACACTTCTTCAAGCGGCCGAACCGGAATTTCATCGTTCGCAATTTGAAAAATTAGTTCTGCCAAATATAAAGAGCAACGCCGTACGTTGCTGGCTAATGGAACAATTCCGCAATGACAGATTGAGGCCGAATCTTTTGGCAATTGAACTTACTGAAGCGAAGAATGGTGTAAGTAAACTACATGCCCGCGTAGCAAATTTCCGCGACCGCAACAACGACAAAGTAAAATTTCAAGCCATTACCAATGGAATAGATCTTGAAACGTGGGTGCTACCTGAAACGTTGCAAACATATCGCGATCACGGCATTATCGATAAATTTGGACTACCCACAAATGATTTTTCTGAAAAATTAGACTCGCTGAGTATCGCAGATTTGAGATATTTGAAAAAACTCGGCCGAAAGGAATTAAATCGAGTCCTATTGAGTCGCCAAGACCAGTACGGAAAATCCATACAAATCCCAGAAAATGCAATATTATTCGACTTCAAGCGAAGATTCGCCAATTACAAACGACCTTATATGCCGTTTGAAAACCCAGATTCATTGCGCCAAATTCTCATTAACCACAACGCGCATTATATTCTGACAGGAAAAGTTCACCAAGGCGACGTGACGATGTATCAGAAATTGCTCGAAGTATTAAAATTGATTGATAACGATCCAGTCCTCAAGGATCGTGTTCATTACATACAAGATTATGACGAAGAGTTGGGGCGAGCATTAGCAATCGGTTCAGACGCCTCGATAAATATTCCTATTGTCGGATTAGAAGCGTGCGGCACGTCGTGGGAAAAAGACATCGCCAATTTGAAACTCCTCATCTCCACTAGTGACGGCGGAGTTGCCGATATCCAGCCAATCGCCTGCCTCGAGGTTACCGGGAGAAACTACGAAGCTGAAGTTTCATCTCTGTACGTCAACATGCATAAAGCTGCCGCTATTTTGAAAAATGACCAATTGTTAGAAAAGCATATCCGCCACCAATTAAGCAACTATTTGCCAATTATTTCTGGCGCCCGAATGATGAAAGATTATCTCAAATTTATTTTTCCAAAACCGCAAATCCAGCCTAAAAAAGAACCGCAGATCAAGCGAATTCCTATTCAATAATCACTTCAATATCAGCACCTAGCGAATTTAAGCGCGCCGCCAATTCCTCGTATCCGCGATTAATCGAATATACATCGCGCAGAATCGATACACCTGGAGCAGCAAGCATTGCCAAAAGTATCACAACGGACGGACGAAGTGCCGGCGGAGCAACAACGTCGGCTGGCTTCCATCTTGTTGGACCGGTGATATAAACACGGTGTGGATCAACCAGTTCGATTTGCGCATTCAGCTTGCTCAGCTCTGTAAAGTAAATTGCTCGGTTCTCGTAACTCCAGTCGTGAACCAACGTGCGCCCCTCAGCCACCGTCGCGATAAGCCCCAAGAACGGCAAATTGTCCATATTAATTCCAGGAAACGGCAAGGCGTGAAGTTTATCCTTGGCTGCCTGTAGTTTGGAACGCTGCAATTTAATATCAACCAAACGAGTTTGCCCGTTATTAGCAAAATATTCCTTGCTGAGTTCAAATTTAAGACCCATTTCCGCCAATGTTGCCAGTTCAATTTCCAAGAATTCAATCGGCGCACGGCGAACGGTAATTTCCGAATCCGTCACCACAGCCGCCGCAATAAAACTCATCGCTTCAATCGGATCTTCGCTCGGATAATAGTCCAGATTTTTACTAATTCGTTTACGACCCGTGATTTTCAAGGTTGTCGTACCAATTCCCTCAATTTTCACACCCAACTTCTTCAAGAAGAAGCAAACATCTTGAACCATGTAATTTGGGCTAGCATTGCGGATGATAGTGGTATTTGGCGACAACGCAGCAGCCATAATTATATTTTCCGTCACCGTATCGCCGCGCTCCGTCAACAAAATCGTTCGATCGCCAGAATTGACATCAGTTTTTGCGTGATAATAATCAGTTTCCGCCGTGACGTTCATTCCAAAATGCCTCAAACCACTAAGATGCGGCTCGACCGTGCGCTTGCCTAAATTACAGCCGCCAGCAAACGGCAATTTGAAATCGTCATATTGATGTAGTAGCGGGCCAAGGAACATAATCACCGTCCTAGTTCTCTTCGCCGCAGCAACATCCATATCTTCAAGCTTCAAGCGCGCTGGCGGCACGATCTCAAGATCGCTACCGTCCAACCAGCGAGTTTTAACACCAATCGAATTCAAAACCTCGATAATTCGGTTGACTTCCTCAATTCGCGCCACCTTCCTAAGCGTCGTCTTCCCTTTATTCAACAAACTCGCACAGAGAAGACCAACTGCAGCGTTTTTACTAGTCTTAACTTGTATCTCACCAGACAATTTTTTGCCGCCAGTTACCTTAAAATTCATTTTTCCGGAATGATTTACAGTCACAATATTGTTATTAAGCACTTCACTAATTCGAGCAATCATATCAATGCTAATATTCTGACCCCCGTTTTCAATGCGATTAATAGCACTTTGCGACGTGCCAATCGCCTCAGCTAATTGCGTCTGTGTCAAACCTTGTTTTTGACGATTTTCAGCGATTAAATTGCCGATTTTTTGAAGATACTTGTCTTTTATCATGCGTAAATTATATCACTAATGATATATATAAGCAATGATATAATAAGTATTAACGGAGGTTTAGTCATGAGAGACAAGCAAATTGAAGAACTTATAAAAGCAGAAAAAAAGCGCCAAACGGACGGTCTGGAACTGATTCCTAGCGAGAATTACGTTTCGTCAGACGTGCTTCAGGCGCTCGGTAGTGTTTTCACTAATAAATATTCAGAAGGCTACCCTGGTCGACGTTATTACGGCGGACAAGAAAACACTGATCAAGTCGAGCAGTTGGCGATTGATCGCGCTAAAAAACTTTTCAAAGCCGACCACGCCAACGTCCAGCCACATTCTGGCGCGCAGGCTAATGAGGCGGTGTACTACGCTTGGTGCGAGCCTGGCGACACTATTCTGGCTATGGATTTGGCTCACGGCGGACATCTTACACACGGCGCCCCGGTTACTCGTAGTGCCAGAGAGTACAACTTCATTCGCTATGGTATAAAAAATATCGACACTGGCGAAATTGACTATGAAGAGATTCGTCAATTGGCCTTAAAGCACAAACCAAAGATCATTCTGGCGGGATTTTCGGCATATCCACGAGAGCTAGATTACGAAAAATTTGCCGAAATTGGCAATGAGGTCGGCGCTATGCTAATGGCGGATATGAGCCATATTGCGGGGCTAATCGTTAGCGGTGTTGCCAAAAACCCGTTTGATTATGGCTTTCATGTAATTACCACAACAACTCATAAAACTCTGCGTGGACCACGAGGCGGGTTGATTCTTAGTCGAGGAATAGTCGGCAATCCATTGAAAAAACCAGAGAAAACTCTCGAAAATTTACCTACGTTGATTGATCGAGCGGTATTCCCTGGCACACAAGGCGGACCGCACATGCACACCATCGCTGCAAAAGCCGTAGCATTTGGTGAAGCCTTACAGCCAGAATTCAAAGATTACGCCGAGCAAATTGTCAAAAACGCGAAAAGACTGGCGGAAGAGTTGCAAAAACGCGGCTTTAAGTTAGTGACTGGCGGCACCAGCAACCATTTGATTCTGGCAGATATTCACAGCAGCTTCGGCATTGACGGCAAGGAAGCAGAAATCGCCATGGATAAAATCGGTCTGACACTGAATGCCAATGCGATTCCAGACGATCCCCTACCAAGATTCAGGCCAAGCGGCATTCGCCTAGGCACACCAGCTGTCACAACGCGAGGCGCCAAAGAAGACGACATGGAAAAAATCGCGGAATGGATGAGGCGGTCAATAGACAATCGCGATAATGACGATGAGTTGGCTGAACTACGCAAAGAAGTTATGGAATTCTGCCATACTCTACGCGATATTTAACATATAACCGCACATAAAAAAACTCTGGCTTAATGCCAGAGTTTTTTTATTACCTATATCGAATTACGAAGCACAAGTACCGACTGTTCGCTCTTCTGCTACGTTCTTGGAGAAGTTAAAGTACTTAACGTGCGCACCCGTAGTCGGACATGGAACATACTCAATAGTATTAGCCTCTGAAGGAGCGCTAGATACGCTACCAGACTTAACAGTGCTCTCGTCTAAGTAGTATGGTTCGCCAGTCTGTGATTCAGAAGAAGTGCCAACAGTAACAGTCTTACTTGTTAAGACTGTTAGAGATCCTGGATAGTGACTCTTTGCTGTATTGTATAGCTCAGCTTTCTTAGCAACAGCGTCAGCAGCAGATTTAGCAGCAGATGTCTTTGCTTGGTTCTGCAAACCGTTGTATGCAACCAAAGAAACAACTGTCAAAATTGCGATGATCACGATAACGATCAAAAGCTCAACTAGTGTAAAACCTTGATTTTTGATATTCTTTGTAGTCACGATAATGTGCCCCCTAAATTGTTAGTTTGATTTGTAATCTGATAATACTACAACGTTTTTAAAAGCGCAAGCATTTTTTAATATATATATCGATTCTGTACTGGACGCAAGAATAAAGATTCCGTCGGGCTGAACCTATTATTTTCACTACCTGAAGTTCCGTCACCAATCTGCCCATTATCATTCAATCCCCAACAGTAAGAGCGCTTGTCCGACATAATTGCACAGCCACGGTTTGCCCCAGCAGACAAACTTACTACACTCTCTGAAGCGGGAAGTCCATTTGAACCAACGTTAACTGGCTGAGGAGTAAATGAATATTGAATGTCCGTCCTATTTGCTCCAAGTTGACCCAATCTGTTATCGCCCCAACAATAGACTTTCTTGGTACCAGCATCGTTCATCAAGGCGCAAGAATGAGCAATGCCAACCTCAACCTGCAGCGCCACTCCAGGCAAACCACCGACCAACCTCGGCTCAATATGCTTTTTAGGAGTGCCACTCCCCGGAGATCCAGCCTGTCCGCGCCCAGCGCCACCCCAGCAGTACACCCTACCCGCAGCAATAGCGCAGGTGTGAGTTACATAATCAGGAGAGCCCGACCAAGTGTATCCGTCTTGAGATATATCAGTCACGTCCTCCAAACCCTTAACTCTGGTAGCATTACCATAGCTGCTATAATGCGTCACACCAATACCCAACTGCCCATACCTAGCTTGCCCCCAACAGTAAGCTCTTTTTTCGGTGGTTATAACACACATAGTTTGTGAACGAGATCCGCCAGTTGATAACTTAGTAGCAGAATAATTATTAGGAAGCCTGTCGGGGCCGCCCGAATTAATACGCACTGGCGTTGCGCTGGACTTAGGGCTGCCGGGACTCCCGTAACCCAATTGACCCATAGTATTACTACCCCAACAATACACCTTTCCTGCGGCAATAGCACACGAAACATCGCCGGTTCCTCCAATTGCACTGATATTATTTCCAGCAAAATCTGCAGCCAACGCGCCAGTAGGCGGCTTAACCTCGACTGGAACACTAGAATATTTACCGTCGCCAAAATCTCCATTACCTAGTTGTCCAAATTGATTATTACCCCAACAATATATCTTCCTGACAGAACTAAATTCAGTCAATACACAGCTATGAAATTGTGCCGCAAATATATCAATAATTTTTCCATTTCTCATATCACCCACAGAACGTACCTTTACGGGGACATTAGAGCTAACAGTAGTTCCGTCGCCCAATTGACCCATAGTATATTCATTACTTTCATACTTGTCATTATTGCCCCAACACCAAACATTATTCGACAATATAGCGCACGTACGATAAGTGCCGCTTACTGTACGCGTTGCGTCAATATCGGCTGGCCAAGTAACTGATTTTTTTACAACAGCAGTATAAGTTTTTAAGACTGTGCCACTACCATTTGTTATTTCAACGCGACCAGTAGATGAGATTTGAGCGGTAGCGGCCGACAAAGCCGTGCTTCTAGTCGAAGCCTCCAAATCACCGACTTCAAAAGTCGTCCTAAATTTATTGCCTTCATCAAATACATATTTCTCATAACTCGGATTTACAGCCCCCTTACAATTAGTTTCCGGGCGAAGCGGACCAATTCCACCAGGAACCGACCCCCATGATTGCTCAGCTCCATTAGAATCCAAGCAGGCGTTAGCATACGCCGTACCCGCCTCACCAGCCTCTTGAGCTAACTTGTAATAATACTCTTCCTGAGAGTAAATATATGATTGAGCCACAACCCTCATAGCTCCAGCCAAAAGAGCTAATATGAAAGTACTCATAAGCACGATCAACACCAAAGAATAGCCGTTTTTTTGTCGAATCATAAGTTATTTATCTTTCGTATCATTAATGTTTGAGAATCGGAAACTTGTTTACTTGGTGATTGTATTGTTAAAGTAACCTCTACATTATCCGCGCCATCAAGAGCTTTCTTATCGCTATCTGGAGCGTCGCTATTTTTGCTTATCAGCGTTTTTCCGTCATAGTAATTAATCTTAAATTCCGAAACTCCAGTCGCTAAAATCGAATCTTCACGAAGCTTCATAGCTCGATCTTTAAACTTATCAGCATCCGTAACATTCATACAAAAGTAACCCGCGGCAGACCCTGAATATGGCGCTGGAGGATAACTGGAGAAATCAACTAAATCATTATAGATAGTCCGTCGATGCAACTCTCCATTCTTCAAAAAATATATGACTATTTTTTTATACTTCGGCTGCTGAGTCTTATTTGCATTACAGTCAAACTTTGGAGTTCTTAGATATACAATCTCTCTAGAATCGGCGCCTCGCCCCATATTTGTAGCATATTGGAGCAATATAAGTGAGTTCTTTTCAGGATCAGTAACGGCACTACTTGAATATGGATTACTCCTATATCCCCACTCTCTAGGCACCGCACTAGGGAAATTTTTATCAGTAGCAAACGTATCCTCCCCATCATAACTACTCACCTTAAAGCGCGAGGCTTGGCGCACGTCAGTTTCAATTGCATCCATGGAATTGTGCATATTTCGACTAATCTCGACTTTTGCCTTGCTGATAGATGCGCTTTGATTTGCTGAAATTAACATCTGGCTAAACACGCCGACAACCATTGCAATGATGACCATCACCATTGCCAATTCAACTACGGTAAAACCCCCCTCATTAGAACGCCACATACGTCGCATGTACCACCTTCTTTCCACTACCTATGCCAGAGCTTGGCAATCCATATTCTACGATAGATTCCACTTTGATCGGCATCCCCAGGCTAACTGTTCCACTCTTACATCCGTATGGCGCTGATGCATATACTTGCTGCCTAACCATTCCAGGCAGCCCATCGACATTACCAGTAGTTCTCGTAACTTCATACCTAGTATTCGACGACGCCGTGTTACATTTAAACCACGACGGAGCGGAATCATTCGCGTAACGACGCATATTATTATACGCCAGAAGACTTGCTTTATTATGCTGAGCACTTAAAACCGATATCTGACTGACCTGCGCTTGCATACTTAATATAACAACCATGAAAATACCAATAACAACCAGAGTAACCGCAACTTCGACAATAGTAAATCCATCGCTTTTTCCTGTTAATCGCGCCATATACTATTTACCTTTTTTTCCGACCCCGTCGAAAATTCCTTATATATAATGTTATATTTCACGCAAGTTACCGCCGCCACGTCAGTTATAGGACCAGAAGTCGGCTTCGTACAATCTCCATCGTCTATGTTTGCCGCCTCGTACAACAATTCGCCGTTACTACCGCCAGCCCAATCACCACGACTACATTTAATCATTTCTTTTTTTAATGAATCACTTCCTACAATTGACGAAAAACTCTTAATAAGATCAGCACAGGAAGGATATTCGTGTCCAATAGAGCTTACATTTTTATATTTGTAATATCGTTCCAACCTCAAGGACAGCTCAGATACATCAGCTTTTTGCTCCTGGTCTCTAGTCAAGTTCAAAAATCTTCCGCCACCAACAAACGCAATACTAGCCAAAATCGACACAACCACAATAACTACTGCCACCTCAACTATCGTATAGCCACCCGTCCCACGATTCATATCAATATTGTAGCGCAAATCTACAAAAAAGCATATGCTTATTATCAGGAAAGTTCTAACGGCTCTTGCTCAATTTTTATACCGAACTTGTCAAAGACAATTTGCACAATTTCCTCGCGAATTGCCGCCAAGTCATCATATCCCGTTGCCGAATCGTTCACAAGCACCAACGCGTTCTTTTCGTAAACTCGCATGCCGTGACTGCGATAACCCCTTAAGCCAGCCTTATCTATCAACCAACCCGTCGGGATTTTATATCTTCCGTCAGACATTGCATAATTTGGAATGTCGCTATATTCTTTTTGCAATTCCTCCAATTTCCATTTTTCAACCAGCGCATTTTTGAAGAAAGAACCTGCACTTGGCAATTCCGCTGGGTCTGGCAATTTTTCCGAACGAATATTAAGAACTGCCACGCGAATCACTGACAAATTGATCTCACGAATATCATTCTCGTCAATATATCTCTGTAAAGAAGCGTAATACGGCGGTTTCGGCTCTGATTTATTTAGTCGCAAAGTAATATTCAGAATGCAATATCGTCCTTTTTCTTTGTCGCGAAAAATGCTGTTTCGATAAGAAAAGTCACATTCGTCAGCAGAAATAGTTACAATTGTGTCGGTTTTTGAATCATAAGCTTCCAGACTAATCAACGTGTCGGCAATTTCTTGACCGTACGCCCCAACGTTCTGGACTGGCGCAGCTCCAGCAGTTCCAGGAATTCCCGACATAGCTTCAATCCCCTGAAGTCCAAGCCCAATAGCCTTCTCAACAACCTCATCCCAGACTTCGCCCGCACCAATTTTTACATCAGTTGTTTCGTCAGTTTCAGAGATAACCTCAAAACCTTTAATCTTATTCAACAGTACGATTCCTTCAAAAACCTCGTCATGCGTAATCACATTACTGCCACCACCTAACACAAAAATCGGCAAATTTTCCTTTCGGGCATTACGATATAGCGACACGACATCACCAGCAGAATCCGCCGTCGCCATATAGCGAGTCTCACCTCCCAATTTCATAGTTGTGTATTGTTTCAGTGATATATTAGTCATGACGTCCATGCATATAGTATATCATTTTACTCGGCCGTCATCTATGATATAATAACTTCATACGCACCCGTAGCTCAGCGGATTAGAGTACTTGGCTTCGAACCAAGGGGTCGCAAGTTCGAATCTTGCCGGGTGTACCAAAATAGCTCGTCATTATGACGGGTTTTTATTTATGATGACATCATAAAAACACTAGTCGAGCGGCTGAGCTAGCTATTCAGTGGCGGGTTCTGAATTCCTGACGGCATTTGTGCAGATTGTGAACCTAAAATTTGGCGAATTTGATCAGCGGTGATAATTGTGGTCGAGCCAGGTGCGACAGTTCCCGCCAGCATTTGCTTGGCGACAGTATTCTCGACAGCTCGCTGAACGACGCGGCGCATCGGACGAGCTCCCAATCTTGGATCATAGCCAGCCTCGACCAACAATTTCTTACCTTCTTCCTCGACCGCAACTTGAATTTTTTGCGGCGCCAAAGTCTTATTAACTCCCGCCAAAATCAAATCAACAACCTGCAACAATTCCTCTTTTCCTAGCGGACGGAACAGAACAATTTCATCAAAACGGTTTAAGAATTCTGGGCGGAATAAATTGGCATTAATCAACTCGTTGATAAACGTCTGCTCGAACTGCTCCAATTGATAGCCCCGCTCAATATATTCACGAATTCTATCCGCGCCAGCATTCGACGTCGCAATCACAATCGTATCGCGAAAACTAATTTCTCGGTTATTTTCGTCACGCAATATTCCCTCATCCAAAAGCTGCAGAAGTGTCGTCAAAACCTGAGGATGAGCCTTTTCAATTTCATCCAAAAGCACAACAGAAAACGGGCGCTTCTGAACCTGAGCCGTCAAACTCCCTGGATCTCGCGCGCCATCCGCAATCAACCTAGCCACGTCATCCGGCCTGACAAATTCGTTCAAATCCAAGCGAATCATATTGCCTTCACCGCCAAAATAAACATCTGCCAAGGCTTTAGAAAGCTCCGTTTTACCAACACCAGTCGGACCAAGAAACAGGAACGCACCAATCGGTCGATTCTGATTTCTAACACCTGTGCGCGCGCGGCGAATAGCGTCAGAAACAACCGTCACGGCTCGCGTTTGATTGATCATTCGCTGATGAATTAATGACTCCAAGTTTAACAATTTTTCCTTTTCGTCGTTCAAAGATGCTACTGAAATTTTTATGCCAAGAGTCTTCTCAATCGCATCATCCACAGATTGCGCGGTCACTAGCCCGCCACTCGCATAACTTGCTGCTGCTTCCAAAATTTTCAACGCCTTACCTGGCATTACCAAATCTTGAACATAACGATCGCCAACACGATACGCCTCCGCCAACGCCTGATACATATATGTCACTTTGTGTTGCGCCTCAAATAAAACCAATTGATCGCGCATAATTTTCATAGTTTCGGGTTCATTTGACGGCTGAATTGCAATTGTATTCAAAGCGTGAGCAAGCTGTGGCTTAGTCTGGGAGATTTGCAAAAATCGCTGATCGTCCATCGTTAAAATTGTCCTAAGTCTGCCCGCCTCCAGAATTGGCAATAACACATTACTCAGGTCAACCGAACCGACGCCTTCTTCGAAGAATAATTGCGCATTGTCCAGACATAAAATCACGTTTTTCGACAAAAAAGCCTCATTCAAAATCATCGTGACTAGGTTTTCCAACTCCCCGCGACCCGACGCTACGCTAATCAACGACGACGCATCAAGCATAAAAACTTGCTGATACATCAGCGAACCAGGAACGCCTCGATGTCCGTCAATCAACATTTCCGCAAACGCCGACACGACAGTACTTTTTCCCGCACCGTCAGCACCAACCAGCGTAATATTCTGCCGCCCGCCAGAACTAAACGTTTTAAGCATCTGCCCCAGCGCCTCCTCGTGCGCAGCTAACTTAGTTGTAAACGCGCCGCCAGACACACTAACGCTAATATTCTGAGCAAATCGACTCAGCAGTGGCGTATAACCAAAAGACCAATCCCTAGCAATTCCGCCCGTATTTAACGGCTTCTCTTTATATTGATCAATCAGCGCCTTGATTCGCTCGTACCATCGAATAGTCTCCTCGATATCATGAAAATCGATCTTCATATTCGCCAGCAAAGAATCGTGTTGTGGCAATTGCTTTACTATCGCCGCCGCCAAAACCGCGCTAGTAATCTTCGGACTTTCCGTGCTCTGCCAAATTTCAATCGCCGCTTTCCAAATCTGCTCCGTTCGATCCGGATCGTCGACGGAAATATTGCGCAAGAAATTCGGCGTCAAGCCCAGTCGCACTGCCAAAAATTGCCCGGCTCGCGTACCTGTAATCGCCTCAGCAATATCAATCGGCGTCGGTCTGCGCGGCAATTTACCCAAAACGTCCGCCGCCATCACATCGTCAATTGTCTTAGGATTTTTACTAATTTCCGCTGTCTTAAGGTCTTTTTCCCACCAAATCGACACCATAATCATTGGACCACTCAGACCAAATAATAGCCAGCCAATCGCCCCGTGTTCAATCAACGACCACAAACCAAGTAACACCATCATAATGCCGACGGCTATCGCCACGATATGCCAAGCATTGCCAAACCTTACAGAGAATCGCGCTTTCTGAGCTCGCAAACTGTCGTAATTAAATCTCGGCTCTATTTCCATACAGAAACTCCCATTTGCCATAAAATAATTCCGATAAACGGCATCAGCGGCAGCGCCAGCCACATAATAATTCCTACAATCATCCACAAAAATCGTAGCAATATCATCAATATCCCAATAATTATCACCATCGAGCGCACCACCGCACCAATTACTCGCGAGAACATTTTGTCAAAAAACGCAGATAGCTGCACGGATAAGTCGCCACCAACCGGAGCGGCTGAAATCTGGCGAAACGGATTGAATAAGGTTTTCAAAAGTAGCCCGACTGAGAAAAAATCTGCGGTTCGTAAAACCCCCAGAAAACTTTGTCGGATATATTGCAACAAGCCATTGCCATACCACCACTGAAAGATACCCACCAAAAACATATTGATATTGTAGCACATCGGCCCGGCAGAGTATAATAGACAATATGGCAAGACAGATGATTAGTACTATTATTGGCAAAAGCGTCAAGAAAGTCGCTAAATTACGCGGCGGCGGTTCGGCCTTGCCGGGTTTGGTGATTGAAAAAATTGACCCAAAATTTATTCAGAGAACGCTGGCAGATTTGCCGCAAGGCGTGGTGATTATCAGCGGAACGAATGGGAAAACGACGACGACAAAAATCGTCGTAGAGTTGCTGGAATCAGTCGGACTGAAAGTCTTCACGAATCGCACTGGTAGCAATTTTTCCCGAGGTGTGGCAGCGGCGCTGCTCGATGAGGTCAATATCCGCGGCAAGCTGGACGCCGACATTGCAGTTCTGGAACTGGACGAGGCTTGGGCGGTTAAGTTCGTGCAAATTGTTCGTCCACGCTTTTCCCTACTTCTGAATGTTATGCGCGATCAATTGGACAGATTTGGAGAAATCGACAATACAGCCGCACTACTTCAAAAAATAGCTGAAGCCACCAACGACACTGTCGTTCTCAACCGCGACGATCCACGGATTTTTAAGATTAGCGAACATATTCAGGCTAAAAAAGTTTTCTTCGGCACAACCAGAGAATTACTTCAATTGATGCCAACAGACGACACTCTAAAATACGGCACCGCAGTCGCAAATCAAAGCGTGGCGGCTGATGTTTTATTGAAAAAAATTAACGCTCAACAGGCAACTTTTCAAATTGACAATAAAGAAATTGACGTAGATCTGCAACTCACTGGAGTTTATAATCTTCTCAATGCGGCGGCGGCGGTTGCCCTGGCTCGACAAGTCGCGGGACCGGAAATTACCGATACAATTTTATCTGCACTGGAAAACGTAAAGCCGGCGTTTGGTCGTGGCGAAACGATTTACTTAAACGGCACGCCAATTGAGCTTATTTTGGTGAAAAATCCGAGCGGCTTTCGGTTGGCACTTCTGTCGTTCGCCAAAAATAATAGTGCTACGATGATCGCCGTTAATGACAATTACGCCGACGGACGAGATGTAAGTTGGTTCTGGGACGTCGATTTTTCGCTATTAAAAAACGTAGCAATGATCAGCGGTGCGCGTGCTTACGATATGGCTTTGCGACTTCAATATGACGACATTCCAATTGGGAAAATTGACACCAATATTTCGAAAGCCCTGGAAGATTTCATTAATACTAATCCCGATGAGCCAAAACAGATTTTTTGTAGCTACACAGCCATGACAGCAATTCGTCGCTTGCTGAGCGAAAAAACCGACGTGGAGGAAATATCATAATGAAAATAACAATTGCGCAACTTTATCCGCGAGATATGAATCTTTATGGCGACTGGGGAAACACGCTAGTCCTGAAAAAACGACTGGAGCGACGCGGCTTCGATGTTGAGATTATCGATCACAATCCAGGTGATTCAACGGATTTTTCTAAAATTGATATTTTTGTTGGCGGCGGCGGACAAGATTCTGGGCAGACAATTATCCAAAACGACCTTCTGGCACGAGCTGATGAACTGCGACAATTAGCAAAAGACGGTGTACCGATGTTGATGATTTGCGGAATGTACCAATTATTTGGTCGGTTTTTCCGAACACTCAAGGGTGAGGAAATTGTTGGCGCTAACATTCTGCCGATTGAAACAATTGCTGGCGACGAGCGGATGATTGGTAATATTGTCATCAAAAGTCAGGAATTTGGAGATATCGTTGGCTATGAAAATCACAGCGGACAAACTTTCTTAGATAAGACTACCAAACCTCTTGGGCAAGTTATTAAAGGCGCCGGCAATAATATGACTGACGCAAACGAAGGTGTTCGCTATAACAATATCATTGCCACTTACCTGCACGGCCCGATTTTGCCCAAAAACCCGCAAATTGCAGATTTTCTTATTGGCGAAGCACTAGAGCGACGCGGCGTAAGCGCAGATTCGGGGCTGGAAAAAATTGACGATACTTTAGCGAATAAAGCGAGAGAGATAGCGTTAAAATTATCCAGATAATCCATGAAAAAAATCCGTATATATCTTAAAAAGCTATATGCATTTCTTCATAAAATGCCCGGTTGGATTTGGCTAATTCCAATCTTAATTTTAGCCATCAACGTTCGACTTACCTATTTAACAAAAGCCGACATTTGGCATGACGAAGGATATACGGCGACTATCATTCAGCAGCCGATCAGAGAAATTATCGCCATCACAACCACGGATGTTCACCCGCCACTTTATTACGTTATCATGCATGTTTGGCAATCGATTTTCGGCAATTCCGTAGCTTCGCTCAGAGGGTTTAGTATTACGTGCGGAGTTCTGACGATTGCCCTATTATTTCTATTACTCCAAAAACTTTTCTCTAAAAGAATTGCTGTATTTGGAAGTTTTTTAGCAGCGCTAGGACCGTTCTTAATTCGCTATAGCGACGAAGCCCGAATGTATGCGCTGGCGGCATTTTTGGCTGTAGCAATGACATACGCATTTGTCGTGGCAGTCGAGCGCAAAAATAAGAAGTTCTGGTGGGCGCTATACGGAATTTTAGTAGCGCTCGGTCTTTATACTCAGTATTTTCTAGCGCTCATATTACCCGCGCATTTCGCATATATATGGCTAAAACTTGACGGAAATCGCACTGCCATAAAAAATATATTTAAGGATAAAAACGTTTGGCTTGCCGCAGGAACATGCTTTTTACTATTCCTTCCCTGGTTACCAGTTATGATCTCCCAAACCAGCCGAGTACGCGGCGGCTTCTGGATCCCTGAAGTCACCAAATTCACCATCCCGACAACATTATCAATGTTCTTAACTTATGACGACAGAATTGTCCGCTATTTTGGGTTGCTGCTGCCGCCAATTATAGTCGCAGCTTCATTCATCCTAGCCAAAAAACACCCAAAATACCAAGCAGCAATTTGGATTTTAACAATTTGGCTACTGCTGCCGATGATCATCGTTTACATACTTAGCCAGGGTCGACCAGTTTACTTAGACCGCTACTTCACTTATTCAGCGCCAGCGTTTTACGGCTTGATTGCAATATTCATTGGGCTTATTTTTTCTAATAAAAAATGGTGGTCTATTGGAATATCTATCGTTCTGACATTATTTATCGGTCATTACATGTGGCATATCGGCGGTAAAAATATTGCGAAATCATCCTGGAACAACACCAACACAGCCATGAATCATATAAATGGGAATATCCAGAGTAGTGATGTCATTATTTCTGGCGAGATCTACACTTATTTTCACACTTCCTATTACAACCGCACAAATAAAGAAATTATACTTCTGAAGCCGAAAGAAGAGCTGGGCTGGGTTGGCGAATGGGGATTAATTAAAAAATTGAATACTCCAGAAATTAGCTCTTTAGAGTCAGTAAAATCTCCAAGAATCTGGCTTATTCTCCGCGAAAAAACATATGACGAATATAAAAAACAAGTTCCACCCTATTGGCAATTAAAGCAAGAATTCCATGATGGCGACTTGATTATTGGACTATACGAAAATAAAAAATAACTGGTCGAATGCCAGTTATTTTAATACGCTGAATGATTTCAATTGGTCGGGGTGAAAGGACTCGAACCTTCGACCTCACGGTCCCAAACCGCGCGCGCTAGCCAACTGCGCCACACCCCGAAGATATCTCTATCATTCGCTCTGATCTATCTTAACATATATCGCTGAATAAGTACAGGAAAATCCCATAAAACTTAAAAGAGATCACTAAAATGCAGCAGCTAAGCATTCACAGCTTCAATCTCAACCGATAGCACTTCTTTTTTGATTGGCAAAGATTGACCGGGCTCGAACGTATAAACCAGCAATTGACCAAATGGCATTTCTACGTTCGCCATCTCGGCTTCTGGAACTTGGTCGAGATGTTTAATTAAAGCTCGAATAGAATTGCCGTGAGCCACCAATAAAATATTCTCACCATTCTGCAATTTCGGCAAAATCTCTTGCTCAAAATATGGAACAACCCGCGCATAAACATCTTTCAAAGTTTCGCCACCCGGCACTGGATAATCCCAACCGCGTCGAATACCATTAAAAGCCTCTTCGCCAATCTCCGCTTTAACTTCCCATTTATTTTTTCCAGTCAAATCGCCATAATCACGCTCATTTAACTCAGTTGCATGCGTTGTTGGTAGATTTTCGACTCCGCACCCCTCAAGTAGCGCAGCCAAAGTTTGTTGTGTGCGTTTTAATGATGAAGTGTAAGCTTCATTAAATGACAAGTCTTTCAACAAAGCGCCCAATCGCACTGTGTCATTATGACCTTTTTCCGTCAAATTAACATCCGTCCAGCCAGTCCACTTACCGAGCAGATTCCACTCGCTCTCACCGTGCCGACTGATAACTAATATTCCCATTATTTCCCTCCAATCATCGGCGCAAAAAATTCTACAACTTCTTTCTTCACGCCGTCATTATCAATAATTTTCGTATTTACGTAACCGAATTTATCAATTGCCCAAAATCTGATTGCCCAGAGCAGCGACATATCTTCAAAATCAACCTTATTTTTGGCAATAAATTTACTAGCCACAATTTCCGATTCCTGCAATTTTATCTCAGAAAAAGCATCGTTTTCTAACTTTGTAAAAAACACAAATTGATGCGTCAAAAACTCATCAGAATGACGCGAAGCAACCATGGCAAGTTTCAGATTCTTAGGATCGACTTGAATGTCGACTTCTTCTTTCACCTCGCGCACCGCCGCCTCCAGCGGAGATTCTCCAGTGTCAACAATGCCACCAGGCAGCGACCAATGGTCTTTATAACCAGCCTTGACGATCAATAACTCGCCCTGCTCATTTTCAATCAACACCGCCGCACTAGAAAAACGCCTGTCCAAACTTGCCAACCAAGCCCGTCGCTCTTCATCTGTAAATTTCATTATTTAGCAAACTCAATTGCTCGCGTTTCGCGAATCACGTTAACCTTAATCGTGCCAGGATATTGCATTGTCGACTCAATTTTCGTCGCAATATCTCGTGCCAATTTAATCGCCGACAAATCATCAATCGTCTGAGGTCTCACAATTACACGAACTTCACGACCAGCAGAAATTGCGTAAGCCTTATCAATTCCCTCAAAGCTCGTAGCGACATTTTCCAAATCGCGCATTCGCTCTGCAAAATTCTCAGCAGAAACGTTACGCGCACCTGGACGTGCAGCCGAAGCCGCGTCGCAAACTCGAACAATAATTGCCTCTGGAGTTGTCGCTTCGATATCATCGTGGTGCGCTTCGATTGCGTGAACAATTCTCTCATCCATGCCATATTTACGAGCCAATTCCGCCCCAATATGATGATGTTTACCCTCAATTTTATGCGACACCGCCTTACCAACATCATGAAGAAGTGTAGCAATTTTTGTAATGCGCACGTCCGCACCGATTTCCTCAGCAATCATCCCCGCAATTTGTGCCATCTCAGTCGAATGCTTCAAGACGTTCTGCCCGAAGCTGGTACGAAACTTCAATTCACCAAGTAGCAATAGCATCTCCTTCGGAATCCCAACCACGCCAGTTTCGCGCATAGCGTCTTCACCAGCTTGTCGAACCTCTTTTTCAATCTGTTTTTTAGCCTTAGCGACCACCTCTTCAATGCGTGCAGGATGGATACGACCGTCCTTCATCAACATCTCAAGACTCAGGCGAGCCACTTGTCGGCGAACAGGATCAAAACTCGACAAAATAATCATGCCGGGTGTATCGTCAACTAAAATATCGACGCCAGTTTCGCGCTGCAGTGCCTGAATATTACGACCCTCCTTACCGATAATTCGACCCTTCATCTCGTCATCAGTCAACTTGACTGCAGTCACCGTGCGCTCAGCAGTCACCTCACTACTCATTCGTTCCATCGCGGTCACTAGGATCATTTGCGCTCGCTCTTCAGCGTCATCCATTGCGTCATGCTGTAATTTTGACACCAAACCGACCAAGTCTTGCTTAATGTCGCGCTCGGTCATCTGCATTAACTTATCAGCAGCATCTTTTTTCTTCAATCCAGCGATTTTTTCAAGCTTTTCCTGCTGACGTGTGCGAATGTCGCGAATTTCATTTTTAAGATTATCAACTTCATCCTCATGCGCGCGCAATTTTTCTGCTCGTCGATCAAGCTCCTCCAGCTTATTATCCAGAGTCTTCTCGCGATCCGCCAAACGATTTTCGGTCTTTTGCCATTCCTTGCGACGTTCATTTTCAATCTTAAGCGCCTCGTCCTTAGCCTTTAGGACAATGTCGCTCGCCTTAGTTTTCGCATCCGCCAGATCTCGCTCAATCTGATTTTTACCGTTAATTTGGCGAGTTCTCTGATAGCCCACAAGACCAGCAGCGCCCGCGCCAGCTCCAATAGCCGCGGCAATAATTACTTCTATCATTATCATTCCTTTCCGATCAGCCGCCCCTGAGTGTTCGTCTCAAGGAAAAATATCAACAGCCAATCAACTTCAAACTATCTAACTCGGCGAATCAAAAATCACAAACCGCCGTAATTTAATTATACACGGTTTTGACGGTTTGGGCGATAAAAATTATTTTCGCGGCGCAGTGATATTCGCAGCAGCACCGTACTCTGGCATAACAATTTTTTCATTCTCACCAGAACGCAATTTACCCAAAGCCAAATCACGCCAATTGTCACCCATCGCACTAACAATAGGGATATTCAAGCTGTCCGCCAAGGTATTCACAACCGTCAAACCAATTCTCAGCCCCGTAAAACTTCCTGGTCCTTTCATCACGCCAATGCCGCTTATCAGATGCAAATCACCAGTCTTTTCCTCCAAAAATTTCAACAAATTCCGCGCCAACGTTCGCCCAGCTTCCCATTCAAAATCCTGACGATTTTCTCCATTGACTATTGTCAAAAAACATGTTGATGTTGAAGTGTCTAATAAAATTATCACGCCATATTCTCCTTTATTTTTCCCAAAAGTTCATCAGATTTTTTGCCGCCAGGATAAAATTCCACAAGCCGCCCTTCTTCGCTAATCGCAGTAATTTTTATCACCAACCGATCACTCGGCAATGCATCATCAACAGCGCCAGCCCATTCAACTACAACCACCGAATTAGAAGCCGCCACTTCGCGAATCTCCTCGCTCATAATTCCAGCATTTCCCAATCTATAAAAATCGTAATGCGCCAAACTCAGACCGCGAGGTGAATCGTACACGCGCGAAATCGTGAAAGTTGGACTCTGAACTGGCTCGTCAATCTCTAAAGCTTGCGCAATTCCCTTCGTCAATGTGGTTTTTCCCGCGCCAATATCGCCAACCAATTCCAGAACTTCCCCGCCAGAAACAGCCCGACCAATTGCCGCGCCCAATTCTCGCATTTTCTCTTCACTAGAAATATTCACTCTTATATTATACTATGCTAGCTTTTTTTTGGCGATGATAGTACAATAACCATAAGAGTTATGCGTGTTTCAGACCAGACAATTGAGAGCATTCTGAAACAAGGTGGGGTTGTTGATGAGCCGCAGCTTGCTGATTTGAAATTGATCGCTGAACGGTCGAAGCAAACATTGCAAGAAACCGCTATTGAGCAAAAAGTCATTTCTGAGGAAGATTTGACAAAGTTGATCGGCGATTACATTGGCGTGCCTTTCGTGCGAATTGAGCCAAAGGATATTCCCGAAGATGTGTTGAAACGAATTCCTGAACATATCGCGCGCCAGTATAATGTTGTGCTTTTTGAGAAAAATGAGGACGACAGCCTATCGCTTGCGATGGAAGATCCAGACGACGTGCAGGCGTTGAACTTTATTCAGAAAGAAATTGGCTACAACACTAAGGTTTTCCTAGCGACAAAAAGCAACATTTTGGACTGTTTGGAAAATTATCGCGGCAATATCAATGCCGAACTTGACGAAGTTATCGCAGTACAAAAAGACGCTTCTGCCGAGGATCAAAACGTTAGTCAAGATGATTTTGCGGAAAATTCACCAATTGCCCAAACTGTTAATTTGTTACTGGAATATGCCATAAAATCCAACGCTTCTGACATTCACATTGAGCCGCGCGAAGATTACGTTCAGGTTCGCTATCGAATTGACGGTGTTTTGAAGGAAGTTAACAAATTGCCACGAAACGTTCACGGCGCTTTGGTGAGCCGCATTAAAATTCTCTCCAATCTGAAAATTGACGAACGCCGCGTGCCGCAGGACGGACGATTTAAGATAAAAGTTTCAGGAAAACAATACGCGCTTCGTGTTTCGACATTGCCAATCGCTGACGGCGAAAAAGTAGTCATGCGTATTTTGGACGAATCCAACCAGGCCGTTAAACTAGATAAGCTTGGCTATTGGGGTCTGTCGCTCGCAACCGTAAAAGATGCAATGGCTCAGCCGAACGGAATGATCCTGGTGACTGGGCCGACTGGATCGGGAAAATCGACCAGTTTGTTTAGCGTCTTGTCTGAGCTCAATACTCCAGATGTCAATATTTCCACAATTGAAGACCCGGTAGAATATAAAATCCCAGGAGTCAATCAAACCCAGACCAACGCCAAGGCCGGAATGACCTTCGCATCAGGGCTAAGGGCGCTACTTCGCCAAGACCCAAATATCATCATGGTCGGAGAAATTCGTGACGGCGAAACCGCAAACCTTGGTGTTCAAGCAGCGCTGACCGGACACTTGGTATTCTCGACACTACACACCAACAACGCTGCAACATGTTTACCCCGTCTGCTGGATATGGGAATTGAGCCATTCTTGATTGCCTCAACCGTGAAGGCGGTGATCGGACAGCGACTGGTTAGGCGCCTGTGTATGAATTGCCGCCAAGAATATACCCCAAACGAAGAAGAAATAAAGTATATCACCGAGATGTTTAAGATAAACACCGAGTCGATTAAAAAAATTCACAATCTCGAAGAACAAGCTTTTGAGGATAAAATTGGCGGAGAAACACCTATGGGATCAACCGATTCAGGAATTGAACGATTATGGAGGCCGAACCCAGAAGGCTGCGATGAATGTGGACATAATGGATTCAAGGGGCGTGTTGGTATTTATGAGGTTCTGGGAATATCCATCCCTATCCAAAAAATGATTACCGCCAACGCCACCAGTAACGACATTCAGGACCAGGCAATCTCCGAAGGAATGGTGACAATGCAGATGGACGGACTTATTAAATCACTGCGCGGAATCACTACTGTAGACGAAGTTTTGAGGGCAACAAGGGAGTAATATTATGCCAATTTTTGAATATTTGCTTGTCAATAAAAAGAAAGAGACCGTCTCTTCAACTATTGAAGCAGCCGACAAACTATCTGCCATTAATAATTTAAGGTCACGCGGACAATTGATAAAAATTGAAGAAAAAGGCGCAAAAAAAGAGCTTAGTTTTTCTTTCGGTAAGAAAAAGAAAGGTGCCAAGACTGAAGAATTGGTGATGTTTACTCGCCAATTAAGCGCCATGGTTTCAGCTGGCGTTCCTATTCTTCGTTCCCTTAACTCTATGGCAAAACACGCCGAAAGCGCCAATTTCCGAGACACGGTCAACGCCGTAATTAAAGACATTGAAGGCGGTATGTCTTTTGCGGACGCCCTGAGCAAACATCCAGAGACCTTCAATGATATTTATGTAAACATGGTTGCTGCGGGTGAAACTGGAGGTATTTTGGATGACATCTTAAAGCGCCTGGCCCTACAACAGGAAAAAAACTCATCCATGAAGAAAAAAATTAAAGGCGCCATGACATACCCGATCGTACTTTTAATCATTACGATTATCGCCTTCTTCATCCTGATGATCTTCATTATTCCAGTCATCGGCAAAACTATTAAAGACATGGGCGGACCTGACGCTAAACTACCAATGCTTACTGAGATTATGCTCGGAATTAGCGATTTTGTAGTATCATTTTGGTATATAATCATTCCAATATTTGTCGGAAGCATTTGGCTATTGATTCGCTACATTAAAACCCCAAAAGGTCGCGTAAAATTTCACAATATCATCATCAAAGTTCCAGCTGTCGGACCAATTGTTAAGAAGGTGGCAATCGCCCGCTTTACTCGAACCTTCTCCGCTCTTATCGGTGCGGGCGTGGCTGTGCTCGAAGCATTAGACGTAACTTCGCGAGCTGTCGGAAATGTCGCCTACGAAAAATCCCTCAAAGAAGCCACCAAGCGAGTCCAAAACGGTGAAGTCTTGTCAAAAATTATTGCAGAGCAGGACGATTTATATCCGCCAATCGTAGCACAGATGTTGTCTGTCGGTGAAGAAACCGGACAAACGGACAAAGTTCTGGTTAAAGTCGCTGACTTTTACGAGGAGGAAGTTGACACCGCGATTGACGGCGTTAGCTCTATTATCGAGCCAGTGATGATCGTTGCTATGGGTATTGTTATTGCCCTGGTGGCGGTTAGTGTTATGGGTCCAATTACAAGTATGGCGGGTCAAGTTAAGGAATAATAGTTTTTCAAAAAAGCTTATGCTATAATACTGACATATAGGTGGGGAAATAATAACGTGTCGAGCATATTTTATAGAAAAAAACCAATCATCGGCCTAGACATTAGCCGAACAAGCATAAAAGTAATGTCGATTGACAGAAATCGAATGTTGGTTCATGGGTATGGATCGATTAACCTCGATTCTCAAAAAAGCGACGGAAATTCTGCAGACAACACTGAATATTTGGCGCAGAATATCAAAACGTTATTGAAGAAAAACGTCGTAGGACAAATTAATAGCAACCGCGTGGCGTTGGGCATACCAACTAACCGAACATTTTCGCGAACATTCAGCCTACCCGTGAAAGAAGAAAGCAATATTCGCAGTGCGGTAAATTTGGAAGCCGAACAATACATTCCAGCCCCATTAGATTCTCTTTATTTGGACTATCGAATCATCAATCGCACGAAAGATGAACTTAGTGTGCTAATGTGTGCCGCACCGAAGAAAATGATCGATAGTATGTTAGACGCCACAAAACAATGCGGCCTAGAAGTTGCAATAATTGAGCCAAACATCAGCGCAATCGCTAGACTTCTGAAGCGCACAGAAGAAGGAATGCTTCCTACTGTTATTGTCGACATAGGTACATCAACTACAGATATCGCGATTCTAGACTCTGATATACGTGTGACGGGAGGCTTAAATGTTGGCGGCTATTCACTCACCTTAAATTTAGCTAAAAAAATGAATGTACCAATTGAAACAGCTCATCAATTTAAGGTATTAAACGGATTAAATCCCGGCCCAAGGCAAGCCAGAATCGCAGGAGCCTTGCGCCCAAGTTTGGAAAAAATGACCAACGAAGTTAAGCGCGTTATGCGATATTACACAGACCGCTTCCCTGATGAGAAAAAAATTGAACAAGTTCTCATCGTTGGCGGTGGCGGCAACTTACCAGGAATCGGTGATTTTTTCACGAACGAGCTATTAATGCCAGCACGCGTGGCAAGTCCGTGGCAAATGCTGAATTTCGATGGACTAGAGCAGCCAGCAAAACAGCTCCGCTCTCAGCTATCGCCAGTCGCGGGATTAGCCTTAATCAAGCAGGAGGATATTTATGATTAACCTTCTCCCTCCTCAAGAAAAAAAGCAAATCAGCGCTGGACGAGTAAATGTCATCTTAAGACGATACTGCATCATATCATTGATATTTGCAGGTTTGCTATTCTTAACTATTGGCGGATTTTATCTGTTCTTAGAAAATAGCCGTACCTCAGCTCAAGCTAACATCGACGAAGGAAATGCCAAACTTGCTCAATATCAATCGACACAAAAAGAAGTTAGCGAGTTTAAGAAAGACCTCGACTCAGCTAAGGTAATCATCAACAGCGAAGCTCATTACTCTACAATTATTCCAAAAATTGCACAGTACATCCCATCAGGTATGGTTTTGGATTCTCTAACACTAGACACTTCAGCGCTAGATAAACCGTTGTCATTAACAGCTCTCGGAAAGAATAAGGACGACGCTATTCGAATAAAAACTAGCTTAGAAAAATCAGAGATATTTAGTGACGTTCACCTTGAGACCGTTGTTTATAGCGGCGGCAACCAATCATCGGACAAACCTGCAGATTATCCAATCACTATAACAATTAGCGTTACACCAAAGCCAGAGGTCTTAAAACAATGAAAAAAGTTCTAAATGCCAGTATCGCGCGAATTGTTCTGTCGTTATTATTGCTCATAATATTGTCAGCAATGGTAGGACTAGTTATTTTCGCCTACTCATTCCTAAGTAAAACATCAGAAGAAGTCGGAAAAATGCAGACCGAAGCAACTGCAGTTGACGCAAAAATACAAAGTTTGCTAGCGTCAAAATCTCAGCTCGACCGCAATTCCGACACAGTTAAAAAAGCAAAGAATATCGTCTCAGAATCGAAGCTTTATCAATATCAGAATCAGATTATTCAGGATTTAAATACCTACGCTGACCGCGCTGGCATTCCGATTAAATCTTTCTCTTTCCAAAACGAACCAACAACTTCTGCTAAGACAGCGACACCTAGCAAGCAAACATCCGCCAGCCCTGCCGGAGTGAAAAGTACTTTCGTATCAATTCAATTGGGAGATCATATAGATTACACGAAATTCCTGCATTTCCTTAGTCTTATTGAAAAAAATGTCACTCGAATGCAGCTTTCAGGTGTGTCAATTTCCAGAGGCGCAAATAATCATGAGATATCAATCCAATCACTTGAGGTAAAGGTTTATACACGATGAGCCCATCAATATCAGAACAACTCGAACCAATCGTAAAATCACTGTCCAAATTCCTGTGGCGATTTCATGTGATAATATATAGCGTTGTCGTAATCGGAGGCGTAGCAATCGCGATATTTCTTTTGAGCGGACTTTTAGCAGTTCCTACTGAAGAACCACAAACCGCATCAATAAGCTTCGATAAAAAAACCATGCAAATTATTAAAGACTTCCGACCATCAACTTCAGCAAACGACTCGTTTAGTCTGCCAGCTGGTCGCTCCAATCCGTTTGCCGAATAGAACACAACCGTTTATAATATAGTTATGCTTATATCCGCAGATCGCTTCCTTGATATTCCCGTCATGAGTCTTCAGACGGGTTCCGAGCTAGCGCGAACATCGCGGGAAATTATCAATCCTAAGAATTTGTCTATAATCGCATATGAACTTGAAGGACGACTTCTGGACCAACACCCTAGCCTGCTTCGCATTGACGACGTCAGAGAAATTGGACCACTCGGTATGATTATCGATTCAACCGATGAGATCATCGGAATTGATGATGTGATTACTATAAAAGAAATTTATGACATCAATTTTGCATTAAAAGACAAGTTGGTTATTGATGAAAAAAATAAGAAAATCGGAAAAGTTATCGGATACACACTGGCGGCTGGGAATTTTATTATACAACAACTCCGAATTCGGCGACCGTTCTTGAAAAGTTTTGGCGACACAGAATTGCTTATTCATCGTTCTCAGATTATAAAAGTAACCGACGATAAAATTGTTGTAAAATCAGCAACTATCTCGCACATAGCCGAAAAAACACCTATTTCGCAGATAAATTCATACGAAAATCCATTCCGCAAGCAGCCTCGTCCACAACCAGAATCTACAAAAGCTGATTAATCATTTGGGTTTTCAAGAGCCTTCTTAATGTCATCATAAGAAAAACCCTGCCTAGCCAAATATTGCATTAACTTCTGCTGATCACTATATCGATAACGTTTTTTAGCAATGACCTTCCGTAATTCCTCGTCATCAGAGCGAATATTCTCTTTAACCAATGATTCAATCGCTGTATTATCAATTCCCTTTTGCGCCAGTTCCAATTTCAAGCGACGAATACTAGCGCCTTTTTTCATAAACCGCTGCTCAAACCAAAATCGAGCAAATTTTTCATCGTCCAAATATTTCTTCTCAATAAGACGATCCAAGACGCGCTCGGCAATCTCCGGCTTTATTCCAGGACGTTCAATAATTTTTCCAGTTTTCGCTGAACGTCGACGAGTGGCTAGTGTTTTCCGACGCAGATAATCGCGCACTTCTTTGATGGCTCGCGGACGCATTAAACAGTATTCTATAGATCTAGCATACAACTTGCCAAACTGGCTATCGTCTTCTAATTTCGAAATTTCCTCTTCCGTATATTCGCGACCAATCTTAATGCCTAGTTCGCCGACCTGAAATACGTCCAAGCTAAAACGATATTTCCCGTCAACACTTACATTGACACGATTTTTATCACGAGTCTGAAGAGAAATATCAGTGATTTTCATAAATCTATTATAGCGCCAAAACTATGCGCTAGCTACTAGTGGACTATTCGACCACCTCAACCACTTTGCCATGCATGCCGTTATAGCAAGCAGCAGCACGCGGCTTAGTAATAACCGGCAGTTGGCGCGGAATGGCGCTCATATCGACATCGCCAAGTGTACCAGCCTCGACACACCCAATCGTAATGTGTGGACGGAATCCATCAATATCCAGCCCCGGATGAATATCGTCCAGCATTTCAAGCAACTTCCGACGCACTTCAACCATCCAGGAGGTTTTCTGTACACGCAATTCAACCCAAACACAGTTACCAGCTTCATCTGGCAAGAAGTTAACACCGTCAAGCACCAGTTTATCTAGGGACGGCAACGCAGCGGCAGCTAACTTGAGACGCGGTATATCCTGCTCAGTTACATTGATCAGCGTTGCGTGCGGAATAAACTCACCGAAATCAAGATTCATTTTTTCCGACAGCTCTCGAAGGTAAGCGGTCTGCTCATCATCAAAAATAAGATTAACTGACGCCATATGGTGTTCGGCTGAATATCTGGACTCTACTGCTCGCATTACTTTTCCTCCTCCTTCACTTTATCACGCACTTTCTGATCAATTTCCGCCAAAACCTCAGGATTTTCCTTCAAATAATTCTTCGTTTTGTCGCGCCCTTGACCAATCGTTTCGCCGTTATATTTATAAAACGCGCCAGATTTTTCAACTATACCGTGCGTTGCCGCTAAGTCCAAGATATCGCCAGTTTTACTAATTCCCTCGTTGTACATAATATCAAATTCAGCCACACGGAACGGCGGTGCAATCTTATTTTTCACGACCTTAATTTTCGTGCGGTTACCAATAATATCATCGCCAACTTTGATTTGACCAATTCGACGAATATCAATTCGCTGCGACGCATAAAACTTCAACGCATTACCGCCAGTTGTCGTTTCAGGATTGCCAAACATCACGCCAATTTTCATACGAATCTGATTGATAAAGATCACCGTAGCTTTCGACTTATTGATAATTCCCGTCAATTTACGTAGAGCCTGACTCATCAATCGAGCCTGAAGACCCATATGAGAATCACCCATATCGCCATCAATTTCAGCCTGTGGCGTCAAGGCAGCCACCGAGTCGACTATCACCAAATCCACCGCGTTCGAACGAACCAGCGTCTCCGTAATTTCCAATGCTTGCTCGCCGTTATCTGGCTGAGACACCAACAAATTTTCCGTATCCACACCCAGACGCTTGGCGTATGCTGGATCAAGGGCATGCTCAGCATCAATAAACGCCGCCGTTCCGCCCTGCTTCTGAATTTCTGCAATAGCGTGAAGCGTTAATGTTGTCTTACCTGAACTTTCTGGACCATAGATTTCTATAATACGACCCTTTGGATATCCGCCACCAAGCGCCAAATCCAAGCTCAAAGCTCCAGAAGGAATTACCTCAACATCAACTTTATGAGCCTCGCCTAATTTCATAATTGATCCGTCGCCAAATTGCTTGGTGATTTGATCCATTGCCAGACCAAGCGCCTTAAGCTTACCTTCATCAACTTTTTTATCCGATGCCTGACTTGACTTTTCTGGATTTACTGTTTTACTGTCTGATTTTGCCATAGCATTCCCTCCTTAGTTACTTCCTTTATTATACCGATTTGTTGCAAGATTTGCTATAATTACATTCATGAATAAGCGAAACGGTTTCACTATTATTGAACTTTTGGTTGTAGCGACTTTCTTGATTATTATCGCAATCTTAGGTTTCTCACAATATACAAAATTGACCAACGAATCAAACAACGCCAAAAAACGCACCGCGATTAACGCCATGCATTATAGCCTGGAAGAAGGTTTTTACGTTAAAAATGGCTATTACCCAGAGAAGTTAGAAGAAGGTACGCTTCCGACTATGGATCCCGCATTGTTAAAAGATCCGCAAGGTAAGAAAATTGGCGAAAAAGACAGCAGTTATCGCTATGAATCTTCAAATTGTAATGATGGAAAATGTAAGTCGTATAAACTTGTTGCGACGCTTGTCGATGAAGATGACTACGTAAAAGAAAGTCGCCACAAATAATTAGCTAATCATCACAAACAGGACGGCCATTCTTAAAGTCTTCAATGGCATTATTGATTATCGCAATTTGCTTGCGTGGATTTGCCACAAAATGGAATATATATGTCGTTTCTTCGCCCTCGGTGCTGAGACGAATCGTGCCATAATTGAAAAGAGTCTGAATAATTCCAGATTGGAGGAAGCTTGCATCCTCAATACTGCCTAAGCTCACCGTTTGCTCGTGCCGATAAAATAAACTACCCTGAATTTCCTGAATCACACTTTCGTTTGTCATGTAAAAGTGATTCTGCAAATATATCCACAAAGACACCGCACCACCAAGCGCCACTATCCCAATAAGCAACATCGCCACGCCAAACACATCGGTCAGCGAAGGCATCGGCGAGATAATTGCGTCACGAGCAATTGACGGATAAAACATCACAAACACCATGATCATCACCACCAAAAAAACCGAAATTCCTGTTGGAATAAGCATACCAATCGGATGGCGTTTAATATCCAAAATAATATATTCGCCTTCACTCAAATTGAGATTCGGGTATTGCTGGACTGATTTTTCATGCTTTTGCTTCAGGTCATCGCTAATAGTAAACGGCTTCGGGTCAATATCTCGCGCAACATGTACGACTTGCGGCTCATTGGCATATTGACTACGCAATCGCGGATCAAAATTCTCCCCATCAATAATTTCCGGTCTTGCCGTCACATAAGAATTCGTCTGCGCCACAACCGGAGCTGGACGACCAGTCTGTGACGGATGATGGTATAGTGGTCGACCATCAGCATCGTACGCAACAGGCTGCGTTAAATCTTCTGACGAGGATGTTTGTGGATTCATGCCTATATTATAACACGACAGAACTTAAGATAGTCTTGTTTTTTGCCCATGGCGGCTCCTAGTTAAGTTTGTCTGGTTTTATTAAAACACAAAAAGTCGAAGAATACGATAACTATTTTCCCAAATGTCGCTTTGCCTTAATTGTTACTCGACGACCACGCGGCGTGCGCTCAATAAAACCAATTTGTAGCAAATATGGTTCATAAAAATCCTCAATTGTTGTCGCCTCGTCACCAGTCAACGCCGCAATTGTTGTTAATCCAACAGGATTATCGCCATAATTTTCCAGAATCGACTGTAATAAATTACGATCAGCCGGATCCAAGCCCAACTCATCTACTTCCAACATTTCCAAAGCATTAGTCGTAGTTTTTACATCAATTATTCCATCACCATTAACGTCTGCGTAATCACGAACTCGCTTAAGAAGTCTATTGGCAATACGTGGCGTCAAGCGCGCTCGCGTCGACAATAGATCCGCCGCTTCACTTCGAATTGACGACTCCAAAATCTTCGCACTACGCGTCACAATTTTCGCAATATCCTCTGGCGTGTAAAATTCCAAGCGATAAATATGCCCAAACCTATCGCGCAAAGGTGCCGCCAAACTTCCGGTTCGTGTCGTCGCACCAATCACCGTAAATCGCGGCAAATCCAATCGAATTGATCGCGCTGCCGGACCTTTTCCAATCACAATATCCAGCTTAAAATCTTCCATTGCGGAATATAAAATCTCTTCTACAGACCGACCCAACCGATGAATCTCATCGATAAACAGAATATCGCCGTCCGATAAATTAGTCAGAATCGACGCCAAATCGCCCGCTTTTTCAATTGCTGGACCACTAGTAATCCGCAGATTCGTGCCCATTTCATTAGCAATCACTGTCGCCATAGTTGTTTTACCAAGCCCCGGCGGACCATATAATAATACGTGATCCAACGGCTCGCCGCGCTTTTTAGCCGCATCAATCGCCAAGCGCAAATTACGTTTTAATCTTTCCTGACCAACATACTCAGCAAAACTCTGCGGACGCAGACTCACCTCAATTCGCTGCTCTTCAGAATCATCATCATGCGAACTTGTATCAACTATTCTTTCAATTGCCATAAACTAATTATAACATTTATAGTACAATAGAATTGTCTACATCTAGAACTCAACGTTTCAAACGTATTGTTTACGCATATAATGGGCAGCCGTTATTCGAGCGTAAACTCTACGTTCTAGGTGTAGACAGCCAAATTTAACGGCTGTCCTTTTTGTTGGGCGGCACATCTCATAGGAGGGGATGATGAACACAAGCGAGAAAAAACCAATTTTTAAGAAGGTGTGGTTTTGGGTAATTATTGTTATTATTGTGATTGGAGTATCCAGCGCATCGCAACAGAACAAAGCCACTGTCGTCAATACAAACAATAATAACGCTACTTCGGAAAATAAACCAACCGAAAAAACTACTTTCAAAGTTGGTGAAACTATCGCTTTCGACGGCAAGGAGGTGACTGTTAAATCAATTGATCGCGACTGGAAATCAGATAACCAGTTTATTAAGGCTAATGACGGAAAAGAATTCGTTAAAGTGAATGTGTCAATTGTCAACAAATCAGATAGCGAGCTATCATTTAATACGTTCGACTGGAAAATAGAAGATGCGAATGGTGCCATTGAAGGGCCAAGCGGCACAGCCTTCACTGCAAGCGACAACCTAGGGTCTGGCGACCTAGCAGTCAACGGCAAAAAAGAAGGTTCTGTTATTTTTGAGGTTGCAAAAGATTCAAAAATTAAAATTCACTACCAGCCTTCATTTTGGTCAAATAAAAAGATAGTCATTGAGCCTTAGAAAATTTACCTATTCTTTAAAAGGGCGCCATCTTAGCGTCCTTTTTATTTCTTCAGCGCCTCAGTTACTCGCTGAGCTGTTGGCAAATTGACATCAACGTTTTCGAGCGCCTTAGTGGCATCCGCTAATGTATAGCCCAAAGCCATCAACGCCTCCAAAGCTTCATCGGAAGTGTTTAATTCAGTCTGTAGCGGAGTTTCCGTTCGGCCGTAATGAGTCGGTAAACCAACTTTATCGCTCAGATCAACCACCACTCGCTCGGCGGTTTTTTTGCCGACGCCAGTGGCCTTTTGTACAAAGCCGCTGTCAGCGTTAGCAATAGCATTGCGCACTTGCTCAGCATCACCCAAGCTTAAAATCGCTAACGCAGCCTTCGGGCCAACCCCCTGAACCGTGATTAGCATTTCAAACAGTTTTTTCGCCGCCAGGCTAGAAAACCCGAACAATTCCTCCGACTGTTCGCGCACGTGATGATAAGTGTAAAATTTTGCTTCTTGATCTAATGTCACTGCGTCAAAATCATTAGTCGCCACGCTAACTTCATATCCAACACCATGAACATCAATAACTAACGAGCCGTTAAACTTCTCAGCAACTTTTCCAAAAACATGTGCAATCATATTTCAATTATACCCGATTCATCGCCGCGTGTGTAATTGCTGCAGCCAAAGCATCCGCACAGTCATCCGGCTTTGGAATATCTTTCAAACCCAAATTAAGGCGCACCATTTCCTGGACCTGCTTTTTATCAGCCTTTCCATAGCCGGTCAAAGTTTGTTTTATTTGCAACGGCGTATATTCAGCAATCGGCATTCCGGCTTTTCGTCCAGTCAACATCGCCACGCCGCGCGCTTCCGCCACAGAAATCGCCGTCGTAACATTACGCGCAAAAAATAGCTTTTCAATCGACATAACATCAGGATTTGTTTCGGCAATAATCTCTGTTAGACTATCAAAAATATCTTCAAGCCTTTCGTCAATTGGCGTATGTGCCGGCGTCGTCACAACTCCCGCTGTGACCATCTTAAACTTACCGCGAGAAAAATCAATCACACCAAACCCCAAAATTCCCGTTCCCGGGTCAATCCCGATAATTCTCATATCTTTATTATAGCAATTATTTACCGCTTGCGGATTTAATGCTTTCGCGGATTTTTCGTACAAATTGCGAAATTTCCCATCGCCATTGCCATACGCCGTAACCGACGGCCAGTAAGCTCACGCCACCAAACACCCACCAACCCCAAGTAGCGCCAGCGACTTGCTTAACTTCAGCAGCCGCCGAACCAACGGTCGGCATACTAGCCGATTTTATCTTTCGGCAACGCTTAGTCTGCAGGTTACGCTCAAATCCTTCTGGGCATTCTTTTGCTATATCGTCAGTGGAGGCAATTTTCTTACATCGACCCGTAGCTGAATTGCGGAATTGACCCTCCGGGCAAGGCTTCAAAGTTTTTGCCGCAGCCGATGCGATAGATCGGCATCTACCAGTTTCTTCGCTACGATAATAGCCATCTTTACAGGGAGTAATAGTTTTTTCCGCTTCAATTTTTCGACAACGGCGAGTTTCCGGATGGCGGTATTGACCAACGGGACAAGGACTTTCAATGGGCGGAATGGCAATTTTCACACACCTGCCCAGCACATTTCGTTCATAGCCGTTCTGACAATCTGGATATTCCTTAAAAATATTAGCGGCGCCTTCAGTGGTGGCAAATGTCCGAGTCCACTCATCATCAACCAAACTCCACGAGGAGCCTTTTGGCATATTGTTATATTCAGAGATATCAATTTTCGATCCAGCCTCGTCTAATAAATAAACTTTTCCTTTTGTTTTTGGCAATTTCAGTTTCGTGTTTTTTATTTTGATCGTTAAAAATTCACCCGGATTTAATTCGATGTCACCAATATTTTCACGAACGCCAGAATCGCCAACCGTCAATTTACAGCCTGTCGTAATGACGGTTTTTTCGCCAGAATTTACAATCTCAATGAATTGTTCATCAACATTCGACGCGATTTCACTTAGCTTCAGACCTTCACATTTATTCAACTCCTTTGGAGATTCAGGTTTGGGCTCTGGACTCTTACAATTCGGACGTGAATAAGGCACAATTTCCTGATTATCAGAACCTTTACTCGATAAAAAATCAGTGGAATTATTTTTCGAATCAATAATATTTCCATCAATAAAACAGCGCCAAACAATTTTCACGCCGCCTTTAATTGGTGAACCCGCAGACTTTGAATTATTTCCCCAGCCAACAGTATCTGAAACCGACCCGTCCGAGCGCGACAGCACGACCGATCCATCATTTTGAGCCAAACCTAAATTGTTATCAAACTTTATGGCGCCCGCTAACATCTTATCATTCGACAAAACCAAAAATCCGTTCGCCGATATTACTTCATCCTTGAAAATTTTTCCAACGGGTTTAGCGACAGGTCCAGTGTAATACTCTATTTTCCAACCAGCCAAATTAACATCCTGATTCGTCTGATTATAAATCTCAACGTATTTTTTATCCTGACTAATCTTTGAAATTAATATCGGAGCATTTTCTTCTATTCTTCCGCTTGGATTATCTATTTTTGGCGACTCAGATTCGGGGTTTGGCTCAGATTTTAAAGACTCATTGGTAGCAGGATTTTCACTCGGACTATCTGTAGAAGAATTCTCCGTTGGAGCCTCGGGATTTTCACTTGATTGGGAAGGTGAATTGCTATCGATCTGCTCCTTGTCAACAACTGAATCTTTCGCTTCCTCAGCCGATTTAAGACTATTATCGACAGTCTGAGCGTCATCAACTTTCGACTCTTGAGTAACACTTGAAGCGCCTTCCGCCAAAACCAACGGCGACGGCATCATTAGTGCCACGGCTAGTATCATAAGTAGTGTGTTGCGCAAATACTTCATGCTCGCTCCTTGCTTATGGTTAATCATCTTTAGTTTAGCGTACTTTTTGTCAAATTAAAAATCGCCCCAGAAAAGGAGCGATTTCTTAAAGCGATGATTTTATTCCGCTGTGATATCCGCATTTGTATGAACATTCACAACGTCATCCAAATCGTCCAACGCATCAATCATCTTCATCAATTTCTGCGCAGTTTCCATGTCGGCAATTTCTATCGGCGTATTGGCAATATATCGCAACTCCGCATCTTTAACCTTCAAGCCCTGTTCAACCAATTTATTCCGCACACTCGCCAAATCTTTCAACTCCGTATACACGATAATTTCGCCATCTTCCTCGACAGCATCTTCGGCGCCAGCGTCCAAAACCGCTAGCAACAAATCTTCCCCGCTGCCTTCAATAGTGATGACGCCTTTGCGTGTAAATTGGAACATCACACTACCAGCATCAGCAATTCGTCCGCCGTTTTTAACCAACGCAGTTTTTACCTCTGGCAATGTTCGATTGCGATTATCTGTCGCCGTTTCAATAATAACACCCACGCCGCCAGGACCATAACCTTCGTAAGCAATTTCCTCCAAAGCCGCCGCACTCTTATCCGCCACTCTGTCAATTGCTCGCTGGATGTTTGCACTAGGCATATTCGCAGCCTTAGCTTTTTCAATTGCCATCGCCAAACTTGAGTTCAGCGCTGGATCTGTGCCGCCACGTGCCGCAATAGCAATTTGATTACCCAATTTCGTAAAAATCGCGCCACGCTTAGCGTCAACAATCGCTTTTTGTCGGTGAGTTGTAGCCCATTTACTGTGTCCTGACATAATTTCTCCTAAAGTTATTTGCTATTTCAATCTGTTACTATTATACACTACTCCACAATATTTATCTTAGCGAGGTCCAATTTAGTTTGCTTTTTCATCCAAATCATTGCCAAAATTAGCGCCACATATAAAACCGCACATTGCCACAAATTGATACCAACTTCCATTTGAGCCCATTCAAATCCAGCCGTCCAATTGGTGACTTGAATCATATAGCCAAGTAACCACGTCGTCGGAATTGCAATCAACACGCCAATCATCGGCACAAAAACCAGCACGCCCGACATAAACGTCAGTAGCATCGCTAGCGGCACAAACGGCAAAATCAGCATATTCGCGATTAACGCCACATTGCTAATAACACCGAAACTCATCATAAGTAGCGGCAATGTCATAATTTGTGCCGACAAAGTTTCAATTAAAATTTGTCGAAACGCACCCGGCTCTTTATTGCCGAAAAAATAAGAATGTAGAAGCGGCGCCAACATGATCACGCCCGCAAATGAAGCAAAGCTTAATTGCCAGCCCAAATCGCCCCAACCAAATTGTGGATTTATCAATAGCGTGATTGCCGCCGACACAGGAAGTAGAACCAGCGGATGAATTGTCCGACCATAATACCACGCTGCCAAACTCAGTCCCGCCACCAAGCCAGCCCTCGACATACTAGGACTTAATCCAGTCACCGCCATAAAACCAATTATCATAACAGCCGCGCTGAGCATCGCTAAATATTTTGATCGCTTGGCGAATAATCGTCGCGCTAAACGAACTAAAATTGTTAAATTATAGCCGCTCGCTACCACGATATGTGTCAATCCAGCAATTTTCAAATTGTCACTTAATTCAGTCGGCATAGCACGCCTTAAACCCAATAAAAATCCCAATCCCAACGCGGACTCTGACTCTGGAACATGCTTACGGACCCGTCCCGCAAACCAATCGCGAACTCCCACCGCCACATCACCCGGAACGGGTCTTTCGGCGCTAATAATTTTTGCCCGATATACGCTTGCTGAAAAAGCCCCAAATCCCGCCGTCATTTTACCCTTAACCTTCACGATATCACTACGCTTAATTGAGTTTTTATCTGGCGTCGTCACCCAAATTTGTCCCGGCAATTTTTCATTATTCATCTGCAGATTGCCCAGCCTAAGAACCGTTTGGCTATTTTTATCGAGATCAGGATCCTCCAAAACTTGACCTTGGACAATTGCGACTTTTCCGATTAACGAATCATAAATCTCCACACCTTTTCTGCCGATTTCACCGCGCCAAAGACCAACCAAAACTCCAGAAATAATTGCTAAAATCACGAAAACTCGCCAGCGCCAAATTGCCACAATTACAAAAATAGCCAGCCCGACCAATAAAAATAATGAGTTCGCCGCAAACGACCGCGGTATGTAATGGATGGAAATTACGCCAATTGTCAGACCGAGGCACCACACCGCCACCAACCAAGAAATATGCAACTTCTTAAATAGCCAACTATTCATACTTAAAGTATATCTGGATCTGAAGCCATAAAAAAGACTCCGCCAAGGGAGTCGATTTCAAATTTGGAGGGTCCACCGGGGCTTGAACCCGGGACACCCTGCTTAAAAGGCAGGTGCTCTAACCAGCTGAGCTATGGACCCATTCGGAATATCCGCTTTCTTCATCCTAGCACAAACCAACACAAAGGTCAATGCTTAGTGAGCTTATGTCCGCCAGTATGTAGTGAAAAAATGTCAATTAAACCGCACACCAGACCAAACGTAGCCACATATCGCCAATTATTCGCGAAAATCTTATACAGCTCCAGCGCCTGTCCGTCTAATGATATATATTTTCCCAGAGGAACCACCAATAGCGCTGCTGTCAAGAACGCGATTCCCACCGCCGAGACAATTCTCTCATGTTTTTTCTGGTATCTCGGACCACTTAAAAGAAGCATAATTAACGGAACCAACGTTAAGACTAATCCCGAAATTACACCATTTGGCAATAAACCAGTTTCCAATTTCAAGCCGTCCAGCACCCCCGTCAGCCAGCTGCCCCACCATTCTGATAGTAAAAATCCCGTCGCCAACGACAACGCCAATGGACCGAATCTTCGAGATGAAACAAATGCAACCGCAAAAATCGTTACTAAAATTGCTCCAAATAAAATTATCACACTCATTTATCCTCCTCCAAATCAAATTTTACCGGTGACCCAACTACAGCGCTTGCCCGCTTAGCAACACCCGCCTTCACCTCCAACACGTACTTTGCCGGAACCGGTGACGCATATTTTTCATGCGGCTCAGCATCTGGCTTGACGTTATGTTTTACATAGACGACGCGCTTTTTATCATTGATCCAAATCATATCGACCGAAAACTTCATATCTTTCATCCACATTTTGTGACGATCGTTATGGTCAAAGACGAACAGCATGGCATAATTCTCATCAATTCCCAGCCTTCCGGACAGACCTTTCCGCTGCGATTCTTCGTCATTAGCAATTTCCGCCTGAAGCATCGTCTTATTCAGGTAAATCATTTCCGTTTTTGGCGAAACCGTTCGAAAAGCATAAAAAATTGCCCCACCAATAACCATTAGCATACCGCAGATAAATATCCATTTGATGACAGTCTGAGTTACTGTCGAGTGACGAGGCTCGTCCATAAACCTATTATAACAAGTTTATGCTTAAGCGCCGATTTTATCTTTTTTATTGCCACGCTTGGCGTTTCGATCAATGTATTCAATTATCTTTCCAGCCACATTTCGGCGAGTAATTTTCTCAATTCCAAACCCTGGACTAGCATTAACTTCCAGCACCAAAGCTCCACGGCTTGACCTCATGAAGTCGACTCCAGCAACCGTCAATCCCATTGCCTTAGCGGCTTTCACACACATTTTACGTTCAGAATCTGTCAATTTTATACTGGTTCCTTCGCCGCCCTTGTGTAAATTGCTACGGAAATCATCGTCCAAACTCTGACGCTTCATACTAGCTACCACTTGACTACCAACCACAAACGCACGAATGTCGACACCAGCCGACTCTCTAATAAACTCCTGAAGCAGCACGTTCGTACCGTCCGAGTTAGTCAAATAGAACGCCTGCAGAACCGACTTGGCAGCCTTTTTAGTTTCCGCCAGAACTACGCCATTGCCATGCGTACCGCGTGCCAACTTAATAATTGCCGGCATACCACCAATCTCTTCAATGAGCGAATCAATGTCAGTCGCGTTTCGAGAAAAGACCGTCTTCGGAATCGACACTCCCGCTTTTACCAATAACTGCGTTGAGCGCAATTTGTCTCGCGCCCTAGTGATTGCAATCGAGCGATTCATGAAAAACGCCTTCGGATACATCATCTCCAATTGACGCAAAACCGCTGTTCCATACTTTGTCATGTGGCTCGCGATTCGCGGAATCACCACATCAAATTCACCAATCTCCTTACCTTTGTAAATAACCGTCGGATGCTTTTCGTCAATTGAAACGTAACAGTTTTTATACTTAATAACTTTAACTTGATGACCGCGTTTTTCAGCTTCTTCCTTCAGGCGAAGCGTCGAATAATTAATGTTGCCGTTGGATAAGATTGCAATTCGCATTATTTTTTCCCACCTTTCTGATGATATTTTTTATAAAATTCGTATGGATTCAATTTTACTTCTTCATTAAGGCTAGCAGTTACGGACGGTTTTTTCCTGCGAACATTTTTCCTTGATACGTCCACTAGGAATTTTCCAGAAATCGACCGTCTTCCGATTAACACAGGAAATTCATTTTTTGATCGATCAGACAAATTCATTAACATTTTAATTTTTCGCCCGCCAAGATTCACCCAAAAATGCGTTCGATAACGAATCTGATTTTGACCCATTGCAGAGCGTACGCTAGCCACAGAATAATCAGTTCTCTTAAATATCTTACCGTTATAATAAGGCGAACCCTTACCAAATAGAGAAAATTTCAATACCCCATCTTTATCAATGCGAATATTGCTCGCCCAAACCGCACTGGAATCGGCGCCCGTATCAATTTTAGCTGGGACTTTTTGCGCTCGCTTGCCAAAATCCACAAGCTCAGTCGACCCAATAATGGTTTTTTCTTTCATACGTCAATATTATGGCATAAAAACTATCTTTTTGCAATATCTTGCCTTTTGCTTCTTTGAGCTCTCGCTACCACAATTATCACCGCTACAATGATAGATATACCAGCCAAAATAGCTAATACATAAGTGTATCCCGACAATAGATATATCAAAGCTAATGTCACGCATACGGCACCCCAGGTCGTAATCAGTCGTTTGTTAAGTACCAGCCCCACAACGACCATCAATGAATGCTCTATTAGGAATAATATTTCCATAACGCCGTCTCCTGCGAACGCCAAGACGAGAGTCGACAAACTAAGCACAGAAAGAGCCAGCACTAGGTGTGCTGTCGTAGACTTATGAATATACCCCAACCAACGCCACGACATTACTGCTCCCGAAAGAATTGCCGCTGACCACAAATATGGTATTGTGATAGCGTGAACAGGTAGGGCTAGGTTTTTAATAGTAAATAAAACACCGCACAAAATCAGGATCACGCCTGAATCAAAATATAAAATATTCTTTTTAGGAATACCTTCGAACATCAAGGCGATACCATTAATTATCCACACTAGCGCCGCCAGAATCACTGACGCCACAGTAGCGCTAACTGATGTAGCAATAGACAATAAGGCTACCGACCAGCCAATGGCACTATAGAACGAAGAGTAATACCAAAGACTCGACATCTTTCTGATTCGCGTAGTAATAGCCAGACCGTAAAACACCGCAAAAATGACCAGGGCAACGACTGACATAAATTCGAGTGGAATGGCAAGCCGTTGCGCTATAAGGTAAAGCAACAACACTAAACTCGGGTGCGCAGCTATTGCCATTATTCGCCAATCTCGTTTAGCAAGTACCGCCATATAAAGAGCCGCTACAGCTGCTAGCCATCCCAATACCTTGAACGACAAATCATATGTTGCCAGTAGATTAATCATTGGAAGCACTGTCGCTGGAACTATAGCAGCACACAGCGTCATATCACCAATAATTGACGATTGCCTATTCATTCGCAACAGCCAGTACAAAGACCCAAAACCAACTAGACTCACCCATGCAGCAATTGCGAGATTGTCATTAAACGGTATATTCAACCAATGCAGAGATAATAAAACAAAGATGATTGTCGTAAGATATGCCCCACCCAAATAAACCTCTCTACGACATCGGTAAAACGCGTAATATAGTGACACCGCTAGCGGCAACCAAACTATCGGATGAATTGACGACAATACAATAAGCACAGCCACACCAACGATAGAATGTAATAATAACTCACGACTTTTGACGGCTGTGTTGCCATGACGACGATAAAGCCATTCTACTATTAATAGCGACGACACATTTATCCACGCCATTAGAATGGAGATATTTTCACTAGACACTGCAAAACCTAAAGCTAGCAAAAATACTGACAACATTAAAGAAGTATGGACTCCAACTACAAACTCATAAACTTTTTCGCGCCATACAGCCACACTCATAATGCCAGCGCCGATAGCTATCGCGCCCGATAGACACATCAGGGCTTCCTCTGTCGCATAAGTGGCTATCATCGCTGAAGTAAACATTGCCATTAATAGCCAAGTTGACGCAGCGCCATATACTAAAGCAGCCTGACTTTTACTAATATTCGGACGCTTCAAAATTAGCAATCGGCAAATAACTGGCAGTGGCGTCATGAATAGAAAAATTAGATACTGTACGCGTGGTGCTATAGCTATATCAATATTAAATAGTGTTATACCAATCGGCACCAATAGAATCCCAGATATCACAACCATAACACCGAAGCGGACACGACGTAACAAAAAAAGGATTGCAAGACTAATCGCTGAAATAACACCAATAAAGGTAAAAGCAACCATCATTCGTAGCGAATCTCCAGAACCGATCACGCCGAACAGAGTACTTAATGACACAACAAAACTAGCCCACAATACTATTTCATGATGTCTATCGTACTGTTTCTGGATGTACATTGATATAGCAGACCAGATTATATTTCCAAGTGCCGCTAACCCTAGAATCACGCTTACGACCAACTGATTATCGTCAGATAAATACATTGCGAAACTAGTAGCCATCACCATTAACAATAAGCGAGCTGTTGTCAATTCATAAGTACGCATCTTTTTAGACTTCTCAACAAGAGCAACCGTAAAGTAATATGCAACGCTAGCAAATAACAGTACACTAATATCTAATGCACCCATATATGCCGACGAGCTAAGCGCGATAAACATCGTCATCGGCACGATAAACGGACTTACAACGTTTAATGGTTCGACGAACTGACGAGGAAAGCGACTAGAAAAATATGCAGCCACAGTCATCAAACATCCAAATAGCAGCATTACAACGTAATACCAGACCAGCTGCGCATGCACAACAGCCGGCAAACTAGTCGTCATCGTAAACATCGATAGTAGCGATATATAAGCAAGGGGTCGACTATTCAATCTCACCGTAGCATCAACACACAAAACAGCACCAATTACAGAGGTAATAAGCCAGCACCATGCTGGGTCAATACCTAAAAGTAAATTCATAGTCCAGCCGCCAATTGGTACAGCGGCCAAGGCGGTTCCAATAAGTGCTGTCGACGCAGATTTTAATATTGGCAAGCGAGCATACAATATCTGACCAATAATATAATAAATAAAAATAAACAGCCACACCAATCCAAACCTAAGTTGGATAGATAGATTAATTGTCTGAGCCAGAAGCAATATTCCCGCAGTCAGAAGTAGCGATGCCGTATATAGCGCTATATTAATTGTAGTCTTACGGCCCCTCTCCTTTTCCTTGTCATCAATATGTGATGTTCGTTCAATATTATTCTCAACAGGCACAGCAACTGCATCCACTCTCTCTTCAGATGTGGAAATACTAGTAGGAATTATATTATCGAGATTCTCATTATTACTGATATTTAACGGTGTATTCGCAAGCCGTGAAGCGGCGTTTTGATTCTCGGTAATAAGCCTCACTTGACCGTTGTCATTCTCAATTTTTGCGCATCCATTTTGCGCATCACGCACGCCATCCCAATATCCCTGCCGATAATCTTCGGAGTAATTAGACGGCTGACTATTACCTCTCTGTAATAATTTTATTAGCTTAATTACTACAATAATAACTATTATCAGAAAAATTAATCCCATGCCTTCAATCCCTCTTATGTTAGCTTCAGTATAACACAGGATTTTTTCTCGACAAATATACTAAGAAAACAGTCCTCGTTTTTTCGCGCCCTTAAATTGTTCCAAAAGTTCCTTCTGCTTTTTGGTCAATTTGGTTGGCGTATCAACAATAACACCCACAATATGCGGACCACGAGATTCACTATGTAAGTGCGGCACGCCATGACCTGACAACTTGAAGTCGGTGCCGCTCTGAGTGCCTGCTGGGATTTTCATCGTTATTACGCCGTCCACAGTCTCCACGTCAATCTCCGTTCCCAGTGCCGCATCAACCATAGAGATATGTTCTTCGCTAAGAATAATATTACCCTCACGAGTGAATTTTTTATGCGCCTTAACACGAATGTGGACATACAAATCACCCCTACTACCACCAGCAACTGCTTCGCCACGATCGCGCAGACGAATTGTCGCGCCATCATCAATCCCTGCCGGAATTTTAATAGTGATATCCTGATTCTGTCGGGTCGTGCCTTTTCCTCGACAAACTGAACATTCTTTTTCAGGAACTTTTCCCTTACCGTGACAAGTTTCACAAACAACCGCCTGCTGAATTTGCCCAAACAGAGAATTCATCGTTCGAGTTTGCTGACCCGCGCCCTTACAAGTTGGACACGTCTTCATTCCAAATCCAGGCTCAGCGCCATCGCCATGGCAATGCTCACATTCAACATCCAGCATTAAACTAATTTTCTTTTCTACACCAAATACCGCGTCCTCAAAACTTAATGTTACACTAGTTTCAACATCACGCCCACGCGAACGACCATTCCCAGAGCCGCCAGCTGCGCCACCGAAGAATTGGCTAAAAATATCACCTAGTCCACCGTCACCAAAATCAAAGTGAACGTTTTGACCGCCGAATCCACCGAACCCCTCAAACGGATTACCAGAAAAACCGCCACCAGACGCGCCACCAACGCCAGCGTGACCAAATTGATCATAACGCTGTCGCTTCTGTTTGTCTTTCAGAACTTCATAAGCCTCATTAATTTCCTTAAATTTAGCTTCGTCGCCACCCTGTTTGTCAGGATGATATTTAATTGCTAATTTACGAAAAGCCTTTTTTACCTCATCTTCAGAAGCGGTCTTTGGAACGCCCAATATTTCATAATAATCACGCTTGCTCATACCTTACATATTATACGCGTTTAGCACTCTCAGTGCAAGAGTGCTAAGTCCAAAAAAGGCCACTCTTTTTATAGAGCAGCCTTCTTCGTAAATACGTTAGGTTTATTTTTCGTCGACAATTTCACCTTCGACTGGCTCGTCTTTATCAGACTTTTTGTCGCCAGCTTCGTCAGCTTTTTTATCGTCGGCTGATTGTTGATACATCTTAGCCCCGATTGGCATAATCGCGTCGTTCAAGGCTTTAATTGCAGCGTCCAATTCATCCTTATCTTCAGAATCTTTGTGCTTTTCAGCCTCTTCGACGGCCTTTTCAATCGCTTGCTTGTCGTCGTCAGAAATCTTATCATTGAATTCGTCCGGCATCTTCTTTGCCTGATAAATAGCGTTTTCAAGCTGATTCTTCGTATCGACAGCTTCGCGTTTTTTCTTGTCTTCGTCCGCGTGAAGTTCGGCTTCTTTTTGTGCCTTCTCAATATCTTCCTTGCTCATATTGCCAGAGTTTTGGATGGTGATCGATTGCTCTTTGCCTGTTCCCTTGTCTTTGGCTGTAACGTTAAGAATACCATTGGCGTCAATGTTAAAGGTCACTTCAATTTGAGGCACGCCGCGTGGCGCTGGCGCAATACCGTCAAGCACAAAACGACCCAGGCTCTTATTGTCATTAGCAAACTCGCGCTCACCTTGAAGAACGTGAATTTCCACCTGAGGCTGGTTATCCGCAGCTGTCGAGAAAACTTCACTCTTGCTTGTTGGAATCGTCGTATTTCGGTCAATCAACTTCGTCGATACACCGCCCATCGTCTCAATTCCAAGAGAAAGCGGAGTCACGTCCAGAAGCAACACGTCCTTAACATCGCCAGCCAAGACGCCACCTTGAATTGCGGCACCAACAGCCACAACCTCATCTGGGTTCACGCCTTGCATTGGATCTTTTCCAAAGAAATTCTTTACACGCTCGACCACAGCTGGCATACGAGTCATTCCACCAACCATAACTACATTATTAATGTCGGACTTAGAAAGCTTAGCATCCTTCAAAGCCTTTTCTACTGGACCGTCCAAGCGATCCAATAAATCCTTAACCAAATCTTCCAACTTAGCGCGACTCAAGCTCATCTCAAAGTGTTTTGGACCATCAGCATCGGCGGTAATAAATGGAATGTTGACTTCATACTCAGTAACCGTCGACAATTCTTTCTTCGCCTTTTCAGCCTCATCCTTCAGACGTTGCATTGCTGCATTATCCTTACGAAGATCAATTCCTTCCTTTGATTTGAAGTCGTCCAAGAAGTAGTTGACAATAGCGTTGTCGAAATCTTCACCGCCAAGGTGTGTATCACCATTGGTTGCTTTAACTTCAAACACCCCGTCGCCTAGTTCCAGCACCGACACGTCAAACGTACCACCACCAAGGTCGAACACTACGATAGTTTCGTCGTTCTTACCCTTCTCCAGACCGTACGCCAAAGCTGCAGCTGTTGGTTCGTTGATAATACGCTTAACTTCCAATCCAGCAATTTTACCAGCATCCTTAGTTGCTTGGCGCTGTGAATCGTCAAAGTACGCTGGCACCGTAATCACTGCTTCCGTTACTTTTTCACCCAAGAAAGCCTCGGCGTCAGCCTTGATTTTACTAAGAATCATTGCCGAAACTTCTTCTGGTGTATATTCCTTATCACCCATCTCGACTGCCACGCCAGTACCCTTTTTAACAATCTTGTACGGCATGATATCCAAGTCTTTTTGCACTTCCTTGTCGTCAAACTTACGACCAATCAAACGCTTAACGCCGTAAATCGTGTTTTTTGGGTTTGTTACACGCTGACGCTGAGCAACTTGACCGACGAGTCGTTCACCCTTTTTATTAACCGCAACTACAGATGGCGTAGTACGATTACCTTCGGCATTAGAAATTACCTCTGGTTTTCCAGCTAACATATACGCAAATGCGCTGTTGGTTGTACCGAGGTCTATACCAATAATTTTACCCATATGATTCCCCTTTCTATTATGATCACATCTGGTCTATATCTTATATTCATTCTAGCACTCTTTCGTGGCGAGTGCCAACTATCTCAGTATAAATAATTAGCACTCTCGTGTCAAGAGTGCTAAACGTAGTTTTTTTCTTAATTAAATTACTGACGGGCAACTTTTACCATTGCGTCGCGAATAACCGAACCGTTCAAAGTATAGCCGGCGCGAAGCTCCTCGGCAATAACTTCCTTGTCACCATCCGTTGATTCGTCAAATTGAACAGCCTGATGAAATTCAGGATTAAATAAAGTTCCGGGTTTGGCGTCAATTTTCTCCAAACCAATCTCCTTTAACTGCTTGTCAAGCTGCTTACCCAGACCAGCCACGCCCTTAACCCACGCATTATCTTGGAGTTCCTCTGGGACGTTGGCGACAGCTCGCTCAATTGTATCAATAACTGGCAATAATTTCATCACCGACTTAGTTTGACCCAACTCGTGTGCTGATTGCTTTTCTGTCTCCACGCGCTTACGATAATTCTCAAAATCCGCTCGAGTTCGCTGCAAATCCGACGTCAGCTCGGCAACTTCTTTCTCTAAATATTCAGCTTTTTTATTCTTCGTCATTTTTTCCTCCTTTTAAATGGCAAGACCGGATCAACACCAGCCGTAACAGACTCAAAGGCTAAAATACAAATCGCTCCAATAATAAATATTATTATTGAAATTATTACAATCAGCCATGCCGGCAAACCACTTAATAGTCCACCAATCCATTCAGCCATTACAATACCTCCTCTAGCATCGCGCCCGTACGACGCACCAGTTCCATAGTTCGACGATAATTTTGTCGCGTCGGACCAATCACACCGATGTAATTATCACCGCCAGACGATGACTTAAATTTACTTATAATCAACGTAGCTCCACTACTTTTACCGATTGGGTTTTCGCTACCAATAAACACATTTAGCGGTTCGTCCGGTGCCGCTTCACGCAGCCACGGTTCGATATTGTCAATCAATTTAGCAACCGCCTGAACATGATCGCCATCGTCAAACTCTGGCTGACTGAATAACTGAGTCATTCCGTTCATATACAAACTCGAACCAAATGACGCAAAACCAAAATTGCCAGTCATTTCCACCAAACCATCAACTGCTCGACGAATCGCTTTGTCTGAAGTATCAACATTTGAATTGACATGCGCCTCAATTGCCTTCGTGCTACTATCAATACCGCTCGGCAATTCCGTCATTTGCGCCGCCGTGATTCCATTGACGTAAAAACGATATCCCTTATCTGTCGGAATTCTGCCCGCACTCGTGTGGGGCGCCTCAATAAATCCCATCTCCTCAAGTTTTGCCATTTCGCTGCGAATCGTGGCGCTACTCACGCCAAACAGTTTGGCTAGCGTTACACTACCAACTGGCGCCGCAATTTCGGCGTATTGCTCAATAATAGCGACAAGGATTGCTTGTTGACGTTCGGTCATAGTCCAATTATATCGCAAATCTAGCACTCATACAAGCAGAGTGCCAAGCCTTATCGTCTTTCCGTAAAGTAGCGCGCTGCATCTGAAGAAAACAACATCATGATCATAATATGCACACCAATTGAGATCAAAAGCAACATAATCGACGCATTAATTCGCCCAATTGTCACGGATAAAGATTCGGTGACAATAGCTAATGTCGCCACAGAAAGTAGTGAGATTCGCGCCCGACTACTTCCTCGAAGCAGCAACCCAACTAGCACGATTTCCGCTACGACCAGCAGAACATTAAAGCCAGCCATCATTGACAACATGGTATTCGCGGCATTTATATCAATTCCGTCAATATTCGCAACTTGCACCAAAGTCGTCGGCCAGCTAGAAAAGTCCACCAACATTTGCCCGATTGTGAATAACGACGCCAGAATCATTAGTCCGCCGCCAATTAAAATCTGCGGTGGTCGGCGACCCCAAAGCTCTTCCAATAAAGTTTCGTGATTTCGCGGATGACGATCATAAATTGTGCCGTCCATAATCACTCCGAGCCGCGTTGAAGTCGCGACATTATCTTCAGCCTTTATCCAACTGACTTCCAAAATCGGTAAATCGCCATCGGTGCGAATGGAATCTCCAAGACCGTTGCGCGAATGATAGCCCGTTGAAAAATCCTTTAATATCGTCACTCTAATATTTTTATTGTTACTTTTAACCGACTCAATAATATAATCTCGTTCAATATCAATATTCTCGTCAATCTTATGTGTGAACTGAAAAGTAAATAAAGAAAAGCCAATACTCTTATCGTACGTACCAGCCGCCAACCAATCAACTCGATGACCGCCAGGAAGAAGCCAGCCATTTGGACATCGCCAAAACCTAACGTGATGACGACGCCTTGGATTGCCGTCAACTTCCTGCTGATAGGCAAAGTCTTGCCGCCTACCAAACAAAAACGCTGGCGACACTGGTGCATTTGGATAACTACGACCGCTCAGCACCGTAAGCACCATTTTCCAAGCCGACCTTGGAGTTACATCATCCGCCAAAACCCAACCAGCCTCAGTCATTGCCTTATGGAGCTTTTCTTCCGAACCGCGCACGCTCAAATTTACAGGGTCACTTAATACTCCGTCTGCCGTTCGCGTCCTGCCAATAAAATAGTTCGGCACGTACATATTACTCAAAATTCGATGAAGTCTAGGCAACGCCAAATACGCCACAATTATCCACACAACAAAGAACAAGCCAACTAGCCACCAGCCGCCCGTCGCCCAACCTTCTCTAAGTACCAACCACGCTAACCAAAACGACGCCAAACCTGCAAAGATAAAGAAGGATTGGTCTAACAATGTAGTCAAGGTCTTCGAGGAGCGATCTTGCCTGGCTGCTATTTTTTTTGGAGTTTTTACTGAACTCATAGATTAATTATATCATTGAGGAGATTTCGAGCTACCAAACGCGCCTCGTCATCCTGACGCTTAAACACGTCGCCGCGCAAAATAATTTCCTCAGTCACTCGGATTGCTCGCTCCAAATCGTCATTGATAATCACGTGATAATACGGAACTTCAAGCGCGTAAGCCAGCTCTTTTATCGCCGAGGCATGACGCTTCGGCCACTCCGCTTGAAAATCTTCTTCGGTTGCGTAACGCTTTTTTAATCGCTCAATCCAAGTTCGACTATTTGGCGGCACAATGAAAATTGCAATGCTATCTGGCGCCAGTCGCTCATATTCCTCCACGCCCTGAACGTCAATGTCAGTTATTGCCACACGGTTCTGATCATGCGCTAATTTTAACTCAGCCACCGACGTCCCATAAACCGTACCGTGAACAAACTTTGCCTCAATGAATTCATTATTTTGTAGCATGTTTTCGGCAGTTTGCGAATCAATAAAATGATAGTCAATTCCATCTTGTTCGGCACACCCGTTATTCGTGCGTGGAGCGCGCGTAGTGTGAGAAACAATATCGCGAAACTCGGGCGACTTCAGCAATTGTTTTTTTATCGTGTCTTTGCCTGCACCAGAAATTCCCGCAAGCAGCGCAATTTTCGTACTTTTGACCAACTCAATTGTCGATTCAGTCGGCTGATAATTTGTAATAAGATCTTCAATACTTGGCATAATATTTACCTATAATAACTCATCAAGTACAGATTGCCAATTAGGAAATTCAGAACTTCCAAAACGAATAAGCCGACCAGAAAACTCGCCTGCACCATTCGCCGTCCGATCGTCAATCAAAATATCGCCTCGACTCAAATTCTTTGCTGACGAAAAAATAACCTTACGGAAGAAAACATTATCCGAACCTTCGCCGCCAAAATACTTTTTCACCCACGCCAACTTATCACCCAAAGCCGTCGGATTTTCCCACGGAGAAGAAGATAAAATATATAAATCGTATTTGTCTTTCAGGGCGTAAACCGCCTCGATAGCTCCAGGCACTGGATCCATCAAAGAAAAAATTCCTGGAATATTATCGTGCTGGCCGACAAACTCATCGGTCAACTCAGGCGATATCTTCGTTAAAGCAGATTTGAAATCCGCCAAAACGCCATCCATATCAATATAAACAATAGGTTTTTTCATAGTTAATCCCTTTTCAGCATCACCATAAACGCTTCGCTCGGTATGTCGACTTTACCAAAGCGTTTCATTCGTTTTTTACCACGCGCTTGCTTTGCTAGAAGCTTCTTTTTACGACTGACGTCGCCGCCGTAAAGATAGCCCGTAACATCTTTTCGGTAAGCGCCGATATTTTCCCTAGCAATAAATTTACCGCCAATTGCCGCCTGTAATGAAACCTCAAAACTCTGACGCGGCACGACTTCCTTCAGTTTCTTAACAATCTCACGTCCCAAATGCTGCGATTCCGACCGATGACACATCACGCTCAGCGAATCAACCATTTCGCCCGCCACATAAAAATCGACGCGCACCAAATCTTCCACTTGATAATCTGCCAACTCATAATTAAACGAACCGTATCCGCTGGTAATAGATTTCAATTGGTCATAAAAATCCGTCAATAAATTCGCGAGTGGCGCCGCAAATGAAATCAGCGCCCGTTCGTCAATGTAACTCAGGTTTTTCTGGCGACCACGCTTGCTCACGATCAACTGAATCACCGCACCGATGTAATCCTGTGGCACAACAATTTCACCGTCAATCCACGGCTCGCGAATCTCTTTTATTTGCGCTGGATCGGGCAATTCACTAGCGGATTTAATATCCAACTCCTCACCATTCGTCAAACTAACTTGATAATCAGTACTCGGATTTGTAACAATCAAATCCAAATTATACTCACGTTCTAGTCGCTCGCGAATAATGTCCATGTGCAGCAATCCCAAAAATCCAATTCGCACACCATAGCCCAAAACCGGCGAATTCTCCGGCTCGAATTGCAGCGCCGAATCGCTCAGGCTCAACTTTTCAATTGCCTCTTTCAGGTCATTGTAGTCTTCATTGGACACCGGGAAAAACCCCGCATAAACAAACGGCTTAACTTCTTTATAACCTGGAAGCGGCTGGACGGTAATTTTTTCAGTCATAACTATGTATTATTATATCAGTTCAGCGTTCTTGTATAAATGCACAGTAAATCGCTCCTTGCATGCCTACTTATTCTCAGCAAATTATTCCTTACACACTGAGGTCTAACCTATAACTGCTCAAAAATCTTATGAGCTTGATTCTTGCCAATAACCTGAACCAGTTCAACGTAACTCATCCACCGACCGCGTTTAGCTTTGTCGCGACGATAGTCCTTCTCGTCAGTAATATCGCCCTTAACTATTGCATCAACATTACGCCAAGCGACCCAAGGCATGTCATCGCTCAAAAAGCTATAATCTAGATGAACATAATTTTCGTTGATCAGTTTATAGTCTGACGATGAAAATCCGCGCGCATACAACTCGCGGAGAATAGCGTCTGCTAGCTCGGCAAAACTGTCAACCGTAACACACAAAAAGTCATCGTATTCCTCACCGATTTCGTATGATCGTCCATTCATAAAAATACTACACGAATCATCGTCAACAATTTTCTCATCCAACCACACACGGCGGTCGCGTGTTACTGGAATTACACGACATCTAATCTTCTCTGTAAAGTTTTTGAAATTGCTCATAATTGCCAACAACAGATATATCAATACCTATTTCGTGCATTTTATTACATCTGCGCTTTTCAATACAGTATATACTATTTCCACTGTCGCGTCTGGTTGATCTTGTGCTTCTCAAAATACACTTCCGCCAAATTGACGTCAAACCGATTCGCCAATTCCATCAAATAGTTCAGCACATCCGCGAACTCCTCGCGCAGATTGTCGTGGTTATCAGGTCTTTTTTCTCCCTTAAATCCTGTCTCTTTGCGAATCGCCTTCGCCAGCTCGCCAACTTCCTCGGCTAACAATAAGAATACTTCAGTGACAGAATTTTTATCCCAACCTTTCTCCTTACAAGTTTGATCGAGGTGTTTTTGTAATTCAGTTAAGCTTATTGTTTGTGGATTCATGGTTTTTCCTTCTTTAATCTTAATTAACTTACACTTGATGGAATATAAACATAGCAGGAAGCAAGAATCTGCTCGCTATCCAATCCTATTTTTAATTACTATTATACTCTGATTTATCAAACAATATATCACTTTGGTTAAATATTTTTTCCTGTGATAGTCCAAAATCTCTACCAGCAACTTTTTTTATGAAGTTGCTGGTTTTGTTTATATAACTTTTATAAAGAAGTAATAAAAGTTAAACCGCCTAATATCACTCCCGCTGCATTGGGAATGATGAGGATCCAGTCTTTTTTAGGTTCTTTTGTCCAACCATAGATTACCCAAATTAAACAAGAAACTGCTGCGAATAGTGGTTGGAATGGTTGAGCTTTTTCTCCTTGTAGGTTAGCGATAATTTGTGGAATATATGCAATAAAGACAAGGATCCCAATAAAAGCTCCAATAGATCCGACAAAGCGATTAATTTTTTGTTTAGACATATAATACCTCATGAGGTTTTATTATATTATAAAGGAAAAGATGCTGTCAATAATTTTGTGTAAACACTCTAGTAGAGTCTTCAAACAAAGTAACTAAGTAACGTTCCAGAGCCTCCTCGTTAGGAAAAAGAACCTTCTATTTCGTTTGACGTTTGATTTCTTTATTAAGAGACTTAATGAGTTTTGTCGAATAAATGCTATGCCAAATCTGGTAAGGAAACTGATTTCAGCAATCATACGCGTCAATACTACGAACCAACGCCAAAAAAATTCAGTTAAGCTTATTGTTTGTAGATTCGTGGTTTCCCTTTTTAATCTTAATTAAAATATCTCCCCAGTGTTACCGTATCGCCAACCCGCGCCTCGCGTGTCGTCTTCAGGTTTGTCACAATATAGCCAATTTCGCCAGTTTCAAGCGAAGGGTCGGGCTGCATGGCTGGGTTAAGATGACCAACTTCCAGAGCTAGTCCATTTGCGCCAGTCGCCATCATTCGGATAGATTCGCCCTTTTTAATTCGCCCATCAACCACCCGCACGTATAAAATCACGCCACGATAATCGTCATAATAGCTATCAAAAATCAACGCCCTAGTCGGATCATTAGCCTCGCCAGTTGGCGCCGGAATTTTGCCAACAACCGCATCCAAAACCTTATCTACATTTTGACCAGTTTTAGCAGAAATATGAATAATCTCGTTCTCATCGCAGCCCAACAAATTAATGACTTGCCTGGATACGCGCGGTATATCAGCGGCCGGCAAATCAACTTTATTCAGGACCGGAATAATTGTCAAATCCTGCTCCATCGCCAGATAAACATTCGACAATGTTTGCGCCTGAATTCCTTGGCTAGCATCAACCACCAATATCGCGCCCTCGCAAGCCTGCAAACTACGCGAAACTTCATAACTAAAGTCAACGTGCCCCGGAGTGTCAATCAAATTCAGATCGACATTTTTATATCGCATTCGCACCGGCGCCAGCTTAATAGTAATGCCTTTTTCCCGTTCCAAATCCATTGAGTCCAGCAGCTGCGATTTCATTTCACGCTTTTCTACCGTCCCAGTCATCTCCATCATTCGATCAGCCAGCGTAGACTTGCCGTGATCAATGTGAGCAATAATACAAAAATTCCGAATATTTTCCATTAGCCCTTAAACTCCAATCGTCCAAATAACACTTTTTTCAATCGTGCAAGAATCGGGTCAATTTCTGGCAATTTTAGCCACTTTGAAGCCGCGGCATACGTGCCAAAACTAACCAATGAAATGATAACAAATTTCGGAAAAGCGCTAAAGAAACTATCGTCATGATAACGAAACGGCATAATTAGCACGGCAATATAACAAACCACACCCGTAACAATTCCAGCGAGTATCATCTTAAAAATCGCCCGCACAAACGTCATGTCAAATAATTTTGGCATTTGACGATTCATAACCGCCAAAAGAACAACCACCTCCAAAACCGCCACCGTTGATTGAGCCCAAGCCAATCCATACGCGCCCATTTTCAAGACCATTGATAGAACAATTGCTAAAATTATATTTAAAGTAATCGAGAAAATTGAAATGTATAGCGGAGTTTTCGTATCTTGGCGGGCGTAAAATGCTCGTGCGGCCATGTGGTAAATGGTTCGGAATAAAATCGCCACGACCAAACAGCCCAAAATTCCCGCGATCAGTTGATTGCCACCATTGCGAATAAAATGCACGACGTATCCCCTGGTAAAGAAAATCACCACCGACACCGGAAGAGCCATCCAAAAAATAATTCTCAGCAGGGAACGCAGGTCTTTTTGAAATAGGTCATTTCGACCTTCACCCAAATGCTCAGTCAATTGAGGAAAAGCGGCATTTGAAATCGCCACGCCAATAAGATTGATCGGCATCATATGGAGGGTCAAAGCCTGCTGGTACGCCCTAACCGTTCCGTCAGCCAAGCGCGAAGCCAAATTGACCTCGACCAAGCTAACCACATAATCCATTCCTTGATCAACAGAACGCGCCGGCAATAGAGATAAAACTTTCCTAAATCCCTTATTCCGCCAATAAATTTTGAAATTGTAATCAAAACCAAGCCCAGCCAAACCGACTGCGCTGACGATCAATTGTAAAAATGATCCCAAAACCACACCCAACGCCACACCCATAATGCCGCCGTCAAAAATCTGCCAGCCGAATAAATTGACACCGCCGGTAAACCACACCGTACCGATAATAATACCGACGTTATACAGCATTGGCGCCAGCGCACAGAACATAAATCGCCCAACCGCTTGCTGGATACTAGCAATTACCGCTGCAACCGCAAAAATAAACGGATTAACCGCGATCACCTGCATCATACTAACCGCCAAAGCATGACCAGATTCACTCAGACCAGGTGCGATTAAATACTTCATCAATGGATCAGCGAAAATAATAATCAGCACCGACGCTGCCATAGTTATAAGCGCCATAAAATTAATCATGCTCGAGCTAATTTGCCAAGCCGACTGCTTATTGCCCTTGACCCAGCGCTCATTAAAAACTGGAATGAACGTCACACTAAGCGCACCAGAAACCAGCACTGCAAACATAAAATCTGGCACCATAAAAGCTGCCGTATAAGCGTCTAGTCCAACCGGGTATCCCGCCAATGCTCCATTTTCGCTCGGCATGTAGGCGGAGTTGAGTAAACGATCACGAAAAAACCCCAGCAAGCTCGACAACAACGTCGAGCCCGCCAGAATCGTAGCAGCCAATTTCACATTAAGCCGCTGATTTATTTTCGTAACTGTACTACGAACGCGCCCCATAGTATTTTACGAATGCAGTTTAGCTTCTTTTGGTAATTTAGTGCCTTTAAGAATCTCGTCAACCTCAGATTCTTCCAGAGTTTCTTCCTTTAGTAAAGCCTCAGCCAACTTATCAAGGAACGAACGATTTTCTTTCAATACCAACATTGCACGATGTTTAGCTTCGGTAATCAATTGCGCGACTTCCTCATCAATCATCTTCGCAGTCTCATCAGAATACGGACGCTCTCTGGTCATTTTATCGAACATCAAGCCGCCGTTATCTTCATGGAATACTTGATCGCGTAAGCCCTTGCCCATTCCTTGCTCAATCACCATATCACGGGCAATTTCAGTCGCTTTTCGCAAATCCGAACCAGCGCCAGTAGTGATTCCGTCATCGCCGTAAATCAATTGTTCAGCGATTCGTCCGCCCATTGCCCGAGCCAAAATATCTTTAAACTCGTAAACATTTGTGTAGCTCTTATCTTCTGGCGGCAAGAACCATGTTACTCCGCCAGTACCGCCGCGCGGAATAATCGTAACCTTGTGGACTGGGTCAGAATCAGGCAAGACGTGACCAACAATTGCGTGGCCAGCTTCGTGATAAGCAGTCAATTCTTTCTCGTGATCGTTCATTATCTTAGTCTTGCGCTCTGGGCCAATTGCCACACGCTCAAACGCCTCAGTTAATTCGTCATTTGAGATCTTCTTCTTGTTGCGACGAGCGGCAATAATTGCAGCTTCATTGGCCATATTCGCCAAGTCCGCACCAGACGAGCCAGCGGTTTTTGCCGCCAATTTATCAAGATCAACAGTTTCATCAGTTGGCTTTTTCTTAAAGTGAACTTTTAGAATTGCCTCACGATCTTTACGTTCTGGCAATGTAATATTCACACGTCGGTCAAATCGTCCAGGTCGAAGCAAAGCTGGGTCCAAAACGTCCGCGCGGTTGGTTGCCGCCAAAACAATAACATTCGTTTCGCCATCAAAACCATCCATCTCTACCAAAATCTGGTTCAAGGTTTGCTCACGCTCGTCATGACCACCACCCATACCAGAGCCACGCTTACGACCCACAGCGTCAATCTCATCAATGAAGATGATGCATGGAGCATTTTTCTTAGCCTTTGAAAACAGATCTCTCACTCGGCTAGCACCAACACCAACAAACATTTCCACGAATTCAGAACCGGAAATTGAGAAGAATGGCACACCAGCCTCGCCAGCAACAGCTCGGGCTAGCATCGTCTTACCCGTACCAGGATTACCGACTAATAATACGCCTTTTGGAATCTTTGCGCCCAAATCTTTATATTTCTTCGGATGTTTGAGGAAATCAACAACTTCCTGCAAATCTTGCTTGGCGTTATCATTTCCAGCGATATCTGTAAACAGAACCTTTTCTTTGTCCTGTCCATACAGGCGAGCCTTACTCTTACCGAATCCCATGGCTTGATTATTTTGACCCTGAGCTTGGCGCATCATAAACATGAAGAACACCACGATAATCAGCACAGGCACAACCATAACCGCCAGGTTCCACATAGTTTCGCCGGTTGTTGATGGCGGGATAACTTTCACCTCAACCTTAGCATCCTTGTTCAAGCCCTGCTCATAAATACTACTAGATTCCTTGACTGAATGCTCGGTAGGTTTTGATTGATCTTTCGGAGTAATCTTAATATCGTTTCCTTGAATCTCCAATTGAGCAATTTTACCGTCATTTGCTCGACGCACCACATCAGATAATGCAACATCTTTAAGATTTGACGCAGGGAAGAGTGTTGCGTAAAAAATTAACGCTACAAAAATTATAATTGCCCAAAACAATCCAAATCGTAAAATTTGACTTATTCTATTCTTTCCATTTCTTTGAGGCATCTTAACAGCCATTCTCAACTAATCCTTTCGCCTATACTAATCAAACTCTCTTTATTATAACACTTCTTAGCGTCAATTTCATCACAATGCCGCCACCAACTTGCCAGCAAGAGCCAGCTTTCCCAGTTTTTATAGCAATTAGCATACGCTCCAATTGAGAACCCAGTAACGACACATCATAATGTCGTAAAACGTAATAATATAGTAATTCTTGTGCGACATTATCATCTATCATCGTCAAAAAATACCGCCCCAGGACTTCTCCATCAAACTTCTCTATTTCCTGCTCAATTTTTCCTCTTAATTCTCTCTGTTTTCGCCACGCCTCATACACTCCAAGCTTCTGGTATTCATCAAGCTCGCGATTTATCTTACGCCTAAATTTATTCCTCTGATACAAGTCGCTTTGATTTGTCTCATCTTCACACCATTCCAATTTCTGACGAATCGCATATTCATAAATTCTCTGCTTCGTCCAGCTATTCATCGGCCTAACTATTTGACTATCACTCATTCCCGCCAAGCCTCGCCATCTGGAGCCACGCTTAAGATTCATCGCTACAGTTTCAATAATGTCATCTCGATGATGCGCCGTCACTATCACGCCATCAAAATCCGTCGCCACGCCACGCAAAAATTCATAACGCCTTTGGCGCGCTAATTCTTCACTGGCATCAGCCCCCAATTTTTCGCGCCGACAAACGAATTGTATTTTATATCTATCAGCTAAAGCCTCGACAAATCTAGCATCACTCGCCGAATCCTCACGAATTCCGTGATCAAAATGAGCGACCACCAAATCTTTTTCCGTTCGCGACATCAAATCCAGCAAAACTACCGAATCAATCCCACCGCTGACTGCGATAATATATCTCACATATCCATTATCTCACAATTTACCTAAAACGTATTTGGCAAATTTTATACTATCTGTTACAATCAATGCAGTGTGGCACCGTAGCTCAGCTGGTTAGAGCGCAGGACTCATAAGCCTGAGGTCGGTGGTTCGGGTCCACCCGGTGCTACCAGAAATTATCTTTCCTCGTCAATACGGCGGGGAATTTTTTTATAGATACTGAATTAAATTAGCTCAAGCTCTTCGGATTGAACGCCGTCCAAAGCAGCCAATCGTCGTGACACAAAGCTATCCAATTCCCATGAATTACGCTGACGCTCCCACGTTGCTAAATCCTTTTTTCGGGTTACTTCTAAAAATTCAGCTAATTCACTGGTGTTAATTTCCATATTTTTTCCTTTTTTGTGTTAATTATTTAACTGTCTTTATACTATCATAAATTTGACAAAAAAGCAATACCTTTTTCGGTCATTATTTACCTTTTCATTCCGCTTGTGGTACACTGGTAGGGAAGGATTTATACACAAAAATGACCCCCGTAACAATCTCATCACTGGCCACCATAATTTTTGCAGCGATTATCCACGCTAGTTTTCAGCTTAGCGTCAGTGTTTTAACGTTACTTAGCGGACATTCGATTGGCAAAAAAACCGCCCAGAGAAAAATTTTTCGTATGAGCAACAGTTTTGTATTTGGTGTTTCAACAATCACTCTACTGCTCATTAGCTCAATCTCCTATTTCTTATCACTATTCATCCACCACGCCACCAGCGCAGAGCAACTCGTTGCCGCCGTCTCTTCAGGGATGATGTTCGGCTTAGGAATCGCAATTTGGGCGTTCTACTTCCGACGACGACCAGGAACTTCATTATGGCTTCCACGTAATTTTGCAGAATATTTAAACAAACGCACCAAAAAAACCAAAAATTCCATAGAAAGCTTTGCTCTGGGAATAATTAGCGTTATTGCAGAAATCATATTTATTATCGCGCCAATTATCGCCGCTAGTCTGGCTATTATCACCCTACCAAGCCCCTTCTTGCAAATCGTCAGCGTAGCGATCTACGTCATTGTGTCCACACTGCCGTTGTTTGTCGTTATCGTCTTGATCGGCAGCGGACGCAGCATCTCTAATTTACAACGTTGGAGAGAAGATCATAAGAGATTTTTGCAATTCGCCAGCGGCGGTAGCTTACTAATTTTGGCAGCATTCCTATTTGTCGACCGCGTTATTGGCGTCATTAGCTATGGAGGCAATCTATGGTAAAGCCAGGTCAAATTGACGTCATCAAACAAGGAAAACGACCACCAGAGGAGTTTAGTCCAGATAAGCTCCACAATTCCATAATTGCCACCTGTCTAAGCGTTCGCACACCAGAAGGTCAAGCTCAAGACATTGCAAAAACCGTCACTCTGGGCGTTATGAATTGGTGCGAAACTCACCCAGAAATAACCTCTGCCGATATCCGCCGCCAAGCACAACGCATTATGAAAACTCTACATCCTGACGCGGCTTATTTATATAAAAATTATAAAACCATAATTTAGGAGATTTGATGTCGCAAAAACCAACTTTTGACTATGATTATATCGTAATTGGTAGTGGCGCTGGTGGCTCACCTGCAGCCAGCATATTAGCAAGTGCCGGAAAAAAAGTTGCTGTTGTAGAAAAATCAACATTCGGCGGGGAATCACCAAACTGGGGAGATGTACCAACTGGATTCTTAACTCACGCTCTTAACGTTTATCAAACAGCCAAAGATGCCGCTAAGTTTGGGCTGCGCACTAACTCGGTTGGGTATAATTACCCTTCTCTACTCTCCTGGAAAGACAAAGTTGTAAAGAGAACTGGAGCTGGTGGTAATCGCTATTATTACGAGAAGCAAGGCATTAGTGTTTTTGCTGGCAATGCGCATTTCTTGAGTCCGAATGAAATAGCTATCAATCGAAGACACTTGTCTGCTCGTAAATTTCTCATTGCAACTGGATCTGATTGGCAAATTCCAGAAATACCTGGGTTAAGCGCCGTTTCTTGCCACACTCCAAAAACTATTTTTAGCTTAAAGCGCCCACCAAAAACCATGTTCATTGTTGGCGCGGGAGCTACGGCACTAGAATTGGCGCACATCTTCTCCACCCTGGGAACAAAAGTTTACGTAGCAGAGAAATCGCCCAGAATATTATCAACATTTGACCCAGAAGTCAGTGCTTTGGTTACGAATGACGCAAAAAATCGCAATATTTCAATCTTAGCTCGCACTAAGATTATCGCTATACAAAAATCATCTATACAAAAGCGCGTCACTTTTCTGCAAGGGCGAATAGAAAAATCTGTACGCGTTGATGAGATTCTAATTGCCGACCAACAATTGCCTGCGACAGATTTAGGATTAGAAAATGCTGGCGTAAAATATACCGAAAATGGCATTTTGGTTAATTCTTACCTGCAAACTTCCGCTCGGCATATTTTTGCCGCAGGAAATGTAACTGACGCTAACATCCAAACCCACACAGCTTTAGCGCAGAGTCGTATTGCGGCTCATAATTTGCTACATAATAATAAGATTAAATTCAATGATTCCCCACGCCTACAAGTTGCATTTACTCAGCCAGAAATAGCTCAAATTGGAATGAATGAATATGATTGTAAGGTGAAAGGAATAAGCGCAAAAATAGCAATTGTTCCGCTCACGACTACCGTACGCAGCAATATTACCGACCAGCGAATAGGTTTTGTGAAATTGATCGTTGACAAGAAGCGAGTTGTCGTAGGCGGAACGATCGCCGGACCGCACGCTAGCGATATGGCAGCCGAGCTAGCCCTGGCTGTTCGACATAAAATTACCAGCGAAGAGCTGGCGTCCACTCCGCATTGTTTTACTTCTTGGTCAGAAGCCGTGCGAATTGCCGCTGGAAAACTTCTATAATTACCTCTGATGCGCTATAATAAGTCTCACGGGGGCGTAGCTCAGGGGTTAGAGCAGTCGGCTCATAACCGATTGGTCGCTGGTTCGATCCCAGCCGCCCCCACCACATTCTGAATTCGAATTTGATAATCATAAGATGAATATTTTTACCATTCCTGCTACAATATTATGTGGTAGATATTAAATTTGCAAAAATGAACAAATTAAAACTCAAACGATTAATTTACAGAATACAGCACGACTATTTGACCCTAAATAATGTCGTTATTGCTGCTGCGATTTTAATTGCTATGAGTTGGGCTTGGGGCTCCATTGAATCAATGCAAAAAAATTACGAATTGCAACGCTCTATCGACAACAAACGCCAGCAAGTGGAAATAGAAAAATTACAAGTCGCCTTGCTGGAATACGAATCGAAATATTATCAAAGCGAAGAGTATCAAGAATTAACTATTAGACAGCGCACGGGAAAAGGTCTACCTGGCGAAAAACAGCTCATCACCCAATCTTTCGAAAGCGCCACGCCTACACAAAAATTCACATCAAACACGAAACGGACTGACAGCAATTTCCAGCAATGGATGAACTTTCTATTTGGCGGCAATAGTCATAAACACTAAGGTGTTGCAATTATTGTGCTAAGCTGATATCATAATTATGTATCGCGGGGTAGAGCAGCCTGGTAGCTCGTTTGGCTCATAACCAAAAGGTCGTAGGTTCAAATCCTACCCCCGCCACCAAGAAAGGTTTTTCAGGCTCTGGAGAGCCTTTTTTGGTTGGTAGTATTCTGTAAAATACACTGATTTCACTGATTTCAAACCTATGGTTTTTATAGTCATATATCAACCCCCTGTGGGAATAATATGTTTTGGAACCTTGTCCTAGCGCTCGGCGAAGCCAGTACCCATTGTCTATCTACATCTCGCAAATCTCAAGAGCAACATCAATATCAGTCTCTCGTATTGCTTGCTGACGCTCTAGTCGCTGTAGCTAGTCGGCTATCATTGCCTTATCGTCATCATACGCATTTATTAGATCTGTTTTATCATACAACAATCCAAGCACAAAAAGTAGCAGTACCTAGCATGACTTATTTTGGCAAAAGATGATTCTAGGTTTTATCGCTCAGGGCGAGATAACTCTGCTTCAAGTCTACGAGATTCTTCGTCAAGGCGAGCCCGAGCAGAGTCTTTATCGTCATAGAATTCTGATTTTGTTTCAACATAATTACCTAAGCCAAAGGTTTTATAATAGATAACTTGATATCGCTTATCATCTAACTCCCATAGTTCAAGCGAAGTGTATAGGTCGTGCTTAATCACTCCACTCAGCCCTAGCTTATGCCGTAAATACCACTCACTAATCAGCGTTCCTTTGGGGATATTTGAGTGGTGGTTAGTTCCTTCTTTGGCGACTTTACCATTCTCAATAAGCGCCGCTAAGAATATTCCTCTTTCGCTTGGGTTAATATCCTTGTAGCTAAACTCTTTTGTGGCTAGTAGTTGCTGAGCGGTTTCTAATGTTATTTTGTTCATATAGTCATTCTCTTCCTAATTTGTATTAAGTCACATCTTCCTCAAACCGTGTATACAGGACAGAGCAATCGTCCATTGCGGCTAGGCTATCCGCTAGTTCAATAATATCATTCCCTTGATAAACATCACGCCGCCATTCGTTCGGTATTGCATCAAGTCCATAGTATGCACCAGCTAATTGTCCGTACACCGCCATAGTTGTATCGACGTCGCCGCCCAGACACATAACTGCCAATATTCCATCCTCAAATGTGTCATAGTTCATAAAGCCCCATAAAGCTATCTGGAGGGTGTATACAACATAACCCGGCTTATTCTTGAGCTTATCTGTCTCAACTCTCTCTTTTAGCTTGTTCAGCAGCTGGTCGTAGTGTGCGCCGGTACTATACTTACTAACATCTATAATATATGTTTTGTCTTTTAGATGGATAGCGTTGTGTAGTATGGCAGCAAATACTTCAGCAGCAGCTTCAGCCTCATAGGAGTAATGCGTTTCTCTAGCAGAGACTTGAGCAAGTCGTATCACGTCACGAATATCTCGTTTGCCGTAGGCAGCTATCACGACTGGTGCGAGACGCATTACAACGCCGTTGCCAGCACCATCGCTCCGATTCATCGTTTTGTGAACAATAGCGTAACCGCTAGCGTACATATCCAGCATGATAAGCGTCTGCATGCCGATACCCTCGCCATAATCAAAATACGAGCGGTAGCCCTCTGATTGCCATTTGCAATACTTATCCATAACGTTCCACGAATCATAGCCGCCGCATTCCAGCAAGCTATCTGCTAAACATAATGCCATAGAAGTGTCGTCTGTCCAGACGCCACGAGGAAAGTGTGCTTCATCGTGCATATGACGCAATTCTTCTTTACGACCAGCAATCTCATCACTTGTGTAACCGTGTTCAACAGGAGCACCGAGAGCGTCACCTATGGCTAAGCCGAGTAACATACCCTGGAGCTGTGCTTGAGAGTTTTTCTTCATTATTTTGATTATATCGTCAATCTCCTAAATAAGCGACCTCGATTAGCCCTTTGTAGCAATCTTAGTCTAACCCAACCGCGACATTTAGTGCTGATTTATGAATTTATCAGGCTGGATAACGTAAAAAGTAGTCAAGAGGATAATTTATTGATATTAACACATTCTGTTACGATATACTTTAATGGTGGTTAGGTATCTTTATTGAAGGGGTGGTCGCCTCTATTAAGCGTCTCCAGCTCAGAATCTCGCTACAGATATGGTTCCAATGTAGATGCACTTGGGTCACCAAGAAAAATCCCTCTTCATTCAGAAGGGGGCTTTTCTTTACGCATTATTATCTATGCAACCCTTATTCCAACCCGGACGCTTCTTGCCCGCTTTAGTCAGAGATGTGGCTGTGCGAACTTTTTTATAATCCAAAACATCACTTAGGACAGCCCCTCCTAATTTACCATACAGTTCACAATCAAGCTTAAGTGGACACGCTTCACAAGCATTCATAGCAAGTCTGCCAACTTCAGAAATATCACTACCCCTGTTTCTTTCTATGCGACGAGCTCGATCATAGTCGCCACGACCTCTATGACGTTCGGCAAAGCCAGCACGACGACGAATCCTGCCGAAAAGATCACACATCTCAACTATAATTCTATTTCTCTTCGTAAAATCTTCATCACTATAACTATTCGCATCAGGAACAAAATCTTCGCCCAAATAGTCCAACGGCACAACATTACCGTCCGAATCAACAACATCAATAACGCCCGCTCTGTTTGGTCTAGCAAGCTCCAACACTTCAACCGTCTTCGACTTCATATAGTAACTGTTATACCACAATATCCACAAATAATCAACCCCACAAAAAACTCCCCTGCTTTTTACAGAGGAGTTATGGCACCTGTTTGTTTGGTTCTACTATATCACCAAACGCGCTTATGGTGCAAGCAAAGGACTATTTTTTCTTAGAAATTGTCAAAAAGCCGTTGCGTGGGTTTTCTTTCACAATACGATCTTCTGGTAGATCACATGGTGTACCCTTTTCATTCTTCTCAACCTTAGCGAAGAAGTAAATAGTTTGAGTCTTGCCGCCGCGCAAAGTTACGTCAGTCTTGTGCAAGTAATATGTGATGCCCTTTGAGTTGGTATGTTTATAAGCCATTTGGTTATATACCTCCTATTAATGATATACCTATATAGATTACTATCTCTATATCACCCCTGTCAAGCTAAAAAAGCTTATTTCGTCGTCTAAGCATCAACTTTAACATCCCCAGAACAACCAACCTCATTACGATAATCATGGCAATAAATATCGTCACTAGCAAAGACCACCCCGCGTAATCAGCTGACCATATCGGCGAAACGAAGGTATGATAATATGGCTCGGTTGAAGGCGCTTCAAACTGCAAGTTAGTGGCTTTCGCGGCAGGATATTTCGCCCACTCCTCGTTAATACAATTGATGTACCTCGGATCCGCCTGTGTCGTAAATCGGCCGTAACCGCCTTGCTGTGCCCTAGCATCGCAGACAGCCCTAACCTTCGACACAGTGTCATTGTTAGACTGATTTTTTATCTCCTCCTCGAACTCTTTCAGCTTCCGGTCATACATTTGTTTATACGTATGATCCAGCGCAATCTTCCCCGGATCAGCATTCATGTGCGTAGATACATAACGCTGTAAATCGTATAGTCGCTGCTGAAGATTGACTATATCTCCAGCCTTATCTGCATTTTCTACAGATTCTCGTCGCTCGACCATACCAACATTATTCAGCCTCAAAAAAGTTGCCGAAATAAAACCAGACATAATCAATAAAATAACCAACTGCCAAGTCTTAATCTGACTGAGCCGCTTAATTCTAAACTTGGTTTTTTTCTTATCTATAGCCATCCCACCACCTTCTCTATAATTTTAGTATAGCAAATTATCCCAATGACGTGAATATTACTATCACTGCGGTGGTATAATATTTGTATGCGAATTTATTTTTCAGGAATTGGCGGCGTTGGCATCGGACCACTAAGTAGAATTGCTTTAGAGGCTGGGTATGACGTTTGCGGCTCCGACAAATCACCAAGTCTTATCACAAACGAATTAGAATCAGCCGGAATTCCTATTTCTTTTGATCAATCTGGCGCGTTCTTGCAGTCAGAACACGATAAATCACCATTTGACTGGTTTATTTACACCGCTGCTTTACCGGAAAATCACCCAGAATTAGTCTTGGCGCGAAAATTAGGCATAAAAACCAGCAAACGTGACGAGTTACTAGCGCAAATAATCGCCGATAAAAACCTGAAGCTTATCGCGGTCGCTGGTACTCACGGAAAAACCACAACAACGAGTATGCTAGTCTGGACAATGGAGCAATTGCAAATTCCTGTCAGTTATTCTGTGGGTTCAACTTTAAGCTTTGGGCCAAGCGGAACATTTGATAAAAATAGCCAATTTTTCGTATACGAGTGTGATGAATTCGACCGCAACTTTTTGCATTTTTCTCCAGAAATTAGCCTCATCACATCTGTTGACTACGACCATCCAGACACATATCCAACAAAAGAATCTTACTTAGACGCCTTCCGCGAGTTCGGCGAAAAATCTAAAAAAGTTATCGCGTGGCAAGAAAGTTCCACCATATTTGATGAAAAAAATCTAACAATCTTGCACGATTCCAATAAAAATATCACTCTACCCGGCGAGCATAACCGAAAGAACGCTACTTTGGCGATTGAAGCTTTGAAGCATATGGGAGTAGACACGGAGGAATCAGAAATATACCAAGCAATAAATTCCTTCCCTGGATCAGGACGACGTTTTGAAAAGCTCGCCGAAAATCTATATTCTGACTATGGACATCACCCGGTTGAAATTCAAGCGACATTACAGATGGCTAAAGAGTTGTCAGACGATGTAGTTCTGGTTTATCAGCCACACCAAAATGTTCGCCAGCACGAAATAATCGGCCAATACACTAATGATATTTTCCATGATGCCAACGAAATTTACTGGCTGCCAACTTACTTAACTAGGGAAAATCCAGATTTACCAACCTTGACGTCACAACAACTTGCTAAAAATATCGATAAAGAAAAAGTTCATTTTGCCGAATTAGACGATAATTTATGGCAAGAAATAACCGCGGCAAGGAACTCTGGAAAACTCGTCCTGTGTATGGGCGCCGGCACAATCGACGGATGGATTCGCGAGCAATTAGCTAAAAATTAGCGATCATCGCCGCTGCCGTGAATCTTCCCCCGACTCTGGCGACTGAGCAGTTTGTCGTTGTTTCTGCGAGCCACTTCTTCCAGACTACAGTCAAGCAAATGAGCCACAGAATTAACATACCATAACACGTCACCGAGCTCTTTTATTATTGCGTCGCGGTCATTCTCCGAGATCTCGCCATTTTTATCACGTAAAATTTTCTTAAACTTCTCCATAACTTCGCCAGATTCGCCACTTAATCCCAATATCTGTGCCATCAATCTCGCGTCAACATCGCCATATTTATGAGAATCTTTATCTGTTAAAGTAGAAATTGCTTTAGTTGAATAATCGTTAAATTGCATAATATTCCTTTCGTTTATTAGCGGGTAGTTCTTGCGAAATTAATAGTTTTTCCTTCGCCAATCCACCTTTGTTCGTAAGTCGTCATTATTTTATATTCGTCATTTAGCGCGGATTCATGAAGATCAAAACTCAACTCTTTAATTTGCCATTTTTCTGCCACCAATTGCTCCAAGCTCCAACAGAAAAAATTATGATCGTCGTGTTTGATTAATAAAGATCCGTCCGATTTTAACAATGAAGAATACTTCTTCAAAAAATTAGGATGAGTCAAGCGACGCCCAGCGCTATGCTTCCTCGGAAACGGATCAGGAAATGTTACCCAAATTTGTTCCAAAGAATTCTGCTCTGCTAATTGGTCTATTTGGTCAGCCCGCGCTCGAACAAAAAACACATTCTCCAGCCCTTTTTCTTCGGCAATTTTCGCACCCTTTTGTAATCGATCACCTTTCACGTCAATTGCTAAAAACGTTTTTTCGGGATGACGCAATGCAAGCTCCACGCTGAATAGTCCAGTTCCAGCACCGATTTCCAAACAATCGACTTTCCGCTTTATCCACTCGTCAAACTCAAAACATAGAGGTGAGTTGTGGAATAAAGCAAATTTATACTTCTTACGTTTTCTGGTAATAATAAATTGATTCGGATCGACAAAACTCATATTTTCTATTATACTAAATCAATAATGGATAAGCTTATAAAACAGTTCTTAGATTCTTCTACGTTAGGTCAATGGTTGCATGGCAATAACTTTGGCTGGCTAATTAGTGAGCGCATTATTGACACAGTCAGCATTATTATCGGCTCTGTTTTTGTTTATTTTCTGGGGAAATATTTATTATCTTGGACTATACATTATTCTATACGCTCCACCGCCAAACATCGTTCCTGGCACCGTAAAGACATAGAAAAGCGCGAAAAAACTCTCATCCAATTAACTCGCAGTTTCTGGCAAATTATTATAATTTTCTATGTCGCCGCAATTGTCGCCAATAAACTATTCCTATTTGATTTATCGCCGCTATTCGCTAGTGCTGGTATAATCGGTGTGGCGTTAGGATTTGGCGCTCAATCGCTCGTTAAGGACTTCTTGTCTGGTATTTTCATCATCGCCGAAAATCAATATCGTGTTGGCGATGTCGTTGACGTAATGGGAGCTGCTGGAACCGTCGAAAGAGTTGGTACTCGCACTACTGTTATACGAGATTCCGAGGGTAATGTTCATTATGTTCCAAATGGCACAATTCAGCACGTTATAAATAAAACTATGGGCTATAGTATGTCGCGCTTCAGTATTTATATTGACCCAAGTTCTGACATTTCTGCAGTTACAGACATCATTAACGCCACCGGTCAAGAATTGGCTAAAGAAAAGGCTTGGCAAAAGAAAATTATCGATCCGCCTAAATTTGTTTCCGTTGGTGATATTACTGGACGAGGAACAGAATTGATCATTGCCGGAAAAACTCAGCCATCCGATCAGTGGTCTGTTACCTCTGAAATGCGACATCGATTGTTACAAAACTTTGATCGCGAAGGAGTTCTTCTGGCGACTCTGCCGACCCCAACCTCAATAACCAGAAGATAAAGATTAATTGTTAGATAAACCCAATTCTTTATCGCTCAACACATCATTAGAAAACGCTTTAATCTTATTAACGTTCTCTACTTCTTTATTATAAATTCCCAAAAATTCCTTCAATGTATCCTTATTTACTGTGCCTTGCGCGTCAAATTCGTGACTTTTTTCATTCGCATCCTTGCTAATTTGCTTGCGGCGAGAAGCGTATTCTGGACGACTCAAATCCAATCGATAAGCGTCAGTCTTGTAATACATAAACATTGCAATCGATACTAGTAAAACCGAGGCCGCAATAGTCAGCCCAATAAACGTAGCGAATTTATAGCTACGAAATAATTCCTTAGCCCTATTCATTAGAACCTCCAGACAGCGAATTTTTAATAGCTTGCACTTCTTCTTTATACCTCACTAACAATTCATCCAATATCTTCACATCCTCAGAAAGTTTATTACGAGCCTCGCGAGCGACGGTCAATTTTTGATAATAGTCCGCCACATTATTAGAGCAATTTGCACGCTGAAGATCAGTCATAGCAGTATCGTAATCGTTGTAATTGCTATTAAACTTAAGTCTCGTCGACTCGAACTCATTAGTAATGTTCACTAACTTTGAGCTATCCAGCTTATTGATTGCCAATCGACCGTTCAGCCTGGCCATAAGTTTGGTAGAAATAGAATTATATCTCTGTCCAACGTTTACCCTAGTTAGAGCGTCATTGGTATGGATGTTTTTAATAGTAACTCTTACGGAACTACAATTTCGCTCAAGCGTTTTTATAATCTCAGAATCAGCCGTAGCATCGACAGACTGAGCCTCAACTGCCCGTGGCGTCACTAACAAACTAGAAGCAATCAAAAAAGACGCGAGATAGAAAGTAACTTTTTTCATCACTTATATTATCTCACGTCTTCTTGAATAGAGTCAAATATTACTTGAAACGTTTTTCGACGTTGCCCTTAACATCTTTTGCGGTTTCTACTACAGCGTCTCCAACTTTCTGAGAGCCAGCTTTCAATGAGTCTACACTGTCTTTAGCTGCAGCGGTCGCTTTGCAAGCCACCTTTTCAGTGTCGGCTTTCATTTTTGCAGCTTTATCCTTCAAGCCTTTCCTTGTTTCCTTGCCGCTCTTTGGTGCAGTTAAAATTCCAGCTGTAAAACCTGCTGCTACTGCTCCGATAATTGCTAAAACTTTTTTCATATATTTACTCCTTTTTTAATTATTTTTTACGAAATAAACCTGATATTTCACTAAAAACTTTTGTTGGCGACAACCACTCAGTCGCACTAGCTACGTTAGTTGTAATTTTACTAACGCTTTTCATGACCGTATTAAGTCTTACCAACAAGGCTATGACCACTGCCAGTAGCGTTACGATAATAACCGACAACAATCCTACGATGATTGATAATAAAACGATGGCTGTTTGGATATCTTCCACGCTTTACCTTTCTGCAAAAGTTTATATTTGTTATGTTTATTTTAGCATGCTTGTTAAATTGTTTGTATTAGATAATCTAACTATTTCACTATAGCATAAGCTTATTAAATTGTCAATAGAGATGTCCGCTAATCGTTAATAATATGATAAACTGGTATGGTTATGCGAGATTTTTTCAAACGATACATACCGGAATTTGTTTATGGCGCGGTTGACGGCACAGTAACGACATTTGCAGTCGTGGCGGCTTCAGCCGGTGCTGGAATATCCAGTTCAGTAATTCTTATATTAGGAATTGCTAATTTAATAGCCGACGGATTCTCAATGGGCTCTAGCGCATATTTGGCAGCAAGTGCAGAACACGAAGAGTCTGTTCGCGACAGCCAAAAACGCTCATCCCCAAAGATCATAGGCGCAGTAACATTCTTAGCTTTCGTGGTAGTCGGTAGCGTGCCAGTATTGCCATATTTGATTGACGTAATTGCAAGCTTAAAAGCGCCAAACGCGGCGTTATTCTATGTTAGCTCGGCGCTAACTGCGGCAATGTTCTTAGCAATTGGCTTCATCAAAGGTAAAGTCAGCAAACAATCACCTTGGCAATCTGCAGGTATCACGTTACTTCTTGGGGTAATTGCGGCAGGGCTAGCCTACTTTGCGGGCGACATTTTGGCGGCATGGCTGGGGATTAGGATTTAGATTTTCTGCGATAAAATTTATTATTTTATCTATATTACACACAGCATTTTCGCTTACCACATCACCATCCAAATAGACACGCCTATTGATTTCCAACATCACCGACTGTATCTTCGGATTTTCATCGTAATAAAATTCCATCGGAACCAGCGCCCCAGAATACGGATAATTTAACTCACAACTATATCCCATTTTTTCAATATATGTTTTCAATTTTGATGCATTGTCTTTACCGAACCATTTTTCATCATAGCCAAGGCAAATATCAGGTAAATTCTCCGTCCAGCCAAACAATCTTCGCACCAATTCATCGCTATAACTATGAATATCAATAATCACACACGATCCATATTGATCAACAATTTCCCTACTCAATGCGTTTAGCTGTTTGTGATGTAAGTCATATGATTTGCCCAAAATCTCTTCGCGACGGGATGATCCTATTTTGCGATATTGCGTACCGTCAGATAAATGTGTATAAATCGCTCCCATACCCAGCTTAGCCATCGACTCAGCTTCGTCATCGCGAAACCTCTCGACGTCACAATATAGCCGCGAATATTTAGCTATAATTTTATGGCTATCTATATTTTTAACAAGCTCATCAACTTTATAATCAGCAATGAAACGCAATTCTCTCTCGATAATCTCTTTATCTATCGTAATATCACGCCAAAAATCAGGCGGCAAGCACAACGAGGCGTGAGGAATGTGAAGAATAATATTACAGCGCATTACCAATCAGCTCTTCTCTGTATTGATAAGCTTCATCGTATGGAAAATATGGCACACTCTCTGCGAATTCGTCAGCATTATTAAGCGACATTATTTGCCTATGCAACATAAAGTAAACGGCCGGTCTGCCGAACTTAGAATAATTCCAGTTGTGTGGTGCATATTCGTCCATAAACTGCACAGCCGCTACAGCTATAAATCCATATTTAGTATATTTATTGCATAATACTTGACCCATACAGTCAAGCTTCACCCCCCCCCAGAGATATAGCTGCTGGAATCATGGTATCCAAAGACTGCCTCACTGGATTCTGTTTAGAATTAAAAACACTAACTATATCACCATCCTTAATGGCAAACCCAGCATAGCTATTATGCATGAGTATTGTATGATTCATATTTGCATAGTCATCTATCGAGTACTCGGACAAAAAACACTTCCTTTCATCACCCAGCATTGATTGATTTATCGCTACATGGAATTCCTCGGCAGTAGCATATCTTAGTTTATCGTTCATTGTATAATATATACTATACTTTGCTACTAATTTACAAACCCAATTCGCGCAACTGAGCGGGATCGACAACCGATGGTGAATTCATCATCACATCCACACCAGAGCCATTCTTTGGAAATGCCAGAGTCTCGCGAACGTTTTGCTCATCGGTCAATTCCATCAAAATACGATCAACACCAAAAGCACATCCTGCGTGAGGCGGAGCGCCGTATTTGAAAGCGCCTAGCATAGCACCAAACTTTTCTTCAACATAAGACTCGCTGAAGCCCAGCAGACCGAACACTTTATAAAGCACCGCTGGGTTATGATTACGAACACCACCAGAACAAATTTCATAACCGTTCATCACCATGTCAAATTGATCAGCGACAATGGATAATTTTTCGGCGTCAGTTTCAGCAGACTCCAGAGCTTGCAAACCACCCTTTGGCATACTGAACGGATTATGACCAAAATCAAGTTTTTTACTTCGCTCATCCCATTCATAAAACGGAAAATCAATAATCCAAGCAAACGCCACGACCGATGGGTCCTTAAGATTAAAGTGCGAGGCAAATTCATTACGCAAGCGCCCCAATACCGCGTTAACAACCGAGCGAGAATCAGCGCCAAAGAACACTGCATCGCCATCAACCGCACCAGTTTTCTGTTGGATGTCAGCCAATTCCTTCTCACTCAAGAATTTCGCAATTGGAGATTTCGCCTCGCCGTCTTGATATGTAATGTACGCCAAACCACCAGCGCCTTCACTTTTAGCGATATTAGTGAAATTGTCAATTTGTTTGCGACTCAAACTTGCGCCATTTTTTACGCAAATAGCCTTAACACATTCAGCATTTTTAAATACGCCAAACTCAGTCTCCGAGAACACGTCCGTCAGCTCTATCAATTCCATACCAAATCGCAAATCCGGCTTATCAGAACCGTAAGTTTCCATGGCGTCGCGATACGAAATTCGCGGAATTGAACTGCCATCACCAACCGCCAAATCGCTCAAATCCAACAATTTTTTACCAGCAAAATCAGTTGCCAGTTGCTTCATCAAAGGCTCAACTTCAGCGCGAACTTCTTCGCCATTTTCAGCAAAACTCATCTCCAAATCAAGCTGATAAAACTCGCCATACAAGCGATCTGCTCGCGGATCTTCATCACGGAAACAAGCAGCCAACTGATAATAACGCGGCACACCGCCAACCATCAGCAGCTGCTTAAACTGCTGTGGAGCTTGTGGCAAGGCGTAAAACTTCCCTTCCTGCAAACGACTCGGAATCAGAAAATCACGCGCACCCTCAGGACTTGAATTAGCCAAAATTGGCGTTTGAATTTCAATAAAATCTCGATCGTCCATATATTCATGGATTCGACGATACATTTCAGCACGTTTTTTAAGCATGTTTTGCATTTTTGGACGACGCAAATCGAGATAACGATACTTGAACCTTAGTTCTTCGCCAGCTTGATTATCCTCGGCAAATGGCTGAATTGGCAAAGTTTCAGCTCGGTTCAAAATCTCCAAATTGTCCACAACAATTTCCACATCACCACTGGCAATATTCGGATTTTTCAGACCTTCACCACGCTCCGCAACCACACCACAAGCACGAACCACAAACTCATCTCGCAAGCTTTCCGCCAAAGAAAAAGCATCTTTTTTATCAGGGTTAATAACCAACTGAACCAAACCCGTGTGGTCACGCAAATCAATAAAAATCAATCCGCCATGATCACGCCTGGAATGAACCCAGCCCGCAACTGTAATATCCTCACCAACTTTTTTAGAAGTTTCTGCCGCCAAAATTCTATTTTTCATATCTGTTATTATAGCATAATCTGGTCAAATTCCCAGAATTAAACATCTCGACGAGTTTTTGTGGGCAAATTATTTTTCTGCGGATTAGCCGTGGCAGCTTTACGGAGATCTCCATAAACATCATATTCGTCAATGATTTTCTGACCTAATAGCGCTTCAATTACGTCTTCTAAACTCAGTAAACCAACTGTTTCTCGAAACTCATTTACAACAATAAACAAGTGATGCTGCGTTTTCAAAAATGCAGCTAAGGCGTGCTGTAGAGTTTGATTTTCGCGAATATAATAGACCTCTTTACCCATGGTTGTTTCCGCACGATGAGATTTTGATTTGCGATCAATTGTCAACAAATCCTGAATTCTCAGCATACCAACAACATGGTCAATGTCGCCGTCAATGACAGGAAATCTGCTATACCCCTTTTTATGAAGATCATCAAGCACTAGCGGCCCAAGGAGTTCATCCATAGGTACCGATTCAATCATGCTTCGCGGCGTCATAATTTCCTCGACCTTCATATCATTGAAATTCAGTCCGTTAGTAATAAGCTTTTTCTCAGAAGATGAAATCGCTCCGCTGGATTGAGCCACCATTTCCAGCAATTCTTCTTTCGACTCAATCACCTGACTATCACCAACCACTGGCGACACCGAACGGATTAGCGACAAAATTACTTGATGTCGCTCAATTGTCGTTAAAATTAGCGGTTCGTATTTTTCATAAAGTTGCTGTGAGTATTTCTGCCACAAGCTAATTCGCGCAACAGCTCCGATTTCTAGGGCTATTATAATTGACAAAATAAGCCCAGCCGCCCAATTGAATAAATAAACGCTAATAACGCTTAAAATTACCAAACACAAAGAAGCCACAGCGCGTTGCAGTGAAATAATATCTCGTAAAAATTCTCTTTGTCGCAAAAGAATTTTAGCCTTTTCATCGCCTAGCCCACTTCTCCGCCGTAGCTCAAATTGGCTATGCGAAGACGTTTTCGGCTGAACTCCCAGCACTATCAGTAAAACCGCCAAAGTAGCCAAATATCCAAAAATTAGCACAATCGTCATAGTTTTATTGTACCGCATTCCGTGCTATACTTACTAGAGTAAATGGAGGTAAAATGAATAAGAAAAGCTGGATAATTTTCGCAATTATTGTAGTGGCGATTGTTGGTGGAATGATTTATATTTCTACACAAAATCGACTAAATATTAGCGATATCAATAACGATCAGCTGAACACGGCTATCAGCGCAGAATCAAGAAATGGTAATATCGCGGATCATGAAATTGGTAGTAAAGACGCCAAAGTGACAATTATCGAGTACGCCGACTATCAATGCCCTGGCTGTGGTACCGCTGCACCAAAAGCCGAAGCGCTAGCTAAAAAATACAAAGATCACGTTCGATTAATTTTCCGCAATTTCCCAATTGCTAGTTCACACCCTAACGCACGAGCTGCCGCTGCCGTGGCTGAAGCTGCCGGCTTGCAAGGTAAATTCTGGGAAATGAATGAGCTTCTATATGCAAATCAGGACGCTTGGAAAAACGCCAACACTACAGAACGCGACAACATTTTCAAATCTTATGCTGAACAATTGAAGCTTAATATCGATCAATATAAAACCGATATTGCCAGCAACAAGGTTAAAAATAAAATCGACTTCGATATGGCTCTCGGTCGCAAGCACGGCGTTGCCGCAACACCAACTTTCTACATAAATGGAAAAAATACTGAGATGGACAGCTCTGGCTCAATCGAATCATCAGTCAAGGAGGCCTTGAAAAAAGCTGGCGTTGAAGTAAAAGATTAACGTATTTTCACACAAACCAAAATCCCGCTCCGGTGCCTTGGAGCGGGATTTGTTTATAGTCGTCCCTATTCTATCATTGGATCGACTGCACTCTTTTTATTGTGCTATGTATGTTTGCCATTCGGCAGGCACCACATCCACCGCGATCTTTTTGCGCCTTGATGGCACAAATTTGATTGCTATTGGCATGTGTTTTGCACTCCTTATTATTATGTGCAGCCCCACGCGCTTCGACCTTTATCACTTAATATCAGCAATTTAATGCTTCGGCGCGAGACATGCTAACAATGTTACCAAACGCTTATTGGTACGTCAAGCAAAAACATTTTGAAAATGCTTATTATATCTATATTAGAATAAGCGGAGTCGCTTAGCAACAAACATAACAAGTAAAATCAACAACACCGTAAAACTGGTGATAACCGGGTACGCCCAAGGCTCGCCCTGAAATGGTAACGCGATATTCATTCCATACATTCCGTAAAAAACGTTTGGAATAGCCAGAAGAATTGTTATGGCGGTCAATGCCTTCATACGTTGGTTCAGCGTATTATTAGCAACTGTCGAATAAGCGTTTTGGATACTGGAAATTGTGTGCGTGCTGGAACTGATCGCCACTAGAACTTGTCTAATATGTAGGTCAACATCCTCCAATGCTTCCAGATCTCTGGTCTTAAATAAATGGCGACGGTTTTCCATCAGTTGCGTAATGACGCGGGACATCCCTTCCAGACTGCTTCGATATTCATTGAGCGTATCTTCAATTGCCACAAATTTAATAAAATCCGAATTCTCAACTTCATGACGACTTAGTCGCCGGCGAGCATCGCTAATTTGCTCCGTTAACAAGTGTACGCGCTGTTCATATTGAGAAATAATATACGCCAAATTCGCAGCAAAAACTCCCGCCGGACGCTCGGTTGTACTAAATAAATAATCGCTAACCTCCAGAGGTGAAAATTTAACATGAGGCGATATTGTAATATAATGACCGCCGCTAATTGCAATCAAAAACGGTGCCGTTTTGCCAGAATCAGTTTGACCAAATGGTATGCGTGTAAAAATATATTCAACGCCATCGGAAAACTCCGCTCGAGGCAATTCGTGGATGTCCAGTACGTCACGGACAATATTAGCAGACAACGACAAAGCCTTTGAAACTCGAGTAACATCAAGACTTCCAGTCAAATTAATCCAACCGTTTTTATGCATTCGTTGAGCTTGCGTCAACTTTTCAGTCAACGATCTGCGTTCAAAATAGCCCACCATCATGAGAAAATTATAATATACATAAGCGATATTAGCAATCTGTCGAATTGCAATTAAACTTTAGCGGCGGCGCAGGAAATAATAGCCCACAACAAATGCCAGCACTACACTAACTGCGGTAATCGCCCAAAACATCAATGGATTATCAGCACCTGGAACCGGCACGTTCATACCATACAAACCAGCGATCATCGTCGGAATAGTCAAGGCTACGGTAATTACGGTTAGCAGGCGAATCGTCTCATTAAGACGCGTATCCATCACCGCCCTATAGCTGTCGCGCACATTAGTAATCGTCCTCAATAAACTTTTACAACGCGCAATCACCTGCTCCAAATCAATCGAGATATCCTCAACGTCTTCCTTATCATCAGCTTTTAGTCGCAACTTCTGAGTCGCCAAAAGTCTCTCAATTGCCCAGTTCATCGGAATTAGCGCGTCAAGATAATCATTCAATTTGCGCTCATACTCCGCCAGAGTGGCAATATCATTAACTCTCAGTGTATGAATGCTGTCCGTAGCCGCTCGCATTTGGCGATTAATCGTTGCCACACGCCGCTGATATTGCATTGAAATTGCCTCAACCATCGCCACCAAAAGCTCAACTTGTCGATCCGTTCTAATTCGCACCTTATCAATAAACGGCTGCCACAATCGCCCTAAACTATCTCTGGACAATGTTACAATATGATCTTTATTGATACAGAATAAAATTGGCGTGGTAAAATCGTTAAAATCGTCGTCAGTGTCCGGCAATCGCGCAATCAAATAAGTCCACTCGTCATCAAACTCAATACGTGGCACCTCATGCGGATCAAGTGCATCACTTATCAAATCCTCGTCCAAACCCAGCGTCAACAATTGCGAAACCTCTTCGTCGCTCGGCCTTTCGCAGCGCACCCACGAACCAGACTGCAAATTTTCTTGCGAGCTAATTATTGAATCACTATTTGTTGAACGAAGATATTGCAACATAATTTCATATTATAAAATAAAACATACATAAACACAAGAAGCTCCTGTGCCATTCACAGGAACTTCTTGATTTTTATTACGATTTAACTATAGTGCCTGCCGAGCCGCTAATGGCTTCAGCGGTTTTATCCAGCGAAGTAATGATCGCCGTACGCCCCGACTTCCCGCCCAGGAACGACAAGGCAGCCTGAGTTTTTGGCAACATCGAACCTGCTGCAAATTGCCCATCGTCAATGTGTTTTTGGAGCTCTTCTATTGAAACTTCCCCGAGAGATTGCTCATCTGGTTTGCCAAAATTAATTTTAGCAGCATCAACCGAAGTCAAAATCAGCAAAGTGTCAGCATCCAAAAGATCTGCTAACTTCGCCGCGCCGAAGTCCTTATCAATGACCGCAGCGACGCCTTTTAATTGACCGGTTTCGTCTTGCAGAACAGGAATGCCGCCGCCGCCAGTTGAAACGACCGTCACGCCAGCATGAACCAGCGCCTTAATCACATCGGCCTCAACAATCGTCTGAGGTTTTGGCGAAGGAACGACACGCCGCCAGCCGCGACCAGCGTCTTCTTTTACCGTGTAGCCGCGTTCACTAGCGACGGTTTTTGCCTCGTCTTCCGAATAGAACGGACCAATTGGCTTGGTTGGATTTTGGAATGCTGGATCGCTCAAGCTAACAATTGTTTGAGTTATAACGCTAACAGCGCGATTGTTCATTTGATTAACCATAAAGGCGTCATGAAAAGCCTGTTGCAGCCAAAAGCCAATCAATCCCTGACTCATAGCGCCAGAATCTTCCAGCGGCAAGCTCGGCACATCTGGCGTGTTAATCGCCTCTTCGTGCAACACAATATTGCCAACCTGAGGACCATTGCCATGAACAATTGCTACGTTATGACCGGCTTGGATTAACGGCAAAAGTTGACGAACCGTTTCATCGGCTACTCGTTGTTGTTGCTCAGACGCGGCTTCGCCCTGCCGTTGCAGGGCGTTACCACCGAGCGCTACTACAATAGTACGCTTCTTATCCATAGGCTACAGTGCTCCGAAAATTGCAATAACTGTAATGCTGATAATAGCAAATACTGCCATAATTGGAGCTGAACGTTTTAGCCAGTCGCGATATGAAACGCCAGCCAAGGCCAATCCACCCATCAATGACGCGATAGTTGGAGCCATCATGTTGATCAAGCCAGACGCTGTCGCAAATGCGGCAACCATAACTTCTTTGCTTGAGCCAACCAAGTCAGCAATTGGCGCAATAACTGGCATAGTTGCTGCCGCCAAACCTGATGATGACGGAACGATAAATGACATTGGCAAATAGAATAGATATGCCAACACACCGACAACACCGCCACCAGCATCTTTCAGGAGAGATTCACCCCAGCTGATGATTGTGTCCTGGATTTCGCCATTAGACATCACCACAGAAACACCTGTTGCCACCGCGATAATCAGAGCAACCGGCAAGATGTCTTTCACACCGTCGATAAATGTATCAACTGGGAAAACACCCTCTTTCTTAAATTCTTTGTAGTAAATTGCGGTTATTACAATTGTTGAAATTAGGAATAGTGCAGTAATTTCATTGAAATACCAATCGCCAAATGCCGCACTGTGGACTACACCAAGCACTGCGCCAATAACCGGCAAACCTGCAGCCCATTCAAACATGTCGGCGAAGAGTGTGATATTCCAACTTCCCCATGGAATCAAGGAAAGAATCATTAGCACAAATGTAATAGCAAACACAGACATAACAACTTTTCGCGGACCAGTGAATTTTGGTACGTTTGTCATGTCAAGAGCAGCCGTAGCTGGCTTGTAGCGAACGTCTTCCTTGTACTTGCCGGCCTTCACTTTTGCAGCGTAACGCATAGTAAAGATAATCGCGGCAATTAGACAAAGAACCAAGATGATCGACATGATTGGAATAACGCTACCTAATTTCACGTCTGCGGTTTTTGCTGCAACACCAGTAGAGAATGGGTTAATTGTCGAGCCGAGCACACCAGTACCAGCACCCAACACGATAACCATCACACCAGTCATGGCATTATAGCCAGCAGCAATCATCATCGGTATGACGAGCGCGTAGAACGCCACAGTTTCTTCTTGCATACCGTAAGTAGTACCACCGATAGCGAATAAAATCATCAGAATCGGGATGAGCCACTTTTCCTTGCCCTTCATCTTTCGAAGCAGCGCGCCAAGAGAAGCGTCAAGCGCACCAGTTTTCATGGTGACGCCTAAGAATCCACCAAGCACCATCACGAAGACGATGACATCAAGCTTGTCTGACATACCTTTAATAGGTGCAGTAAAGACGTCCCACAAACCTTGCTGGTCGTGTTTTTTGATCTCTTCCTTTTTACCGTCTTTTTCTTCCGTGACGGTTCGATCTTTATCGACTACGTGATACGAATTAGCTATACGATCGCCATCTTCGTTCGTCTTATATAGTCCAGAAGGAACAACCCACGTCAATGCCGCCATAACGATGATCACGACAAACAAAATAGTAAACGCCGACGGTGATCGAAGCTTCTGCTTTGCTTTTTTAATTTTTTCTACCATTGCCTCGGAGCCTCCTTAACCTCCTTATTACGACAACAACTACAATGTCAAAGCCATCACAGCCTTGATTGTATGCATACGATTTTCCGCTTGATCAAAAACTATCGAATGTGGCGAGCGGAACACCTCATCCGTCACTTCCATTGAATCTAAACCGAAATCTTCCTGAATTTTCTTTCCAGTAATCGTTAATGCGTCGTGGAATGCTGGCAAGCAGTGCATAAACTTGACCTCAGGATTTCCTGTCAGGTTAATCATCTGGCGATTAACTTGGAAATGTCGCAATTGGTTAATGCGTTCAGCAAACTTGTCTTCTTCGCCCATTGAAACCCAAACGTCCGTGTAAATTACATCAGCACCGCGCAAAGCTTCTTCGAAATTATCAGTGATAGTAATGCGTGCGTGGCTTGACCTGGCAAAATGATTTGCCTTATCGACCAAAGCCTGATCTGGATGCAATTCACGAGGTGCCAAAATGCGGAAATCAAGTCCCATAATAGCTGAGCCAATCATCAGCGAGTTCGCCATATTGTTACGACCATCGCCAACAAATACCAGCTTAGTTCCCTTCAATTTTCCAACATGCTCTTCAATTGTCATAAAGTCTGCCAAAATCTGCGTTGGATGAAACTTATCGGTCAATCCATTCCACACTGGAACGCCAGCGTGACGCGCCAATTCCTCAACAGTCGCGTGATCAAAGCCGCGGAATTCAATTCCGTCAAACATTCGACCCAAAACCTTAGCGGTATCTTCAACCGTCTCTTTCTTACCCAATTGAATATCATCTTTGCCGAGGTATTCCGGCGCAATTCCAAGATCATTAGCAGCTACCGTAAATGCACAGCGTGTTCGCGTTGAAGTCTTTTCGAACAACAAAGCCACGTTTTTACCTTCATGAATTCGGTGCGGAATGCCAGCATATTTCAATCGACGATATTCACGAGCCGTGTCTAACAACAAGCGAATCTCTTCAGCGGTATAATCGCTCAAAGTCAGCAGCGATCGTCCTTTCAAACTCTGAGCCATTAGAATACATCCTCTCGTACTAGCGGCATACTCATACAGCGTGGACCGCCACGACCGCGTCCAAGCTCAGCGCCACTAATTTCAATAACTTCAATACCGTTTTCGCGCAATTTCTGGTTAGTTACGTAGTTGCGATCATAAGTCACCACAACACCCGGCGCAATCGCCAAAGTGTTTGAACCGTCATTCCACTGCTCACGAGCAGCAGCAATTGGATCGCCACCACCACACTCAATCAACGTAACACTTGGCAAGCCCAGCGCAACTCTCAAGACGTGTTCCAGGTCTGTTTCGTGTGTAATTCGTGGGAATGGCTGACCTTCAACCTTCTCCAAAATAAAACAATTCATCCTGCCGCCATGGTCGCGAATCTCTGGGTGAATCGTAAACTTATCACGATCAATCATCGTAAACACGGTGTCTAGGTGCATAAAGGCGTGAGATTTTGGAATTTCCATAGCAATGACTTTCTCGAATTTCGAGCCAGCAAACAATTTGGTTGCCATCTTTTCAATTGCCTCAGCAGTTGTTCGCTCTGAAACACCAATTGCCATAACCTTATCGCTTAATATTAATTCGTCACCACCTTCCATTGAGAATTTCTCTGTGCGGTTGTACCAAACTGGCGCACGATTAGCAAATCGTGGATGATGGTCGATGATGTAGCGCATAAATAGCGATTCACGACGACGAGCCGTCCAGTGCATCTTGTTGATTGTCAAACCGTTACCAATTGCGGCAGCTGGGTCGCGTGTAAAGTATAGGTTTGGCATTGGATCGAGATAGAACGGATAATGATTTTTCTCGATCATATTATGAAGTTGCTGATGCTGATCTGGAGGCAAAGTAATTTCATCCTTACGAACACCAGCCATAATCTTGCGAATCATAGCGTGAGTTGGCAAGTCCAACAAGAATTGGCGCAACGTTTGAGTAACACGGCGTGAATCCTGCTTAGAAGCAGCCAACATTTCATCGACAAATTGTTCGCGCAATTGATCTGTGCTAATTGCCTCGGCGACCAATTGATCCAGATACAAAACTTCGATTCCACGACTTCTCAATGCTTCCGCAAAAGCATCGTGTTCAGCCTGCGCCACTTTCAGATATGGAATATCGTCAAATAAAAGATCGGTCAGATAGTCTGGCGTCAAATTCTCCAGCTCTTCACCTGGCCGATGCAATAGAACGGTCTTAAGTTTTCCTATTTCAGACGTGATGTGAATTGGTTCGTCCATCACAACCCTCCCCTGTTTATATTAGTGATGTTTTAATTGTAACACGTTTATGTTTTTGGGCAAGAGGAGATAATTGCCAGACTAGCTTCAGTCCTGACCGCGAATTGTCGGTTAACTTTCAGCCATTCATCAGTAGCTTTTGCAGCTCCCGGTAAAGCTTCATTCGCGTAATCATCAACAATAATTATCGAGTCTTCATTAAACTTACTTTCACAAACCCGAAAAGAATCGACAATTGATTCATAAAAATCGCCATCAAAAAACGCAAACATAATATTTTCCGGTACGTCATCAGAAGTAAAATCAGAAAACCAGCCTTTGTGAATAATCGGCGACTTCAATCCTGCTTTCTTAAAATTCTGGACAAACGTCTTACGCGGCGCTAATAACTCGCCAGCCTTAAATTGATCACCCGCAGCGCTATTATCCTTCTGGGTTTTTTCTGGCAATCCCGCAAACGAATCGTAAACGTGAAACTCGCCCGTAAAATCATAAGCGTCCAGCAGTCGGCGAATAAACAAACTAGTCGTGCCGACATAACAACCAAACTCCACAATGTTTCCAGTGACGCCACGGCGTAAAGTTTTCTCCAACTCTCTTAAAAGCGCACTAAGCTCTTTTATATCGACTTGGTCAGAAATGATTGGGTATTTAGTGATGAGTTGGTCTGCGATATTCATGACTTAATTATAAATAACCTTCGGAGTATTGACAAATAATCAATATATAATATATAATGAAACAAGAGTCGAGAATTTCTAAACGCGTTCCTTACCATCATCTATTCGTTCAGGAGTAGACCATGACTGCAGTTCTCATACTGACCAATTCTCTGGACAACCCTCATGTTGAGGCAGTGAGCCAATATATTGACTCAGAAAGTAATCGGATCATACGGATTGATACGGATCTTTTAATCCAAGGGCAATGTAGTATCTCTTTTAACTATTCAAACGGTAGCATACTATATAGGCATTCAGAGGATACTATAGATCTTCGTAGTGTTGATAACGTATGGTACAGAAAGCCGTTCGGGTTCAGTCAAACCTATGGATTCCTTGAGAGTATCCAAGATCCAATCCAAAGATCTATCGTAGACAAAGAGATACATGATGTATTGAATGGTCTGTGTTTTCTGCTACGCGACAAGTTTTGGATTAATCACCCTAGCTCCATTCATACAGCTAGGATTAAGCCATACCAATTGTCGATTGCAAAGCGTATTGGGCTGCCAATGCCCGACACACTGATTACATCAGATCCAGACGCAGCTCGCCAGTTCTGTCTAGAAGCGCCAACCGTATTCAAACCGGTATCTGTATCTAGCCTAGATCTTGACGATACAGGCTACATGATAGAAACCACGCTCATGACAGATGATCTGATAGACTCCTTGGGGTTGATCAAATCACAACCGATCATTCTGCAAAGGTTTATCAGAAAAACAAGTGAGCTACGGGTCACTTGTATCGGAAAACAGATCTTCGTTGCCCGTCAGATTCCACAAGAGAAAACCTCCGGCACGGTAGACTGGAGATCTCTACAAGATTCTGGCAGTCGATACGTGATCGACTACGTCCTTCCCGAAGACATTGAGCGGAAGGTTCGTTCTCTGCTGACTTCGCTAGGTCTTGGTTTTGCTGCAATTGATTTCGCGATAGACGAAATCGGAGATCTGCATTTCCTTGAAGCAAACCCAAATGGCCAGTGGCTCGGTTACACCGATGAAATAGGCCTACCGGCAGCCGCACACATGGCGTGCTGCCTGGTGGAAAAAAGTCTACTCTGACAATTGAAAGGAGGTGAAGCATGAATAACGCCGAGATCTTTTCCGCGAAAGTTGCCACGATCGTTGATTCGGAGGTCGACTCGTCGACCTTCCTGACCCGATGCGGCAAGCCCAAGACGACGGACGACTAGTCCCACGTCACACCCCGTGCCCTTGTGTTTTTACAAGGGCACGGGGTAACCTATCAAAGAGTATATTATGAACAAGCACAAAATCATCAAAACATTCTTGCCGAAACAATTAGACATAAAGCGCCTCGAGCTCCCGCGACCCGCCCTACAAAAATCAAACCTAATTGTATATGGCGAAATTCACGGCATAAAAGAAAATGCCAACGTCGTCTATACTCTAGTTAAGAAACTTGGCGTAAAGAGATTAGCTATTGAAGCCAGCCCCGCCGTATCCAACTTCATCAATTCAGTAAAGACCGGATCTTGCGATTTTTCCTTAGTTGATGAAGACCTTTTTGATTCAAGCATTTTATCTCTTGAAATGATAAAAACGATAGCAATTCTCCTACAGCAAAACCAACTTAAAGAGCTCGTTTTTATTGATACATTTTTTGACAATTTAGATGAGGACGCCGTCATATCACCAAGCCCGCAGGAACGAGAAAAACAACTAGCTAAAAATATCCTCGGAATTGACGACTCTCTACCAACATTATGTATTATGGGACAATGGCATACGCAGCCCAAAGTTGTTACAGATGGCGAAACACGGCATGAATCAGCGTTATATCGCTTAAAAAAAGTAAAGCCAAATGTGCCGTTTATCCACAATGTCTATCGACAAGGACAATTATTTAACGACGGAAAAATAATTGAACTTCCGAAAAACCCATCAATTCCGCCTTATTATGAAATTGTCCAGAAAACTGATATTGATTTTGAACTGCACATACCCGAAGCGACAAAAATATCACTATGTAAAAAATAGCGAACGTCTACTCAGAAAACTGGCTATTGTAAAGCTCAGCGTAAAATCCATTTTGCTTCAGCAGAGTTTCGTGATTGCCCTGCTCGATGATATTCCCGTCCTTAACCACCAAAATCAAATCAGCGTCACGAATCGTACTCAGACGATGCGCAATAACAAAACTAGTTTTCCCCTGCATCAACTTATCCATGGCTTTTTGGATAAGGACTTCGGTGCGTGTATCAACCGAGCTTGTCGCCTCGTCTAAAATCAGCATCGGCGCCTTCTCTAACATTGCCCTGGCAATTGTCAGCAGCTGCTTTTCTCCCTGGGAAATGTTAGCAGCCTCCTCACCAAGAACCATATCATAGCCGCCCGATAGCGACCGCACAAAATGATCAACATGCGCTTCTTCGGCGGTTTTTATCATCTCTTCCTCGGTAGCTTTTGAATTGCCATACATCAAATTCTGACGAATCGTGCCATTAAACAGCCACGTATCTTGCAGCACCATGCCAAACATTTGACGCACATCGCTACGTTTCATTTTACGAATATCCACGCCGTCAATCTTAATCGAACCGCTATTAATCTCATAAAATCGCATCAACAAATTGACTAGCGTCGTTTTGCCAGCACCAGTCGGACCGACAATCGCCACGCGCTGACCTGGCTTAATGTGCGCCGACAAACCTTTAATGATAGTCTGGTCTGGCTTATAACCAAAGACGACGTTGTCGAATTCAACTTCGCCTTTTATGTTGGACAATTTTGCCAAGTTATTCGGTTCAACCGCTTCCTCTGGCTCGTCCAAAAACTCAAACACTCGCTCGGCGGCAGCAGCTGTCGATTGCAAAATATTAGCGATATTAGCAACCTGAACCAGCGGCTGATTGAACTGATCGACATATTGAATAAACGCCTGAATGTCGCCGATTTTTAGCCGACCATTAATCGCCAGCCAACCACCCAAAATTGTCATAGCAACGTAGCCAATATTGCCAATGAAATTCATAATCGGGTGAATCAATCCAGAAAAGAACTGAGCCTTCCAAGCGCTCTCTTGAAGCCGATTATTGATCTTAGAAAACTTAGCAATCGATTTTTTCTGACCATTAAAGACGCGCATCACTTGATGACCGCCATACATTTCTTCAATGTGTCCATTAAGTTCGCCAAGCTGCGTCTGCTGGCGTAAAAATTGTTTCTGTGAGCTCTTTGCGATCAGCGTAATCACACCGCCTGCCAGCGGAAGCACCAGCAGCGCAACTAGTGACATCTGCCAGCTAATCGAAAACATCATCACCAAAATTCCCAACACCGTAACCGTTGAAGTTATAATTTGCGACAAACTCTGATTTAGTGTTTGGCTAATAGTATCGACGTCATTAGTTATGCGACTAAGAACTTCGCCGTAAGTTTGCTTATCGAAATAACTCAGTGGCAAGCGATTTATTTTTTCGGACAATTGTTGTCGCATTCTGAAAGTTACGGTTTGTGTCACCTGGGTCATTATCCACGTTTGAATATAACGAAAAATCGCACTCAGCACATACATTCCGACTAGCAAAATAATTATTCGCCAAATAGCGTCAAAATGAAATTCTGGACGCCGACTAAGATCTAGCTTTTTAATCGACTCAAGTTGACTGGATGGAATCTGTTTTTCAATCTCCGACTTATTCGGCAATCGGCTCAAAACGTCCGCGCCAGTAGTTCCCGCTGACAAAGAAACGCCTTTTGGCAATTTGCTAGTGATCGCCTCGTAGACTTTCATATTGGCATAATCATCAACAATTTGATTCGTCGCGCCACCTAAAATCTTCGGGCTGGCAATCGCAAAAATCGTGCTCCCAATCGCAAAAACCAACACCATCAACATTTGCCATCGAAAATCCGACAAATATTTGATCAGCTTCTTAACCGTTCCCTTGAAATCTTTAGCCTTTTCGCCAGCGCCCATTCCGCCCATCGGACCGCCCATTCGTACTTGCTGTCGCTTTTTCGTGGTTTGCCTAGACATTACAACACTCCTTTCGCAGCAATAGACATTTTCTGCAAATCGTCTTCCGAGAGTTGCGAAGCGGCAATTTCTTGATAAACTTCACAATCTTTCATCAACTCCTGATGCGTTCCCTGACCAACAATTTTTCCCTCGTTAAGCACGATAATTTTATCAGCATTCATAATCGTATTAATTCGCTGGCCGACAATTAACACAGTTTTATTCTTAGTTTCCTTTGCAAGCGCAGCCCGCAACTTCGCGTCTGTCTTAAAATCAAGCGCCGAAAACGAATCGTCAAAAATATAAACATTCGGCTCAACCGCAATAGCCCTCGCAATCGACAAACGCTGGCGCTGACCACCAGAAACATTGCTGCCACCCTGAGCGATTTCACTTTTATAGCCACTTTTTAATTCGCTAATAAATTCTTCCGCTTGGGCAATTTTGGCCGCTTTTTCAACCAACTTATCACTGGCCTCAGCGTTGCCGTATTTGATATTGCTAGCAACCGTTCCACTAAACAGTACGCCTTTTTGCGGCACGTAACCAATTTGACCAGACAAATCTTCCAATTTCAGATTTCTAATATCCACACCATCAAGCAAAATCTGCCCCGCCGAAACATCATAGAAACGAGGAATCAAATTAATCAACGTCGACTTTCCCGAACCAGTACTGCCAATAAACGCCGTTGTCTGACCAGGTTCAGCTACAAAATTAATATCCGAAAGCACCGGCAAATCCGCGTCAGGATAAGTAAACGTAACGTCCTTAAACTCAATTTTTCCCTTGGCATCTTTTGGCAATTTTTTCGGCGACTTCGGGTCAATAATTGATGGCAAAGTATCCAAAACTTCTCCGACTCGACGCACTGATACGGCGGCTCGCGGCACCATAATAAACACCATTGACAGCAACAAGAACGAGATTATCACCTGCATCGCGTATTCCAAAAACGCCATCATATTACCAATTTGCAAATTACCGCTGCTTATCAAATGCGCGCCAAACCACACAATTGCCACACTCGAAAAGTTCATCACTAAAGTCATAATCGGATCAAGCAACATCATCAAACGATTTACAAATAAGTTCATCTTATTTAATTCCGTATTGGCTTCTTGGAATTTTTTCTGCTCAATCTTCTCGTTATGGAACGCGCGAATAACTTTTAGCCCAACCAAATTTTCCCGCGCCACCAAATTAAGTTTATCCACCAGCGCCTGCAATTTCTTAAACCTAGGTACGGCAATCGTAAATAATGTAGCGATAACTACGAGTAAAATAAACACCGCCAAAGCAATGATCCAGCTTAAATCGGGCGCATTATTCATGGCTTTTTGCAGACCACCAATTGCCATAATCGGTGCCATTAACGCCAGTCTCAGCAGCATTATTGACGTTGTTTGAATCTGCTGGATGTCATTCGTTGAGCGCGTAATCAGCGACGCCGTAGAAAACTTATTAAAGTCCGCCAAAGAAAAACTTTCTATTCGTTCAAATAATTTCAATCGCAATTTTTGTGCCATTCCCGTAGCAATTCGTGCCGCCAAAAAACCCACAACAATTGAACAAAACCCACCAGCCGCCGTCACCAAAATCATCATCAAGCCATTATTCCAAATCGCCGACATATCTTGTTTAATAATGCCGTTATTGACAATTTCCGACATTTTATCCGGCAGCCACAAATTTGCCATCACGACGCCATACGTGAATCCAATCAAGATGATGAACAGTAACCAATAATCTCTAAAAATTCGTAAAATATGTTTCATTTATAGTCCTTTACGCTCTAAGTCCATCTTATATTATATCATTTTAGGACTAGTTGATTTCATTTTAATAATTACAATTGGACAAAAATATCTGTTAGTTTTATACTGTTTTTAGCGTCGGGGTGTGGCGCAGCTCGGTAGCGCGCACCGTTCGGGACGGTGAGGTCGCTGGTTCAAATCCAGTCACCCCGACCATGAAATTATTGGGCGTACGTTCGGCTTAATTGAACCTCTGGCTATTAGCAATCAAAGGAGGTTTTATGCGACGAAGAGTAAACGTACGCGGAATTATTATCAATGAAAACGGCGAAATTTTCTGCCAGAAATTAACCGCAAATAACGGCAAGGGTCGAAACTTTTGGTGTACGCCGGGCGGCGGCTTGGAAATGGGCGAAGGCTTGCTAGACGGCTTGCGTCGAGAAATGATTGAAGAAACTGGCGTCAAACCAGAAATCGGTAAGTTATTATTTATACAACAATTCGCCGAATCAGGCGAACAATCAGCACATGGTCCGAACGAGCAATTGGAATTTTTCTTCCTCATCACCAACTGGCAAGACTACCAAAACATTGACTTAGAAAAAACTTCTCACGGTGTCGAGGAGGTGGCGGAGTGTGGCTTTGTTAATCCGAAAACCACGCGAATTTTACCGAGTTATCTGACAGAGGTTGACCTGGACCAGCTAGTTAACAAATTGACAGAAGTCCCAGTTCTAAGCGAATTATAGCTGGGCTGCCTAGACTATTTAGCGAAGAATTTTTTGGCACGTTCAGTTTTCGGGTGATCCATTACCTGAGCTGGCGTACCATTTTCGATTATCTCGCCCTTGTCCAGAAAAATCATCCTAGTCCCGACTTCGCGGGCAAATTTCATCTCGTGCGTAACGATTACCATCGTCATTCCCTTTTTGGCAACTTTCCTGATCACGTCCAGAACTTCGCCAATCATCTCTGGATCTAGCGCTGAAGTTGGCTCGTCAAAAAGCATAATTTTCGGCTCCATAGCTAGCGCCCGCGCAATTGCCACTCGCTGTTTTTGACCGCCAGACAAACTATTCGGCGAAGCGTCCGCTTTATCTAACAACCCAACATCGTCCAATAAACTTCGCGCCAATTTTGTCGCTTTTTGATCTGAAAATTTACGCAGTTTTTTCGGAGCTAATTTAATATTTTCAATCACACTCAAATTCGGAAACAGATTAAATTGCTGAAAAACCATGCCGATATTCTGACGCAACGCGTTCAAGTTTACGTGTGGATCAGTAATTTTTATTCCATCAACAATAATCTCGCCCGAAGTCGGCTCCTCCAGCAAATTCAGACAACGCAAGAACGTCGACTTGCCAGAACCAGACGAGCCGACCACCACGACAATCTCGCCCTCTTCAATTTCCACGTCAATATCGCGAAGAACTCGATTCGTGCCGAACGTTTTTTTCAAGTTTTTAACGCTGATCATCGTCATGCTTCAATTTCCTTTCTACTCGCGCCATTACTCGCGTAAAAATCGCCGTCAAAATTAAGTACATCGCCGCAGCGGCAAATAGCGATTGAAAAGCTGTCGCCGTTTGAAAACGAATATTGTCCGCGCCCCGCATAATATCATTCAGGCCAATCCAACCAACAACCGAGGTTTCCTTTAACAGCGCAATAAATTCACTAATCAACGCCGGCAATGAATTTCTCATTGCTTGCGGCAAAATGACTAGTCGCATTGCCTGCCAATTGCTCAAACCTAAAGACCTAGCCGCTTCCATTTGACCCTTGTCAATACTCTGAATTCCGCCACGAATAATCTCAGCAATGTACGCACCGCTATTTATCCCAAACGCCACCGCCGCCACAAAAATCTTCGGCATAAATTGATACGACCCAAAAACGACGTAATACATAATCAATAGCTGGACCAAAAGTGGCGTGCCGCGAATAATATCGACATAAATTTTTCCCAGACTAGCCAGCGGATTAAAGTTCGCGAGTCTGCTTGTTTTCATCCTGCCAAATAGTCGTAAATTCGACGTGCGCATCAGGGCGACAAGCACACCAATTGCCGATCCTAAAATAAGCGACAACACGGTCAAAACCAACGTCACTTCTAATCCATGCCATAAAAATAGCCATCGACCGCCACCAAAAATCACTTCCCAAAAATTCACGATTTAGCCTCCTCACCAAAATATTTGCGGATTAATTTTTCATAGCGACCATCTTTTTTCATCTTGGCAATTTCTTTATTGACCTTTTCCAAGAGATCTTTATTGTCCTTTTTAATAGCAATCGCATAACTTTCATCACTGAGCGCACCCGGTAAGATTTCTAAGTCAGAAAATCCAGCCGAATACTGCTTTGCGGGAGCATCGTCCAGAATAACTGCTTCAATTTTTCCCGAACTCAACTCCTGTAAAACACTCGGCGCGGTTTGGAATTGTGTGACTGATGCGCCAGTAATCTTAGATGCCAAAGTATCGCCAGTCGTACCCAGCTGTACGCCAATTTTTCGCCCTGGCAATTGATATTTATTGCGAATCGGACTGCCCTTTTTAACAATTATTCTCTGTGACGCCGAATAATACGGATCCGAAAACAGCGCATTTTTCTCTCGCTCAGGCGTCACTGTCATTCCAGCCGCCACCATATCAATTTGCCCACTATCCAGCGCCGGAAGTAGCCCATCAAACGACATATCTTCGACCTTCAAATCTTTACCCAAGCTTTTAGCAATTTCCCTCGCCAGATCAACATCAAAGCCAACCACTTGATTGTTATCAATATATTCAAACGGCTTAAATCCAGCATTCGTACCCATCACCAAAACATCAGTTTTTGAGCCAATTACACCATCTCGATGTAAAATATCGCCCAACATTAAACAAATCATCCCCGCAAATAAAACCAGCCCAATCCACCAACTAATCCCGAATGTGCGCGTCTTATTCTTGCTCATGCTTTTATTATACCCCTTCATCCTCAAAAAACGTAAGTGATATAATAGAATGGTGAGAAAAATTAAATTTACCAAACGTTTCTGGATTAAATCAATATCAATCATCCTGCTTTTTTTGGCGGCATTTTGCTTAATTGCGGCGCGCTATAAATATATAGTCTTTAAAAATTCACAAATCGACGAGATAATTTTTTATTTCGTCAACGGATTAGCTGGTGGCAAATCTGACAATTTATGGTCGGCCGTCCTGCAAAATCTTCCGCTGGTTTTCCTATTATTCGGCGCTTTATTAATCCCAATGTTCGACAAATCGATCTCTTTTATCAATCGCATAATCGCCTTTTGCTTGAAAAAAATCAAATCATCACGAAAACTCACCTTGCCGTTTTTGAGATTACGAAATCAAGCAATTTACTCGCTAAGTATGTTTTTAATTGCAATTGCCCTTCTGATTCAAAGTTTCGGCATCCCTAACTATATTTACGCCCTAACCCAATCGACCAAATTGTACGAAGAAAATTACGTCAATCCAAAAACCGCCAAATTGACTTTCCCAGAGAAAAAACGCAACTTAATATACATATATTTAGAGTCAATGGAAAACACTTTGGCGTCAAAGACTAATGGCGGCAGTTCCGAAACCTCCATCATTCCAGAGCTGGAAGAATTGGCATTAAAAAACACCTCATTTTCAAACAAAGCATCCGGTGTTGGCGGCGCCTTGCCTGCAACAAACACTGGCTGGACTGTGGCAGGAATGGCTGCGCAATCTGCTGGCGTTCCCCTTAAAGAAAACTTGGTGGGCGGACGCGACCATAACGCCCTGGGCGAGTTTAAAAAGTTCTTGCCAGGCGCTTATAGTCTTGGTGAGATTTTAGAAAAACAAGGCTATAATCAAACGTTCGTTATGGGCTCAGAAGCAAGCTTTGGTGGTCGAGATAAACTACTGACTCAGCACGGCAATTTCAATATCGAAGATTACAATTACGCCAAAAAACACGGAAAAATATCCGAAGATTACAAAGTTTGGTGGGGTTATGAAGACAAAAAATTATTCCAATTTGCCCGCGAAGAAGCCTCGCGTTTGGCGGCGTCAGACAAACCGTTCAACTTGCAATTATTGACCGCCGACACGCATTTTACCGATGGCTATTTGGATGAAACCTGTGCTAAAACCTTCAGTAATCAATACGACAATGTTCACGCTTGTTCCTCAAAACAAGTCGCCGCATTCGTCAATTGGGTTAAATCTCAGCCATTTTATGAAAACACCACAATTATCATTTCTGGCGACCATTTAGGAATGCAGACTTCATACTACGACGAAAAAATCGGCGGAACTAACTATCAGCGAACCATTTACAACACGTTTATAAATCCAGCCATTTCGACTAGTCACTCAAAGAACCGTCAATTCACGACGTTCGATATGTATCCGTCAACTTTGGCGGCGCTGGGAGTTAAAATTGATGGCGACCGATTAGGTTTGGGCACAAACTTATTTTCTGGAAAGAAAACCTTGGTCGAGCAATACGGTGGAATTGAGAATTTAAATTCAGAACTTTCCAAACGTTCCGCTTATTACGAAAATAAGATTTTCACCAAATCTGGCAATTAACCATTATATCCGTTTGGATTATTGCTCTGCCAATTCCAAGCGTCGCGGCAAGCATCTTCAATTGTCAATTCTGCTCGCCAACCTAGCTCTCTTTCCGCCAAGCCTGGGTCTGCATAGCACGCCGCAATGTCACCCGCTCGACGTGGCGTAACTTGGTACGGAACATCACGACCAGACGCCTTCTCAAACGCCTTCACTAATTCCAAAACTGAAGTGCCACGACCAGTGCCGATATTATAGACTTTATATTCGTTCGGTCGGCCTAAATTCTCCAGAGCTGCCACGTGAGCCTTTGCCAAATCAACCACGTGAATATAATCGCGCACACCAGTTCCATCTGGAGTGTCATAATCGTCGCCAAAAACGCTCAAATGGTCTCGCTTACCAACAGCAACTTGTGACACAAACGGCAAAAGATTGTTCGGGATTCCTGAGGGATTTTCCCCGATGCGACCGCTCGGATGCGCACCAACTGGATTAAAATAGCGAAGAGATGTAAATTGCCAATCTTGATTTGTCGCAGAAATATCGCGGAGCATTTGCTCAATCATCAACTTCGTTTGACCGTATGGATTTGTGGCAGACAACGGCATATCTTCGGTAATTGGCAATCGAGCTGGGTCGCCGTAAACTGTTGCCGAACTAGAAAACACCAATTTCTTCACGTCAAATTCTTGCATCACATCAAGCAAAACCAACGTGCTTTCTAGGTTGTTTTTATAGTAAAGAAGTGCCTTTTCAACCGATTCACCAACAGCCTTCAACCCAGCAAAATGAATTACAGCATCAATTTTCTCAGACTTAAACAATTCTGATAGTCGCCGATGATCGCATAGATCAAATTCATGAAGCGGTATTGATTGACCAGTGATTTCTTCAACTCGCCTCAGACTCTCGACGGATGAATTTGATAAGTTATCGACCACCACTACGTTATGATTTGACGATAATAGTTCGATGATAGTGTGACTGCCGATATATCCAGCGCCACCAGTGACAAGAATATTCATACACTTAACATATCACAAAATGACTATTTATTTTATTAGCACTCTTGCACTGAGAGTGCTAATTTGTTATGATAACTACATCAAGTTTTACCATTCTGTCTTTTGTCGGGGCGCAACAAATTAGGACTAAAAACCAAAAGGAGGATTTTATGCCACCAAACATGAATCAAGAAGAAACAACTAAACCACTCGAAAAATTTGGTACAGATATAACGGCGTTAGCGCGCGAAGGCAAGCTCGATCCAGTGATCGGTCGAGATGAAGAAATTCGACGCACTATGCAGATTTTGAGTCGCCGCACTAAAAACAATCCCGTTCTCATCGGTGAGCCGGGAGTTGGTAAAACCGCAATTGTTGAGGCGTTGGCGCAACGAATTGTCAAAGGCAACGTTCCCGCTTCACTAAAGGACAAGCGGCTAATTTCTCTGGAAATTTCCAGTCTTTTGGCGGGCGCTAGTTTTCGCGGGCAATTTGAGGATCGATTAAAAGCCGTTCTGAAAGAAGTAGAAGACGCGGCTGGTGAGATTATTCTTTTTGTCGATGAAATTCACACCATGGTTGGCGCTGGAAAAAGCGAAGGCAGCATGGACGCGGGCAATATGTTAAAGCCAGCGCTGGCTCGCGGAAAATTGCATATGATTGGCGCGACGACGCTTGCTGAATATCGTCAATACGTCGAAAAAGATGCCGCCTTAGAACGAAGGTTCCAACCAGTTTACGTTGGCGAACCAAGCTTTGACGACACCGTCGCCATCTTGCGCGGATTGAAGGAAAAATACGAAATTCATCACGGAGTAAAAATTGCTGATGACGCAATCGTGGCAGCCGCCAGATTGTCCACCAGATATTTACCCGACCGATTCTTGCCAGACAAAGCAGTCGACTTGCTTGACGAAGCGACCAGCTCGCTCAAAATGCAGTTAGAAAGCGTGCCGATTGCGCTAGATCGATTGAACAATAGACGCTTGCAATTGGAAATCGAGGAAGCGGCGCTAAAAAAAGACAAATCCGACCACGCCAATATTCGCAAAGATGAAATCAAGGAGCAAATTGCCGAGATTCGTACAAAAGCCGAAGTAATCGATAAAAAATGGCAACACGAAAAAGACATTTTGCAAACCGTCAACACGACTACCGAAAAAATGGACAATCTGCGCTCACAATTAGAAATTGCTGAACGCGATGCAGATTTAGCCACCGCCAGCCGCATTAAGTATGGCGATTTACCGGAGCTGGAGAAAAAATTAGCAAGCGCCCGCGAGGAGCTAGCGGCAATTCCAACTCACGACCGATTGCTCCGCGAAGAAGTTACGCCTGACGATATTGCTGGCGTGGTAGCGCGCTGGACCGGAATTCCGGTGGAGCGATTGATGGAAAGCGAATCCAGCAAATTGACCAAATTGGAAGAATCGATCAGCCGCCAAGTCATCGGGCAAGATCGAGCCGTAGCAGCTGTAGCAAGCGCCATTCGTAGGTCACGCGCTGGACTCGGCGACATTAATCGACCAATTGGCTCATTCCTATTCCTCGGACCTACTGGCGTGGGAAAAACAGAAGTCGCGCGCAGTTTATGTCGTGAATTATTCGACGACGAGCACGCCATGATTCGAATTGACATGAGCGAATATATGGAACGCCACGCCGTAGCCAGATTGATCGGTTCGCCTCCAGGATATGTCGGCTACGATCAAGGCGGTCAATTGACGGAAGCCGTTAGACGACGTCCATATAGCGTGGTTTTGTTTGACGAAATCGAAAAAGCACATCCCGACGTGTTTAACGTACTATTGCAAGTTTTGGACGACGGTCGATTGACGGACGGACAAGGACGAACGATTGACTTTAGCAACACCATTATAATCATGACCAGCAACGTCGGATCGCAAATGATTATGGATTACACGGGCGACGACATTAGCTCTCTCGATAATCAAATTTTAGAAACGCTTCGTGGTCATTTCCGTCCAGAATTCTTAAACCGAATTGACGACATCGTGATTTTTGATCGCATTCACCCTGAATCGATGCGCGCAATTGTTGATGTGCAATTAGAAAAAGTTGTTCGCCAAGTTAAGGATAGCCGCGACATAACGCTGAATTTTGACGATAGCGTTCGTGATATGTTGGCGCGAGACGGCTACGACCCAAGTTTCGGCGCTCGGCCACTTAAGCGTTTGATTCAAAAACGCGTGCTTGATCCTTTGGCGCTCGAACTAATTGACGGACGAATTCACGACGGTGATACAGTAAAAGTTGCCGCCGTGGATGATCGAATTGCCTTTACGAATATCGTATAATAGATACATGGACCAAATTTGCAGCGAGCACTTGGAAAATCATACCAACAAAACCTATCAAGAGCGGATGAACCAGACAGCGTCATCCAAATTCAGAGCTATCGCAAAACATCTTGGTGAAAACGTTAAACTGCTTGATTTTGGTTCTGGTTTCTCGCCAGAATTCATCAAGCAAGTGACGCAAACAGGAACTCACTACGTAGCCTATGATGTTTCACAAATTGTTCAATCTCAACTTCAAGAAAATAACATTGATTTCATCACTAAAGAACAACTTGAAAACGCCGAAGATGAATTCGACATTATCTACATGTCGAGTGTATTTCACGAGTTGATGAGCTATCTATCCCGACCCGAGCGCACTAAAACATTCGCAATGCTAGATAGAGCACTCAAGCCCGACGGCACCATTATCATCCGCGATTGGGGTCCCGGCGAGACGTCAAGCCTAGTCACATCTATCGAAGTAGCGTCTGAGGATGTTAACGATGAAGTTTACACATGGATCAAAGCGCTTGTTAAAAATTCAGTGATTAGCATGCCTACTATCGTTTGCGATGACAATGATAATCCTATCGTTCCGTACATCTACAAGGCAAATAACCAAACTATTTACGAAATCATGTTTCACGCGGTTTGGGGGCTAGATTCACTTGAACGCGAATCAAAAGAATCGTACGTTATCGTGGATCACCTTATTCACAAATGGATTTGCGCGCCACACGGTTACAAAATAACACAGTCGCAGAATGAATTCGATGAAGCCTATTTGCCACATTTACAAAAATACTTCAAAATCGATAGTATTCCGTGGCCAACAAAAGTTATTTATGAACTAAAAAAGAGATGTCGCAATAGCACACCGGCAAACTTTATAGCACAACTACCACAATGAGTTACAACGATAAGCACTACAAACTAACCATCAAATCAGCAATTTTAGGAATCGGCAGAATGCTTGGTCTGCCGAAATATTTCCTAATAACAATTGTCGCGACCGTCGCCTTCGCCGTGATAATTTATTTCGCAATCAACGCCAATTTTTACGGGCCGCTGATGATGTCGCGCTTACCAATCCTCGATAAAATCGCGCTGCACGGCTCAATGATTATAGACATGTTCAAACAAAGTTTCACTTCACCAAATGGCGCGCTGCTTATGGTAGTGTCAATCCTTCAAGGTGTATCGATCGCCGCTGTAATTTTTACAGCAAAGAATAATCGCGATAATGAAAAAACTATATCTCGACAAGTCGGATTAAGCGGAATCGCATCAATTGCCACAACAATTGGACTCGGCTGTGTTCCCTGCGGAACATCACTAATCTTGCCAATTGTAACCCTATTTTTCTCAGGAGCTGCTGCCGCCACCGCCGCAAATATCGCCAGCACAATAGTCCTTTTGCTGGCTTTACTGCTCAGTTTATTCTCGCTATATAAATCAGGTCAAATTATTTTTATGTACACAGAATTATCTAAACAGGAGAAAATATGAATCGACAAAAATCATCAGGCATAGCACTTATTTGGGTTCTTTCGGGAATTGTAATCGTAGGAATTGTAGCTTTGTTTATCTATGGAATTGTCAATCGCCCGCCGAATCGTCACATTGGTGATAATAAACCATGGAATGAAAAAATGTCACAAGGATCCGCTGACGCGAAAAACGTATTCATTGATTATACTGACTATTTTTGTTCATTTTGCGCCGAGGTCGAAGCCGCAACCAGCACAGAATTCTTCAAAAATGACTATATTAAATCCGGCAAAGTTCGTTATGAGCATCGCGTAGTAACGTTATTAAAAGAGATGACCAACAATACCGAAACTGGTGCTCACGCTGCGTTTTGTGCTGCTGATCAAGATAAATATTGGCAGTACACCCACGATATCGTCCCACGCATTAAAAGCGATTATTTCGATAAAGGAATTGGCGTAAAAAATGTTGCTGTGCCGAAGAAAATCCCTGCTCTTCCGCTGGAATATTTCCTAACTTCCGCCAAAAACGTCGGCATGAATGAATCGCAATTTTCCGACTGCATGACCAAAAAACCACACCAAAAAGAAATTGATGACAATACCCAAAAAGCTCTTTCTCTTGGCGTGAATGGATTGCCATATATGGTTATTAACGACTATCAAACCAGCGGATTCGTCGGTGGAGAAAACGGATTAAGAAGCATTCTTAAAGCCGGCGGCGTCGAATAATTATTTGATTTGTCGCGCGGAATTAAGCAACTCCCGTGATAAAAATAACAAGCACCCGCTTACGATAAACATAACGTTTTTCTATTTGTTTCGCTATCCTTGAATAGTTATTCCCACCTAAATAGCTTAATGGCTAAGAAATAAACAGCGAAAGTCCAAGCCGCGATAATACCGAATTGTGGCAAGACTTCCATAAAACTTGCATGTTCGGTCATAATTAACCGGAATCCATCCGTAACTGGAGTCAGAGGAATAAACTGAGCGATACTTCGCAGCCATTCTGGAAATAGATGAAGTGGAAAAAACGTGCCAGATAAAAACATCATCGGGAAAGAGATTAAGTTACTTAATGACGATGACTGATCTTCGTTCTCTGACAACCCAGCAATCAATAATCCCACACCCACAGTCATAAATGCAGACAATACAGACATCATTACAAATAGCGCCCAATCGCCTCGCATATTAAAGTGGAATATCAACGTCCCAGCGATAACCATCATCACCAAACTAAGCAAGGAAATCGTCGTATAATGGATTGCCGTGGAGATGATTAGCTGGCCCGAAGTAAATGGCGCCGCACGTAACCGACGATATAAACCACGTTTCTTTTCAGCCGGTATTTGGTTAGATAGACCAAAAATACCCATACTCATCAAACTGAAAGTCAATAGTCCCGTAAACATGTAGTCAAACGATTTTAATTGCTCATCACCAATCGCTTTACCAACAGCTTTAAGCGGGGCTTCAGGTTGACCCATCTGACTATTGATACTATTGGTAATCTGATTCATCACTGCCACCAGCGCGCCGCCTGTTTGCTCAGAACCCTTGGAGTAAATAACATTCATAGTGCCTGTTGGAATAGGATGATTGCCATTATTTTTTATCGCGCCAAAATCACTTGGAAGCTCAATAATACCGTTAAGTTCCGACCGCTTCATCTTTTCGCGTGCGTCATTCATATCTTTAACGTCTTTAATCTTGAGAATCGAATCCTTCGAATTTTCTTTGGCATTTTTAACGAAACTTTTGGCAAATTCTGTCTGCGAATCGTTAACAATTGCAATATTAAAACTGGTCGAATCATTACTAAAAACCGACCCGAACACTAATAGAAAAATCAGCGGAAAAAGAAAGGTGAAAAATAGCGCCATTTTATCTCGGACGAAACGCTTTTGCTGAGCGCGAACTTGCCCGAATATTCCAATCCAATATTTTTTCATGTTAATCCCGAATTGCCTTTCCTGTTAAATCAATAAACACGTCTTCTAAGTTGGCCTGCTCGACAACTTGCTCCTTCTTAAAACCGCGCGCTAATAATTGCTGGATGAGATTATGCGGCGTATCAATTGTGATAATCTTACCGCTGTCCATAATCGCCAGACGATCACACAATAATTCCGCCTCGTCCATATAATGCGTCGTCAAAAGAATCGTAATTCCCTCGTCACGAATTTCCTCAATCAAGTCCCATAAATTTCGGCGTGCCTGCGGGTCAAGCCCTGTGGTCGGCTCGTCCAGAAACAACACTTTTGGATTATTCACCAATGTCGAAGCAATCGCAAAACGCTGTTTTTGACCACCAGAAAGCTGCTCGACGTAATGCTTAGCCTTTTCTGTCAATTGAACCTTAGCAAGCAGCGCCTCGGTATCAACCGTCCGACCATATAAACTACCAAACATTTTCAATTGTTCACGCAAAGTCAGTTTGTCATAAAAAGCCGTCGACTGAAGCTGAATGCCGATTATATTCTTAATATCCTTAGGTTTCTTAGCGACATCTATGCCGTCAATTGTAGCCACACCGCCATCAATTGGTCTGAGCGCTTCCAGCATTTCCAACGTTGTTGTTTTGCCCGCGCCGTTAGGACCAAGAATACCGAAGATCTCGCCTTTCTTGACCTCAAACGACACGCCGTCGACGACATTCTTGCCATCGTAAGTCTTGACGAGTTGGTCAACTGTTATGATTGGTTTGGGTTGAGCCATATTAACTCCTTTCCACACTCTCTGCTTGAACATCTCATATATTAAGCGATAGAATGACTTGTCCGCCAGTCCACCTTTAATTAGCCATTATAGCACCCATCTAAAATAGCTGTAAAGCATTTGATTGCTAGATAAGATATTAGGTCTTACTGAGACAGCACACGTTTTATCTTAGTCTTTAGTTCACCGATAAACTGTTTGTCAAATTCTTTTTTCTCACTATCGGTCATTTCATCCCATGTTTTATTGCGATTATATGATTCAAAGGCAGCTCCAATCGGATAGCCTGAATTATTATATGGTCGTTGTAGCTTTTCCTTATTCAAGAATCCATTATTTATATTATAAACAATTTCACTATCGCCCTTTGGTGAAACTATCGCGACACATTGCTTAAAGTAACAGTCATAATTTTTCAGATCTTTAGTTTTTTCTTGTAAAAATTTCCAAAAAGCTTCGTTACTAGTGCTTTCTGGCAACTCGCCACCCCACCGGCGCAAAGCTACACCTGGCTCGCCGTTCAAGTCTTTTATAAAGAACCCTGTGTCGTCGCCAATTGATACTTTACCTGTTTTAATGGCGTATGCACGCGCTTTAGCTATAGCGTTATCTTCAATTGAATCAATACCTTCAAGAATATCAATTTTAATATGCTCCGTTTTTGGTGATAGTAAATGATAATCGTCACCGAGATAGATCCTATAATCATCAAGTTTTGAAACATTATTAGATGCTACAAATATTTCACTTGAAGCCACGTTACTCACAAGTGGCGAGAATCGCCTCTTCATATAGTCAGTGTAATCACATATATTTTGAAAGTGTGGTACAGATATAATTCGTAATAAACGGCGGTTGAATACTGTGCTCAGCTTTGTCGAGACCACTCGCTCAAACTCCAGTCGTTCATCTTCAGATACTTGACCGATATCAAGAGGCTCACGCATCACCAAGAGCCAAGGACTAATCCGACGAGATAGTAATGTTCGATAAGCGTCTTGAATAGTCTTTGTCTTTATATAATCACCGTATTGCAACTCTGTTAGTAATATCACTCTACCGATACCATTATCCTGCAGCCTCTGTATTATGGGTGTAAATATTGGACCAACTTCTGGGTCAGTTATGAGTCCGCCAACTTCAATGAAAAAATGCCGTGGCTTCCCGGCGTTGTACCAAATTTTATACAATTTACTTTCAACAAAAAATGATAAGTGTGGATTTATTTGCAAGTTTTCATTTTCGCCATATTTTTCAATAAATTCTTTATATAATTCACCACCCAGTAGATAATGTTCTTGACCCCAAGAACGTCCAGAATTAAAAGATTCATAAATACCAAAATCATCATGTCCTGACGCTGTATGTCGACCACTCTTATTTGTATTGAGTAAACCATCAAATTTAATAGCATCTGAATTCTCTGTCACATGAAGTAACTGTGCCACCAAGGTTCCTTTACCAATGTCTGACCGAGGATAGCCTAGGACGAAATAGAATATCGATTCTCCATCTTTTGGCTTATTTTCATCAGCAGCCGCTTTTAACTGTCTAATAGTTTTCTGATTTTCATATAAACCGCTCATCTCTGCTCCTTAATTTGTGTAATATTTTATCAGGTTTAATGTTTGATGTATTAAACACGATAGCTTCTTCGGGTGGTTTACCGGCCGACTCACCTGAAACCATCCTTGCTATGATCTCTTCTTCCGAATAGCCACGACAGGCTAATCGTTCATAACGATCTGAATCGTTACACACTAAATGAACCCAAATAGCGTTTACTTGACTAAGTACTTTTCGAGCCATCCTAATTGCAACAGGTGCTGCGCACCTATCAGATCTCCCCAACTCTTCTATCCAAGCGGCTGGCGTACCATAATAAACACCTATGGATTTTAGCTCAGCATAATCCAGCGATGGCTCCAAATATCGACCGTAACGAAAATTGTCTTCAAATTCATCCCGCGATACAAATATGTTATCAATACCATCGCGCTCACCAATACGTTTTTCACGAGTCGTGTGCGTTGGTAAGTATTCGTATCCTATACCTTGAGCTTCTCGCACAAGTGTCGTCTTGCCCGAAGCACTCGCCCCGGTCACAATAAATGACGGTCTTTCTTCCATACCTTCTCCTTCAAATAATTCAAGCATCCAAATTAGATAGGACACCGCGACAATGTTCTAAATCGTTCGTCCGTACTTTAGGATTTAAACCCTAGTGTTCGCGCGATGCTCTAATTATCAGGTTTAACCGCGCAAATGCAAACTACGCGCTATTCACGCTACACAAAGTGCAACATTCTACGATTTATAACTCTTTAATTATAACATATGGCGACTCAATACTGTTATACTTAAAAGTATGCCACGCCAATCTTTCACCATACAACCACGCAGTCGCCTCAAGAAGCGATATATATTTGCGTTGGTGTCACGCGGAGGGTGGCCAGCAGCATTGGTTCATCACGCGGCGAGGCAACGTTCCCGCAGATTGATACCACAAATTTAAGCCCAACTCGCCAAAAAATTATCAGCCTAGCAAAGACTGAATTCAAGGCGCAATCTACTGACACCAAGTTCAGCCAGGGCGCCGAGGAGGCGTGGTGTGCTAACTTTGTGAGCTGGATCATGTATCAAGCGGGCGCGCCGCTGAAAATCCGCATACTGGCGGCTGGCGTATCCCGGGGACGTTTACCTTGCGTGAATACTACGAGGCGAATGGTCGGTTCAAGCCTGCTAATTCCGGCTACCATAACCTGCCCAAGCTATCGCGCGACAACGTCACGGCATAGTCCTTATTCAAACAAAACAAAATCGGCGTGGTAAAATCATTAAAGTCATCATAAGTCTTAACGAGTTTATCGACTTTTATAATTGGCTCAAGTTCCACTCCGTAAATTCCTCTCTGTTGTAATTTTTGATCAAGCTAGTCTCTACTTATCATCAATAATAACAAAACCAAAATACTAGTGCTATACTTATAGTATGCGCATTCAGAGAAAAAAAGCAAAACCAAAATCGAAAAAACTATTTATTATCATACCGTTTTTGATATTGCTATTTTCGGCAGGGCTATTTGGGATATATTTTCTCAACCAATCACACTCGCGACAAACGACTGCACCATCTGATGAAAAGTATTATTTTGCCGATTCGAAATATTCTGGCATTCGCTCAAAATTTGTCACCAGAGATAATAAACGGGAAAAAATTTCAATTGAATATCCGATCACGGAAAATGAAAAGATTAATCGCTTAATTAGCGAGTCGATTGATAAAATTGATCGCGATTTTCAGAATACGGTTTTACTGGCAACAGTTTTTGATAAGCCAATGACCGAAACAATTAGCTATCAAGTCACGCACAACACTTCAGAAGCGCTGTCAATTGTCGTCAATATTAAGCAGGATATGAATGGCGCGCATCCAGCATCAATGACGCAATTTTGGACTTTCGACAAAAAATCTGGCGAAGTTGTCGGCTTAGCTGATTTTACAGAACAGTCCGATGAAGCCGCCGAAGCAATCATCTCCGCTGCCAAAGATAATATTTCTCAGATCATCAAGCAACGCCAGCAGCCAGAAATTGACCTGAATGAAATTATAAATAAGGAAGCTTTGTCTAATTTCATCATCACTAATAACGGCAATTCATTGGCTTGGCCACTCGGTCAGGCGTCGCTGCTGCCATCATCTTACGGTGAATTGACAATTACCGTACCAATTTCCTCCGTCTCTAAATATCTGCAAAACCCAACGGCAAGAAAATTCGCCAACATTCCCAAACCTGCAGAAAAACCAAAACCAGCGCCCACAGCTCCAACGCCTACCGTCGCAAATAAAACAATTGCCTTAACTTTTGATGACGGACCTGGACCATACACCGAAAAACTGTTGGACGTATTGGATAAGTACGACGCCAAGGCGACATTTTTCCTAATCGGCAGCAAAGTTTCAGTACGCGCCAACACGTTACGTCGTATGCAGTCGCGCGGACATCAATTAGGCAATCACTCTTGGTCACATCCAGAGTTAAATAAGGTTTCAGCGGAGCAACTCGCTAGCGAAATTGACCAAACAAATAACGCTATAAAACAAGCCGTCGGCATCAAACCTAACATCATACGTCCACCGTACGGCGCGTTCAATCGGGCAGTTTTGGAGCAGTTCCGTCAGCGCGGAATGTCGGCAGTTGTTTGGTCTGTCGATACGCGCGACTGGGCTGATCGTAATAGCGAAATTGTCTGTTCAAGGGCTGTCGCTGGCGCTCGCAACGGAGCTGTGATTTTAATGCACGATATTCATCCGACATCCGTGAATGCTGTTCCTTGCATTCTTGACTCACTCAAACAACAAGGCTATTCATTCGTAACGGTACAAAATTTAATCGGCGATATGACACCGGGCGCCGTTTATCCGTAAACTTAATCAATCTCAAATATCTTATACTTTGAAGTTGCACCGCGTACTAATTTAACTTTGGACAATGCAACCTTAAAATGTTTTGCCAATAATTTAATAGCCGCCGCGTTGGCTCGACCTTCAATTGCTGGAGCTTTGATGTAAACCGTCAATGTGTCATCGTCATTTTTCACAACTTCCTCACGATGACGAGAGTTTGGTTTAATATGTACGGAGATTTTCATAATTAAGACAATTCTTATTTCTGTAACTTATTAATTGTTCTCTCTATGACTATCACTAGATGGTTCAAGCTTGCGTAATAGTTGAGATAGATCTCCCGTAAATATAGCCGAAATCTTACGAGAATCAACCTCAACCGTAACCAATCTTACCCCCGTAAAATCGCTAGATATACCGAAATTGCTTCTAATATATTCGTCATCGTCAATTTTAATATTCTCAATAACTTTTATTTTTGGATTAATTAACCCATTAGCTTCTAGCGTCTTTAGTATTTTATACGGCACCATAATTTTTCCATTCTCATATTCTAAACGCCCCATAGCTGAAGCAAGCAGTAAAGAAAAAGTAGCAAAGATACTTAAGAAAAATACTGGATATGCAATGTATTGGACATAAGGTTGCCATTGTAATTCTCGTGCAACAAAAAATAATATAAGCAAGATGGTAGCTAACACAATCAATGCCCATACAATATGATGTGTTTTTACATACCAAGGATACACGGAGCCTCTCTTTTTTACAGGAATCATAATTATTTTATGGTTCTCTATGATGTTCCACGACAGAGGAATTCCTATTATGATGGTAAGTATAGTTATTGGCGCAACAAAAGATGTGCTAATAAAATATTTACTCAGCTCCGATTGGCTAAATAAAGGAACCATAGCCGCTATAAATGCAGCGACCAAACCTAAGATGCTTATTATATTTTGAAAACTAGAGTCTTTATCATTCATACGCTTATTATATATCTATTTGCACAATTCTTCTTGTTTCTTGATAACAATTCTAACCGCCAACGAACCAACTAATGCTATCAGCTGATAAAGTACACTAGAATTATAACTAATATTCGAAGTCTTATCATCTTCCGGATTCAACGGGCTATCATCAACCCAAAGTCCCGAATAAACGCCAGATATATTTGTATTGTTGGCATCATCACAACAATCGCTCGATTCTTCAATTTTTACAGAGCATTTTACCTCATCGCAATTATCTGCAACAATCGATTCACCGCATTCTTCAGGCAATTCAGCTTTTTCTGCAACTTTTTTTACAGCCTCATCGACAATATTATTCTGACTAATTTCATCATCGGGAATAAATTGTCCTATTACTTCAGGCTTGCTGGTCGGCAATTCTTCCAATTCACACACACCTTCTTCATCCAACTCTACACGATCACCCAAATCATCCGATTCACGCGTAGCTTCTTCGCTCAATTCTATGCAATCACCCAAATCATCCACCGCATTATCCGTTTTGCTCACAGCCGCACGATCATCAAAAATCTCAAACGTAGCAACATTCTCCGAATCTTCGAAACATACTTTACGCTCTTCAAAATTACGTCGCGGTAAAATTGGCGAATTCTCCTTGTTCTCTATCGACTCAACAGATTCAACACTTTCATATACAGTCTCATCACTCAACCCCGTCTCAATTGGCGCATTATTATTGTCATTCATCGCCACATCAATTTTATTATTGACTTGAACAAAATCACGCGCAGGCGAGGAGTTTGCCTCGTTAGAAATAACTTTCTCAGCCAAACCTTCCTTCGGAGCAGAATCTTCCAAAATCGGTGCAGAGTTTATATTATTTTCATCCCCTACATAGATATCTTTCTTTATAGGTAATTCTCTCGGCAATTCATCCTCTTTATCAACAGCCGGAACTTGATTCTCAGAAGACATATCTTCTTTATAAACATCTACTTTTTCATCGACGTCTTCCGAGTCCATCAAGTTAATTTGACTAGCCACCTCAGTCTCGCCCGGCTCTTCGTTGATTTTAGGCTGGGTGTTTTCTTTGGTTATTTTCGCGCTTGGAATATTTTCCGACGACGCACTTTTACCGTCCAAACATTCATCATCCGTCGATTTGTTCACTTCATTATTTTCCGCCGACACGCGTATCGACGTATCATCATCGCTCACTTCCGACTTAACCGCGGGTTTTTCTGGTACGGATTCAGGTTTTTCATTTTCTGATGGACTATCTTTTTCAATCGACTCGGATGCCTTCTCTTCATTATCAGCACTGACATATCCAGCAACAACAAAATCACAATCATCATTCATTAAGTCAGACAAATAACTCTCTGGCTCTTTTGCTGCCAGACGCAAATTCTCTTCCGCAAAATTTCGCATTCTTAGTATTGAGCAAGTTCCCGCCGCAGCGCAACTGTCACACGCTGCACTGGCTACGTTTTGGCAAATTTCTGATCGTCTTTCAGCGTCCAAACATTCTTCTGATATTTCCGCTTCATTTTCTTCGGCAAATGACGTATCAATTTTCTCGCCGCTAGCAACCGCTTCTACCAAATTTAATTCAGTCGCATCGTCATCAATTTCTGAAGATAGATCCTGAAAATTAACATCGCCATTCAACGCCGAGAAAACATTAAAATCGCCCGCTCCATCCGCCAAACTTTCGTTCATTGCTCAAAAAACGTCTCCGTTGAAATTTTCAATTCACTTACACCGGCGGCGGATAATTTTTGCCAAACATCTCTAACAAACGGCAAACTTCCACAGACCAAAAAATGCGCATCTTCTGGTGTTTCGTGAACAATTTTTTCTACATTAAATCGACCGTTAAACCAACCATCTTTTTCCTCAATCTGCTGGCGAGTACTGAACTTCTTCACTTTAATATTTGACGCCGCTAGCTCATTTCCAAAAACCATATATTCTGGCGATTTTTGGCTAAAATATAAAAACGTCGGCTGGCTAGAGCTTGCCATAACGCTCCAAATTGGACTAAGCCCACAACCCGCAGCAATTCCGACTAAAGGACTTTCTGTTTGCGGATTAAAATCGCCGTAAGCGTGGCTAATCTGCAATTTATCGCCAACATTCCGTGAACATAAATAGCTAGAAAATTCACCGCCAACATTCTTCACAGTAATTGACATTAGCTCATCGTCAGGAGTAGAAGAAATACTATAAGCCTTCCCCTCACGCACGCTACTGCCATCAATAAAAACCGTAATATATTGTCCGGCGGTAAAGTCGAACGGTCGCGCAAAATATAACGTCTTCACCTCAGGATTTTCCTGACGGACGCGCACAATTTCAACCTCTAATGAATCACGCATTCTCCAACGTACCTTTCCATTATTTTCTGAGCTTCTCTAAATTCTTCGTCAGTAAAAGTGTGGTAATTCGCAAACTTTGGACTAATTGTCGTGCCAGTGCGAAAATGCTGCAAGGCAAATCTCTTCGCGCCCTTAACCAGCTCGCCAATCTTCTCAAAATCGCTAACTTCCAATTGCTCGCGGACAATTGTCGTACGGAATTCGTGATCAATTCCCGAATCAATCATCAACCGAACATTCTCCTTAATCGCTTCCAAATCAATTGGTCGCGCTGCAATTTCAACATATTTTTCCAGCGGACCTTTTACATCCATCGCAATAAAGTCAATCAGCCCTTCTTCGACCATTCCGCGAACTATATCTGGATGCGTGCCGTTGGTATCCAATTTAATATCAAAACCAAGTTTCTTAATCATCCGACATAATTCCGGTAAATCTTCATTTACCGTTGGTTCACCGCCAGAAATCACCACGCCGTCCAGTCGACCAACTCGCGATTTTAGAAATATCATCACTTCATCAACTGGAAGGCTCGGCGCCAACCGTTCAGGTAATACCAATTCAGGATTATGACAATAACCGCAGCGCATATTGCAACCAGAGAGAAACAGAGCTGCCGCCACATGCCCTGGATAATCCACAAGCGACAGCTTCTGAATTCCACCAATTGACACCTTAAGCTGCCGCGACGGCGCTAAGTCGCTGGTGTTCGGCGGCATTGTCATAATGTTCCCTCATTTCAAATTCCGCTTGCTTGCCCTTATTCCATTGAGAAACTGGACGCAAGAAACCAACCACACGCGAGTAAACTTCAGTCGCTTCACCACACTTTGGACATTCTGGATGCTCACCAACAATATAGCCGTGATTCTTACAAATTGAGAAGCTTGGGCTGAACGTAAAGTATGGCAATTTGTAATTTTCGCAAATCGTTTTCACCAATTTTTTCAAAGTTTGCGGATCGTCCATACGCTCACCTAAGAAGAAGTGGATCACCGTGCCGCCCGTGTACTTGGTTTGCAAATTGTCCTGAAGATCCATCAACTCAAACAAATCGTCCGTGTAATTAACTGGCAAGTGGCTAGAGTTGGTATAAAACGGACATTTAACTTCCGCACCAATTCCATTAGCAAAATGCGCTCGATCTGGGAAGCTGGCTTTATCAAGTTGTGCCAATCGATACGTCGTGCCTTCAGCTGGCGTTGCCTCAAGGTTGTAATTATTGCCAGTTTCCTTCTGATATTCCACCAAACGATCGCGCATAAAATCAAGCGTTTTCTCAGCAAAAGCTTTACCTTTTTCCGTGCCAATATCAACGCCTAGTAAATTAAGCGCCGCCTCGTTCGTGCCAATCAAACCGATGGTCGAAAAATGATTCTTCCAATATTGATTGAAACGCTGTTTAATGTTTCGCAAATAAAACTTGGTGTACGGATACAAATTAGCGTCGGTCAATCGCTCCAAAACTTTACGCTTGGTTTCCAAACTGTCCTTTGCCATATCCATAAGTTCAGCCAACCCCTTAAAGAATTCTTTTTCGCTCTTAGATTTTAGAGCCAGTCGTGGCAAGTTTATCGTTACTACACCGACCGAACCGGTCATTGGATTTGAGCCGAACAAGCCACCGCCACGATATTCCAATTGACGATTATCAATACGCAATCGACAGCACATCGAACGCGCATCTTCTGGATCCATATCAGAATTGATGAAGTTTGAGAAGTACGGAATGCCGTATTTAGCGCTAGCTTCCCACAAACTTTCAATCACTGGATTATCCCAATTGAAATCCTTGGTGATATTAACCGTTGGGATCGGGAACGTAAAGACTCGACCATTAGCGTCGCCCTCAGAAAGAACCTCCAGCAGCGCCTTGTTTAGCATATTCATTTCTTCTTGATATTCGCCATAAGTCGTGTCCTGCATCTCGCCACCAATAATCACTGGATTATCTGCCATATGCTTTGGACATTCAAGGTCAAGCGTAATGTTGGTAAACGGCGTCTGAAAACCAACACGAGTCGGTACGTTGACATTAAAGACGAATTCTTGAATAGCCTGTTTTACTTCCTCGTAGCTCAATTTGTCGGCACGAATAAACGGCGCTAATAGCGTATCAAAATCAGAGAAAGCCTGCGCACCAGCCGCTTCGCCCTGTAATGTATAAAAGAAGTTTACAACTTGACCAAGCGCTGATCGGAAATGCTTAGCTGGCTTAGAGGCAACCTTACCAGCAACACCAGTAAATCCTTCTTGCAATAAGTCAGTCAAGTCCCAACCAACACAATAAACGCTTAGCAAGTTAAGGTCGTGAATATGCAAGTCGCCTTCTTTATGAGCCTGCCCAATTTTCGATGTATAAATTTTATCCAGCCAGTAAGTCTTCGTAATTTCTGCTGAAACATAGTTATTCAAACCCTGAAGACTGTAGCCCATATTAGAGTTTTCATTAACTTTCCAGTCCAAATTTTCCAGATATTTATCAATCAAATCAACGTGTGCATTAGAGGTAATTTCGCGCAATTTTTTATGCTGATCGCGGTAAATAATGTACGCCTTTGCAGTCTTCTTAAACTTAGAGTCAATCAACGCATCCTCAACAATGTCCTGAATATCCTCAACGCTTGGTAGACGCTTTTGATTACGAGTTTCTAAAACACCCAAAACCTTGTCGGTCAATTCAACTGCTTGAGCGGCGTCAAATTCACCAGTTTCCAGTCCTGCTTTTTCAATTGCTTTTTCAATTTTTTTCCGATCAAATTTAGCAGTTCGACCGTCGCGTTTTTTAATTGATTTATACATTCCCCCTCCTTGTTTATAAAAATAGCAAACTAGCCCAACCTCTCCAGTGGGTACGTGTTGCAAAAAACGTTATTTATTTTCTAAAACACCATATGTAGTGCTTAATATTGAATATACACGCGATATATAGCGTCTGTCAATGAAAGTACATTGTATTATTTACATTTATGATTTCTTTACACAGATTGCAGTAAATCATAAGCAGCAGCCGCTGATAACGCCTGCATTTGACGAAGATTATCACCCGGCTTAAGCGGCGGTTTGAGACTGCGAATAAGATAAAATCCGACAAATGACGCCAGCATTTCCACGTTCAACTCACCTAGCCACGGCGTTACGTCATGACCATGGCGCGCCATATCAACCAGAAATTCTGTCGCACCAGATCCCTGGGACGCATAGGAAGCCCAGTTCCAGTCAACCAACTTCAACTCACCAGTTTGCGGATTAAATGCCAAATTATCACTACGAACATCCGAATGATTAAAGCAATCTTCCGTCTGCTTGGCAAATTCTTTAGCGCGCACCGAAATATCAATCAACTCATCGCGCTTTTCTAACAGCTCAATTATAGCCTGACAACGCCGCTGATTAATCTCCAACTGATTTGGCAATAGTTTTTGATAATTATCAATCAACCGACGACGAATATCAGCGTCAGCAATAATTTGATCAATCCCATCATCTAAGCCAAGCTCTCTTGCCACAAACGGTTGTAATTGCAGTTCTTCAATCAGCTCCTGCGGCAATTTTATTTTTTCCAACTCGCAAACCGCGGTTATCACCGTCGAAATATAACGTTCCGCGACAGAGTTATCCGTCGGAGGTTGCCACAACCACCCATCTGACGAAGCGTAACTGCTCGTCATCAACACGTAACCATCATCAGCCAATTCAGTCCAATCAGCAACATATTGCGGATAAGTTTTCTGCAACAAACGCGTTACTGCATAATCTTTTTTTAGCCAGCCTAATTCCCGTTCGCCCTCATCCGACAATAAATTAGCATCAACTTCTTTAACAAAAATCGTTCGACCACCAGACGACACTAACGCTCGGCGATTAAGCGAAAAGCCGCCACTTACTGGCGTGATCCGCAATTCAGATGAATCAACGTTTAGCTCCGTCGCCGTACATTGCAAGGCTCTGTTGGTTAATAATTTATCGCGATCTGGCAATGTTTCCATGTATAAATTATAGCATCAGACAGCTTAAATCCGCTTGGTGAATATCATTACTCGGCTATTACGAGTTTGAGAATTTTTTATCCATTCTCCTGCACATGTCATCAAATTCAGACCCTCAGATACACCATCAGCTGGCCGAATAAAACTATTCATATCCACATCGGATAATTTAACTGTTTGTTTTTTTATTACCTGATAACGCAGTATTTTACCGTCGCCACGCTCGACACTAATCGTATCACCGGCATTCAAAGTCTCTAGCTTATTAAAAACTCCGCCCAAAGTTGTACCCGACGCATGTCCGACAATAATGGATGCCCCTGGCTGACCTGGCTTAACGCTACCAGTGTACCATCCTGCATCAAAAATATTTATAGGAGACTGCATTGAGCCATCCGAATTGACGTTCATCTGCAAAACCCTAGCCTTAACCCCCAACTTCTCAATGGTAATGACTCGCGGCAAATCTGCAGCAACCTTATATTTGGCAATAGCATCATCAGACACTTTGGTCTCGTCCTTGCCTTCACTATTTTTTCGATCATCCAGATTATCGCTACGTGCAGCTACCGGCGTCGCATTTATAGCGTTTTTTATTCGATTATTAAGCAGCCAGGAGTCAGCAAACGAATATATCGAGATTATCAAAAGAGCAGAAGCCGCAAAACTAGGTACTTTTTTACAAAAGTTGCTACCTAAAATATTTTGTAAATACCGCTTGGTGCGCTTTCTTTTATCATCACGACAGCCGTTAGCTATTGATTTTTTACAAATAATTAACAAACGAGCCGAACGAGCTAATCTTTTATTAATTCGTGCATGATTTATTGGTTTTTTCGCATATTGCTGGGTCGGTCTCACCTTGGATTGCTGGGTCTGCCTCACCTTGACTGGTGCGGAAGGGCGCACAACGTCAACAATGTTCTTCGCATTCACATTACTGACAGTATTAGCGACAACATCACTTGCCAATCCACGCCGAGGTATAGTCACTCGCCCCCTCGCTCTTAATGGCGTCTGCAAACTGCGATTAATTTTTCGTTCTCTTTGTATCATTGTCTGTTTTTACTGCGGTAAACAGACACGCCCTGCACCGAACTACTTACGACGTGTCTGTCCGCTTTTAATTTTGGTTTATTTTATTTCTTATTAAAGCTTTTTCGCTTTGCTACAATCAGCAATGCCACCGCTGAAGCTACTCCAGCTATAGCGCCAATCAAGTTAACAGCCAATTTTTCACCACCTGTGTTTGGAGCTTTTGGAGTTTTTGAGGATTTTGGAGCTGGTGAATCATTCAGTGCTGTCAGTACAATATCATTACCGTCACCGCCAACATAACTAATCTTAAAGGTTACGCCACTTACAGTTATTTCCGCACCTTCCGGTAAGTCCTTAAACGTTCCCCCCATTCCCGCTAGCGATCCGGTAACAGGGCCAGTGCCTTTATTATCAATGATCGTAAAGGTATCACCCTTCTTAATGACACAGCCCTCTAAGTATGTTAAGTCTAAACTACCACCATCTAGTATGACGCCTAGGTCTGCAACAATCTGGTCATAATGATCTTTATCTAGAATTTTCACCTTATAAACACCGGAATTACCAAAATTGAGACTGTCTGTAGTAATTTTACCTGGTGAGTTGTTACCTGGAGAAACAACACCTCCTACAAAAAGAAGATAGTTCAAAGTAGCGTTACCGCTGAGCATACCGCCTTCAAGAATATCTACCTCATGACGAATACCATTTAGTAAAACTGCTTCACCTCTTTTAATAAGTATATAATCATCAGGTTTGTTATCGTCTAATTTTATTAATTTAGGCCCATGGACATTACCGTACCGACCATTCGGAGTGCCGCTGGTATTGTTTGAAGACTCAACCAACACAACACCTTTATTATCTTTATGAGCAATTAACTTACCAGGGCCGCTAAGTTTTCCTGTGATCTTTACATCATTCATTGACTCTAGCTTATATTCAACATCACCGTTAAGTACAATATCACCAGACAGAACAGTCGTGATGACCAGCAAGTTGCCACCAGTACTACCAGAGGGTTGACAATGTACCCCATGAGAAATCATTGCACCATTTTCAAAAGTAATTTTACTGGCGCTTGTTTCATTGTTATCCTCATCAATCTCTAACTGACCTTTATTTTTAACCAAGATACTATTAGCGCCCTCTGGCTTCACACTAGCATTTTCTCCGACAATTTTTTCTGCAGCTCTTAGACTCTCAGCTATCTCATTACATCCAGTATTAGCAAACTCAAAACGGTTTATTGTCGGTTTGTTCTTAAATTCACCATTAAATCCATTCGATTTCATGTTTGACAAGCCAATGACGGTGTTAATACTAACAAACGGTATTTTACGACGGTCTTTATTGTCAGCACTAGTCTGGTCGCCAGTAAATTCAGCATCTGGCGTAAATTGCATCGTATTAATAGTATATTTGGCGCACGACTTATTAGCAGGAAGACTGTCCAGCTTTTTAACCTCTAGTCCTGACGGAACTACTGCTAAATCGTTCTGAATATTTTCATTAGGACCATCAACACACTTAAATACCAGCTTAGAACCTTGTGTTGGCACTGAACCTTCTTTCCAGTTACCAGCGGTTGACATTTTACTATCACCAGTTGCGCCCGTCCAGGTAAATGTAGCTGGCGCAGCATTAACTGGCTGGTGGAATACCACCGCCCCAACGACAGCAGCCACAGCCACAATACTGGCTAATTTAGTATAAGAAACACCCATTTTTGTTTCCCCCCCATACATGTTTGTATTTTTAATTTAGTTTACGCATTCACAATATCATCGCTAAATATTTTTTACAAGCATAATTGTATAAAATACAACAAAAAACTATATACTTTATCTGTTTCGCTTTTGCTTTTATTGCACTTATTGTTATAATGGATTTTTATACTTAAATCTAAGGAGGTGTATGTTAATAAGAAAACGCTTTTTAAATACAAAAGTTAAAATATTAACTGGAGTAATAGCCGCTGGACTATTCATTGGCGGGTCGCTACTTACCTTGCCGACTGGACAAGCTAAGGGTGTCGTCAGCGATGATTATCCATTAAATGATAGTACCCACTGGAACACAGAACCTATTTGGCGTGATGAGTTTAATGGCACATCGTTAGATAAAGATTCTTGGAATATATACGGCAGCGGATGGAGCGCTAATAACGTCCAAAGCTGCTATAGTAGGAGCGAAGAGAATGTGAATGTTAAAAACGGCAGCCTAAACTTAGTAGGGCTATATAAGCCTGGCGCGCGTTGCAAAGGAAATGAAAAAAGCGGCAACTTCACCTCTGGATTCGTAGAAACGAAAGGCAAAAAATTTTGGACTTACGGCTACATCGAGGCGCGTATAAAAATGCCAGACAATAAGAGTACTTGGCCTGGTTTTTGGATGAGCCCTAATAAGCCTACATACGGCAGTTGGCCTCGCAGTGGTGAAATTGACATCGTAGAAACTAAAGGTTCTAACTTAGATTACGCGGCAGCAGACGCTCACTGGGGACTTTCAACATACAATAAAAAACATGCCCAAGGTAGAGATTTGCCAGCTGGATTCAAAGATACTACTCAGTGGCACACTTACGGCGTAAAATGGACTGAAGGAAAATTGGAATATTACATTGATGGCGTGAAATTCCACACTGTCAACGGATTCGGTCAGCCAAACGCAGCAAACACACCTTACGGCCCATTCGACAAGCCATTCTTCTTGCGTCTTAACTTGGCAATCGGCGGTGACTACATTGATGGTAAAGGCAGTAAATGGTCAAACGCCTACAATGCCCTAGCTAAATATCCAGAGTCATTCCCAGCAACTATGTCAATCGATTACGTTCGCGTATACGAAAGACGAACAGCTAAAGAAGTTAATGTACCAGACAATAACTTGCGCGCTCAACTTAATAAAAAATTGTCAACAGTACTTAGCACTAATCGTAAAGACGATCAAAAAATTACTGACGTAGAGTTGGAAAAATTGACAGATCTTAACCTGGATGCAGCCGACGACGCATCAGAAGCAGAAAAGATTCACGATTTAACAGGCTTAGAGGCGGCTAAAAACCTTAAGACTTTATCTCTTAAGAACAACTCTGTCTTCGACCTAAGAGCAGTTTCCAACATCAAATCTCTAAAGTCAATAAATCTAACGATTAATCGCTAATTAGCTTAGGCGTTTACAGAAAAATTGTCATCTCATTACGGGGTGGCAATTTTTTTATTTCAGCTTAAAACCTCAGTATTCAGCGTTTCCACAGCTCTGTTGTTAAAATAGCTACATAATATTCTTTACTTTTATTCCGCTTATTGTTACACTAGCGATGGATAAAAAATATTTGGGAGAAAACAAAAAATGTTAATAAAAAGACGTTTTTTAAATACAAAAGTTAAAATAGTAACTGCGGTAGTGGCTGTTGGTGTTGTTGTTGGTGGTGCGTTATTTACCCTGCCAATGGACAACGCCAAAGGTGCAGGAAGTCCATATCCGCCAACAGATAGTGAAAACTGGAATCCAGAACCTGTTTGGCGTGACGAATTTGACGGAAATTCACTAGATGGGACCAAATGGACAGCTCTTAATGGCGGATGGGGAGACGAAGGTCAACAAGTTCGAAGCTGCTACACGAGATCAGATGAGAACATTAATGTCAGTGGCGGCAGCTTAAATCTAATTGGACTATACAAACCAGGAGCAACCTGTACTGGCGGTAACACTAAAACTGGTAACTTCACTTCCGGATTCGTACAGACGAAAAATAAGGCATATTTTAAATATGGCTACATCGAGGCTCGCATAAAAATGCCAAAGAACAAGAGTACTTGGCCTGGTTTTTGGATGAGTCCTAATAACTCTCCGTACAGTGCTGGTTGGCCTGATTGGGGTGAGATCGACATCGTAGAGACAAAAGGCTCTAATCACCAATTCGCTGCATCTGACGCACACTGGCGAGACAAGAATACGCCGACCGGTCAAACTGGAAGTCACAGAAATCGCCAAGGAGTTATTCCATCAAGTAAGTTCGGCACTAATAATGACACTACGGAGTGGCATACATACGGCGTGAAATGGACTGAAGGCAAACTTGAATACTTCATTGACGGAGAATGGCATCACACAATTACCGAATTTAAGAATTCAAACTCCACAGGAAGTCCTAATGGACCCTTTGATCAGAACTTCTTCTTGCGACTAAACCTAGCCATTGGCGGCAATTACATTGATTCACCATGGGATGATCCTATCAACTCAGTAGGAGCTGCAAATGGAGAGGGCTTCCCGGCAACTATGTCAGTCGACTACGTCCGCGTGTACGAGATGCGAAAACCCAAAGAGGTTGAAGTCAAGGACACACAACTGCGCAAGTTGCTTAATGACAGACTGTCAACAGTATTTAGCACTAATCGTAAAGACGATCAAAAAATTACTGACGTAGAGTTGGAAAGATTGACAGATCTTAACCTAAGTTACTCAAACATTTACGACCTAACCGGAATAGAAGCTGCTAAGAATCTTCAGAACTTGTTGTTAAACAACAACTATATCTCAGACCTAAGCCCACTATCTGGTCTAACTTCTCTAAAAATTCTATCCTTAAGAAATAACTGCTTCGCCGATATAAGTCCGCTAGCTGGATTAACATCCCTGACTTCCCTACGTCTTGAAAATCAGCGAGTTAGTGTTAAGCCTAACGACAAATCATTCGCTTCACCGCTGAAGGATTTGGTAGGAAACACGGTTTCTGTAACCAACTCAGCGGAAGTCGTCAACGACACAGCAACTCCTGGAAATATTCAGCTACTATCACTACCAGCCAGCGGAGCATCTCCTATCCTGAATGCTCCTTGGACCAGAAGCGTAACAATCGGAGCAATTTCAGCTACGTTCAGTGGCACTCTAGCTATTGACACATCAGCGATCCCTAGGGCGGGTCAACCACAGCCTCAGCCGCAGCCACAGCCGCAGCCACAACCTCAGCCGCAGCCACAGCCTGGAAATCCGTCAGCTGCCGCTCATAATCCAGTTAATAAGCCTCAGAATGCTGTAAGCGGACTACTCGCAAACACAGGATTTAATGCCTTCTTAGGTGTTATCGCCACCCTGGCATTAGTTGCCGCAGGACTATTCATTCTACGCTAACCTATGGCTACATAAAATTACCACCCCGTGATGAGGTGGTAATTTTTTATTGGGAAGTTGGTTTTTATTGTTTTACATACCATCAAAAACCAATAAAATCACATCGCCATCTACATTATTGACACCTAGTTCTATAAACCTCATCAAATCATCTATCTGCTTAACAATGTCAGTCTCTCGTCCCTCTTCCGCCAACTTTCGTATCTCTGGCAATTCATTTTCTACCAGCCGAATATATGAGTAGCCGTCTACAGCGGTATGTCCATAAAGATCAATATGCGCAATCACTGGAAATCGCCGCTCAAAATCTTCAGCGCTCTCCGTCGAACTGCTAGCAAAGTTAAAAATATCCTTTAAGTCACTACTCTTTGGGCCGCTCTTAAAATCATCCCGTAAACATTGGCTAGAAAGAAATCTAGCCCACATACCATCACAATAAGTGTTATTCATAATCATTATTATCTCACCTATTCCGCGTTATTAGGAATATATAACTGCAAAAACAATAAAAAAAGACCTCAACTATACTTGTTGAAGTCTTAAAATTCGATTTGGCTCCGGCAGCTGGGCTCGAACCAGCGACCTATTGGTTAACAGCCAACCGCTCTACCACTGAGCTATGCCGGAATATGTCTTGTATTATAGCGAGTTTTTGAATAGTTGTAAAGTTACTGACGGACAATTTCCAATGCTTTTTTTAAAATCTCCACTTCCGAGCGTGATTTTTCGTCGTCCTCGGCTTCTCTCTTCTTAATTTCTTTCGCTAAATTTTGCCACCAAACTTCTTTTTTCTCACTACTCAGCGTCAAAGACCTAACTTCGCCGTCCTGCTTCTCTAAAAATCCAGCAGCCACCAAATTATCAACGTGTTTTGCTACCGTCGACACCGATTTATAGCCCAAGGCGCGCATAATTTCCCGAAGCGTCGGACTATAGCCATTTCCCTTTATAAATCCATCGATAAAATCCAACATTATTTTTTGCTTTTTCGTCAGTTTCATATCTAAAGTATACACCATACGCTATACTTAAAATATGGCAAAAAAATACATTAACGACGTTCGATTCTGGCTTCTGGCTATTATTATTTTTGGCGGCGGCTTCGCCCTGCATCCCAGTGTCAGCTTATCAATTCTGGATTTCCCGTCACTGCGCGTAGGATTATATCAGATCGCTGCCGTAAGCCTACTGTTATTTTCTTTGCCATTACTACTTAAAAAACGCCAAGAATTATTGAAAAACCGATGGCTAATCGGCGGATTTTTGGCAATTTTTATCGCCATCGTCATCGGCGTATTTTTCGCAGAAGCGCGCCTGCGCACCGCGTTATATTCGTTATCGCTATTATTCTTACTCTCCGTCGGATTATCCGCTAGCTTAATTTACAGCGAATTGTCAAAACCAGAAAAACGTAAACTCATCAACGTCGGATTATGGAGCGGGCTGGTTTTTGGGATTTTAGCGATTATTCAGCTCATCGTCGCCACTTTTGAGCCAACAGGATTTGGTACGCTTTGCGCCGGCTGTAAAGCCGAAGTTTTTGGGTTTCCACGAATCAATTTATTCGCCGCCGAACCGCAATTCTTCGCCAATTCTCTACTTCCAGCATTTTTCCTTGCGCTCTTTCAATCAAAATCTCGCCTAGCCAAATTTAGCCTATTTTTCACGACTCTTGCCATATCTTTAACATTTTCCCGTGGCGGATTTTTGGCAATTTTTATCGCCATCACAGCCTTATTTATAATCGCTTTTGTAAAACGAATTGACGCATCTTTTGTGCGTAAAAAACTTCCAATCATCTTCGCTGGATTATTACTCGGATTCACCTTATTATTCTCGTCAGCCAACATTAGATACGCCAATACACCTTTCATTGCGCACAACACCTTCGTTAGTATGGTTGATCAATTATCTCTCGGGAAAATTAAGATTCCGCAAAAATCCATCGCCAAAAATCCGTCACCAAAACCCGCCGAAAACGTTCCATCAAGCAACAATTCTTTCCAGCCCGCTGGTTTCGTTGAAGCTTCCACCAATGACAGACTCGGAGCCAGTGACTTAGCTATAAAATCCTGGCTGTCATCGCCACGAACATTCTTCTTTGGCGTCGGACTCGGCAACCTTGGAAATTTCATACAAAAACACCTTCATATAAACGTCCCAGCAGACCAAACGGTCTACGTTTTTTACATATTATTGCTTAGCGGAATGGGAATCATCGGGCTATTCACCCTTCTAATTACCCCATTGATAATCATATTTTTCGCCATAAAAAATATCCGTAAAATTAAAGCTCAATTTATCTTATCGCTAACCATCGCGATGTTTGTGCATTTCTGGTTTTTTGGTAGCTTCATAAATACGATTCATTGTTTTGCTATAATCGGCATATTTTTGTATAATTACCCCAGAGATTATGCGGAAAAAGTCTGATTTTTACTTCAAAATTGTTCTAGTCGTCCTTGATATCTTAGCTTTATTGAGTGCATTTACTATTGCCTATATTTTGCGAATTTCCCTAGATCCTAGGCCATTCCATATCAGCATCAATGCTATAGATTTTATCACTTCCATCTTTATGACGTTGCCGTTGTGGATCGTGATGTTCTATTTCTTTGGCTTATACGACCGAGAGATTTACACGCACCCATTGCGAAACTTCGGACGAATACTTTTGGCGTCAATCACTGGAATTATGATTATGATTTCTGTGACGTTCTTTACCAACACTCCGTTATTTCCAGCCAAACTCGTCGCTGGTTATGCCACTGTAATTGGCTTCATCTTACTAATGATTTTCCGCAGCGCTGCCAATATTGTTCGCCTGAAGCTATTAAAGCGCGGTTTGGGTGCGCGTCGTGTTATATTAATTGGCAATTGTGATTTAACTCACGTTTTGGCTGATTTTATAGAGACTAATCCGTTAACTGGCTTTAAGATTAGCGGAATTGTTGCGCAAACCCAGTTCATTCCTATTGAATTAAAAAAGCTTCGACGCTTGTCATTAGAATCGGCGCTCACCAGGGATAAAATTGACGTCATCATCCAAACCGACTCAAAAAACGTTAGCGAACATTATCAAATTGCCCAGAAACATTATCTGGATTTTTATCAAGCACCAGAATTTGACGGAATTATGACCACCAAACACACTATTGATATCATCGACTCCGTGCCGCTAATTCACACTCATCCGACACCGTTAATGGGCTATGGGCGAATTGTTAAGCGGATTATGGACATTGTAGGTGGGACAATTGGAATTATCATCACCTCGCCAATTATGCTTTTGGTGGCAATTGCCGTAAAAATCAGCGACCCGGCGGGACCGATTTTAATGCACGGCAAACAGCAAAAACGCCTCACTCGCTACAATCGACCGTTTAAGGTCTACAAATTCCGCTCGCATTACGCAAAGTTTGATGGCAAAACCGACGAAGAAGTGTTTCGAATGGTCGGTAAGCCCGAACTAATTGAAGAATACCGTAAAAACGGCGACAAACTTGATCATGATTTTCGCGTGACGCCAGTTGGTCGATTTATTCGTCGATTTAGCCTTGATGAATTACCGCAGTTATTCAACGTCGTTAAAGGAGATATCAGCCTGGTCGGACCGCGAGCGCTGGTGCCGCACGAATTAAGCGCCTACGACAAAAAACACGTTTTATTAGCGGTCAAATCAGGACTCACTGGACTGGCTGTAGTATCCGGCCGACGCAGCATCAGCTTTGAAGAACGGCGACGAATTGACTTATATTATGTTCAAAACTGGAGTCTCTGGCTGGACATCACGATTTTATTAAAAACCTGCTTGGTTATTTTCCAGAAAGATAATTGATGAGTAAGCCAAAAATTGTCATAGTTCACGACTGGATTTACGGAGGCGGAGCCGAAAAAGTCGTCTTGGAAATTCACAAATTATACCCAGATGCGCCAATTTACACTTCTTTTTGCAGCGATGAATGGCGAGAAAGATTAGACAACAAAGTCGTTACCGGCTATTTACAACGATGGCCATTTTCAAAAATTCGACGATTACTGCCGCTTCTTAGACAGTGGTGGTTCGCTAAGCTTGATCTTAGTGAATTTGACATTATTATCTCCAGTTCGGGAAATGGCGAGGCAAAATTCGTCCGCAAATCCAGACCAGATCAACTTCATATTTGCTATTGCCACACACCGACGCATTTTTATTGGCGACATTATGACGAATATATCAAACGACCAAGTTTTCGCCCACAATGGCTGGCGCGACTAGGCTTAAAAATCCTAGTCCGACCACTGAAAAAACGAGATTTCAATGCCGCTCAGCAAGTTGATGTTTTTATCGCCAACTCTACGGGAATTCAGGCTGATATTGAAGAGTTTTACCAGCGAAAAAGTACGGTTATTTTTCCGCCAATTGACGTATCGAGCTTCTCGCCACTTGCTAAGAATCGCAAGCAAACGTCCATCCCAAAGAATCCTCGCTGTCTGATTTGGGGGCGAATTGTGCCGATGAAACGACTTGATGTCGCTATTAAGGCTTGTCAGAAACTTGGCTGGCAATTAGATATTATCGGAAAAGGTCCAGACGTTGACAGCCTGAAGAATATCGCCGATAAACATACTAATTTCTTAGGATTCGTTGATAATGCCACGCGAGAAAAATATATTAAAAAAGCAGATTTGTTTATTTTTTGTTCACACGAAGATTTCGGAATTGCGCCAGTCGAAGCGTTGGCATCTGGTATTCCAGTGGTTGCATATGAAGCTGGCGGCGCGCTTGATTATATAAAATCTGAGAAAAATGGTTGGTTCTTTTCTGAGCAAACAGATTCTTCACTGATAGAAACCTTAGAGAAACTCCCAGGGAAAAAAGTTTCACCAACAAGAATCTCAGCCACAGCAAACGAATTTTCAGCTGCAATTTTCCATAAAGCGATAAAAAATATAGTTGATAAATCATGGAAGGAACATTATCGTGAAAATCGTAATTGACGCCCGAACATTAAGGACTAGCACTGGTCGCTACATCGAACGGCTGATTCATTATTTGCAGAAAATTGACAATAAAAACGATTATGTTATCTTACTCAAGCCAAAAGATTTTGATAGTTGGCAGCCGAGCAATCCGCGCTTTAAAAAAGTCGTTTGTCCCTACAAAGAATACACTTTCGCTGAGCAAATCGGCTTTAAAAAACAACTTGAAAGCCTCCATCCAGACTTAGTTCATTTTGCGATGGTTCAGCAGCCTGTTTGGTATAATTCCAGTCCAGTTGTTACTACAATGCAAGATTTGACTACTGTTAGATTCAGGAATCCAGATAAAAATCCTGTCGTTTTCTGGATTAAGCAACAAATTTACAAATGGGTCAATAAAAAAGTTGCCAGAAAATCTTCGCACATCATCACAATTTCTAACTTCGTAAAAAATGATTTGATTAAATTCACCGGCGTAAACCCAGAGAAAATTACTGTAACTTTGGAGTCTGCGGATGAATTACCAAAAGGCAACGAACCTGTTGATGAGTTGATTGGTAAAAAATTCATTATGTATATCGGTAGACCAACGCCACATAAAAACCTTCGACGACTAATTGACGCGTTTGCCTTGTTGCAGAAAAAATATCCAGATTTAACGCTGGCTTTGGCGGGTAAAAAAGATAGTAATTACGCTCGCCACGAGACATATGTAAATGAGCACGGAATTAAAAACGTTGTGTTTACAGGCTTTATATCAGACGAGCAATTGCGCTGGATGTATGAAAATACGGCAGTTTATTGCTTCCCTTCGCTCAGTGAAGGATTTGGTCTGCCAGGGCTAGAGGCAATGCTACACGGCGCGCCAGTCGCTTCGAGTACGGCCACTTGCTTACCAGAAACTCACGGCGATGCTGCTCACTATTTTGATCCTTTCAGCGTCAAGGATATAGCAAAATCAATCGACGACATCTTATCTGACGACAAATTGCGCAATGAACTCATTAAAAAAGGCAAGAAACACGTTAAGATATTTTCATGGCAGCGCATGGCCGAGCAGACTTTGGCTGTATATGAAAAATATGGTCGAAAAAGTTGAGGTTAATTTTCCTGTCCGGTAGCTTGATTAATTCGAGTAGACGAGTCTGCTTTATTTGAGCCGCCAACTCCATAGACCATTTCAATGTTGTACTTTTCGCAAACATCACGCTCTGGAACAACTTCCGGTGCTGACCTATCGCCACCATTTGCAAACACCAATTGACATCCCGGATATTGCCGAGCAATCATTTCTAAGGTTTCCGTAACCGGAGGATTCTCATCAATAGAAAGCATCACCTGATCCACGCCTTTTAATGCTCGCATTAAACGGAGTCGATTTTCTTCATTAAGGATAATTTTTCCTTTTTTTAGCAATTGCTGTTTGTCGTTATTCACCACTACAATCAAATAATCACCCATTTTTGCAGCTGCCTCGATCATATCTAAATGCCCACCGTGTAATGGATTAAAATAGCCGCTAACAATTACAACTTTCATAATATCCTCCTCTATAACTTCTCTATTATACCTGATATACTATACTTATGACAAAGATGCTAGTCACGGGAGGCGCGGGATTCATTGGCTCGAATTTTGTGCATTACACCGTAAAACACAAGCCAGAATATGAAGTCACTGTTATTGACAAATTAACCTACGCCGGAAATCGTGCTAATTTGGAGGCTGTAGCTGACCAAATTACATTCGTAGAAGGCGATATTTGTGACGCCGAATTAATAGACAAATTAGTCGCTGAAAATGACATAGTTGTACACTTCGCCGCCGAAAGTCACAATGATAATTCTTTACGTAATCCATGGCCATTTGTTGAAACAAATATAATTGGCACATATACCATTCTAGAGGCTATTCGAAAACACAATAAGAGATTACACCACATCTCAACTGATGAGGTTTTTGGCGACCTAGAGCTTGATGATCCAAATCGCTTCACAGAAGACACTCCATACAAACCTTCCAGCCCCTACTCTAGTACTAAAGCTTCCAGCGACATGCTAGTTCGTGCCTGGATTCGTAGTTTTGGTATTAAAGCAACTATCTCAAACTGCTCTAACAATTACGGACCATATCAACACATTGAAAAGTTTATTCCGCGTCAGATTACCAATATTTTAAGTGATATCAAGCCAAAACTTTACGGTACCGGCGAACAAGTACGCGACTGGATTCATGTTGATGACCATAACTCAGCGGTTCATTTAATCCTAGAAAAAGGCGTTCTAGGAGAAACCTACATCATTGGCGCGGATAATGATCACGTTAATAATAAGATGGTGATTGAATTGATTTGCGAGCTAATGGGTAAAGGTAAATATTGGTACGAACATGTCAACGATCGTCCAGGTCACGATATGCGCTACGCAATGGATTCCAGCAAGTTACGCCGCGAGTTAGGATGGCAACCGCAATACACAGATAATAAAACCGGCATGCACGATGGATTAATGCAAACTATTAACTGGTATCGCGAACACGAAGACTGGTGGCGCGCCCAAAAAGACGCCGTTGAAGCAGCTTATGCAAAACAAGGACAATAATTATGTTTGACCCAACTGACTACAATGAACTTACAGTCACTGAATCGTCAATTCCAGGGTTATTTGTCATCAAATTACCCGTACATGGCGACAATCGCGGCTGGTTCAAAGAGAATTATCAAAAAGAAAAAATGGAAGCCTTAGGTTTGCCATCGTTCAATATCGTACAAAACAATATCAGCTTCAATGACAAAACTGGCGCCACACGCGGTCTTCATGCTGAGCCTTGGAACAAATTCATTTCAACAGCCAATGGGCGTGTTTTTGGGGCTTGGTGTGACCTTCGTAAAGGAGATAGCTTCGGCCGAGTTTTCACTCACGAGATTAATCCGGGTACGGCAATTTTCGTTCCTAAGGGTGTAGCTAACGGCTATCAAACACTTGATGATAATGTCGCCTACACATATCTAGTTGACGCTCATTGGTTCCCGGATACTAAATATACTTTTGTTAATTTATTTGATCCAGAACTAAAAATCAACTGGCCAATTGATAAAGATCAAGCAATTATTTCTGAAAAAGATGCCGCACATCCACTATTAAGTAATGTAATTCCTATGGAGGTATAAAATTATGGACGATAATAAAATTTTCATTATTGGTGCTAACGGACAACTAGGATTAGCCCTACAAAGACAATATCCTAACGCCAAATCTGCTGACATTGACACTCTTGATATCACAGACTTAGAGTCAGTTGAGTCTTTCGACTGGTCCAACATTGATATTGTACTTAACGCTGCTGCCTTTACTAATGTCGATGGAGCAGAAACCGAAGAAGGTCGCGTAGCGTCTTGGAAGGTTAATGCGTCTGCGGTGTCTAACCTTACTCGAGTATGCCGAAAATATGATATGACAATGGTTCACATTTCCAGCGATTACGTATTCGACGGAACCCAAAAACCCCACACAGAGGACGAGCCACTTAGTCCGCTTAGTGTCTATGGTCAGAGTAAGGCTGCGGGAGATCTATTAGTTGAACAATTAGACCGCTTCTATCTACTTCGATCCACATGGGTAATTGGTGAAGGCAAAAATTTTGTTCGCACCATGCTAGGATTGGCGGAAAAAAACATCTCGCCAACCGTTGTTAATGACCAAATAGGTCGCTTAACGTTCACTAGTGAGCTAGTGCGTATTATAGATCATTTATTGTCAACTAAGGCTCCATTCGGAACTTACAATGCAACGAATGACGGACCACTCGCTTCTTGGGCAGACATTACTAGAAAAATATTTGAATTATCTAATCATAAAGACTTAATCGTTTCTAATACAACTACCGCAGAATATTTTGCCAACAAGCCTGGAGTTGCGCCACGACCGCTCAATAGTGATATGAGTCTAGATAAACTACACTCTACAGGATTTCAAAGCCGTAACTGGGAGGAAGACTTAAGGCAATACATCTCAAACAACGCCTAAAAAATACAACCTCCATTAATCTCAAAACCGTTTAACCTTGATACTGTCGAACCATAGATATATAATCATACAACACAAAGGAGAATATGATGAAGGGAATAATTTTAGCGGGTGGATCAGGCACGCGTCTATGGCCAATTACAAAAGCCATAAGTAAACAGTTGATGCCCATTTATGACAAACCGATGATTTACTATCCGCTAACCACGTTAATGCAAGCAGGAATTCGTGATATTTTAATAATCACTACTCCAGACGATCAAAACGGCTTCAAAAAACTTCTTGGCGATGGATCACAGTGGGGCATAAATTTAGAATACGCTGTTCAACCTACACCAGACGGTCTAGCACAAGCTTTTATTATCGGCGAAAACTTTATCGGCAATGATAAAGTGGCATTAATACTTGGCGACAACATATTCTACGGAGCCGCCCTTGATAATTCATTACAAGAATGCACAGACCCCGACGGTGGCATTGTATTTGCATATAAAGTGCTTGATCCCGAACGCTATGGAGTGGTTGAATTTAACGGGAATAATCAAGCTGTTTCCATCGAGGAAAAACCAGTGCATCCAAAATCCCACTTCGCAGTTGTCGGCTTATATTTTTATGACAATGACGTAGTAGATATTGCTAAAAATGTAAAGCCATCCGACCGAGGAGAACTGGAAATAACATCCGTAAACGCTGAATATCTAAATCGCAAAAAACTCAAAGTACAGACTTTAGACAACGGTGATGTATGGCTTGATACTGGCACAATAAATAGCTTAACCGATGCCGAAGATTTTGTACGTGTAATCCAAACAAGGACTGGACAAATAGTCGGATCACCCGAAGCAACTGCCTTTCAAAACGGTTGGATTTCCAAGGAGCAGTTAGAAATACTTGCCGAACCATTAAAAAAATCTGGATACGGCAAATATCTATAAACTCCTACAAGCACTGACTACATCGTTCGTAGACAATCCGTCCACAGTCACAACCACAACTCTGTCATAGCCGAGGGTGTTATATACAGTATTCTTAATTAAATCATCCCTGGTTAAAATAAGCCATTTTTTTATTCCACATTTTTATTATTATCCTTTGAAAAAATAAATAAATTAAAAACCAGAAAGTTCCAAATTGCAAATACTGCAGTCACTATAACTTTCGCCCATTGGATATCCAGTATGTTAGAGTTTACTAATGTAGCAATAATTACTGAAGTTGCCACCATATTAAAAATACTAAGTAATGTATAGAGAATAATTTGCGATCTTAAAGAAAATCTATCATATTGACTATGATTAAAAACTTTCTTACGATTCGCAGGAAAGTTAAAAACAAATCCCGACAAAAAGCCGATGCCACTAGCCAAAAAAGCCGGCAAATGTATATTGTGATATAAAATATACGATATTGACGCATCTATTAGCAGTGTAATACCACCTACGGCAAGAAATAAAAAGATTTTTAAAAATATACCATTTTTCATATTATCTTTATTAAGAATATCATATTCGTTCATAATGTATATATGATTGTAGTATAATTGATTACATGTACAGAAAACTAGAGACCGCAGTTGTTATACCTTGTTATAACGAAGAGAAAATGATTACTCAAACAATAAAGAAAATACCAGAATACATAGATCACATTATAGCCGTTAATGATGCTAGCACTGATAACACTATTGGAGTCTTGAACAAACTAAAAAAACAATATAGCAAGCTTATCATTGTTGACAATAAGGTAAATCAAGGCGTCGGAGGAGCTCTTATCGCTGGATATGATTATGCGATAAAAAATACTAAAGCAACAGCTATCGGTATAGTCGCAGGAGATGATCAGTTTGATTCATCATATCTAAAGGCAATGCTGGATGACTTCATAGATCAATCAGCAGACTACGTAAAAGCAAGTAGATTTTTCCATCGAGAAGCCTTCAAGACTATGCCAAAATATCGCCAATTTGGAAACATATTCATATCTCTACTCACCAAATTTTCTACTGGGTATTATTCTATTACAGACATCACTAACGGGTGTGGTTGGCTACGTCGTGAAATAATCGAAAAAATCGATTTTTCTATAGTAGAAAAACGTTATGATTACGAAACTAGTATGCTGACTGCTCTGTCTATAGCTAACGCTAAAGTTATTGATCATGCCGTGCCAGCACATTACGGCGACGAAAAATCAACCATCAAGCTAATCCCGACAGCCTGGAGAAATCTAAAGGCTGTATGGAAAGGATTCTGGCGCAGGATTTATTACAAATATGTATTATATGGTTTTCATCCCGTAGCACTATTCTTATTTACAGGTATGTTTTTCTTAATAATATCGCTATTATTGGCTATATTTTTGTTATATGTTAAGTTATTTGCCCACCAGTCACCGACCGCAGGCAGCGTAATGTTAGCTGTACTACCGTTTATACTAGGAATACAGTTAACGTTGACAGCCCTTACAATCGACGTATCCAACGAAAATAATAATTTTAAGAAATAGATTACCAGATTAAAGATTAATGTTAGATACGTCACCAATACCGTCAACTAAATAGTCTGGCTCCATTGATTTCAAGAATTCCTTACTACGAATTCCACTCAAAAGAGCAATACTGGTCGCATTGAGCTGCTGAGCCGCAGCAACATCAGCTTCAGTATCTCCAACAATAATAGAGTCTTCAGGATTATCTATTGTTTGCTTAATTATATCTGCCTTTTTTAATAATGTACCTTCTTTTGTGTCACTATGCCCTGATAAAATTTTTTCAAAAAAGCGCCCAATCCCCAACTTTTCAATCTGCTTATCTAGAGCGTCTGAATTTCGCCTTAAACTAAGTAGATATAGCTTATTATCATTCGAGGATAGCTTTTTTAGCGCAGACAAGCTATCTACAAAAAGCTCATCTCTATACAACTCCTCCAATGATTCTATGCGATCAATAAATAATTTGAGATAATCATCCCTATTATTTACCTCAAGCCCACTTATCAACAATAATTCATTCCAGGAAATATTATCACGTTTCAATTCCCAATATTTCTTCTGATCAAGAGGTGTGCCGCCCATTTTTTCGACACACTTCTTATATACTCTATAATGACGAGGAGCAATATCGACCAAAGTACCGTCAAAATCTATAAATATATTTCTATTTGCAATTTTCATAGAGATCACCCATCTCCTTAATTTTATCTGGAAAGAACACTTTAGGATGATAATCAAGTAGACTCTCTGCCTTTGATATATCAATCACTATATCGCAACCACCGCTATCGGACATAATATTTATACTGCTACTCGATCGCATACTTTTAATAATTGACTCCGCTGTTTCTTTAATAGAGACTCCTCTACCCGTCCCAATATTGATTACCCCAGCGCCCGCCGAATTAACTGCACATATAATACTACTAGCTACATCGTCAATATGCACATAGTCGCGAAGAACTAGTGGACCATTGATAGTCAGATTACCTCCAGACTTAGCCGCCCTAATGAAGTTAGGGATAGCCCTAGCAATTGGGTCATATCCGCCATACATTATTGAAAATCGCAGAATGGTAAGCTCTTTGTTATTTTTTTGCGCAAATGATTGAGCAATTACTTCGCTAGCTATCTTAGTGGAACTATAATATGAACTACCAGACACAACATTATCTTCCGTAATTGGACCACTAATTTTTGTTTTATCATAAGCTTCTACAGTGCTGCCGATAATAATCTTTTTTGCCTTTTTACCAAAATACGTTAGAAGATTAATAATCCCATCTATATTGCCTTCTTTACACTTCTCTAAACTATCTTCAATAGTTTTTTTTGGCACAAAAGCCGCCAAATGAACTATAGCGTCAAACTCTTTATCAGCCAATACATCAGCAGCTATCTTTGAGCTCTCCTTACTAGACAGGTCGCATTCAACCCACTTAACATCATCATAATCAATATTAGATCTGCCTAAACAAATTATCTCCCAGCTGGCAGGCGCCATTTCCAAAAAACGCCTGCCAACAAAACCAGATGCACCAGTAACGAGAATTTTCACCTATGATATTTCCTTAAGGATACGATCACGCTGAGCAACACTCTCTTCTACAACTCCCATATCCGACAAAACTGGTCGGAAGTCCATTCCTCGAATCCATACTAGACCGTCTGGTAGAGGATTAGTGTTATTATCAATCGCAGGAATCTCTTCGCCATAGCCAAGCTTAACAAACATTTCAGGCATATTAAGACCCGCTTGTGTAAAGAATTCGTGAGTTGTAAAGAATCGGCCAATATTAATTTCTGTTGGATTCGGTACACCATTTTTGTCGTAAGCCATATCCACACCAAATAGACCATCCGGCCTACTATCAACAGCCAACACAGCCCTACGAGCAATATCATCAAGTTCGGCATCCGAATAAGTTAATCCCGTTCCAGTAGCGCCGGTGACACCTGATGGAGAAATTTTTGACAACTCCCAATATAAGCGCTTGCGTCCCTGGGCAACAACTAACTCGCCATCTTTCCATAACGACATCCAAGTAACCGTCTCTGGTTCAAGCAATTCTGATACTGTAAAATTACCAGACCACGAGCCATTTTTCTCTTGGAAATCTAACCAGTTCTTAGCAGTCTTAACATCGTGAACTGGAAGAGATCCACGACCGCCGGCTCCTGATATTGCGCGAATCCACATAGACCCACCCATCTCTTCTAATAGAGCATCTAAATCAGTATCTTTACCTTCAATTAGTTTAGTCTTAGGAACTTTAATACCGGCCTTTTCCCATAGTTTAAACGACTCAAACTTATCTTGAAGGATCTTAACGGTTTCTTTGGCTGGAAAGAATGTTTTGGCTTTAATTTTCTCTCGATTCTCGCTCAAAAACCCAACCTCAACATCGTTTTGCGCGTGTACAAACTCAATATTTTCCTTCTCTATAATGTAATTCAAAAAATCAATGTACTTTGGGTCGTTTGCCAACGGTGCTAGATATTTAACATCAACTTCAGCACGCTGTAAATAATATTTATCAGCATCTGTGCCAACAATGTAATATTCTTCATCCGCAGCTCTAAGGGATCGAATAAAGTTTGCAGAAGGTGATCCACCAGCACCTGTTACTAAAATTCTTTTCATATTATCCTCCTATTTAACGTCAAAAGGCGCAACAGCCTCTAATGATATTTTTAACGCTTCGCGCGCATCTACCGGATCAACAATTGATGCCGTCCTGCCCATAGATTTAGCCATAAAAGCTTTCAATTCAGCGGCTAAAGGCTCTTCAAAATCAACTTTTATCACGCGCTTTTCTGGATCACCAACCTGCAAAACAAATTCAGTAAATCCATCTTTCTGAATTTCTTTCATATTATGTTTATAATACGTAAGTTCCTGTGTTATATAATTAGCCTCTAGATAACCTAACGACCCAGTCAGTGCAATGGTACGAATTTTTACTGGAGTCAGCCAATTAGCCTGAATAAATCCTGACGCTCTACCATAATCCATTAATATTTCTGCTGAATCAATTTTTTTACTATGACGAGTACGCGATCCGTGGCTATGAATAGCTTTAGGTTTTTGTCCCAATAGATAATTAACTATATCAACGTCATGAACTGCAAGGTCAATAATCACATCCGTTTTTGGCTCAACAGCAGGAAAACCACCAACACGCTTACATACTACCGATGTTATGTCACCTATAGCATTGTCATCGATCATCTGCTTCAGCTTCTTAATGACTGGATTAAACCTCTCTATATGACCAACTGTAAACGTAACTCCATTTTCCTCAGCACAAGCAATTAGCTTATCAGCCTCTCCCACCGAAGATGCAATTGGTTTTTCAAGCATACAATTAATACCTCGAGACATCACCTCAGTTGCAACTTCAAGATGAAATGGAGTAGGCACAACCACAGACACGGCATCTGGATGAACTTTCTCAAGCATTTCCTTGTAATCAGTAAAGAATTTTGTTTTGTATTCGTCAGCTAACGATTTTGCGGCTGGATTAACGTCTGCTATTGCCACTAGCTCAGATTCTGGAAGCATGAAATAATTACGCACATGATTGCGCCCCATATTTCCAGTACCAATGACAGCAACCCTTATTTTACCTTCTTTATTATTAGTCATTTACGGCTTCCTTAATTGCGCTAGCAATTACTTCAATATCAGCATCTGTAACTTTTGGATGAACAGGCAAAGACACAACTCTTGCAGCCAAATCTTCGGCAACAGGAAAATCTCCCACTTTATATCCAAGTTTTGAAATATGTGGATATACGTGCAACGGTTTTGGATAATAAACTCCAGCACCAACTCCTTTTTCTCTTAATTTAGCTATAAAATCATCTCTTCGTATACTCTTATCTAGTAAAATAGTATATTGGTGATATACGTGATTTCTGTTACTTGCAATCTTCGGTAAGACTATCTTTTCAATTCCAGCCAACGCCTCATTTAACATATTAGCGTTATGTTGTCGCCTATTCGTAAAGTCTTCTACTTTCTTTAATTGCTCAACGGCGATAGCACCGTGCAAGTCTGACATACGATAGTTATATCCCAAATCAGCGTACTCGTAAGATGAAGTCATTCCGTGCTGTCTGAATGAGCGAATAGCAGCCGCAGCATCATCGCTATTAGTGGTAACAACGCCACCTTCACCACACATAATATTCTTTGTAGCATACAGTGAAAAACATCCAAAATCACCCAAGGCACCAGTTTTCACGCCGTCATATTCTGCGCCAATTGCCTGACATGCATCTTCAATAATTTTTAGTTCGTGCTTATCTGCAATTTCTCGCAATTCCTTCCAATCGCAAGGTTGACCATACAAATCAACTGGAATTATAGCCTTAGTCTTGTCTGTAATAGCTGCTTCTATTTTTGAAACATCGATATTAAATGTCTCCTCATCTATATCTACAAGAACTGGTCGAGCACCCAACATTAGTATAGGGTTGATCGTAGCAATAAAGCTATATGGCGTAGTGATAACTTCATCACCTTCACCAACTCCTGCTGCATATAAAGCACAGTGGATAGCAGCCGTACCGCTATTCACAGCTAAAGCATGTTTCACTCCACAATATTTAGCCCAACTTTCTTCAAGCTCAGCGACTTTCGGTCCCTGAGCCAGCATACCTGACTCTATAACTTCATTTACTGCCCGACGCTCTTCTTCCTCTATAACGGGTGATGCAATATTTATCATTACGTAGCCTCCTTATACTCTTACTACCTTCAACAATTATAGCACATTACTCATTTTTTATTTTTCGTTTTTTAGACTTGTTCTCAAAAAACACAATCTTTATACTTGCTATTTTTACTGTATACTAATAAATGTTATGCAAGTTCTACGTTCTATTTTTACAAAATTAAAAGACGATTCGTATAAAAAATGGATTTTCCCGTCTACTATTATCTTTTGTCTAATTTTTGCGACAGGATTTAAGATATCTGGATCTTCATTTGGCTTGTACTATGACTCTTTCCTTAATGGCAAATCATCTAATCTCATATCAGGCGAAGCTCGACCTATTCGCAGCGACGAGTGGCTGGTCGTTACACAATTCACAATTGCACAAAAAGAAGCTGGGTATCCACTAATAAATAAGAACTTTGGCAATTCTGGCAAGAATATGAGCCTTGTGTCTGATGCGCCATATAAAGAATGGTCAACAGTATTCCGACCTCAAAATCTTGCCTTTTTAATAATTCCTTTCGAGTTTGCTTTTGCCTTTAAGTGGTGGCTATTATTAGCATCATTACTATTAAGTATATACTTTCTATCGTTAAAATTTCTTCCCAATAAATACGCGCTGTCAGGATCTATCGCTATCATAGGCTCTTTCACTCCTTTTATATTCTGGTGGTATCAAACCATTACTATAATGAGTATCGTCTGGGGAATTGTCATACTGCTATTAATAATGAAATTAATAGAAAATAAATCTTTGTCTTTTTTAAAGAGATATAAACATGGTGATATAATATCGAAACTCATATTATCACTTTTATTAACCTATTCAATGGTAAGCTTCGCCCTACTATTGTATCCAGCCTTTCAGATGCCTGTTGTCATCACTGTATTTCTAGTGGCGATTGGCTATTATATAAATACTTGGAAAAAAGCACCCAAAAAAGTGCGAAAAATACTATATGTAAATACAGCATTCATAGCAGGATCTGCTCTAGCAGCGATCGGCATAGTTGGTATATTTTTAATCACCAGAATAGATGCCGTACAAGCCATTTCTGGTACAGATTATCCCGGGGCACGATTCGTACATTCGGGAGCTCCATCACAGGCTGATCTAATCGGTCTCACTGGCTATAGTCAATACCGACTTATGGATGACGCATCTATTTCATCGATAGATCCAAGTAAAGGATCCATTAATCAAAGTGAAATGTCTGCATTTATCATCACGCCTTTTGCATTTATCATTCCCATACTGTTTATTTTATATAGCAAATGGCGTAAAAATAAAACTATAGATTGGGTTGGAGTTGCTATTTTTGTCTCCTGCTTAATATTCATATCTCATTTATTTATTCCAGGATTCTCTTCAATAGCAAAACCTTTCATGATGCATCTTGTACCAATAACAAGATTGCAACTTGGATTAGGTTTTATAGGAATCTTTTCATTAATATACACGCTTGCCAATACTATAAAATTTTCATCACAATATCGCTATTTACCATATCTATATTCAACAATAGTGATTATCATTTATGTCTGCACCATCGTGTATGTCGTAAAGTTCAATCGTAACTTTGCCGGGGATCTTCGCTTATTATTACTAGCCGCAATAAGTCTTTCTGGTGGACTAGCCCTTATATTTATAAAAAAGGAAAAACTCGGACTGTTAGTGCTCTCTTCTTTATGTATAATGTCAACAATAACTATACAGCCGTTATATAGAGGTCTAGGAAGCGGGTATAACGATAATATTATAACCAAAAAGATTATCTCTACCTCGTCTAGTGACGATATATGGGGACTGTCTGGCACAAGCGTGCTAGAAAATTTTCCTCAAATGGCAAATAGAAAATCAATTACGGGAGTCAATACTTACCCTGATAAAGATTTCTGGTCAAAAGTATCAAAAGATAAGACAATTTATAACAGGTATGCACATATACTTCTATCTGATACCATAGATAAAGATCTCGTACTTAGTCAGCCGGACGTATTTATTGCAAAATTAAGTTGTAGTAATCATATGGGAAAATCTGTTACTCGTGTGTTATCTACGATGCCACTACAGCTACCTTGCTATGGACTAATCGATAAAGTCACTGTACATAATGGAGATATTTTATTCTATAAAAGAACTTTTTAAAGCTTTACCGTTTTATCTATATCTGCTATAGTAGTGTTGATTAGGTAACAATTATGAAAATACAGAAAAAACAAAATAAAAAAAATAAAGTATTGATTCTGATAGCTGTTATACTATTGTCTATAACAGGCTATGGCTTAATTTCCTATAAATTTAAGTTCTGGCCCTTCATCCATAATCAATTTAACGCGGTCACCGAGGAACAAAAAACAGCTGGTCAAGACATAAAAAAAAGATCATTAAATGATGCATCCAATAAGTCAGAAAAAGAGTCATCAGGTCAAAAATCTAAAACACTACAAGGAAGCGATCCTTCGCCAGAACCGACTCCATCATCCAACGGAAAAAAACCAACAGTTGGAGTAAGTATAACAACTACAACAGTCGATAAAGATTCAAACACACTTTATATCCGTAGTTTAATCCAAACTATATCATCAAGCGGAAGATGTACGTTATCAATGCGCAATACTAGCGGACAAACGTACTCCAATAGCGTAGAGCTGCAAGCTGGTCCAAGTACGTCTAGCTGTAAAGGATTTAACGTTCCGTTATCTCAATTGTCACCTGGAAAATGGACAATAAACATTCATTATGAAGACAACAACGTGACTGGAGATACTGAAGGAGAAATAACTATATGAAGAAATTAATATTAAAATTAGGCATACTTACGTCAATGTGCTTAGGAACGATATTATCTTCTACGCCAGCATCTGCAGTATTAAATGATTTTGACCCAGGCAATATTATGGATGATGCCGTAGCAACAAATTACGGATCCATGAGTGCAAACCAAATTCAGTCATTTTTAAATAGTAAAGTTCCCCAATGTGACACAAATGGCGCCAAACCAGCCAGTGAGTTTGGAAGACCCGATATAACTCACGCTCAGTATGCCGCATCGAAAGGGTGGCATAGCCCTCCATATACCTGTCTCCGTGATTATAAAACAAAAGATGGAAGAAGCGCTACTCAATTAATCTTTGATATCTCTCAAAAATATCATGTAAACCCACAGCTTTTAATAGTTTTGCTCCAAAAAGAGCAAGCCCTAGTTACTGACACGTGGCCAACTCGTGGGCAATTCAAAAGCGCAACTGGCTATGGATGTCCAGACACCGCCGCGTGTGATAGTAAATATTTTGGTCTAGAAAACCAACTAGAGTGGGCAGCGAAACACTTTCACTACATAATAACACGTAATCCTAATTGGTTTTCACCATATACAACAGGCGTAAATTTCGTTCAATGGAGTCCAAATGCTGCTTGCGGAGGATCTAATGTAAATATTCAGAATTGGACAACCGCCGCTCTTTATAGTTATACACCATATCAACCAAATGCCGCTGCTATGTCATCTGGGTATGGCGTAGGTGATGGGTGTAGCGCCTATGGTAATCGTAACTTTTATAATTACTTTACAGACTGGTTTGGAGATACTAGATCAAGCAGCTCATTCTCTTGTAAAAACGGACAGAATATACCTAACGTAGAAACTGGCGCTAGAATTATACCAACTAGGATAAATGGAAATAATGATACCTTAACTATATCTGTCCCTAATAATACTGGCAGTAAATGTGCCGAAATGCACACATGGGCCAATAGTAACTTACAGGCATGGTCTCAGCATACAGCGACAAACTCATACACCTTTAATCAGCAGTACAGCAAGGTTATATCAAGGAAGGTTAATAGCAAAAATACTGTATTAACAAAGGTTGACTATAATGGAACTGCAAGTGGTAGAGTAGAGTTTCATACGTGGACTCAAGATGGATTGCGTTGGCTAGCTCACACCGCAACATCTGCCGGACCTATTGATCCGCTATTTTCTGAAGTTATAACAGCAGATACTGATGGCGATGGGAATGACGAATATTATCTGATTAATTATGAGCAGACTAATTCTGGCATGATTGAAGTGCATGGTTGGAATAATAATGGAACTAGTTGGTTTAGGCACACAGCAACAAGCCACCCTTCAGCTAGCATGAACACAGGAAGAGTTATTGCGGCAGATCTTGATGGAGATAAAAAAGATGAATTCATATATGTTAAATACGACAATACTACGAGCGGTCTTATCGAATTTCACGTATGGGATTCTTCATTAAAAAACTGGGTACGTCACACCGCAAGTAATTACCCAGAATCTGGCTATGTGATAGGATCAAACGACATAGTAGCAGCCGACTTGCAAGGAAGAGGAAAAGATACCATCTATTATGTCAAATACAGGGGTACAACCAATAACACCGTCGAAGTACACGGGTGGGGCGACGGTCAACAATCATGGGCTAGCCACATATCTACATCATCAGGAGTATACTAAGCATAATAACTCGTATATCTTTACATCGTAAATAATATAAATAACCGCGATAGTAAGTTGTACTGTCGCGGTTATTTAATAATTAATTGTTAACGTTATTCGGGTAACCTATATCCCGGACCAAATTGCTCAAAATTATCATTATAGAATGGATCCCTCTTCAAGTATTCACCCCATCTCTTACGCATCTCTTTTTGAGCGCTCTCCAGTTCACTGGTATCTCTCTCACTCGTGTTTATGCGACCAACACTCTTAGATTCATAATGGAATAACTCTGCGTATGGAGTGTAGACATTATAATAGCCTTCTTTGCGTAATTTAAGGTTAAGATCTACATCGTTATACGTTATACGAAGTTTATTATCAAACCCGCCCACCTTGTTGAACTTATCACGACTAATCATACAACAAGCACCAGTTACTGCCGATACATTACGAATATTGGCGGTATAAATATACGTAAATATATCTGTACGCTCATCTTGACCATAAAACGGATGGAATGCGATATCTCTTTCAGATAAGACTATTCCAGCATGCTGTATTGTCTTATCCTCAAATATAAGTTTAGGTCCAACCATTCCTATTTCTGGACGCTGAGCATGCTCAAGCAATGACTGAATCCAGTCGTGAGTAATAACCTCCGTGTCATTATTAAGGAATAGTAGATATTCTCCACTAGAATTATTTACACCATAGTTACATGCATCTGAAAAATTGAATTTCTTCTTGTATTTAATAACATGCACATTGCTATTATTATCTATCAATTTTTCATAAAAATCATTTACTCGAGAATCTATAGATCCCGTATCTACAATTATTATTTCAAAATATGGATACGAAGTATTTTCAATAATTGAATCTATGCACTTTTTTATATATCTAAAATTATCCTTGGTTGGTATGATAATTGACACCAACGGGTTTGTCGGAATTACATATTTTTTACGCCAAAATCCTAACGCAACATGAGAATCTATATAAGCATTTTCTCCTCTTTGTCTCACACTACTACGAAGGACATTCTTTTGATTTATATAAGCATATGGTTTACTATCAGCATTCATAGCAGTAGATGTCTCAGATTTACGCCAATGATATAAAATTTTCGGAATATGATAAATATTATTAGTTTTAGCAGAAATCTTCAAAAATAAATCCCAATCTTGCGCGCCATGTGTTCCGACAGTGAATCCATTAACACTTCTAATCATACCTGCCTTTATGGTAGCAAAATGCGTTACCATGTTGCATGAATTCATAAAATCAGGACTCCAGTCAGGTTTAAAAAATGGTTCTATATGAATACCGTCACTATCGATCTTGTCTTCATCCGTATAAATAAGATCTACGTCAGGATTTTTATTTATAACATCAACCACTTCAAACAAGGCGTTGGGAGGTAAAATGTCATCATGATCGAGTAATGATATATAGTCACCCTTAGCCATCGAAAGAGCTGTATTAGATGACTTTGATATATGACCATTTTCTTTACGAAATGTAGCCTTAATATTATTATACTTTTCTACATATTCATTTATAACACTCTTTGTTTGATCGCTAGTAGAATTATCATCAGAAATACACAACTCCCAGTTGTCATAACTCTGAGATAAGACAGAGTCAATACAGCTACGCAGATATACTGGATTTGTATTATATGTCGGCAACAAAATACTAATCAATGGACGTTGCTTAAATTCCTTAGAACATTTTCTTTGTAACTTAAGTTGCTCATCGGTGACTTTATGCTTATCAAACCATTTAATATAATCTTCATATCGTTTCTTATTAATAAATCTACGATCGCGGAACAACTTTACTTGTTCACTGCCGTACGACGGATGTAATGCTGCTCTAATAACAAATTTAGTACTCTTTATAATCTTATTTTTCATCTGAGTTTATCCCCTCTTCTTTACACTCCACTTTCCCATTATTCTCATTGGACCATCACGAAAATCATCCTTACCTGTAATAATAAACGAAAATGCTCGTGGCAAATGTTTAATTATGCCATCATCAGCCCTGCGGTGCAATGACATATGAATATCATATTTGCCAGGATTAAAGCCATCCAAACTCTGATTGAAATTAATCCTTCTATTGTTTTGTATAAAGTCACTAGGAGTGTCTCTACAGTTGCGATCAGCAAATACAAACCCTCCGTACACAAAGGATATATTCACAAAAGCATCTTCAGTAATACCATCTACAGTCACACCAATATCAATCGAGTCTTCTTGTGTAAAATTTTTTTTACTAGGTATATCAACAGACATACTAACTGAATCGTCATGAGATTCTTCTTCTGCACTAGTAACCGCATCCATATTAACCTCCGTATATATATCGGCAATTTCCTGAGGTGATCCAATATGTTTTATCGTTCCATTTTCTATATACATAGCTCTCGAGCAAAATCTGCGCACGGCGTTCATATCATGCGTCACAAAAACCACAGTCTGATTACTACGTTTAACTTTTTCAAAATAATCAAAACACTTCTGCTGAAAAGCCGCGTCCCCTACAGCCAACACTTCATCAAGCATTAAAATATCACCACGAGCTTTAATAGCTACAGAGAAAGCTAATCTAACCTGCATCCCTGATGAGTAATTCTTAAGCTTCTCTTCCATAAAATCTGCCAACTCAGAGAATTCAACAATATCATCATACATCAGCTCCATCTCTTTATGACTAAATCCCAGTAAAGCTCCATTTAAAAATACATTTTCTCTACCTGTTAATTCTGGATTAAAACCAACACCCAGCTCGATAAATGGGACAAGAGATCCATTTACTCGTACTGAACCCTCCGTCGGAGAATAGATTTGAGCTATAGACTTCAATAAAGTACTCTTACCTGAACCATTTTTACCCACTATTCCAAAAAATTCACCCTTTTTAATATCAAAAGATATATTTTTTAATGGCGTAAATTCCCTGTAGCCTTTTTTGCCTTTAATATAATTAATAGTCTTCTGTTTAATCCCGTTACTAGACTCTGTTGGTATCTTAAAAGTCTTAGTAAGAGAGTTAACTTCTATAGCTACGTCCTTCATATATCCTAAATCTCCTCCGCAAATGTCTTTGACTGCTTCTTAAAATACCAAACCGCAAATAGAACCACTATAGCTATAGCTAAAAACGGCACAGACATCATTAGCGGACTTAATCTATTCCACATAATCATCGTATCTTTAGTTATAAGCACATATCTACTATCTTGAATAATTTGTGCAACAGGATTAAGAAATAACATATCAACAGCAAAATTGCTCTTCTGTGAAACCATCTGCATTGGATAAATAACAGGGGTAGCGTAAAATGCAGCCTGAGTAAATACCTCCCATAGATATCCAGTATCTCGCGACTTAACATTAAGGGCGGACAAGAAAAAAGCCACCCCTAAAGCAAATATATACAGTTCAATTATTAGTGGTACGATTAATAGCGACATCCATGATAATTGAACTCCATTTACTAACACAAATAAAAGCACCACTATCATATTAAATAGTAAATTTATCAATGATGATACAGTGCCAGAAATTACAACAATATACTTAGGAAAATTAATCTTTCTGAGTAGGTCACCTCGACCTACTATAGAGTTTAGACCTTGATTAGTTGCTTCTACGAAGAAGTTCCATAAAATTATCCCCAGTAATAAATACACTGGAAAATGTTCTATATTCCTTCCTACTCCTAAAAATTTATCAAAAACTACATACAATATCGAAAATAGAAAAAGCGGCTTAAGAACACTCCATACATATCCGAGAGCAGAACCCTGATATCTCAATTTAAAATCCGTAATAACTAACTCTCTTAAGAGAATCCTGTTTTTCCTATTAAAAACTTCTAGCCACTTCATAATATACATCACCTATTATACAATACAAAAAGAACATTATGAATAGACTTGCAATTATAGTTCTTAACTGGAACGGATCCGACGACGCCATAGAGTGTGTTGATTCATTAATAAAACAAACCCTAAAACCTACTATTGTTATAGTAGATAATAATAGTAGCGACAATTCTGTTGCCATATTTGAAGAATATATATCGTCGCACAAAAAAGAAAAAATTATTTTGCTCAAAAACTCAGACAATCTAGGATTCGCGGGAGGAATTAATACAGGATTAATCTACGCCCTAAAAAACAACTTTGAATATATTGGAGTGCTTAATCCGGATGCGATAGCTGATAAAAACTGGTGCAAATCTCTCATTTATCAATTATCAAAATACCCAGAATGCGGGATTGCGACTGGAATCTTACAAAGACGTAATAGTAAAACTCTTGACACAACTGGAGATTTTTACACAACGTGGGGACTTCCTGGACCAAGAAACCGTGATGAGCCCATAAAAAACGCACCAACTAAGCCTGGAGAAGTATTTGGTGCGACTGGCGGCGGGGCTATTTATCGTGCAAAAATATTTGATGATATAGATATGTTTGATGAAGATTTCTTCATGTATTATGAAGATGTCGATTTAAGTTTTCGGGCGCAATTAGCCGGCTGGAAAGTTCGCTTCACACCCAAGGCTATCGCTTATCATAAAGTCGGCGCTAGTAGTAAAAAAGTCCCCGGATTAGCTGTTTATAATACTTTCAAAAACTTACCATTAGTCTTCATTAAAAATGTTCCGGGTAAATTATTTTGGTATATTGGTGTACGATTTTTGCTGACATATTGGTTGATTTTTGCCAGCGCAATTCGTCACGGCAACGGTTGGTCTGCATTCAAGGGTGCTTTAGCATCAATTATTCACAAACCAGCAGCTTATAAAAAACGTCTTCATATCCAAAAAAATCGTAAGGTTTCCGTCGACTATATTCATAATATTATCCACGATGGACCACTGCCAAATCAAACTGGTTTATTAAAATTTAAGCATTTTTTCAGAATAAAATAATATATTTAATATCATGAAAACCATCACCCTTCTCATTCCTGTCTACAATGAAGAATCCGTTTTACCACAATTATTTAAGCGCTTGGACGAATTTACAAAAAACACGCCCAACTATCAATTTGAATTTCTATTCATAAACGACGGCAACACCGATAAATCTTTTTCAATCATAGCCGAGCAATCAAAAAAAGATTCTCGAATTAGCTACATAAATCTATCGCGAAACTTCGGTAAGGAAATTGCCATGATAGCTGGAATTGACCACGTAAAAAGTGACGCTCTGGTGATTATCGATGCAGATTTGCAAGACCCGCCGGAGCTCATCCAGGAAATGATTTCACATTGGGAAGATGGTTACGATGACGTCTATGCTCGCCGCAACAACCGACAAGGCGAAACCTGGCTGAAGAAAAAAACCAGCCAATGGTATTACAGAATATTACAGAAATCGACCAACATCCCCATTCAGGTCGACACTGGAGATTTTCGCTTACTGGACCGCCGATGCATTGAGGCTTTGCAAAAATTCCGTGAATCTCAGCGCAATACAAAGGCAATTTTCAGCTGGATTGGCTATAAGAAAAAAGAGATATTTTATAATCGCGACCCCAGATTAGCTGGTCAAACCAAATGGAATTACCGGAAACTGCTTAACTTAGCAATCGACGGAATTACCAGCTTTACTACCGCACCGCTACGCATGGCAACTATTTTTGGATTCATTGTTTCGTTTATTGCTTTTGTTTGGATAATCTATCTTTTAGTTCGCCCTTTGTTCGGAGTCTCCACCGGAGCTGGCTATTCTTCCTTAATGGCAGTCATCTTATTCCTCGGGGGAGTTCAGTTATTATCTCTGGGCATAATTGGCGAATATGTAGGACGGATATTTATTGAAACAAAAAATAGACCATTATATTTAATAGAGGAGTATCATGCAGGAAATATTAAAAAAACACGCCGATAAATTAAGATTTCTTATCGTTGGTAGTACTAATACAATACTAGATTTTGGCATACTTTTTAGCCTAACAATCTTCTTAAATATCCCAAAAGAGTTTGCTAATTTCATATCAACATTCGTTGCCTTTTTGTTCTCATTTTTTGCAAATAAAAAATATACTTTCAAGTCAACATCCCAAAACTTGAAAAAACAATTTCTTTTATTCGCCGCAGTTACACTATTTGGTTTATGGGTAATTCAGACAATTATTATCGCTATTATCACACCTATATTCATAAACTTTGGACTAAATAAATCACTCGCTCTATTAATTAGCAAGCTAGCCGCCACAGTAGTCAGCCTCGTTTGGAATTACGTTCTATACTCCAGAATAGTCTTTAAGGATGCTAAGAACTCTTCTGACTAATAATCAGACGTCGTTCGCGACCTTCACCTTCAGAATGCGTATCAATATCGCTATATTCACCAGCCAAGTGATGCACTGTCCAGCGATCAGCAGCATTCAAATCCACTACCTTTGACTCGCCAGTTCGTCGAACTTCTTCAATCCAGCCGCGCGCCTTTTCGGCAATTTTTTCAGCATGCTGTTTTTTATAGTCCGCAATGTCCAAATTCACCCGAACAGTTGATGCTTCTTTATGATGAAGAGCTGTCGACAAGAGGTTCTGAATACTACGCAATGTTTCCGCATTTCTACCAATTAAAATACTACTTCGCTCGCTATGCGGAATTGAAGCTACAACAATTCCATCTTCGATTTTTACCGAAACTTCCAGATTCAAATCAAAGAACGTTAGCAAATCCTCTAAATATTTTTTTACAAATTCAACCGTTTCAATTTGGTCCATAAATCCTCCTTAATCCTTAGCCTTGATCCGAGTTACCCTGGCCTCTGTAGCCTTTTTAACACGTTTGTCAATTTTTGTCGATGCTTTAGATTTTTGGGATGATTTTTTATCTGCAATTTCTTGCATTTCTTTAGAGTCTTGCTTGAAGATGATATAGTTCTGGAGATATCCCACGGCACTAGCTGTCGTCAAATAAAGCGCCAAAGCTGCCGGCAAATACACAATCACGAAGAACATCATTACTGGCATAAATTTCATCATTTTTCGCGTCATAATAGCATTTACTTCCGCCTGATCTGCTTCTTTTCCATCGCCAGCCTCAGCTAAAATGTCACGCAATTTACGATTGCTATCGGATTGGGGCGACAATTGTTTTGAAGTTAAATATTGCAAATACGCCGCGACTGCAGCCAAAATAACCAAGCCAACAACAATTCCATTCTTTGATATCGCGTGTTGCGTCAAATCTATAATTCCCAGGAAATTCTGATTAAATTGATCCGGATTATTCACTAAATTATTAGCAACCGGCAGATTTTTCATGAAATCATAAACGTATTTTCCTAGATCAGCGCGACTGGAAACAAAAATCTGCACCACTCGATACATCGCAATCAAAATTGGCAGCTGAATAATCATAACGCCAATTGAGCCAAAGGCACTGACGTTGTGTTTTTTATAAAGCTCCACCATCGCTAGGTTACGCATTTGTGGATTTTTTGCGTATTGTTTTTTGATTTTCACTAGCTCTGGCTGCATTTTACGCATTGCCTTTGCTTGATGAAGCTGCTTCTTAATTAGCGGCCAAAGTAAAAGTCTTACAATAATCGTAAAGATAATGACGCTAACACCAAAATCCGGAATCAGACTATAAATAGTCATTAGCAAATTTAAAATCGGTCGAACAATAAACTCATCAAAAAAACTCATGTCTTAATTATAGCAAAAAAGCGCCTATTTATACAGTTGAGCTTGAGAGAAAAGATTCTTTATTGTCTGCTTCAAGTCTTTATGTGGCATCGATAAAACTTCCGCTGAAAATATAATAACAGCCACATCTTGGTCATTTTTCATATTAGGCAGCTCCAGGCGAATAATTTCATAAACACGTCGACGTATACGATTCCGACGCACCGCTGATTTTAGGACTTTTTTACTAACAACAACCGCAAACCTGCTGTGATTTCGATACGGATTTTTTACGTATTTTATCGTGGCTATAGACGAACGAACCGCCTGTCCATTTTTATAGACAAACTTAAGACTGCCATGACCATGAAACCGATTACATTGTTGTAACATACTTTACAATTATATCAAAAAATCCCGCCTTCATCGACGGGATAATTTTTAGCTATTAAAATTAAATAGCAATTTTAGCGCGACCCTTTAGGCGGCGGCGCTTCAAAACCAGCCTACCAGCCTTGGTAGAAACTCGTGCCCTAAAACCATGCGTCTTTGCACGGTGTCGGGTGTGTGGTTGAAATGTTCGCTTTGGCATATCAACAAATAGTATATATTCTTTCAGTACTTTTTGCAAGTCGACAATGACTTTTCCACTATCGGCGTATATTTTTCCACAGTTTTAACAGATGAGAATTTTAATTGTGGAAAACTCCACCCCTGTTTTGAATATTACCATTTCTACTCCGTTTATACTTGTGGAAAACTCCCCATATTTGCTATAGTAAAGACAGTTAACAGAATTTGAGGGAGTAATTTTCGTGGATAGTCATGCGGTTTGGCAGGGTGTTTTAGGTGAGATTGAAGTAACTGTATCGTCTTCGTCATTTACTGCGTGGTTCAAAAATACCAAATTGGAAATAATCTCCGACAAAGAAGTTCTTATAATTGCGCCGAATATTTTTGCTAGGACTCAACTTGAAAAGCGATTTCATCCGCAAATATTAGAAGCCTTGGCTCACAACGGCATCAATGCTCCGTCTATTTCCTATAACGTCGAATCTAGTAATAAAAAACCGCGCGTTAATCGTGAAGTTGATAAAAGTGGACAACAAGAAACAGCGAAGCCGCTGATTTTACCATCGAGGAAATCTCATTCTAGTAATCTTAATCCCAGGTACACCTTTGACAACTTCATCGTTGGCTCAAGTAACGATTTGGCCTATGCTGCTTGCCAAGCGGTCGCCGCACATCCAGGAGAAAAATATAATCCGCTCTATCTTTACGGCGGTTCTGGACTTGGTAAAACTCACTTAATGCAAGCTGTTGGTAACGAGATAGTTAAAAAACAACCTTCGGCGCGCGTGCTTTACATCACTACGGAAACGTTTGTTAACGAGTTTCTGGATTCTATTCGTTTCAAGAAAAAAGGTTTTTCCGATAAATATCGCAATGTCGATGTATTGATTGTCGATGATATGCAATTTATCGCCGGGAAAGAAAAAACTCAGGACGAATTTTTTCATACATTTAACGACCTTCATCAGAACAATAAGCAAATTATCATTAGCTCAGACAAACCACCAAAAAGCATTCCTACTCTAACCGATCGTTTGCGCAGTCGATTTGAATGGGGTATGGCGATTGATATTCAGATGCCCGATTATGAAACTCGTTGCGCTATTGTTAAAGCGAAAGCCGAGCTCAGCAACACTGAACTAGATTCCAATGTCGTAGAATATCTGGCGACCAATTTTAAGACGAACATTCGCGAACTGGAAGGCGCTTTGAATCGACTGCTTGCTTATGCGGAAATGCAGAATTTCACGCCTGATTTGGCGGCAGCTGAAGGAATTTTGGGAGATATTAAACGCAACAGACCACAACATATAACCGCCAAACAAATAATTGATAAGACGGCGCGCTATTATAATATTGATGTAAAAGATATGTGCTCATCAAGACGAGATAAATTTATCGCGATGCCAAGACAAATTGCGATGTTTCTTCTACGTAGTGAGCTGAAAATGAGTTTTCCGAAAATTGCCCAAGAGCTTGGACGAAAAGACCACACAACCGCTATGCATTCAATTGAAAAAATCACCAAGGAAAGCCTTACAAATGTCAGTATTCGCGAGCAAATTAACGACATTAAGGATAAATTATATGTTCATTAATTGTGGAAAAGCTGTGCAGATGTTGTGTTTTTGCGGCGACTTACCAACACACAGATCTGTGGAAAGAAAACGACAAGTCAGCAGACAGTGGAATAATACACAAATATCCACTATAAAGTCCACAAATAACACACAGAGTTTTCCACCTATTTTATCGCCACTCTACCCCTGTTTGAACACATTTTTTACCCAGTTTCCACAGCACCTATTACTATTAAGACTAATTAAAAATTAAGGAAAGTATAATGAAAGTATCAGTCACCCAAGAAAAACTCGCAAAAGCACTTAATCTAATCAAAGATATCGCATCAAGTCGTAATGAACTGCCGATATTGAATAATATTTTACTTCGTACTGACGGAGGAAGATTATTGATTGCTGGAACAAATTTGGAAATTGCTTCTACTCAATACATTGGTGCGAAAATTGAAGATCATGGATCTATTACAATCCCTGCCCGATTGGTGTCAGAATTCATCACAAACTTACCAAGCGGCCCAGTGGAACTTGAAACCAAAAACGAACATTTGCATATAACTTCAGGAAAATTCTCATCAGTTATCAATGGCGTAGTGGCTGATGAATATCCTGAGCTGCCTACAATTGACGAAAAAACCGCTATGCAATATGAAATTGATGTCGAGGATCTTAAGAAAGCCATAGTCCAAACGAAGTTGGCTGTCAGCTCTGACGTTACGCGAGCGGTGCTCACGGGAGTTTATTGGCATAATTATGAAGGGTCGCTATACTTGGCTGCTACTGATGGCTACAGGCTGGCAGAAAAGCGCCTAATAAAGTCAGACAATGAAGTGTCGGCTATTATTCCCGCTTCTACTCTGGCGGAAGTCAGTAAGAGTGTCGGTGATGAGAAGAAAATTACGGTTCTTTTTGACGATTCTCAAGTTTGTTTTAAGACGGGAGATATGGAAATTGTTAGTCGATTGATTGACGGGAAATTCCCTGATTATCGCCAATTAATTCCAGCAACCGCCGAAACTGAGATTGTTATTAAGAAGTCTGATTTTAGTCGAGTTACGAAAATTGCGGCGTTATTTGCGCGTGAATCTGGCGGTGGAATTACAATTACCGCATCAGAGGAAAATTCCCTGCTTTCTATTCATTCGATTGCGTCTGAGCTTGGCGAGAACACTTCAGAGGCAACAGCTAAAATATCCGCAGATGGTCAAGTAACTCTTAATTCACGCTACCTAACGGAAGTTTTGAATATTATTGACGCGGATGAAATTGTATTTTCGTTCAATGGTAAATTGTCGCCGTGCGTAATTCGCGAGCAAGTAAAAAATCCTGATTATACACACATTATTATGCCGCTTAAGAGCTAGTAGAAAACGGAGATAATCTGGAGGCTGTTTCTGATAAAATATCTTCTGGTATATCTTTAGTGTTGTATATAGTGTTGATTATTTGTGGCTTAGTTTTAATCACCCATTTGTTATTTTCTTTCTTCAGAATAACAGTGTAGATATCGCCGGAATTTCTATCTATGACGTCTCTCTGATAACTGGCTGCATACCAGTCAGCATTATTTCCTAGGATAATTTCTTTTTGAAGTATAAAAGATGATTTTAACTCTGGATATTTGGCAAATAACACCTCTGAAATATCACTTCTATATTCATTTATTTTACTAGACATGAATTTTTGGCTATATTCAGTTTTTACAGATATATTTTCATCCGATCCTTTTACGGTAAATTCCGTGGAATTCTCATTGATAGATCCAGATTTAGATGACGTCTTTATTATGTATTTGCCGTCTGATAACTGTATCTTAGAATTACCGTTTATCGACGTAATTTCGGAAGTGCTTTTGCCTGTGTTGCGATATATTTTCGCTGACAGATTTTCCTTGTCGAAAGTTATAGATATAGTGTGTGTTGGCTGGATGAACATAATCGCTAGTAATATTAACGTTAATATTGCCAATGTAATGCTGCCGATGATAATATTCCTTCGATTCATAATTACTCCGTAAATGTATTAGCGTAGTTTCTAAATGTGATATTTAGTTTTGACGGATCAAATCCCTGCTCTTTAATCTTATTGAGAGCAGCATTTCTATATCCTTCTATGGTATCGATTTCTACGATAACTCCATTCTTATGATTAGGGTCTGCTTTATATCCAATTGAATAAATTAAGTTTTTTATTGGTAATTTTTTAATTATAGGATTGGCGTATTCTAGCTTTTTTTGTTCATTAGCAAGTCTGTCTGTTGTAGCTCTGTCTATTTCTGACGTTTTGGACGAAGATTGTAATTCTTTAATAGCATTCTCTGTCGTGGGTGTGAGTGAAAAAATTATCCTTAACGGATTACCCTTTTTTACTTCGACATTAATATTCTCATCTTTAAAGCCACTTCTTGATGCTTTAAAATTGTATGTTCCTGGTTTTAAATATACGACTTGCGAACCGATAAATTTTTGATTGCCAGTAGTAATTTCAGCTTTATCGGGCGAGGTTAGTAGGTAAATTGGAGTGGTGTCATATCTATTTACGTAGGTTATGGCGCCATATACTAATGTACTGGCTGATAATAATATTAATATACTGCTAATTATTTTTTTATTCATCATTTCTTCCTAAACCAAGTTACGCTTGGTGATGTTAAGCTCTCGTTGCCTGCCTTTGGGGCGTATTCACACAATGAGGCGGACGCTATATTTGAGTTAAATCCGTCTATGTTACCAACAAAAACAAATGTATGTCCTGGACTATGGGCGACATCCCCAGGTTTAAGGTCGGCTACGTTAATTGAACTGCCGTTGCCAAGAGTTTGCCAGTTGGCTTCTGCCCACGCTCTCTGTACGCCAGTCGGTCCAGCTTTGCCGCCCTCACCTCCATAGTTGTAATTTTTATCAAACCCACTGTCGTTCAAAATTGTTGTTACAAACGCGCCACAATCGACACCGCCGCCATAACACGTACCGCCAGTAAATCTGTTCTCGCTTTTTGCCTTTTCTATAGCTTTTTCGTAATCAGGTTTTTTATCTGTACGAACTTTTGTTTCTGGCCAGGCATAACGTTTGACATAGTCAATAAAGTCGCCGCCACCACTTGATGAAGAACATCCTCCTCCACTTCCGCCTGTACCATTAAACCTTTCATAGATTTTTTGAGCGGCGGTACCGCGTATATTTTTAACTTCATCTTTTGTCATAGCCGACTTTTCAAAATCGTCATGCCAAAAAACAGTGGCGTCATCAACTGTCTTCAGGGTTTTTAATAATTCCCATGAATTTGAAGCGGTACCAAATCCACGAGCAGTAACGGGTCTTTCTGTCCCCTCTTGCACTAAATACTCTAATTCGAAGATCAATAGCTTGTCATTGTCTTCTACTGGAATAGAATCGACCATACCCTTGTCGTTAGGTGTGCCACCATACTCTTGGCTGTAATATTTTTTTAACTCAGACGGTATTTTGTTAGCTATAAGCGTTCGCCTTCCGAACGTCCACTGGGCGAGTCCCCAACCACCAGACCCCCATCCTTGACCTACTTCGTGTCTGGTAGGACTAAATCCTGACTCTGCCTGAATATTAGCCATCACGCCAGCTGTTTGTTCGGCGCTTAATCCTGCGTTGCGTAGATATCCCCAAATCTTTTCTTGATTATCAGATCCTGATACTCCGTTAGAAGATGATCCGGAACAAGTTGTTGAATCATTTTCTTTATACCAAAGAATATCGTTTGTTACGTATGAATCGGGATATCCTGCCGCTAAAGATACTGGTTGTATAGTAATAGCAAAAGATATAGCAAAGCAAAGAGCGATAGACAACTTTTTATACATCAGACTGGTTCCTTTTATATTCGTTTATAATATCTGCAGGAACGCTAATACTTTTTAAGGCGTCTGGAGATTTTCTATCATTAACGCCTGTTATGACTGAATTATTTCTTAGAATTGCATATATATTATAGGTAGATTTGATTTTCTCGCTATAAATTTCTAGTGCAACCAACTTAAATTCGCCCTGCTCTTTTACTATTGAATACTTTTTTAATTCACGATTACCGTAGGTGCTGGAAGTAGAGTTTAGTAGTTCGGTGATAACTTTCTGTTCTGATGATTGCTCGTGAGCGTTATTTGGACTACTTGAGTTTTCGTTGGTATTTTGGGATGATGACAGAATAGTTGTGTATTGATTGCTGTCAGGGTTTTTAATAATAAGGAAAGTTGCCGTAATGCTTATTAAAAATAATACGGATGATATTAGTATGACTTTATTTTCTTTATTCATTAGACCTTCCTCGCATATTCCCAGTGCCATTGTTCGGGGTTACTCCCACCCGGCTCAGCCCAAGCGGGATGTACATAACCGTATTTGTGGGCGTTAGCCTTTAGCCAATTATATGCAGAAGATCCAAATGGACCAACTTCAATATCCACGGCAAGTCCCCATCCGTGGTTTGATACGCACGGAGGAGCTGGAGCTGCTCTTGATCCTAGCTCTTTACTATATCTAATTTGCGTTGCACAATCTCGATACGCTTCATTAATTGTTAAGTCTGACCCGTTATCTGCTTTATACGCTTTGTTCATTTCTTCCATGGCCGCTGCAGCTTTCTTATTCATTTTATTGCCTGGTGAAAAAGATAGAGCTTGTAGTTCTGAGTCTGGAATTTTACCATTTTCGTAGCTACCCCACTTAGCCTGTGCTTCTTCTAATTGCGGCTCACCAACCGCCTCGCCATTGTCTGGAGTTTTAGTCGTGGTTGAAGGAGCGTCTTCTTCGTCGTCTTCGCCATTGATTGATTGGGCAATTTGGAAGTCAATTAGCAATACTGACATTGCGGAAAGCTTTCTATCGTCGTATTGCTTAGCGGAATTTTCAGTTCCAAATGACTCATTGGTAATATCTTTCCCTTCTTCATCTTTATATGTTTTTTCAGTAATTTTTGCGACACGTGTTGAATCTGATGGCGCTGTACACCCGCCATTGCTAAACCAATAACTTCCGGTGCTAGCATCTCCACAGTCTTCTACAAAGTCATGAAGAGGAGTGTCTTTAACTATGTATCCATTATTCATGAGATCGGATATATCTGCGCCATCTGGAATGTCCATATCTTTCTGTATCCATCCTTCATCTTCGGCAATTTGAATAGCCTCCTCTACTGACATGTTTGCCTGGCTGTTGGTTATGCCAGTACACGGTAATCCTGCCATGTTCACGGCTGGATCTTCCGATGATCCGCTGCCCATAGAAAAGTCTTTTGCATATCCGCAATATTTATCAGAATACATACCGCTTGCTGCTTTTGCGGTGGATGAATAAGATAATGCCATAGAAGGTAGCCTGAGAATATTAGATAGCATTGCTACTGGAGTTTTACTATAAGTCCCATTAGCCATCATCATATTGCCCATATTATGGAATATACTGCCCAAGAATGTATATCTACTGGACGTATCAAATGGGCTTAATGAAGCAATATCCATTTCTTTTTGGAATTCTTCGTTTGCTATTTGGATTCCATTGAATTCTGCCAATTGACTCATTTTAAGTCCTGGCAACATCTGTCCCATAGATCCGCTTGCAAAGAACGCTGCCGCTCCAACGCCAAGTGCATCACCCAAATCCTTATACTGAGCATTATTTGATGTAAGCATACTTACTGCCAATTCTTTGAGGACTCTCTTTACGGTATCGCCAACGGCATACTTAAGTAGTTCTGTGGTTACTGTGGCTAATGTCTTTTTTGCAATCCAGTTTGCTAATGATGTTAATCCAAAACTGGCTGCCCCAGTAGCTTCTACTGCTAGGTCTACTAATTGAGAAGTATACATAGCAACTGGACTTAGTATATAATTGCACACTGGTTCGCTAGCCTCTTCGGCGGAATTGAGAGTGCGAACTATAGGATTTGTAGCCACTGAATATCCTGGAATGTAGTTTTTTGCAATTCCAGGCTTGTCGTTATTTACGCCCATTGCTGCTAGTAAATACGGAGAATCCAATGCCGATCCTTCGGCGTTATCGGACCCTTTCATCTTTCCTCTTTCGGTTAACATAGTGCCGATGGTTTCCATCGTTTCTTGAGAGAATCCACTGCCACTAGAGTCGAGTCCAGAAGCCTTAGCTTGTGAACCAGGAGATAATATTACATCCATAACTAGCCCTAATAAAGGCACTAGCTGAATTGCTGCTACTCCTGATGCGATGATGTTGGGAAGTTTTAGTGCAAGGCATATTCCTGCTGCTGCGACGTATACTAGCCCGCCTTTTTTTAGTTTCTCTGTTGATTTTGTAACTCTTTCATTGATTCCACCGATAGCCTTGTCGTCGTTAAAGCCTGGTAATTTTTCTTTAAGTTTATTTGCCTTTTCTTTTACTCCGAGTTTTTTGTCAATTTTTGAAATTGCACTATTTCTTTTAAGACCAAATTTCTTGTAGAGCTTACTTATATGTTTTCCAGTCCAGGAGCGGAAACGCATTTTAAATAAGCCAGTTCTGCCATAGACTTTACTGGCAATTTTACGATTCTCTTTCTTCAGCAATTCGTCTTTTAATTTCGACGACTCAATAGGTTTCCCATCGTTTAATCCTTCCACCTTCCAATGGGTTGGATTTTTTTCTGGATAACCAGTTTTCTTCAGCTTCATTTCATTGCCGTCAGCGTCGACTGGAATAATTCCCGATTTATTGAACTTCGTTAATGCTTTATAGGACAACTTTCCTGTTCTACATCTTATCTTCTTACTACTATTAGCACAGATTCCTGGACCATCTTTAGAATCCAGGAATCCGTTCATAACCTGTTTAATTCTGGATATTTTAGAGGGTGTGGCGGAGTCGTTCTTCCAGGTTAAGCTTTCCATTATATTTTGTAACATTGTTGCTGGACTAAGGAATATTCCCAGAATTCCACCGCCCAGTCCCAATATTCCGGCAATAGCTGCAATTGGTCCGCGTTTTTTCAGTAAAGACTTGAATGTTACTGGACTTTTCTTCTTCCCGGCAGACGGCTGATAAAAACCGTTGCCTGGAACAGAAGATTCTTGGTCATTAACGGCAGCGCTGGCGGAATCGTTTTGATTAGGATTCAAATCCGAATCTTTATTATCAAACTGAGATTTAAGGTCATCTATGACACCTCTTTCGCGAGCATTTAACTCTGACCCACTGTCAGAACCAGCCGAGATTTGATCAAACTTAGCCTGCTCAGCAGGATTTAATCTGCTGTCAGTTTCGGAATCCGTCGTATAATCAACTCGTGCCATATTTTCTCGCTATTTTTCTACACCGCTCCATAGCCGCCGATTGGTGAATCTGACGGTTTTATTTGTTGTGATACGGGATTTGTATTGATCAAATTATATTCGGTATCGCTAGCCTGAATCTGAATGTGAACATGATTTTGTCCAGCAAAGAATAAACCTTGTCCAACCGGGAAATTAGCTAGTCGTTTCTGCTCTTCATCTGTCAATTTAAACACTTGCGCCAAAACATCAACGGCGCTGGCAGACTGCTTCAAAAGTAGTTGCATTGAGGAGTTGGAAACGATTGCTCGCCCCATTTTACTTCCGACGAAGTCTTCCACATCCTGCGTGATCGTCGTTAAGCCTAATTGATATTTGCGGGCGCGCTTGGCTAATGAGAATAAGAAGTTGGCGGAATCGTCATATTTCATTAATTGCCAAGCCTCGTCAACAATCAGCATACGTTTCCTCTGGTCGGTACGCGTAATATTCCAGATGTGGTTCAGAACAATATACATCGCCGTTGGTCGCAGCTCATCTTCCAAGTCGCGAATGTTAAAGACGACCATATTATTATTAATATCAATATTACTCTGTTGTGAAAATATTCCCGCAAACGTTCCAGAGGTAAACTTACGGAGTCGCTGAGCCAGACTTGGTCCAGTTCCGCCCATATGAAGCAAAGTGTCGTATAAGTCAGAAATTGTTGGTGGCGTAGAATTGTGCGTCAATGGGTCTGAAGTAATACCAACACGTGCGTAAGTGTCAATCAATGCTTGATCAATATCAGCTTCTTCTGCTGGTGATAGTCCTGCTACGACTTGCCCGCCGGCTCCTACTCCTGCACCGCCTAGCATTTGCCTGAGTAGTCCGTGTAACGTAACCAAGTTAGCTCGCAGTGCGTCATCTGCTTCATCAGTGTCAATAACACGCGGCAAATCAAACGGATTGATCCTCGTGTCACTACTTAAACTCAATCGAATATAACTGCCACCAACCGCGTCACATAGTTTTTGGTACTCATTTTCTGGGTCAATAATCACAATATCAGCCCCAACCATCATGCTTCTCAAAGCTTCCAACTTAACGGTAAATGATTTACCAGCACCAGACTTAGCGAACACGACCATATTGGCGTTTTCCAGAGAGAATCTGTCAAAAATCACCAAGCCATTATTATGCATATTAATTCCGTAAAGTACGCCCTTATTGTCTGTCAAATCGGCTGAAGTGAATGGGAAGCTGGTTGAAATTGCGCCAGTATTCATGTTGCGGCGAATCTGTAGTTCATCGGTCAATTGTGGAATAGAGCTATTCAATCCCTGCTCCTGCTGGCTGGAAGCTACTTTTGAGAACACCAATTGCTGGCCAAAAATAGTTTCAATTTTATGCTGGATGAAGTTTAGCTCGTCCAAGCTGTCGGCGTAAAGCGTAATATATAAGCCGTAGCGGAAGAACTTTTCGGCGCCAATCTGCAATTGATCGCGCAATTCTTCGGCGTCTTGCAATGCTGCCTCCAAGCCTGGATCGCGCACCTTTCCCTTTTCCATGTTTATATTCATGGTTGCTTCCAGCTGAGTAACTTTTTTACGCAGGTTATTCAGGACAATTTGCGTATCAACTGGATAGATAAACATACTAATATCCAGCACCTCATCGATGTTAATTATCGAACTAAGCCAGCCGGTGTAAATTTGACGAGGATAGCCATAAACATACATTGTGCGACCGTATTTTGAGCCAAGTCGGAAATGGTCGGAATGAAGCTCAATACTACTTGGCGCAATAAAATCACGCAAAGTTCGAACACCGGTTAAGAAGGCCTGTTCGACTTCGGCTTGTTCTCGTGCTCGTTGCTGAGCAGCAATATCAACGGCATCTAATTTCTTCTTTGCCATTATGACCTTCCTCCTCTCGGTGACGGACCAGTTCCCTTAGTTACGTAAGTGGTCGTAAGCTCGCTCGGGTCAATGTCCTCTAACGATTCACGTGACGACGTGTCGGGATTATATGAAGTGTAGAATAGCTCACCCAGTTGCCTGGTGTTTAGTTGCCAGCTTTTTACGCCCATTTGGAATAGTCCGTTCATAACCGAATCAATGCGGTTTTTAATTTCATCTTTGGCTTTGGTGTAAGTAACTTGGTCAATTTTTGTTACGGTTGCCTCTTTTTTTCCGCTGAAGAAGCTATTGAACAATCCCTTAGTCTGTTGCTTGAAGGCATTTTCCTCGCCAGCTGGATAATATGGAACGACAACATAAAAACTCTTATCCATAATGTTTGCCTCTTGTGCCAGAATATCAATGAAATCCATATAATCGTCCATTAGGACGTTGAGGAGCATATTATCTTGATTGCGGCGAATTTCAGCCAATCTGTCCAGATACGGACCAATGTCCACGCGGCGTGAACGGATAAGGACTTGAATTGGGAAATATAGAGAGTTGATAAAGTTTTGATAGCTGAACTCAATTCCCTCTCTTTCGCGTGAACTCATAAGGTCGAAGTTGATTGATTCACATTCTACTACCGCTCGAAAACTACCGTCGCTCATGATGATCATATTTTCGCGCATTTCAGAGAAAAGCAGCGTATTCTGGGTGCTAATTGGTCCTTTTTGCTTTTTGTCGTCAGGGGTTTTATCTGGAGACGGCGCAGTTGGATTTGGTTCCGAACCAATTGCCCCTGGTGATTGCTGAGGGACATTAGGAAGAGCCGCATTGGTTTGCGGAACCTGCTGATAAGATTGTTGATTTTGTAACTCTGGTTGCATAAACCCCACCTAACGTAGTGAAATCACCACTTCCTCATCTGATAATTTATTTTCTTGCTGAATTCGATTTGCCTCACGCGCAATCGTTTCAATCGAGAGGTCACGGTTATTTGCCAGTTCTATTATAGCAGGTGACACCTCGTTTACGCTAGTTTGCGGCGTGGGTGTCGGTCGAGTTTGAGTCGGAGCGCTCGCGGCAGGCCGTTCGGACGCTGGATTTAATACAGATTGACGCATTGTTGGGTACGGATTCATTTGTAGCGGTGTGGCTGGAGCAGGATTATCTGGTTGGGATGGTTGCGGTGGCTGCGCGGGAGACGGCGTAGCGGATTGTCCTGTTTGCATCTTTTGGATGACTTCTTGTCGCCTACGAACATCTGACTGATTTATTAAGTGATTGATATTTTGTGCCGTAGTGCTATTTTCATCCAATATGTCGTTAGCTGCCTGTCCTTCGTTGAATAAATCGGCACGCATTGAACTATTTGGATTATTGACGCCACGAATTGACCAACCCTGACTGTCTACCAAATTCGCCAAATATGACAATCTTCGCTGAACTTCGGCTTGATCGTAATTATTACCGTAAGTCTTCTCCTCGACTTTTGGCGCGATAACTTCGACCAATCTTTCAATTCCATCAGGCTGCCATAGACGCTTTTTTGGTTTTAGCATAAAAGAAATGACTGCTGCCAAATAAACTTCCATCGGTTGATCTTTTTTAAGCGGTAAAGCTAGCGCTCCAAAGAATAAAATTATCGGCACAGGAATTATTGCCAAAGGTAGTAAAATTGTACTCAAACCGTACGCAATAGCGATTCCGATAACAGCTATAATTAAGAACACAAACTGTCGGAAACTAAACGGCCCGAGCAGTTTGTCCTCCGCCTCGACATCTTGAGGAACTTTATACACCGACATACTGCTTATATTATATCAAAATCACAGCTATTATAGTATGTTTAGGAAATTCTTAAATTCCTCTTTGGCTGCGTCAGTTGCATTAGCTGACAACCTCTTATCGGTAAGAATTGTGTTGATGACTTTCTTAAGATCTTGACGTTTCTTATCAGTAATAATAGATGTATTATTTACAGCTTCTATTAACAATTTAACGGCATCAGCATCCGTAGACGCTAAGGTCTCAGGCTTGTATTTACCGCCCTGTAGCCATTCAGCAAAGTGGTTCATTAGGTCTCCCCTGTTATTAATATCGCCCTTCAGCATATCATCGATGAGCTTACCTCCCATAAAGGACGCCTTATTCCTTACACCAGATTCCGCTAGCGCTGAAGCTGCAGAAGAATAGAATTCTGGCGGTAATTCGCTAAGAAGCTCGGCGACTTCTGCTGCGGTACCGTATTTAATCTGCTCCTCAATTGCGGCTTCACGTACAAATATGTTATTACTATCCAGTACTGTTCCATCTGAAAGCGTCACGGAATTGCCTAAAGCTATCTTTTGTCTTTGCCCAGCGCTCAGCTTATAATGCTTCATAATCTGATGAGCTTCATCAACAGACTTGGCATATTCGCTACGACTGGTTGCTATGGCTGAAGCTAAGGCCGCATTTACACCAATCAAATTGCCATTTGCATCTTTGAATACGTTGCCGCCAGCCTTCTCTTGAAGTTCCTTGCTGTTTTTCAATTGCTCTGCAAATTCACTGTGCTGTTGACGTTGAGCATTATTCTTAATCAGACCTGCTGTTGCAATTTCGGTTTCTAGGTCTTTAATGTCATTCATAAATGCAGTTTGCTGCTGATGAGCTTTCAAATCTTGTCGAGTTGCATAGGTAGCTGACACGGTTCGTAGAGCACGATCGTACAGAGGTCTCTTCCCATACGTATCAGTTGGTGCATGACCCAGTGTAGCTTCGGTGTAGCGATTATCATCTTGTGCGGATAACAGATCTGCACGCCTGGAAGCCTGTCTGGCTTCTAAGTCTAACTTCTTATACCTGGCTGTATCTCTAAATGAATTCTCGGCATTTTTCTGTGAAGTTTCCAGGTCTTTTTTACGTAATCTACTGTTATGATCTGCCCAACGGCGTAAACGATTTGGGTTGAATCGCGCCATATTGGGATTAGCCAACTTCTTGTTTTTAATAGTTTCGCGGCGATCTTTAGCCCAGTTCTTAGACCTGTCGTATAAGCCCTTGTTTTTGTCGTTGACAATTCCAGCAAATTTACCTAATACTCCGCCACTGAACTTCATAATTAGAGGAGTTATAGCCAAAGGTATTATTTGAACCAGCATGCCTAGTATATGCATTATTGCGCCATTTGAGCCAGAGGCATTTTGTATAATTATTATTCCCGCCAGTTGAGCCCCACCGAATACTACAGCAAATGCTGGGAAAAATACTAGCATTGTTAAGAATGAATCTCGCCATTTTTTAAACCACTTTTCTGTTCCGGGCAGTAAGTAGCAAACAAATGCTAGTGGTGAAACTATAATTAGTATAATAATAAGTGCTTGGCGAGCCGCCATAATTAGGAGTACGAATAGTAAAGTTAAGCCAGCTAATGTCGCGGCAGGTACTAGCATCGGTAATAATTCCGTAGTAAGTGCTAGTGATACGGCGTATCCTGCTCCTACCGCCAGCGCTCCATTTGACAGTGCTGTACTGATAACTTCTGACCACGTCCATGTACTTGTATTTTCCCCTACGGTGGATATTGTGTTTTTAATTCCCATAAAAGCGTCCTGGAAAGCGTAGCCGGCTATGTTTGACAGATCCAGTAAAATAGCACAAATCGTAAATGATAAGTTGACCAACACCGCCGCAATTACTAATCTAGGGAGCATTTTCTTAACGCCGTAATTGCTAATTCCTACAGAGGTTAATTGTGAGTAGATAATCACCAAAAACGCCACGATAAACGCCACGTTGCTGATGTTGCGCATAATGACCCACGCCAGATAAATTCCGCTATTTTGGTTGGTTGTTTCTAATGGCTTAGTTTTTAAGAACTCCTGAAGCGCACTGTACATATAGTCTATGCCATCAGCCAGCCAGTTGGAGAGTGGACAGATAATCCACCCTATTCCCTGCACATCACAGGAAGTACCTGTTGAATTTTCTGAGGGAGATTCAATTGAAATAGTTGAGTTACTGGTTTGTTCATAGGTGTTCGGTGGCGTAAATGAATAAACTGCGTAAGTTGCGGAACTTAACGAAGATATTTCGTTTGCTGGGAAATAAATAACCTTGGTTTCTTTTTTATTCTTATCTTCATTAACATAAACAAGCGAATTATCAGGTAGGTTGAATTGTTTGATCTTTTTATCATCACTTACCTTTGTATATTTTTCTTTGTTGTAAGTTAAATTATGACCACTCCATTCTGCATCTACAGCATAAACAGAGGTTGAGTGCGTTAGGGTATTAAGAAAAATGCCCACCAGCATCCCTGCTATCAGCAATACAAACCACTGCAGCCACTTGTTAAGAAGCTGCTTACGGGAAATTAACCACTCCATCTGGTGTTATATTAGCATTTTTGATGGAAAAAGTCAAGAGAGAGCGTATGAAGCATGCGTCTAGCTACCTCATCGTCTAGAATCCTCTAATGCCTTTCTTACATCTTCTTGAGATGTAGCAATAATTATTCCCCCCCCAGAACTACTATTATTCTCATTATTATTCTCATTATTAGCAATTTTATTTAATGCTTGAACGACTTCTGGGTCAAGCTTAGAAAAAGTTGATCCTGATGGGTTTATTGCACTTGTCGCTTGGTCACTGCTTATACCGCCACCGTTAATCCTATCAAGCTGGGAACTTTTTGTCATACCAGTAAATTTATCTAGGGAAATAGACTCTCTCGCTGCCGCATTATGAGCACCGTCCATAGATGAGCCTTGTCCGCTTGCCCACTTTAGTAATCCAGGGTCCTTATCGAATACACTGCTATTAGACTCTTGAATATTGCTTCTAAGTTTCGCACCCATGTCGTCGCTCATGTAGCTTTCAGATTCACTAATCGCCTGATTATGTGCGTCAATACCCCCTGGACCTCGACTAGACAAGAGTATGTTTTGTGCGGCTCGAGCTTTTACATCGTCTCCGTTTTTGATGGCATCAGATAAGGCAGATTTCAATTCTTGTATGGAAGCATTTCCGAAACTTATTTGTGCGTTTTTAACTTCTGTAGAAATTAATGAATGAGTCATCTCTTGAATTCGCGCCTTTGATCCAGGCAATTCTAAGCTACGCAGTCTGCTATCATATTTTCCAGAGGCAAGAGATTCTTTGAACCCTCTATCTGCGTATGCTTCATAGTTTGCTTGATCAATTTGACGAAGTTTTTTATTGTCGCTGAACCGCTTCATGGCTTTATGGGCGCCGATAGTGAATGGATTTTTTCGTCCACCTATACCCTTACTTAAAAACTCTGCCCTCCTAGATGACATCATGCCTGAAGCTGTATTTGACACTAATCCGCCAAGCCGTGAAACACCCAATTTATTAGCAAAGCCACCAATGCCACCTACGATTTTGCCCATGATTGAGTTGGATTTTATAGCTATAACAGCTACCATAAATGTTCCAATAAATAGTGCAGCTAAAGCCATGAGTCTCTGTATGCTACTAGACTCCCCTTCTCCTAGCGTGAGTGAAGCTGCAAACTTTAGTCCGCCATAATATATAGATGCTAGAGGATAAAGAAAAACCAATCCAGTAAACATGCTTTTCCATTTGTCAAATAGTTTTTGAGTATTTGGCAATACCCAAGCCACTAAAGCTACAGGAGAAAAAATAGCCAATATAGGAATAAGCATAGATCTTACTTGTAGTGCTAACAGGCCTGCTATAATTCCAATAATTGCTGGGATGATCATGGCGCCCAAGAACAATATTATGGCAGGCCAACCCAATACTGCACCAGCCGCTAAGGTGACTCCAACACTACCAGCAACGGTAGCAGAAAGAAGTATAGAATCTAATAATACAGACCATCCATTTGCTGCTTTAAGCCCAGAGTATGATTCAAATCCACTAAATATACCGTCTATACTTTTACCGGTGATATTAGCAATATCAATTATCACCTGCATGAGATAGTAAGATATATTAATAGCTACCGCCACAATAACAAGTCTTGGTAGCATTTTTTTGATACCGTAATTGGATATTCCAATGTTTGATACCTGAGATATAACAATTCCTAAAAATATAACGACTAATATAGCGTTAGCTAAATCGCGCACCTTTGTCCACGAGTCGTAATAGGCTCCACTTCTATCAAGGGGGTTGTTGATTAGAAGAAATTCAAAAATAGACCAAGCCCCATCCGCAAAACTAATAGCGACGTTTATCACTGGACATATAAAATATCCCAATAGTCCGCTATCCAGCACATCTCCGCAGTCCTTTTTATCTTCTTTGTCTGACGCGTCAGGATTCTCCACCTTTGCAGACTGACCTTGCTTACAGGCGTTTAGTTTTTTGTCGTCACTCTTGTATTTTGTTTTGCAGTATTCAGAATCACCCTTATGTTCTATTCCGTCTTTACAGGCCTCTAGCTCTTCCCCCGCCAGCCCCGCGCATGCAGTGTCTGTGGCTGACTGTTTTAGAGCTTCTTGATACTTTGGCGCTGACTCCACTAGGCGCTGGTATATATTCATACACTGCCATTCAGAAATATTTGCGTCATAATGCTTCTGTGGCCATTCACGGTTATTTGATCCACCCACATTATAACCCTGCCCGTCGCCAGGTAGGTAATATGAGTTAGTCAAATTTCCGTTACCATCTATATTTGGTATTTCCCAATCTTTTGAGCTGTGTCGTTGAGGTTGAGGATTGTCGTCTTTTACGCAACCTTTTATCATGGACCTTGAGACAAGATATTTTATGCTAGGATCGGAGTTTTCTATACCATTTTTATAACCTGATAAATTTGTTAGTACTTCAAATATCTTCCCTTTTGAATATATGTTAACGTCGTCTTGTCTATCATCTTTTCCTCCTGCAGACTTCTTTTTTTTACCAAATGCACCACTTCCATTTATACATTCGTCTTCGGACAGGGTGTAGTTAGTGCCTCTCCTGTATCCTATTTTGCAAAGCAATACCTCTACAGCGGAGGATCTTCCTTGTGGCTGTATATTGAATTGACTAACAGCTGTACTCATAAGTTCAGCTGAGTTGCAATCAAAATATCCTCCCGAGTTATTGTATCCTGTAAAGCCTGGAAAAGTTCCTACGTAAGCTCCGTCGCCAACGTTATTAAATATTTTTCCCTTTTTCAGCTCCTCTACGTTGCTGTTGGGCGCCTTACTTCCCGCACGGACAAAACATGTATCTAATGCGCGCGCATAAACATAGAACTTATATTTTTCTTGAGTACTGAGACCGTCAAAATACCCAGCGGCAAATGCAGGTAAAGAGGTTAATAGCGTAGAAATTGGTAATATAAATAAGGCGCTTACGCACAAATATAAAACTATATTCTTAAAGACGTTTCTACGATCGTACCCACTCATAAACATAATCACCTTCATTTAATCATATATGAAGGTGATTATGCAAATAATTATACAAAATAAGTACTTTATTGATCTTGGACTTTTATTGTCGTCTCTTTGCCGTCTTCATTGTAGTTGAATTCGGAGCTGTTCTCCATGTGTATTATCCATGCGCCTTCGCCTAGATTTGCATTGGTGCTATGGCTATTGTCGCCATATAGATTATCGCCTTTTTTGTGGTGAGTAACCAGTGCCTTAAGTAAACTGTCTGGTTCAACATCTCCTGAATAATTGTTGAACCCATCAAGCTGATAAAAATTAGTACCAAAAATTCCGTACCTATCGATTTGCACATCTCCAGCACCGGTCCCATAGGGATTCCTCAAGTCTTTGCCGTGATACCATGCTCCGTAGCACCCCCCTTCACTAGCTTTTGCCTGTAAAACGGCAGAAGCTTGAGTTCCTGGAACAGGAGCAGGAACGGGATAGTCATCATCTGGATGATCTAGGTTATATCCTATAGATTTTCCAAGGTAATACATGGAATCCTTAAAACCTTGACGATAATCCTCGTCTACAAAAGTTTCTGCCATAGAATCGGTAATAGTATTTACTGATGTTTTGTCAAGACCATATTCTGGGTTTTGCAACATACTTGTCACAGCAATTACTGACCCTACTTGAGAGCCTAATTTATCTGCAGCATCTTTTTTTTCAACTGAAATACAATTCTGAAGTGTAGGGATTTTTTCGTCTATATGCGGAAATGAAAAGCCTTGTTTTTTAATAAATTCTGTTAATGTTTCTAACGGTTCTTCACCTCTATTTAGCTTATCTGCCGTTTCGTCAACATCTACGGGTTTTTGAGGCATAACTTCTCTGTATTCTTGTCGTACCTGCTCTGGGGTTTTTAATAGTGATGGAGAGCTTGTCTCTTCTACTGAAGGTGTAGGATCTTGAGTTTCTTGCGACGTGGATGTTGTATCTGGAGTTGGCTCACTGTAGCTTTCACCACAGGCTGACAGTGGAGCTACTGCAGCTAACAATGCTGCCGCTGTAGCGATGCCCTTTAAGGCCTTTTCTTTAAGTAAAGTTGAAAGTTGTATCTCTGAATCACTTGGGTTAAATTGTTCACGATTTCGAACCATAACGCTTGGGATCCTTCCTCTGACATTGTCAGATATTTTATTATAAAAATTCCTTAGACCTTACAGTCCAATTGGCTATATCATAACATAAACTATACAAAAATGCAATAAAAATGGTATATTTTCCATAAAAAAACACCCTATCAAGGGGTGAATTATCTGTGGCGCGCTCGACCGGATTCGAACCGGCGATCTCCTCCGTGACAGGGAGGCGTGATAGGCCAACTTCACTACGAGCGCATATCAATATCCCTTATATTATCAGATTACTTCTGTCTTTTCAAGGAAAATGTTTGCTTTTTTCGCTTGACTATTTTACAATTTAGGTATAAGAGAAAATTTTATGACAAAAAGAAATATTGTAATCAGTATATTTATCGCAACAGTAATCGCAGGAAGTGTTTTTATACCCAGAATAGCTTTGGCTGCCAAATGTGGTGGCGCGGAAACCTCTGTTATTTCTTGTGACGGCGAAGGCAGCACAGCAATTATCAACATAATCAAGCAAGTTATTAAAATCTTAACCGCTGGAGTTTTGGTCGCGGCGGTTGGTGCTGTTATATATGGGGCATTCTTATATACCACTTCTGAGGGTAGTCCAGATAAGATAAAAAAAGCGCGTGAAGTTTGGACTAATACTGTTATTGGGATAATAATGTTTGCGTTTATGGTGGCAATTACTAACTTTATTATTCCAGGAGGAGTTTTCGATTGATGAAGAAAATTATAATAGCAATGTCTTTAATGATTATAGGGTCGTTTGGGGCGAGTTTAACTTTCCCAGATACTTCTTTTGCTGAAAGTAATAAATGTGATAAAAAAGGCAGAATTTTAACATTGAAGCCGTGGTATGACGGATTAACGAAAGACGACTGTTCTATTAAAGATCCTGGTTCAGACGCTGATTCACAGGCAAATTTTATCTGGAAAATCGTGCTTAATATCGTTGATGATTTATTGCAGCTTATTGGCTACACGACCGTTGGGTATATTATGTACGGTGGTTTCTTGATGATGACTAGTAACGGCGCTCCAGATAAGGCTGCTCATGGGCGAAAAACTATTATGAGTGCCGCGATCGGTCTGGTTATTGCCCTAGCTTCTGTTGCGTTGGTTAACTTTATATCATCAAAGATAGGGGTATAAAATGAGATATATGGAATTTTTTGCTGGATTATTAGGAAAGGCAGATGATCTTGGTGTGCCACAGAATAATGATGTAGATATTATGAAGTTTGTTAATTTGGCACTCTGGGTGGCTGGTGTCGTGGCTGTTATTATGGTGATTATTGCTGGAATAAACTATTCCCTGTCTTCTGGCGATCCAGCTAAGACGGCTAGCGCAAAGAATACTATTCTATATGCAGTCATCGGTTTGGTAATTATTGCTAACGCGATTGCTATAACAGGTTATATTATAGGAAAGGTTTAAAATGAAGATTTTTACGAAAATTCTGACAGCTGGAATGTTGATGGTTAGTCTCCTTGGTGTGTTTACTCCAGTGGTATCTGCAGCTAACGGTATTAATATTTGCTCAGAGGAAAATGAAAACTCTGTCTATTGTAAAAATAAAGATAGCGGCGGAGATCAAGTGGGCGGTATTATAAAAACTATCGTTGAAGTTCTACTTATGGCTGTCGGTGCTATTTCGATTATTATGATAGTTATTGGTGGTATTTTATTTGCGCTTTCCAGTGGTGATGCTCAGAAGGCTGCAAAAGCTAGGAGTACTATTTTATATGCTGTCGTTGGCTTAATAGTCTCTGTATTTGCTTCGGCGATTGTCAATTTTGTGTTTGATGGGTTTAATAAGCCCGTCAAACATGATGAATCTAGTAATCATAATAAGGAGTAAAAATGAAAAAAATGATATTATCGGCGTTAATTGTAGCTTGTTCGGTGTTTGGATTTTCAGCCATATCAGTAGCTTCTCTTCCGACAAACGTTTCCGCGCAAGCTGCTAATAGCGTCGTAAAGAAAGGTATAAAAACTGCTACTACGGCGGATATGGAAAATAAAAGCATTGCAGGTGAAGGTGGATTAATAAGTATATTGATTAATTTTCTACTGTGGGCTGTGGGTATTTTATCTGTTGCTATGATTATCTTTAGCGGATTTCGCTATATCACTTCAGCTGGAGATGCCGCAAAAACGAAGTCTGCTCAAACTGCTCTCACTTATTCGATAGTTGGTTTAATTGTAGCTGTTCTTGCATGGGTTATAGTTAAGATGATTTTGAGACAATTCGGAATTGAGGTAAAGGCTAATTAGTTTTGCAAATAACAGATAAAAATGTATAATAGTAATATCATTAAACAAGGAGAAAATAACAATGAATAAATTAAAATTAATCTTGGCGGGACTACTGGTAGTACCAACTGTTGCTTTGGCTGTAGCTCCAGCTGCAAGCGCTGAAAGTGATTTTACCTTAACTAATGGTGTAAGCAGTGCAAGAGGAGAAGGTGTGAGTGAAACCGCTTCAGATCCTCAAACTTTGGTTAAGCAATTTGTAAATATATTCTTGTTTGCCGTTGGTGCATTGAGCGTTATTATGCTTATCTGGGGTGGTATCCGCTACACTACTTCAGCCGGTGATAGCAATAAGGTTCAGGCGGCTAAGAACACAGTTTTGTACGCAATTGTCGGTTTGGTGATCGCTATTTTAGCATACGCAATCGTCAATATGGTTATCGATAAGTTTAAGGGTTAATCTACCCTACCGGTAAAAAAGAGCCTCGCTGACGAGGTTCTTTTTTTGTGGCTAAAAAAATACCGCCAACTTGTGACGGTATTTTCTGTGAAATGATTTTTTACAGAACTTGAATCTTCTTTGCTTTTTCTTGCTTTATCTTTTCAAAAGTAATTGTCAAAACACCATCTTTTAATTCTGCCTTAACGCCTTCTTCATTTACAGCGGTTGGCAATGCTAATGTACGACTGAATTCGCCCCAGTAGCACTCTTGGATGTGCCATTGGCGAACATCTGCTTCGTCACCGCTAGACAGTGTGCCGCTAATTGTTAAGATGCCGTCAGAAATGCTTACGTCTAGGTCGTTTCGATCTACGCCGGCAGTACGAGCTTTGATAACTAGGTTATTTTCTGTCTCAAAAACGTCAACAGCTAATTGACCCATTGCATCATCAGCTTCATCTTCCCAATTGTCATCGGATCGTGTTGTTGGTGTACTGTTGCTTCTATTATTGTCGTCGTTAAAACCAGGTAGCAGATCGTCGTTATCATCGTCAATAAACGCCGCAGCCAATTCCTGTTCTGTTAGTAATGTATCATCTTGCTTTCGGGCCATAATTTCCTCCACTTTTATAATAGGCTCATTGACAAAGTCTTTATTAGTATAACTGTAATGTGCGTTATAATCAACAGAGAAAGGCTTAAAACGTAAAAATTACAATGTTTGACGCGCTATTATCAATCATCGCTCCTCACCACTGTTATAAGTGTGGTAAAACGGGTGGTATTTTATGCTTAGATTGTAAAAAATACATCATGAGTCGGAAGTATGATATGTGTGTATTATGTGGTGATTTATTGGAGAATGGCAACTTATGTAAAAAACATAAGCTCCCCTGTGATATGATCTGGTGCTTTTCACGACGTACAGGTGTTGTCGCAAAGATTATTGATGATTATAAGTTCAGTCGCGTTCAGGCAGCGGCTGGATTGTTAAGTGAGTTCTTAGACGAAGCTCTGCCTGAATTGCCGTCAGAAACAGTAATTATTCCAATTCCTACAATTTCTAAGAATATTCGGCGTCGTGGATTTGATCATATCCGAAAAATTGCTATTAAATTATCTCGACGTAGAAAAATAGAATGTCGTTCCCTGCTTCGGCGTAGGAATAACGTAACTCAGCACTTTACGAAGTCTTCCACTCAGAGAAAACGTCAAGCAAAGGAGTTTTTTGAAATTGCGGGTAAAGTTGATAAAAATAAGCGATATATCATTATTGACGATATCTTTACGACTGGCTCAACTGTGTTGGCGGCGGCGGAATGTTTTAGAAAAAATGGCGCTAAACACGTGGAAATTGCGGTTATTGCCAGGCATGGGCGTCCGAAGCTATGAGTGATGATAATGACTGCCGCGATGGATTTCTTGGGCGCGGTATAATTGCTCAGCTAAAATAAGACGAACTAATTGGTGTGGAAATACTAAGTTCGATAACGACCAGACGACGTTGGATTTTTGGCGCAAGTCGCTAGTAACTCCGTAAGCGCCACCAATAATAAAAATAATATGCTTATTGATGTTATCTGTAATTAAATTAGATAATTCTGGTGACGATAAGTTTTTACCGCGCTCATCGAGCAAAATAACGAAGTCATCCGAATTAAGGCGTGAAAAAATACGCTCAGACTCTTCCTGGCGCGCTCTGTCGCCTTCAAAGCTTGAATGCGGTAGAATAATCATTTCCGCAGCAAAAGGTGCTCGTAGACGCTCTAAAAAACGAAAAATGCCTGGCTGAACCCAGGCTTCGTGCTTTTTTCCGATTGTTATAATGGTGATTTTCATAATATCTATGGCGGAGAGAGAGGGATTCGAACCCTCGATGAGTTGCCCCATACCGCTTTTCGAGAGCGGCCAGTTCAACCACTCCTGCACCTCTCCATAAAGCTAATGTGGTACACCCGGCAAGATTCGAACTTACGACCTCTGGCTCCGCAAGCCAGCGCTCTATCCAGCTGAGCTACGGGTGCATACAGCCTTTCGAAAAAAAACGATTGGCCGCAACAAAAAATATAAGGTACCTTCATTGCTATAAAGCACTGAACTTTTGTATTCTACCACATAAAATATAGTCAATCAAGCTATAGCTTTATCAGCCGAATAAACTTCTCTAAGGCGTCTGGTTTAATTTCTTGCATTGGTAGGCGTGCTCCGAGCATATCGACAATTCTCTCGCCCTCTGCTTCGGAAAAGTAAATAGTTAAACCTGGCGAAAATCGTTTTACTGGCAATAATAGAATCGAATGTTGGTTGTTTTCGTGAATTAATCCAAATGCGCGAAATTCGCTAAAATCGTGTAAAACATCGGCGATGTAAATACCTTTGGGACTAATCGCGTAGTTTATTATTTGAGGAGTTTTGTTTGATAATACAAACAAGGCTACAGCCATAATTGGCAGTAAAACTGCGAAAGTCCAGTTCTTAAACACTAAAATCGCTAAAGCCATTAATCCTATCAGCACAATGACAAAAAACACATACCACAATTTACCGCGTTGAACCTGCACGCCTTCTGGTGCGTTCCAAGCTATTGGCTCGGTTAAATCAATCCTGTCAGGTGATGGCGTTTCAAAGTCTTGGTTTTCTGGACTATCGTTCATGACGTTAGTATATCACGATGAGAATTAGTGAACAATTAAACGTTAGTGGTTGATCCGCCGCTTAAAGCTGCGCCGAGGATGAAGTTAATTATGGCGTAAGCAAAGACTGCGATTAGTAGACCGATGATTGCATATAAAATTGTGTTTTTGGCGTTTGTGACGGATTCTTTTTTACCGCCAGATATTACATAGCGGAAACCGCCGAAGATTAGCATAACGACGCTTAAGACGCCGACGCCAAATAGCATAATATTGATGGCTCGCCTTACGATTGATGAATCGCCATTAGCTAAGTTAGATGGCGTATTGTCGCCGCGTGCTGCGTTGATTCCGGCTGGCGCACCGCCTTCACCTAATGCGGAAACTGGAGCAGTTACTAAAGCTACGCCGAATCCGATTGTAAGTAATCCTGTTATAATTTTAGAAATATATCCTTTTACCATAATTCTATTATACCCTATTTGCAATAAAGCTATTAATAATTACACTTCTATGGTACACTAAATAGTGAATTTGGAGGAGTACCCAAGTGGCTGAAGGGGACGGTTTGCTAAATCGTTAGTATGGAGAGATCTGTAGCGGGGGTTCGAATCCCCCCTCCTCCGCCAAAATTCAGAGATAGTACGGAAGGGTGACCGAGTGGTTGAAGGTACCGGTCTTGAAAACCGGCGTGCGGTAAAACGTACCGAGGGTTCGAATCCCTCCCCTTCCGCCAAGATAGCGCTATTGAATTTGAAAAATAGGAGATTCATATGGGTCTCCTATTTTTTATTGGTTATGATGGAGATTTTATTTCTCTTGTTTGACTTGAATCGTACTTTCGTAACTTGCGCCAGATAGACGATCAAACATAAAACGTCGGTTAAATAGCGCTACGACAATTGTAATTAATACGAATAATACGAATGCTAAGAACGCAATTGCGAGCAGACAGAGAAACAATAGCGAATCTGCTTCCTTATTAAATTCATTCGCTAGGTAAAACAAGCCTGCGGGAATGATGCAAAAATATATCGTGAGTAAGATTCCTCTGAAAATTGTGCGAATCCATTTTTTATTTTCAAATGTTAACCCAAACTTTAATAATGCGCTACCAAAAGTTTTACCATTCAGTAGAGGAATTAGGCTAAAATAGAGGGCTAAAAATAGCGAAAACGGAAGTTGGGTTTTTGATACGGTGTAAGGAATACGGATGATAACAGCGTCGATTATTAGAGATAAACTAACGCGGACTGCAGAAACTCGCGAACCCGCCTCAAGGGATTTTTCATCTATTTCTTCCCTGGACGGAAGTAGCCATGTCGCAAACCAGCCCAGAAAGTAACCGATGCATCCGCCTATCGTGTTCTGGATGATATCATCGACGTCGGATAATCGATAAGGTCCTGAATAGATGAAATAAAGCCCGGATAATTGAGTTAGCTCAAAGAATAAACTTAAAATAGCTGTTAATAACAACGTTTTTTTAAGGCTACATTTGAAATAGTAGCGCAGGTAAATTCCGAACGGAATGAGCATTAAAACGTTGAAAGCAGGAACGTAAAAAGTGGAATGTTTTATCGCCGTAATCCAAGTTGAACTATTTGTTAATACAAGTGGACTATTCTTTATAAAATCTGCGACGAATGAAAACGGAATTAAATTTAGATTTTCCGCGTAAGTCGTGTGAACGGATTCTGGATTTGGTAACGGTAAAATAACTAAGAAATACACAGTTAATAAATACAGAATAAAGGAATAGAAAATCAAAGTCCGCAGCTTATTGACGGAGCCGTATTTTCGATAGTTTGCAATCATATATGGCAATGTAATAAGAAACGCCAAAATTGGAAAAAGGATTAGTGCGGCCTTAATGGAAATTATATATCCCATAAACTCCATTATACTAAACATTTTCTCTGTAAAATTCAGGATGACTATTTCTATGCTGGGAAATATACTTGACAAAAAACAAAGCTTATGCTAGCATTGTAATCAGTATTCTAAAAATAGATACAAAAAGAAAGAATAAAAATGAATTTAGTACAACAGTTTTTCACCGTTACAACTATGTTTGTCAGTTTGAATGTAGCGTTTGGTGTGCTGCTGCACGATACCAACGTCGATAAAGCGTTTTTGTCATCTTGGAAAACATATAGCGTTCAAAGTGACGTTAAGGATGAAATAAAAATGCCAGAAACAAAGCCTCATACTCATCCAGAACACTCTCAATTGTCAAATGTATTGAAAGAAGGTTCAGCGCGACCGCGAACTACGCCTCGTAACAACGATAAGAAGCGATTGCGCCAAAAATATGCCGCTCGTGGTCAACATACTTTTGACGGATATCATCTTGATTTTGAAGGTGTAAGCTAGGCTATTTTAAGCTAATTACTTCCAGTTCCGAAACAAGCCGAGTAATGATTTTTTCTTGCTCGGCTAATTGCTCGCGAGTTTCCTCGACAAGGTGGACTGGCGCCTTCTCAACGTAAGTTGGATTTTCCAGGCGCTTCTTTAATCCCGCCAATTTCTGACGTGCTTCGGCTAGGCGCATTTCCAAATTTTCCTGATGTTGGTACAGAGTTTCGCTATCAATATCTAGCCACGCTTCCCTGTTTGCCGCCGCTAATCTCAGTCCACGCGGCTGATCTGTGTGCTCAATTGCCTCAAGCCGCATAAGATGTTTAATTGTGTCTTGATTGTCAGCAATAAGACTGTCGTTGCCGTATAGCAATCGATATTTCTTATTCCCTGGCAGTTCAGCAATCACCCAGCGACCTTCAGCGACCAGAAGTTTAAGTTGCTCGAATTGCTCAGCGGCAATCGGATCGAACTTTTCTGGAGTCGGCCAAGCTTCACGCATCAAAATGCCGTCGGTGTAATTGAGTGTTTGCCAAATTGTTTCCGTAACGAACGGCGCAAATGGATGAGCGATTTTCAAAGAAGTTGCCAAAACCCAAGATAGTAACGGACGATTGATCGCGGTCTTAGACGATTCAATGTACCAGTCAGCCACGTCGTCCCAGATGGTGTGATAAACAGTTTCTGACGCCTCTGAGAAGCGATATTGCTCTATTCTAACGGCAATGTTGTTGGCAGCGTCGTTCAGTTGGCGAATAATCCAGTGATCGGCCGGAGTTTGTGGCTCTAAGTCGACAATTTGGTGATTATCGCCAATTTGCGCCTCGACGAACCTGGCAATATTCCATAGCTTATTGCAGAAATTACGTGCCGCAATGACTGACCCCTTGTTGAAAGCTTGACTTTGAGCCGGCGCCCGTCCAGCGATAACTCCCATGCGCGTTGCATCAGATCCGAATTCCGCAACCAATTCCATTGGATTGATAACGTTACCCTTAGACTTAGACATTTTTTGATTGTGTTCATCGTTGACCATTCCGTGTAGATAAACTTCTTTGAACGGCAACTTCCCTGTTCGGTATAGACTAAGCATGATCATTCGTGAAACCCATGCGCGCATAATATCCATACCAGTTTCCATCATGTCAGTTGGGAAATAATTGGCTAAATCGCCGTCGGTCAGATAATCCGTTACAATATATGGCCATTGACCAGATGAGAACCAAGTATCAAAGGTATCCTCTTCCCTGATATATGTTGTGTCATTTACAACAATACTCTGCTCGTTAGTGCGAGTATCAAAAATCCAATCCTTAGGGTCGTTTTCATTTACAAACGCAGGAATTGGTATTCCCCATGGAATCTGTCGTGAAATATTCCAGTCTTTCAATTGCTCAAGATATGCGATTAGCTCTTTGCGCTTGGATGCTGGATAAAAAGTAATTTCTTCTTTTTTAAGCGCGTCAATTGCTGGCTGTGCGAGTGATTGTGTTTTAATAAACCACTGCTCTTTAATCATCGGCTCAATCACGCTGCCACACTTATAGCAATGTCCAACGGCGTGTTCAATTTCAGTTTCGCCGCGGCGTAGCTCTAGCGCTTCCAACGTCTCCAAAACTCGAGCGCGAGCTTCTATTGGTGTTAATCCTAAGAACTGCGCTGGCACGTTTATCATCTTCCCTTCTGGGCTGATAATTGACTCTATAGGTAAATCATGACGTTTTGCAATTTCAAAGTCGTTCGGGTCGTGCGCTGGCGTAATCTTAACCGCACCGGTACCATAGCTCATGTCGACGTATTCGTCCGCGATGATAGGAATTTCCTTATCGACAATCGGCAGTAAAATGCGAGTTCCAATCAATTTTTTGTATCGCTCATCGTCTGGATGAACCGCTACGGCAACGTCGCCGAGCATAGTTTCTGGGCGCGTAGTAGCTATGATAATCTCGCCAATTTTATCTAGCGTCGGGTAAGCTATTTTCCACAACTTCCCTTTCTCGTTCTTATGTTCTACCTCGATGTCGGCAAAGCTGGTTTGGTGCTTGGTACAGTAATTAACAATCCTCTCACCTCTGTAAACTAAGTTGTCGTCCCACATTTTCTTAAACGTATCGTATACGGTGTTGATGACTTTGTCGTCCAGAGTGAATGTCAAATGCTTCCATGATGCACTAACACCTAATGCGCGCAATTGCAGCTCCATATTGCCGCGTTTTTCTTGTACAAAATTCCAAACTTGACTATACAGTTGGTCACGTGAAAAATCGAAGCGACTCTTCCCTTGCTTCGTCAATTCTCTTTCATACACAACCCAAGTTTCAAACCCAGCGTGGTCGGCACCTGGAATAAATACGGCGTCGTCACCCTTCATTCGGTGATAGCGAATCAGAATATCCTTCAGATTCATGTCTAGTGCGTGCCCGATGTGAAGATTACCGTTCGCGTTAGGTGGCGGCATAATGATTGAATATGGCTTGCCTACCCCTGTTGGCTCTAATGCGCCGCTGGTTTCCCATAGGGCATAAATATTCGGTTCGTAATCGTTTGGTATGTATTGTTTAGCTAGCTGCATAAATTATTCCATGGTTTTTCATGTGAAAAAAGACAAAAGAAAACAAAGTAGCTTTTCACGTGCAAAAGCCCTTATTTATGTAATCCTCTAATTTCTCCACATGTTTATATTACATCTTAATTATACCACAAATTTATGTGGTGTGATGGATGAAATTAAGGTTATTTTCTGATCGTTTGATATGCTCGATATAGCCAATATTGAAGTGGCTTTAAGGGAAGTTCCCAGGTTGACCCAGAATAGACATCTTCGCCGCCGAATGATCGCTTGAATTTCGTAAAGCCAGCCCACGGGTGATTTTTTGGTGCGTTTTCAGGAGCAATTCCGTATAAATCGACTTTCTCCATTTGGCGATGTTTTGCATCGATTATCGCTTCGGTGAGCAGGGCGGTTCCAGCGTTAAGTTTGCGATATTCTGGTGTAGAATTTGCTGCTGCATGCGCGTAAATTCGAGTTGTTTTTGAGTCGAAAAATAGGGCAGTAGCAATTACTTTATTATCACATGTCGCGTACCAGAATGAAGCGTCCTTTGATGGCAGCAGGGAACCAGCTTGCTTATGAAAATATGAATCTGGGTGCGGCGACATACCAGTTCGTTTGGCGACTTTGTGTATCAATTCTAAGAAATATTTAATATCGTCTGGGTTTTGAGATTGATGGACCGTTACACCTTTTTTGTGATAATTCCTATAACAATTCCTTACAGGTTGCGCCATGCTTGCTATAATCTCTTCCTCTGGCTGCTGGAGATTGATAATATGCGTATGTTCTGGCTGCAAATGGACGTAAGTGGCTTTCTTCCAATTCTCATCATATAATACCTTAGAAAAGGTGGGTTTAACCGGTCCGACTCTAAGGAAAGTAACGCCAAGTTTTTTACCTAGGTCAACGAGATCTTTTAATGCCAACTGCAAATTTTTCTCATTAGTGGCGGTTGGACCAAAAGGGCAGTATAAGCGAGAATTGCCCGTGCCGTGCTCTAATATTGCGAAATATTCCCATCCTTCACCTCTGTTGTGAAAGACTTTTCGACCGAGCGATTGTTGAAATTTTTCCCAGGCTGATGATTGTAGAAAATGTTGATTCATGTTGTAATCCTCACAACGTTATATTGCTGTCATTGATAAACTTGGCTGAACTTCTAAGTCGTATGGATCTGTCGGTTCGTCAATTTGAGATCTGAAATAACCGAGAGTGGCAATCATTGCGGCGTTGTCTGTACAGAGTTGGATAGGGGCGTATTCGATGTCAATCGGCAAAGCTTCGCGTAATTGACGGCGCAACTCTTGATTAGCTGCAACTCCGCCAGCGATTACAACGGAGGCTGGCTGGAAATTGTCAAACGCCTTTTTGGTTTTATTTACGAGAGTTTTTATGGCTGTATATTGGAAACTCGCTGCCATATTACGTCGTAATTCGTCATCTACGAGCGCTGGAAGCTCACGAGAAGGAAAAGTGAAGTCTTTACCGACTTCGTGCTGAACGGCTCTCAAAACGGCTGTCTTAAGCCCAGAGAAAGAAAAATCGTATTCGCCGGATAGTTTGGCAATAGGCAAGTGGAACGCGTGTGGATCGCCAAGTTCGGCGGCTTTAGCAATGGCTGGGCCGCCAGGATATGGCAAGCCGATGATTTTAGCAACTTTATCAAACGCTTCACCAACCGCGTCGTCTTGAGTTTGTCCAATAAGCTGATAATCACCGTGATTTTTAAATAGGACAAGTTGCGAATGTCCGCCTGAAACGATCAACGAAAGCATAGGGAATGACGGCTGCTGTTTCGGCAATGTTAGAGATAAATTGTCAGATTGCTTATTGATAAAATTGGCGTACACGTGAGCTTCTACGTGATGAATCTTAAAGAGCGGCTTATTATGGATAATAGCGAGAGTTCTAGCGGCGAGAGTACCGATTAATAGCGAGCCAATAAGCCCCGGCGCGTAAGTAACAGAGATGGCGTCGATATCATCCCAAGTGCAATTTGCGTCAGACAAAGCTTTTTTAATGACGGGATTTACAACTTCCAAATGACTACGAGCGGCAATTTCTGGAATAACTCCGCCGTATTCTGCGTGAATATCGATTTGTGAATTGACGACATTTGAAAGCAAGCGTTCGCCATCTTCAACTATTGACGCCGCTGTTTCGTCGCAACTGGATTCAATTCCCAAAATCCTCATTTGTTTTTATTATAGCAAATATAAGTGGTAAAATGGGTATTATGAAAAACGAGTTGGTAAAAATTGCTAGAAAAACGCTACCTCAAGGAGCTTTGGAAAAAACCGAAAACGCCTATAGAGTTGCGCGCACGAAGATGATTAGCCTGAGATACGGCAATCCAGCTCGTGGCTTGAGAATTATTGCAGTAACAGGGACGAACGGGAAAACTACGACTGCTTGTTACATCAATGAGATCTTGAAAGAGGCTGGCTTTAAGACTGCATTATTTACGACGGCGGTGATTGAAATTGCTGGCAAGGAAAAGATAAATGATTTGAATGCGACGGTGCCGACTGTGGCAAGACTGTTTAGTTTTTTCCAGACGGCTCAGCGTGAAGGCGTGGAATATGTGATTTTAGAGGCAACAAGTCACGCTTTATCACAGCATAAGTTTGACGGCGTGCCAATTGAGGCGGCGGTGATGACTAATTTGACTCAAGACCATTTGGATTATCACAAAACGATGGAAGCTTACGCGGCGGCTAAGGCTAAATTGTTTAAGAAAAATCCGAAATATATCGTGCTGAATCGTGATGACGAGTGGTTTGAATATTTTGATAAGTTTACGGCTTCTGGTGAGAAAATGACTTACGGAACAAATCCGGAAGCTGAAGCTCACTTGATGCATGTTAAGTTATATAAAAAGGGAACAGAGGCGAGTCTGCTGATTGATCATCAAACTCATTTGGAGTTGGCGACTAATTTGCCTGGCGAATTTAACGTGATGAATATGTCGGCTGCGGTGTCGTTGGCGTATTTGTTGGGAATAAAGTTAGAAGATATCCAAGAGGGCGTAGCGAACTTGGAGGCTATTCCTGGACGATTCGAGCGAGTAGAGAATAAGCTTGGAATTGATATTATTGTGGATTATGCTCACACACCAGACGCGCTGGAAAAATTGCTAAAAACCACTCATAAAATTACCAAGGGGCGATTAACTTTGGTGTTTGGTGCGTGCGGTGACAGAGATAAGACAAAGCGACCGATTATGGGCGAACTGGCGGCTAATTTGGCGGATAGGATTTTCCTAACTGACGAGGAAAGCTATAACGAAAATCCAGATGAAATTCGGGCAATGATTCGTCAGGGAATTGAGCGAACGAAAAAGGCTCATAAAATGACGGAAATTGCTGATCGAAAACAGGCGATTTATCAAGCTCTGAGGTCAGCTGTTCGTGGTGATACGGTTCTGATTACGGGTATGGGTCATGAGCAGTACCGAATTGTGAATGGCAAGCGAATTCCGTGGAATGACAAGAAGGTCGTTCAGGAAATTATTTCTGAGATTGAGAAAAAGAGTCGTAAAATTTCGCTTTAATTTGTTTCCAGCTTTGTGATTGACGAACTAATTTTTCTGCATCGCTTGGGTCGAGTAGCAATTCTTTCACGGCGTCTTCAAGGTAAATGCCGCCCTGTGAGCCTTTGAATAGAATTGTCGTATCTTTAATGTCGCTATTTTTCAGGAATTCTCCAGCTTCAAGCGCCGTGTCAAAAGAAATTACTTTACAGCCATTTTTCTTAGCGATTGGCGCGAGGTGTTTCTTAGCCAGTTTACCAACGGTGACGAGTAATTCTAGCTGTTTAGTGTCGCAAATTTCACCGATTTTTTTATGCTCTGATTCAGATGTTTCGCCCAGTTCATTCATATCGCCCAATACGGCAATTTTATGATTGGCAGAGATGGAATAGAGCGTTTTTAACGAATTTTCCATGGCAATAGGGCTAGCGTTATAAGTGTCGTCCAGTAATGTACAGCCGCGTATGCCGCGTAAAATATTCATTCTACCTGAAACTGGTTTGATTTTTGTTAAAACCGCCGCAACTTCTTCAATATTCATTCCGCAGGCTAATCCCGCCGCCGCCGCGCCAGTGATTGAGCGGATGTTGTGTTTGCCCAATACAGAAATATTTATATCCTGAGAAGTTTCTTCGGAGTGTTTTAAATTGACAATACAACCAGTATCTGTAGTCTTTTTAATTTCCAGGAAAACATCAGCGGATTCGTCGCCGTAACTCACGCGATTTCCAACTATGAGATTATGATATTTTTTATCGATATCGTGAAGGTTGAAGATGGTTTTTTTAGCGACTTGGCTAATGGACAATTCCTCATGAGCTACCGTATCCATATTTTTGAAAAACTCCATATGCTCAGGAGCAACAGAGGTAATTATGGCAATGTCGGGCTGAATATAGCGCATAAAAGTAGCCATTTCACCAGGGCAATCAATACCGCATTCTTGAATAATTACATCTGGCGATTCGGGGTTTTTTACGCTGGCGTGTGCTGCGAAGAAGACTTTTAGCCAGGCTAGGGGAGATTTGGCGTTTTTTGGCCCGTCTACGCCTAAGATTTCCAGCGGCGCACTTAAGGTTGTATTCAAATTGCCGCGACTATGGCGCACGGTGAATTTTTCTGATAGAACAGTGGCGGTTGCTGATTTTACGCTAGTTTTACCAACGCTGCCAACTACGGCAATTAGCTTGGCGTCGGGATGAGATTTAAGATATTTTTTTACATAAGAGCCGAGAATTGTTTCTAAGAGATGTTTGAATAATTGCATGGAGTTATTATAACAGATTGAGGAATAGTAGGGAGAAGGGCGTGGGGTTGCTTTTTTAATGATTTTATGGTATTATAGCAGTTATGAATACAAGCAGATCCAATAGAGAGCGAATGAGATTGAGTGAGGTTGCTGCTGAGGTCACGAGATCTTCTGAGTATATGGAAATATGCTCAAAGTTAGGTGGGACGGCATTAAAAACGGTAGGGGCAAAGCGGCATGTTGTGTCTAAAGCTATAGATATTCAGCGTAGTAAACAAGAAAGTCAATATGAAACAGACGAAGACAGAGCTCTGAAATTAATACAAATTATGCCGTATTGGCTTGATGCTCAGGTAAAGCTTAATAATCATAAGAGTGATATGTCTCACAAAGAGATAAAAAAGTGTAAAGAAACAGTTACGACATTCAATAAAATCATACGTACTATGATAGATGAAGAGCAGTGTAGTAGTATGAAGGAAACTATGGATTCCATCAATGAGGTTATGTTAATGCTTAATTATACTCGCTCGGAGATTGAGTACGCTAGTCAGTCGTTTTATGCTGTGATTCAGGGAATGCGCCATGAAATTGCTGCTGAAAGTGCCTTAAACTGGACTCCGGGAGTTGAACTTGCTGAAATGACTAGTACTGAAGATGATCTTAATGGAGGAGATATTCGTGTTCACTATGTCGATGATCAAGGCGAAAGGTTTGAATTTAACATTGATATAAAAGCGACTAAAATTTCTGCTTATAAGGCAAAAGAAAGGAATCGTAGACCGGGTTATTATGTAATCTGGTCGGAATTTGATGATGATGATTTTTGTGGTAGAGTGCTTCCTGAAGACAGAACTATCAAGAGTAAATGTTCTTACTATGAGAAAAAAATTAAGGAAATAGTTGCCATTGAAAGGCAAAGGCGTAGCAAAGCTCAAAGAACGCTGGGAAGGGCAGTCTAGGTAGAGTATGGAAGCTTATAAAGTTATTAAGCCAGCTAATCTTCAGGAGCTTGATGCTACATTACGCACTAATCCGTTGGGTTCAGAATTTCCAATAACGATTGAGGGGAATCTTGATGGTAATGATATTGCAAAAAGAAGAGGTGTTGTTCCTAAGAAAGAGGAAGCTACCTTTTCAGCTGCTTCTATTGATGTTGGAAAGAGCAGTGAAAATACTAGAATGATTATAACAATGGGGGAAGTTGCTATTAAGGGGGTTGCCTTTACGGGAAGAATCTCTGCATCGGAAAAAGGCGATGATGGTGATGATAATTTCCCTGAGCTACTAATCGTATAATACCGAATAATATCTAGATAATTAGCACTCACACTTGACGAGTGCTAAATTAGTGCGTTACAATAGATACGTTGTTAACGAAATGGAGGATAACGTGAGTACACCTATTAAGCCTCTTGGCGACCGTGTTGTAGCGGTGCGTGAAGAAGCAAAGACTCAGACAGCGAGCGGAATTTACTTGCCTGATAACGCTAAAGAAAAGCCAGTAGTTGCGGAAGTTAAATCAGTTGGCGGCGATGTGAAGAACGTCAAAGTCGGTGATCGAATTGTCTATAAGGAATATTCGACTACGGATTTGAAAATTGACGGCACAGAATATTTGGTTGTTCGTGAAGAAGATATTTTAGCAACGGTTGTTGGATAAAAAGGGGAGTTTAATTATGGCAAAAAAAGTTTTTTATGATGACGATGCGCGAAATCGCGTGCTTGGCGGTGCTAAATCGCTATACGACGCAGTTAAGGTAACTTACGGTCCGAAGGGTCGCAATGTTGTGATTGCAAAGGGTTTTGGCGGTCCAACGGTTACTCATGACGGCGTAACTGTGGCTGAAGGAATTGAATTGCCAGAAAACGATGACGAAACGCTGGGCTACAAAGTCGGTGCCGATTTAATCAAGCAGGCTGCTAAGAATTTGAACAAGCAAGCAGGCGATGGCACAACGACTGTAACGGTGTTGACATACTCGATTTTGAAAGAGGCAAATCGATTGATTGCGGCTGGACATAATCCGATGGAACTTAGAAAAGGCATCGAGCAAGCTGGCGCGGAAATTGTTAAAGAATTGAACAAGCTGGCTGAGCCGATTGAAGGCAAGTCTGACCGCGTGGCTGAAGTTGCTACGATTTCGGCGGGAGATGCGGAAATTGGTAAATTGATAGCTGGCGTTATTGAGAAAGTTGGCAAAGACGGCGTGGTTACTGTTGAGGCTGGTCAAGGTTTGGAGCTGGAAGCTGAAGTTGTCGAAGGTTTTAGTTTAGATAAGGGTTGGGTGAGTCCGTTCTTTGTTACTGACGCGGGTCGCCAGGAAGCTGTGTACGAAAAGCCAGCAATTCTAATCACCGACAAGAAGATTTCTAGCGTGCAAGAATTCTTGCCAATGTTGGAAAAATTGGCACAAAGCGGTAAAAAGGACGTGGTTTTGATTGCTGATGAAGTTGAAGGCGAAGCATTGAGTATTTTGGTGCTAAACAAGCTGAAGGGTGTATTCAACACCGTAGCCGTTAAGGCGCCAAGTTTCGGTGATCGTCGTAAAGATGTACTTCGTGATATCGCTGTGCTGACTGGTGCGACTGTGATTTCTGAAGATCACGGATTGACATTCGAAAACGCTGGCTTGGAAGTTTTGGGTTCGGCGCGTAAGGTGATTGTTGGTAAAGACGAAACGACAATCATTGAAGGCGCGGGCAAGCCTTCAGGTGTGAAAGAGCGAATTGCTGAGATTAAATCGCTTTCAGAAAATGCTTCTAGCGAATATGAGAAAGAGCAATTCGACAAGCGTGCCGCGGCATTATCTGGCAAGGTTGCGGTTATTAAAGTTGGTGGCGCGACTGAGACGGAAATTGACGAGAAGAAATTCCGCGTTGATGATGCAGTGGCGGCTACTAAGGCGGCTTTGGCTGAGGGAATTGTCGCTGGTGGTGGCGTAACTTTGGTCAATTTAGCTGGCAATCTAAAAGTTAGCGGCGCGGATAGTTTGTCGGTCGGTCGACAAATCCTAAAAGACGCTCTGAAGCAACCGTTCTTGCAGATTATGAAAAATGCTGGGTTGAATGCCGACGCGCTGCTTGCTCAAGTTGAATCTGGTAAACCTGGATTCGGCGTTAACGTTATGAAGCCAGAAGATGGTCTAATTGACGTGAAAAAGGCTGGTGTTATTGATCCGGCTCGTGTGACTAAAGAAGCTGTTCAAAATGCAGTGTCAATTGCGTCAACTGCAGCAACTATGGGCGCTTTGGTGGTTGATATTCCAGAGGCTGAAGTTGCAGCTGCTCCTGGCGGCATGCCAGGAATGGGTATGATGTAAATCTACCCCGAGCAATAAAAATCCCGCCGAAAATGGCGGGTTTTTATTTTGGAGAAATGACTTAACGAGGATTTGAGAAATAGTCGATTTCTTTAATGATATCCAGTAGAGCCTGAGCACGACGAGCTTCGTCAACAATAGCTACGGCAGCGTCGTGTGCTGGCGCGATCAAGGTTTTATCGTCAGTGGAGCGAAGAAGTAGTAGGTAAGTATCAAACTTTTCTTCTGGAGAAACATCTAGCTTGTCGACTAATGGACGCAACTCGTTCAAGGCAGTTTGCTTAATCGTATCAAGCGCAGGATCTGCAGTTGCAGTTGGAGTTGGTGCGCTGACCACTGGAGTTGGCGTAACTGGCTCTGGAGCGGCAGGCTTCGTTATGTCAGTAGCAGGCTCATCGCTCTGGTCTGTAGCGACAGGGTCTGGTGAGATGGTTGCAGGATTAATTACAGGTGAAGCTGTAGCATTTGTTTCTTCGAATTGTAAATTATTGTCTGTATCTTGTGATACACCAGCTAATACCTTAGCCAGTTCTTGGTCGTCACTGAATGATTGATTAGCTTGAGAATCCATTATAACCCACCTTATATATTAAATTGTTTAAGCTTATATATGTTACACTATAACATGAGTTAATCAAGGAGCGCAAGATGTTAGATGATATGAATGTGATAAAACAATATGATCCAGGCGACGTTTTAAGCGGCGTTTTGAATATTCCAGAACAAGCTCGATATGAAGTGTCGATTCACGAAAGTGCGAATCAGCGCCGAGATTTTAAGAATATTGTGATCGCGGGAATGGGCGGTTCGGCTTTAGCGGCTGATATGGTTCGAGTTTTGACCGCGGGCTGGTTGCATATTCCGCTTGAAGTGGTGAAGGGTTATGATTTGCCGGGATTTGTGAGCGAGGAAACGTTGGTTATTGCGGTTAGTCATTCGGGCAATACTGAGGAAACTCTGAGTTGTTATCAGCAAGCATTGGAGAAGAAGGCGTGTCTGGCGGCTATGTCGACTGGTGGAGAGTTGATTGAGCGAGCGAAGAATGACAACGTAACTTACGCCCAAGTCCCAGCTGGCGCGCAGCCACGAATGTCGACGGTTTACCATCTGCGAGGATTGTTGAAATTATTACAACATTTTTGGGTGATTGATAATGATTTGTACGATCAGGTGAAAAATAGTGCTGATTGGTTGGCGGGCGAAATATCTAATTGGACAGCTAAAACGCCAGAAGCTGATAATTTGGCAAAGCAGATTGCGAAATTAACAATTGGCAAGACGTTGGTTGTTTTTGGCGGTGAATTGACTTGGCCGCTGGCGTATAAATGGAAAATTAGCTGGAATGAATCAGCGAAGAATTTGGCGTTCTCGAATCAATATCCAGAATTTAATCATAACGAGTTCATTGGCTGGTCGTCGCATCCTGTAGAGAAGCCGTTTGCGGTTTTTGATATTCGTAGCAATTTGGAGCGGGACAGAATCCGCGAGCGAATGGAGCTTAGCGATCGATTGTTAAGCGGCAAGCGACCAAAGGCGCACGTGTTGGAACTTCGAGGAAAGACGCTTATGGAGCAATTGCTGTGGGGCTTGGTGCTGGCTGACGCGGCTAGTATTTACACAGCCATTCTCAATGGAGTTAATCCTGGTCCAGTTCAGTTGATTGAAAAATTGAAAGCGGAACTTAGTTAATTTAATATCGTAGAGATTCGATAGGGTCGCGTCTAGTGGCGCGGGCTGCTGGATATACGCCAGAAATTACGCCGATGATTATGGATAGTCCAATTGATAAGACGGCCGTTTGCCAATAAATATAAGGCGTGAGCGGTAAATATAAGCTGGCAATATAAGCTCCTGCCAAGCCTAAGCCGTAGCCCAATATTCCGCCGAGGAATCCGATGATTGCTGCCTCGATTAAGAATTGATTGATGATGTCCCAGCCCGTGGCGCCGACGGCTCGTCTGACGCCGACTTCACGCTGACGCTCGGCGACATTGACAAGCATCACGTTCATAACGCCTATTCCACCGATCAACAGAGAAATAATGCCGATGACAGTTAAGATTATCGAGAGAAACCTCGCGACATTAGACTTCTTTTCGTTTATCTCTTCGCCAGAAACGATTCGATAATTTTTATCGCTATCATGATTCTTCTTCAAAATATCGTCAGCCGATTTTATGACTGAATTGAGATTTTTATGGTCTTTGGTAGTTACGATGATTTGCTGAATTTGCGGCGTGCCTTGGGTAAATTTTTTAATCATAGACAATGGAATAATGGCGGCGTTATTAAAATTCACGTCCAAATAACTGGCTGGATTTTCAATATTCTTCAACACGCCAACAACGGTCAATGGTTGATTTCGGATGTAAATAACGTTTCCGATGGACCTTTCAGTGCCGAACAGATCGACCGACAATTGCTGGCCGACGACAACTCCGCCAATGTCGTTAATAAATTGCCCAGTAGCAATTTGCAAATTGGCGACGTCTTTTAGCGATTCCGTACTGCCGATTAACGCGGCGTTTTGGATATCGACTTTACCTTCGCGGGCGCGCAGTTCAGCGTGTAAAAATGCGATAGGTGCGGCTTTTGTGTTAGCGATTTTCTCTATATCCCTGGCGTCCGTTTCAGTCAATGTGTTGACTGTCGTCGTGTTGTCGGATTCGGTCAGCAGATTCGGGACGGCTTTTTGATTGCCAGACTTAACAATGGCGACAGGAGCGTCTGATTGGTTGGAATTATCGCCGAATAGGTGATTAAATCCGCCAGTTAGAGATAGAACCATGGTGATGCTGGCGATGCCAATAGCTACGCCTACAATTGTCAAAAATGTTCGTCCGCGATTAGCTCGTAGCGCCTGAGTAGCGTTCTCAAAATGATTTTTTACTAATATTTTCACGATTTTTTCGCCCTCGATTTCTTTGAAAATTTTTGCTTCTTAGGTTTTTCTTCTTTTTCGTCGTCGACAATTAACTTCTTAGTGAACTTGCGCTTTTCCTTATGCTCGTCAGTGTCGATTTTTCCGTCCAACATAGTGATGACGCGACTGGCATAATGAGTCAATTCTGGGTTGTGAGTAACCATAATTATAGTATTGCCGCGACGATGTAGGTCGGACAATTCTTCCATAATGAGATGACTCGATTTGCTATCCAAATTTCCTGTTGGCTCGTCCGCTAAGATAATTGACGGACTATTAACCAACGCTCTGGCAATTGCTACACGCTGAACCTGACCACCAGATAATTGATGCGGCATGTAATATTCGCGCTGTCCCAGATGAAAAGTTTTTAGAATGCGGCTAGCTTCTTGGAGTCGTTTGACTTTCCCAAGCCCTTTATACGTTAACGGCAACGCTACGTTTTCAATTACAGTCAGGCGAGGAATAAGATTGAAATTCTGAAAAACGAAGCCGATGTGCTTGGAGCGAATTTTGGCGCGTCGTCGTGAGCTGAGATTATCGACAGCAACATCGTCCAGATAGTATTCACCTTCTGATGGCTGGTCTAATAGTCCAAGGGTGTTTAATAAAGTAGTTTTTCCGCAACCACTTGGGCCCATAATAGCAATAAATTCGCCCTTTTTAACGGTTAAATCGACGTTATCTAAGGCACGAATCTCAGCATCACCAAAGCCAAATTTTTTGGTGACATTAACAAGCCTAATGCGTGGTGGAATAGTTTCTTTCATCTTTGACTTATTATAGAGAATGAACATCAGTAAGTGCAACCATAAGGGGCAATAAAGTTGTGGTATAATTATCAACAAGGAAGGGTGCAGGAGTGGTTGAACTGGCACGCCTGGAACGCGTGTAACGGAGCAATCTGTTCGAGGGTTCGAATCCCTCTCCTTCCGCCAAGAGATATTTGAGGGGGTATTATGGAAATATACGAGCATCATACAGAAAAGCGTATAGAACCAAGAGAACATTATACGTACTTAATCAATATTTTGATAGACGCATATAATGCTGGTAAGTTACCAGAGATAAAAGATATTATTATCGAACCTGAATATGGGTATGTGGCGTCAATTGAGTATAATTCTGGAGAACACAGAGTTTTATATGGACATGATCCTGGGTTTAATTCAGGAAGTGCAGAGCAATTAGCTAATGATAAGGGGTATACAAAGTTTTTGCTTAGAGAAAATGGCATAAATTGTGCAAGAGGTTCTGAATTTCTTTTACCTTGGTGGGCGGATATGCTGCGTCAATCAGACCGTCAGCAGTTTAATCACTCTATGCGTGACACAAAAGAAGCCCTTGGCTATATTGATAAATCTTTAGGATTTCCTGTCTATGTTAAACCTAGCAGAGGTTCTCAAGGAGTTGGTGTAGCTAGAGTTGAAACCGCCGAAGAACTTGATAAGCTTCTTAATCAGTATAACGAGGAACGTGTTAAAGTAGCTGTCATTGAAGAAGAATTAAAAATGCCTGACTATCGCATATTGGTTTTTGATGATGAGGTAGTTAATGCCTATGAGAGACGACCTTTTTCTGTTGAGGGTGATGGAGTAAGTAATTTAGAACAGCTAATTGATTTGAAACATAAGACCTTAGTAGATTCTGGTAGAGATATACATTTTGAAAGGCAGCTACCTATAATTATGAATAAATTAGGGAAAATGGGTCTGTCTATGACCGATATTATACCGGAAGGCGCAGATGTTCGTTTGATGGATATATCAAATTTATCAGCAGGAGGAACGCCAGTTGATGTCGGTGAAGTTATGCATCAGCGGTGGCGAGATCTAGCTGTCAGGGTGGCAAGAATCTTTGATTTACGAATATGTGGGGTTGATTTGGCGTGTAAGGATATTACGCAATCAGATAGCGAATACGGCGTAATAGAGGTAAACGCAACGCCTGGTGCCAAACAATTTATGGCAAGCGGTGCGGCTCAGCAGGAAAAGCTAGAAGATGTTTTTGTTAAATTCTTCCGAACATTATAATGATCTACCTTGCCGCAAATTCACTCACCAAATAAAACGACCCGGTAACAACGACGTACGTATCAAGCTGTTGGGCTTTCTTGATGGCTTTTGTGAGAGCTCTGTCTGGATTGTATTCAATCTCGACTGCAGATTTCATAACACGGCGGATGGCTTCTGGCGGTACGTTGCGGTGGTTTTTACCGTAATCGGTACTGAACGTGGTGGCGTAAGTCAGCTGTGCCAAGTTGTCAATCATGGAGAGTGATTTCGCCAACGACAACTGCTTATTCTGCCCGAATGCTGCCACGAAAACAGGCTTTTTCTCTGGATATATTTTTCGTAATGAATCAATCAAGGCGCGGATTTTCTGGGGATTATGCGCAACATCAAATATGATGTCAACTCCATCAACATTGTGCTTCTCTAACCGTCCGGGAATAGTGATATGTACAGATTTTTTCAGAGCCTCTTTTGGCAGAGGCGGCTTTTTATCTAGCGCCAGCAGCTTTTCAACGGCGCGGTACGCCAATGTCCAATTCCGCTGCTGAAAATCCGGCAGTATTTTCAGAAAATCGTCAATAATTGGCGAAGCAATAGAGAACTGTGAGTGCTGTGACTCTGCATGTTGCCGAATAATCGTTTCAATTTCAGAAGTTTGTCGGTTCATCACGACTGAATCGCTTTGATGGATAATACCAGCTTTTTCTTGGGCGATCTCTGTCAGAGTATTGCCTAATAATTCCGTATGGTCTAGTCCGATATCAGTGATGACGCGTACAGTTGGCGAACGGAAAATCACGTTGGTTGTATCTAGCCGACCGCCAATCCCAACCTCAATTATGATATAATCAACGTCTATTTTCTTAAATAGCCAAAAACTAAAAATCGTCAAAAATTCAAAATACGATAGATGCAGGTTGTGTACTGTGTAAAGATTGGCAAACGCTTGAAAATAATGCAAATATTCTTGTTTAGGCAGCGGCTGCCCGTTGATAAGCGAGCGCTCGGCGACGCTGGCAATATGCGGCGACACTAATGTACCGGTGGTATAACCAGCCCGGTTCAGTAAACTGGTAGCATAATAAGCAGTCGAACCCTTGCCGGAGGTGCCAGCGATGTGGATGGCGGGAATTTGATTTTGCGGACTACCAAGGGTTTCCAAAATGTGCGCTACATATACCAGCCGATTATGTTTTTCGGGCGGATGGGTGATTAACTCGTCCAAAAAATAAGTGGCGTCGCGCATTGAGACAAATTTCATACCGTATCTGATTATAGCAAAAATAGGTTGTAATTTTTACTAAATAGCTTGCAAAACACTAGATATAGCGGCTATAGTTATTATTGTACGCTATATATATAGCGAGCCCATAAATAAACAAAAACACAAGCTACGAAGATAAGCCACCAGATGAGGTGTTGGTGGTTTGTTTTTAAGAGGGGAAATTAAGGAGGGTATGTGAAAGAAATTAACGTAGTCAAACGCGACGGAACGAAAGAGCCGTTTGATGCTAATAAAATTAACACGGCTATTTTAAAAGCGTGCGAAGGTTTGCCGGACCAAATTTCTAAAGTTGTTCAAGTTGCGACTGAATTGCAATTGACATTATTTGATGGAATTACGACCGAGCAATTGGACGAGGCTGTCATTCAAACAGTTTTGCAAAACGTTAAGGACGACCCAGATTACGATAAAATCGCGGCACGATTATTACTGAAAACTGTCTATAAGCAGATTTTGGGCGATTATGAAACGGCGGAAGAATTGAAAAAGCTTCATGCGCGCGAATTTCCGAAGTTCGTTAAGGCGGCGGTAAAAGAAGGTTTGCTAGATAAGCGCATGGCCGACGGTCGATTTGATTTGAAAAAGCTGGCGGCGGAACTTGATCCAGCGCGTGATGATTTGAGTAAATATTTGGGTGTGGTTACCAATAAAAACCGCTACGCTCTTCGTAAGCAAAACGGTTCACCAATTGAAACACCTCAGTTTACGCACATGCGTATTGCTATGGGACTTAGTTATAACGAATCTGACCCAACGACTGCAGCGATTGAGTTTTATAATCACATGAGTAATTTGGAGTACGTTCCTGGCGGCTCAACGCGAGTTAATGCTGGCGGTTCGTTCCCGCAACTCAGCAACTGTTTTTTGCTTAATGTCGATGATGATATGGAATCAATTGCTAAGGCTGTTCGCGACACAATGTGGATTGCTAAAGGTACGGGCGGAATTGGCATTGGCTTTACAAAGCTACGTGCAGCGGGCAGTCCAGTTAAAACCACCAACACTGAATCGACTGGACCGATTCCATTTATGAAGATGATTGATACGGCGCTTTTTGCGGTTTCTCGTAAGGGCAAAAAGGCTGGTGCGGCTGCAATTTACATGGAAAACTGGCACCTTAATTTTGATCAATTTGTTGATCTTCGTCAAAACTCTGGCGACCCATATCTAAGAACCAGATTTGCAAATACCGCGGTATTTATTTCTGACGAATTTATGAAGCGAGTAGAGAAAGACCAAGATTGGTATTTGTTTGATCCAGCGGAAACTCCAGATTTGACGGAATTATATGGCGAAGAATTTTCGGCGCGATATAAAGAATATATCAAGATGGCGGAAGCTGGGAAATTGCGAACATTTGATAAAGTTCCAGCTCGTCAGCAGTTTAAGCGCATTTTGACTAGCTTACAAGCAACTTCGCATCCGTGGCTAACTTGGAAAGATACGATTAACGTGCGAGCATTAAATAACAATACGGGTACGATTCACCTCAGTAACTTGTGCACGGAAATTACATTGCCGCAGGATAAAAATAATATTGCGACGTGTAATTTAGTGAGTATTAATTTGTCGGCATTTCTTAGCGAGGATAAGACTTGGGATTGGGATAGATTGAAAGAAGCGGCTCGTGCGGCAGTGCGACAATTGGACAATTTGTGCGACATCACTCAAACGCCAATTCCAGAAGCGATGCATTCGAATCAGCAAACTCGAGCAATTGGCCTGGGAATTATGGGTCTTTCTGACGTGTTGGAGAAGTTGGGCTATTGCTACGAATCGAAAGAAGCGTACGATTTGGTTGATCAATTAACGGAGTTCATTAGCTATCACGCGATTGACCAGTCGGCTGATTTGGCAAAGCAATTGGGCAGCTATCCAGCATTTGCGGGCAGTGGTTGGAGCAAGGGAACCCTTCCAATTGATACGGTTGATAAGCTGTCGAAAGATCGCGGCGTGAAGGTGAAAATAGACCAAAAGACGCGACTGGACTGGGATAGCTTGCGAAAGAAAGTGAAGAAGGGAATGCGAAATGCGACTCTTATGGCAATTGCGCCGACGGCTAACATTGGTCACGTGGCGGGAACGACTCCTGGAATTGATCCGCAATTTGCGCAGATTTTCAGTCGCTCGACTTTGAACGGTAAGTTTTTGGAAGTGAACCATAATTTAGTTCGCGATTTGAAGAAGCTTGGTTTGTGGGACAATTTGAAAGATGAGATTTTTGCGGCGCAAGGCGATATTCAAGATATTGACGGTATTCCTCAGAATATCAAGGATGTTTATAAAACAAGTTTTCAGCTCAGTCCGTACGCGTTTATTGAGGTGGCGGCTAGGGCTCAGAAATGGGTCGATCAGGCGATTTCTCGAAATATGTACCTGGAGACGCGAGATATTGATGAATATGTGAAGATTTATTCGGAAGCGTGGAAGCGTGGCTTGAAGACGACATATTATCTACACGTTAAGCCGCGTCATCAGTCGGAGCAAACGACGGTTTCAGTTGATAAAATTGCAGAACAAAAAGTCCGCACAAATAGTAAAGTGCGCGGATTTGGATTTGCGAAAATTAATAAATAAGGAGGAAATTAAGATGGGAATTTTAGGTTCAGGATTACGCGATGGATTATCACTTCACCCAATTCGTTACCCTTGGGCGTATGATCTTTATAATCAAGCAGTGGCTAACACGTGGTTTCCAAACGAAGTCCAATTAGTTCAGGATTTGGCAGATTTTGAAAAATTGTCTGACGATGAAAAACACGCATTGAAAACAGTTATTAGCTATTTGAACCCAAACGAGTTATTGATCAATAAATCATTGGCGTTTGGTATTTATCCATACGTGAACGCGGCGGAAGCTCAACTATATTTGTCAAAACAGATGTGGGAAGAAGCTAATCACTTCATGACGTTTGAATACATTATTGAGACATTTCCGTTTGATCGCGAGGAGATTTACGCTGCGGGATTTGGTAAAAAATCATTGGCTGATAAGGCTGACTTCCAGAATAAGCATTTGGACGTGATGCTTGATCCGAATTTGGATATTTATTCTCTGGAAGGCAAGAAGGACTTTGTTAGGTCTTTGGTGGCGTATAACATCGTGCTGGAGGGGATTTGGTTCTATTCAGGCTTTATGGTTGGCATGAGTTTCCGTCAGCGTAATCTGCTACGTAATGTTGGCTCACTACTGGACTGGATTACTCGCGACGAAAATCTTCATTTGACGTTTGGTATCAATTTGCTTTTGACAATTTTGGACGAGAACCCAGAATTGCAAACACAGGAATTTGCCGAGGAAATTCGTGGCTTGATTCTGCAGGCGGTAGAACTTGAGAAGGCTTACAATAAGGACATGTTGCCAAAGGGAATTTTGGGATTGAACGCTGATTACGTTAACCAGTATGTTATGCATATGACCGACCGACGCTTGCAGGAGTTAGGTTTTGAGCCTGAATATAACGTGCCAAATCCAGCCAAATGGATGGCAGCCGCCAACGATACGCTGGAATTGGTGAATTTCTTTGAAAGCACGAACACTAGTTATGAAGTTAATACCACGAAGTAATGGGAGTTGATGATATGAACGAATTAGCGAAAGAAATATTAGATACAGTCGAAGTTGGTGCGTTGGCAACGGTGAATGTTGATAGAACTCCTCTGATAACGCCGCTGCACTTTGCGCGATTGGGTGATTCGATAGTTTGGATATCAGAGCCGACTGCGCGCCATTCAGAAAATGCGTTTCGAAACGGTAAGGCGGAATTTGTGGTTTGGGATGATAAAAAGCGAGCAGTTTTCTTAAAAACTAACGTGACTGAACTCCCAGAATCTGAGAAAGAGGCGGCAATGGCGGCTTATAAAGAGAAGTTGGCTGATTTTATGCCACGTTGTCAAAATCCGCAAATATACATTGCACCAATTGGTGAACTTGATGAAAAAACTACAACGGGCAATTGGCTGCATTTTATTGCATAAGCACTATATCTAGCGTAAAATTAGTTAAGTAACTACTAAATATAGGGGAAAATGAAAATGAATGCAAGTCAAATTATTACTGATGACATGACTTTGGAAGAAAAATTGAGTGCCATTGACGCAGCTCTTAAAGCGGCGCAGGAAGCGGCTGACGATCAAGCAAAGTCGAACGGTACTGTTGCGGCACCAGTTGACCCAGCAAGTTTGACTATTTGTGACGGTTGCGAATAGAGTTTCGAGCAGCGTTTTACTATTGACAGCATAGCCAATTATGTTGTATAATTAAGAGCATCATGAAAAAAATTGAGACTTTTTCAGGATCTGAGGCTATAAAAGAGATTAAACAGTGCGCTAAAAAGGGCGCATCTGAAGGTCTGTATGATCCAACCCCAAGAAGACTGCGCGTTCCTCTTGAATTGGTTACTGATTTGCTTTTTGGTAATGTGGGGGATGTTGTCGTTGAGGGGGCTGATAATCTTTTTAAGGCAACTAAGAAAACCGAGGAAAACAAGGGTGTTATATTTGCTACGAGTCACCTAACGGACGTTGATGTTTCGACTGTTGCTAGCGTAGTTTCTGAGTTTAGACATATAGGCGTGACAGTAGCCTCCACTAATATGGGTCTTTGGCATCAGAGGATACCATATAAACTTGTTGGGGTGGATAACTTTTTTCAGGTTCCGTATGTAAGAGATCCGTCTGTGGAAAAAGATGCTATTGATAATAAGTACGCGTTGCCGTTTAATGGTGACGATTACTTAGGTCTGCAAGAAAAAATAACAGATAGTGGACTTTCTGTTATTACTGCAGCACATAACCCGATGAGCAATATTGGGATGAAAAATGACGGTGAACTGCCAGAAAAGGCGGGTAAATTAGCTCCTCATCTAAGCCTAGCGACGGGTGCTGCCATAATTCCTGTACTTATGCAGGTTGAGGGTCAGAAGAGAAATCCAGACCAATTTAATGACAATGCGATACATCCAAAACAGTATTTAGGTGAAAAAACTGTGCGACTGGTATTTGGTGAGACTATTAAGCCTAGTCCTGATGAAGTTGAAGCTTATGCCAATGTTTCGCGTGAAGCGTCTTACTCAGAGGCGGCTCGTGAAAAGCAGCGTCGCATGTTGGAGGCGTTTGGTGGGGAGGCGATATTGGGGTATATGCGTGATAAATATGATCCGGTATTGGCTGCGTAATAAGGAGAGATAGTTAAAATGACTGCAGGAATAGATAAATTTACTCCAACCCCAGAAGAACAAAAATTGTTCGATGAAGTTTTCTATCAAGAGTCTGATATTGACGTAAAAGAAACTGAGCCACAGAGAGAGGGTTTTTCTCTGTCGGTTGCGCTTGATTCTCTTAAGAAATGGGTGCGTGGTAGACGAGAAAAGCACAGCAAACCTTTTGGACTAACTAACAATTCGGCGGTAGAAAAACTTGAGGCAGCCGGAGAAGAGTTGGGACTGCCAGAAACAGACGTTCGACTTTCCTCTGGACTTAAGCTATTGATGGGCTTAATGCATGGCAAAAAGGAAGTTGAAATAATTGGCGAAGATATCTTAATTGAAGCCGCCAAAAGGGCTAAAGAAGAAGGTAAGGGAAGTGTTATAGCGCCAACACATTTCAATGGAGAAGATGTTCCTACGGCTAGTTATTTGGCGTCTTTGTTGAACAAAATTAATATTGGCGTAGCGTCGACTAATAGAGATTGGATTAAGAAGGGCGTTGGCGGAATCAACCTAGAAGCTATACAGTATCTTGCGTTTGGCGCTAAAAACTTTTTTGGTGTGCCATATGAATGGGTAGATAAAAAGAGTAAAAAACCGGTTCACTTTTCAACAGACCATTACGAAGAAGCGGTTAAATTTGTTGAGGATGGTGGATCTTTGGTTTTGGCTGGATATTCAGCGGATGACTCAGTAGGCTCAAAGCCTCGCAGTGAAATGGGCTCTGCAGCGATTCATACGGCATTGAAATCTGGCGCAGACTTGATATTTGTTTACGTATCGTCAGAGGACAAGAAACTTACTATTAGGGTCATGGAAGATGAGGATGGTATGCTTGCGGCGTTTAGCAATTCATATAGAAAGGCGCTAGAGATGAAGGACTCTGATGTATCCGAGCGTTTATTATCGTCATGTAAAGAGTACTTGAAAGACAGCGAAATAGGTAGGGTTATAGCAGAAGAATATAAGCGCCGATCGGACAAAAATAAAGCCAAGTAAGTGGTCGCAAGGTTATAGTTATTGACAAAATAAAAATAATGTGATATCATTTTACTGTATAAAAAATTAAAACAAAAAGGAATAAAATGGCTGAAGAAAAAGATATTCACGGACTTACCGAAGGTGTATTGAGTCGAGACGATATGTCGGCATTGACATATGTATTGCAACACGTGAAAGGGTCTAGTCCAAGTTCGGCGACGAAATTAAGTCTGGAACTGGAAGAGCTTGACGAAACAGCGTAGGGATTTAGCTAGATAATAGTCCACCTCTGTTGTATACTAGACAGTATGGAACAGATTATTTCTCAGGTAGTGAAACAACTTTTTGATCAAGATATATCGATACAATTGACGCGTCCTGATCCGAAGTTTGGTGACTTTGCTACAAATGTGGCGTTGCAATTGGCTAAGCCGCTAGGGAAGAATCCGCGTGAAATTGCGGAGATGATTGCTGAAAATCTGCGCAAGGAAGAGGAGTTTAGCGAAGTAAGCGTGGCTGGTCCAGGTTTTATCAATGTAAAACTGAGCGATCAATCCGTTCTAAATTCTTTGAAAAAAGAGCCAACGACGAAGCGCGCTGGTCAGACGGTTGTAATTGAAACCAATTGTCCGAATCCATTTAAGGCTATGCACATCGGACACGCTTTGAATGCGATTTTGGCAGACACGATGGCTAATTTGTTGGCAGTTGATGGCGCAATTGTGCATCGAGTGAGTTATCACGGTGATGTCGGAACGCATGTTGGTAAAAGTATGTGGGCGATTTTACGTGAGATTGACGGCGATGTGAATAAATTGAACGAAATTCCAGCTGATAAGCGAAATGAATTTATGAGTCGCATGTACGTTGAAGGTGCGCGTGCGGCGAAAGAATCTCCGGAGGCGAAGGCAGAAATTGATGAACTAGCTAAGCAATCATTCGTTCTGGATGATCCGCTATATAAACAAGTTTACGAAATCTGTAAAAGTTGGAGTTTTGACGAAATTGACTCTAATGTTGGGCGACTTGGAAACGTGCCGATTGAGCGACGTTACGTTGAGAGCGAAACTGAAGAATTGGGCAAATCTCTGATTAAAGAGAAAACTCCAGAGGTGTTTACCAAATCTGACGGTGCGTATGTCTTTAAGGGCAGCAAATACGGCGCGTTCGACAACGTGTTTATTGGATCTCACGGCAATGGTCTTTACGGGGCGCATGATATGGGATTGATTCAGTTGAAGTATAAGGATTATCCGAACTTGGACTTGTCAATTACAGTAAACGGCGAGGAACAAGCAGCATACTTCCGCGGCGTGATTGCGGCTAGTGAATTGTCGATTCCGGCTTTGAAAGGAAAATTATTTAATTACGCGACTGGCTTGGTTAAATTGACGACTGGAAAAATGAGCTCGCGAACGGGTGAGGTTGTTACAATTGGCTGGCTGTTCGATGAGTTTAAGAAGGCAATTGAAAATGCTGGCGGCGAGCCAACTGACGACGTGATCGCTGGCGCGCTTCGTTATCAATTCTTGAAAGTGAAGATCGGCGGCGACGTCATATTTGATATTAATGACGCGGTAAGTTTGACGGGAAACACGGGAAGTTACTTGCAGTATGCGCATGCTCGAGCGCGAGGTATTTTAGCTAAATCCGATAAAGAAATTGCCTTTCCGACAGAGTTGTTTGACGAGGATAAGATGCTGGTCAGGAAGTTGAGTGAGTACGTGGACGTGGTTGACCGCGCCAAAGAAAGTCTGGAGCCTCATCACATCTGTACATATTTGTTTGAATTGGCGCAAGAATTTAATCGATATTACGAGAAAAATCAGGTTATTGGTAGTGACAAAGAGGCGCATCGCGTAGGAATCGTGGCAATTTACGCCGATATTCTTAAGGCTGGATTGGCTATTTTGGGAATTGTGGCACCAGAACGGTTGTAAAATATACTATATTAGTATATAATATAAATTCGTGAATGAACGACCGAGTAAACAATTAGATGAGCAACCATATACATCATTTTATGATCGATATTTATCTACTCAGCTATTAACTCCGAGAAGTGATATAGCAGAGAAAAGAGGCATTAAGCGAGAACTCTTGTTAGAATCAGAGAAGCTTTGTGACATAGAAAGTGTGTACGAAAAGTCAGATAAGACGTTTGATGATATAGCGGAGGCTGCTAAATCTGTTGCAGAGCTTGTTTGCGAAACACTTAATTTTAGGTCAACGGGTAATTTTTCAAGTCTGCTTGAAGCGGTAAATATTGCCAAAGACGAAGCTGCTAATTGTTATGGACACACAATCGTTGCGTCAGAATGTTTAGAAAAATTAGGAATTGAACATTTCATTAGTTATGCAAATCAACATACGTTCATTACGCTATTTGACCGTAGTAGTAATAGGTCGTTTATAATAGATGTTTTGACAGAGGAGTTGCGCTGTGAAATGACTGACGCCATTGGCTTTGATGGAATAGATCCAGCTGAGCAGTTGTATTATGGTGAACTCAGAGCTAATAGTACTTTATATACAGATTTATTATTGCAGAAATTGCCTTCATCCGTTAATAGAAGTGATTTTGTAGCTCGACGAGAATGGTTGATGTTCTCGGATGGTATGAAATATCGAGATGGCTACGGAAGAAATGCACGACTACAGATGCTTACTCTGCCGTCTATTCCAGGTAGATTATTATTGCTAGATGAATATAATGCTCGAATTGATCAGTTGAATGGGCGATATAAAGAGGCTGCGGATAAAATAGTAGACTTGTCTGGTATATATTTAGATGTTGATTCTCGGAATGATTTGAAAGAAGCGGATAAATTATGTAGAGAATTAATAAAACAAGGCAGTGGTGATTTGGCTATTCAAGTAGCGTCCGTGGTAAATGATAGTTTGTTGTCGGGAGATTCTTCAAAGAACAGACTGTTTTTTCCTGATGTTATGCGTAAAGTAGCTAAATATGATAGGGATACTAACTTATTGAATGAGGCGATTAGGTTGTACAAGGAAATTATCAATAGTAAACCTAAGTATGATAGCTTGGCTGTAGGGAAGTTAAGGGCTGCCGAAAAGTTGCTGAGGTCTATAAAGGCTGCTGGTGCGATTGTGTGCGATGCTACCTGTGATAAAATTAGTGAATAAATATCTAATAAAAGGAGTTTTATAGTTATGAAATCTTCAGAATCAACTAAAGGTTCGAAAGTATCAGCTAAGAAATTAGCTTCGAAGAGTGTAAAAGCCGCGGCGAAAGTTGCTGCCATCAAAGAAAAGAAAATTGTAAGTGCAGCTATAAAAGATACTCATATGAGCGGATTTATCGACTTTATTCGCGAGCAGGGTGTTGTTGGTTTGGCTGTAGGTTTGGCAATTGGTACTGCAGCTGGCGATACGGTTAAAAAGTTGGTGACGGCATTTATTGACCCGTTAGTGCAGTTGATTGTTGGCTCTCAACAAGGATTGCAATCAGCTTCATTTACGGTTGAAGTTGCTGGACGTAAAGGTGAGTTTTTATACGGCGCGTTCGTTAGCTCGTTAATTACGTTGATAGCCGTTGCGTTTGTTGTATATGCAATTGTTCACTTCTTGAAACTCGATAAATTAGACAAGAAAAATGGCTAAAATCTTAACTAATAAGCGTGCCTACTGATTCTCCGCGGGTTGCGCGGAGAATATTTCCGTCTGTGAGCAAATCACAAATTACAACTGGAATATGCTCGTCCATAGCTAGCCCAATTGCTGCCTTATCCATAACAGCAATGTTAGGATTTGTTAGGGCTTCTTGGTAAGATAAATGATCAATTTTTACAGCGTCAGGGAATTTCATAGGATCTTTATCGTAAACTCCGTCGACTTTCGTTGTTTTAACCACGGCGTCACACTGCATTTCTAGTGCTAGATTTAACGCTGCGGTATCAGTAGTCAGAAATGGTCTGCCAGTGCCGCACGCCACGATTACAATGCGGTTTTTCTTAATATGGCTAATGGCGCGTCGGAAAGTATAGTGGTCAATAAATTGATTCACTTCGACTGTGGACAATGCGCGAGTTGGAAGTCCTGCGTCGTTTAATACGTCCGCCAGTGCAATGGCGTTCATAAGCGTAGAAAGCATCCCAATATTGTGAGCGGAAACAGGTTGAATTCCTTGACCGATGATTTGATTGCCGCGAACGTAATTGCCACCGCCAACCATAATTACAATTTCAGCACCGTCATCCAGCGCTGGTCGAATTTGTTCAGCAATCCAGCGAGCGCGTTTTGGGTCAAAGCCGCTGGTAAATTCGCCTTGAAGTTGTTCACCTGATAATTTGAGTAGGATGCGTTTTGTCATGACACCAGTGTATCATAGCGCGCTTGAAAAAATAACATAAATGCAAAAGGGAGGCGGCAGTGTAATACGAATTGCGATTTGCTATTTAAGTTAGACAAACTAGACAAGAAAAAGCTAAGACGCTTACGTTTGCTATTTTACTTTCTCCTATCTACAATGTGAGTATAAAGGAGAGAGTAGTGTGAAATATGGAGTTCGGCGTCCGAGCTATTTACGTAGATCGCAAGAACCTAGCAGTAGTCATTTATTGAGTCGAAATAGTGAAAGACCCAGTCAACCGTCGTATAGTTATGGTGAACCGCCCGAACAGAGGCGACAGCGTTTAAAAGAATTGCGGGAACGGTACAGTAAACTACCGGAAACTCCTTTTGCTGACTATGATCTTGGTGACAAAAAACTACCTGCATATAAACACAAAGCAGAGATATTAGACACATTATCGGAAAGTAAAATATCCTGGCTGTGCGGACCGACGGGTAGTGGTAAAACGACACAAACCGCTCAGTATGCACTGGAGCGGTTTGATCGTGTCGTGGTGTTGATGCCGCGGCGGGTTATCGTCGATAATGTTACTGAATATGTCGAGAAGAGTTTGCGTGAACAGCTTGGCGAACAATATCCTAATCACTTGGTGGGCAAGATTCACGGACGTGCCACTGAAGCGACGCCGGACACTAGGCTCTGTTTCATGACTCCAGCAACGTTTACGAAAAAGCTGGAACAATTTTCTAGCGACTGGCAGGACGAGAAGACGCTTATCCTGGTTGATGAAATACATGAAGCCAATTTGGAGATGGAATTTGCTACCGCTCTGGCGGCAAAATCGATAGAGAATACCGGCAAATGGCATATGGCTTTTTCTAGTGCCACGCCTGACACGGAAGTTTCTCAGGCGATGTACGAAGATATTAACGGGTCAGAACTAACAGTCGTAACCATTGAGGGTCGGCCGCATGATATTGATATTGAAGAAGATAAGGTGAATACCGTATCCGAAGCCTACCTTGAATATGGTAAGGACTCGAAAAAATCACTAATCTTTGTTGAAGGCGTGAGGAGTATTGATGAGACCATTGCGTCAATCAAACGTCATACTCGCCATCAATCCGGGAAAATACGATTTTTCAAACTACATTCTGGCATATCAGAAGCTGCACGCCGAGAGATTTTTACTGCTGAACCGGCAGAAGATGAATCATTTGTCATTGTTTCAACTTCGGCTGGACAGTCTGGTATTACCATACCCGAGGTCGATTTGGTGCTGTCAAATGGACTGACGAAGAGTAAGGAGATTGGTGAAGAAGGCGCAGAAGGGCTGCCTCCTCGATTATGTACCCAGGCAGAGCTGATGCAACAGGCGGGGCGGGGCGGTCGTGATATTGATGGCGCTAAGTTTGTATTGGCTCGTCCGATATCTTACGATAAGATTTATTTGCCAGATGAGCTGAAAGGATTTTATGATATTGCGTCCCGTGAACAGCATATTCCACCGGAGATATATCACACGAATATTGTGCGCAACGTTTTGTCGGCTATCCATCTGAATGGTGATTTTGAGGATCTGAACCGATACCTGATGCATCCTGTTGCTAGTAAAAAAGTTATTCAAGAGTCGTACGATTTGCTGGAAACCCTGGAAGCAATTGATGGAGAGGGGCAGATCACAAAAATTGGTGAGTTTATGGATAGTTTACCATTGTCGCCAGAACTTTCTCGGGCATTAGCAGAAATGATTAGAACTGGAGGAAGTTTGCGGGAAGTACTGGCATTATCAGCAATTGCGGCTTCCGTTTCTGGCGGTGGTTTTGCCGCGTGGCATCAACCAAAGGAATTGTTCCAGGAATTTGTCAGCCCCGATACAACAGATGACTTTTTTGCCGAATACGATGCTTTTTTGAAAACCAGAGAGATTTATGACGGCTGTCGTACTGACAATGATGTCTACCTGACTAATAGTATTGATCCCAATAAGGCGGATAATATTCACTATCAATTTAGTAAAATATGTCGGCGCCTGTCGGTTAATCCAAACGATATCGACATGGGTGAACTAAACAGCGAGGAAAAACACAATATATCGGTGGCTTTGGTGCGCGGGTTTCAGGAATTATTGTATACCAAAGCTGGTAGTCGGCGCATTGGACGAACAACGGTCAACCAATACACCAACATTCACACTGGCGAACGTGGTATTTCTGAGTATGAAATTAGTTCGCACAGCTTAGTGCGACGTATGGGCTCGGAGGCGTTGACGTTAGTGCTGGCTTTACCGTGGTGGTATGATGCGCATGATGGTCGTCGATACACACTCAACACAATTTTACCAGTAACCAAGAATCAAGTTGTTCAAGCCTTGAGTAGCAGCGCTGTGTCTGAATCCCTTGGTGATAGAGTTGCTCCTAATGGTGACTTGGTTCGTGTGACGCGGCCGAAAGTCGGATCGCTGATACTCGGTCCAGAGCGGCAGCAAAAAATCCCCGCCATAACAGATGAGCAAATCGCGCTGATAGTGGACGCAATGAAAAACAAGGCTAATAAACAAGTAAGAGTATTGTTTGATTTACAACATCAGCGAGTTATCACCAAGAGTCAATTGCATCAGGTCCTAGACGGGTCTGCGGTAAATAGTCACAATGTCCATGAGGCGGAGGCTAAGGTTTGGGCTGAAGTGCAGAATGTGTTAACGAGCGAGCAGCAAGGAGCTTTTTATGGTCAGATAAACAGATAACGAGTGTGTAATAGATAGTATGAGTAAGGCGAAAAAATATTATGGATCGACCTGGAGATGATTGGACTAGATCCAGTGCGTGATGAGAGGACTTCTTTGATTGACTTTTTAAATCGTTTATGTTATAATAGCGAGCATGGAAAAATTAAGCCTGACTCCGAGTGATATAGAGGCGAAGATGCATCAACCTTGCGCCTTGCAAGTGCTTGATAGCGGCGAGCGCTGCGTAGAATTTGGAGGAATTAGCTGCCAGCTGAAATATTATGATTGCGAGCAGCCTGGCAACCCGGAAGCTCGCTGCAATGAAATATATGAATATGAATTACCTGCCGATGCTATTGAGCGGGCTAATTTGGGTTTTGGTCTAGACGAACTACCGTCATTTATTGGTGTAAAGGGTGGGGCGGCTCGTCAGGTTTTGGAGTCTCTAGTTCATAGCGACCGTCAGTTACCGCCTCCTCGCGATGTCGATTTGGTAATTTTAGAAGAAGTTATTGCTAATGGCGATTATGATCCAGATGAGATTCGGGCGGTAGCGAGCGATCTTTCAATGCGTTTTTCGCCACGTGATGCAATGAATGGCTATGGCGCGGAGTCTGTACAATCTACTGCCGAGTTTATGAGGCGGCATGATTTTACAATCAATCAAGTGCTCATATACAAGAACAACGGTGCTTGGAGGCTATTGGCTAGCACTCAAGCAGTGTTGGATACTGCTGAGCATATTATTAGACCGACAGTTTTTGAACACGACATTGATTATGGCTATCGAATTGGCAATAAATTAGCCCTCAAGGCAGTGAGGCTTCTGTCTGATATGCAAGTTCAGGGGATTGACTATGCAACCATCAAGAGTGTTCAATTGCCAGATGATGTTTATGGTGATCCAAGGGATAATTATTTCATGCAAGCGCTACAGCTAGATAAGGCGTTAGAAGTCAGCGACGAATTGGCCGAACGCTATGTGGAAAATCTAAGGTTTTATGGAATGATACCGTATGGTTGTGAAGATATGAGTGCTATTGAGATGTATTATTATCTAGTGAATGAGACGGATTTTGTCCCGTCTGATGGCGTGCTTGAATCCCTTCGGATTGAAAGAGAAAATGGTGGTGCGGCAAAGTTTGATGACGTTGTTGAAAGGCTATTAAGACAGGTGCCAGAGCGGTTTTCTCGAGATTACTACGATGCCAAAAAGTAGTATAATAAAGATATGAAAGCAAGTTTTAAGCCAAAGAAGATTTTATGGATAGATCTAGAGATGACCGGGTTGGATCCGGTACGTGATGAGATTTTGGAAGTGGCGGCAATTGCGACAGATTGGAATTTTAAGGAAATTGCGACGTACGAAGGAATTGTGCGCCACGATTCGGAAAAGTTGGCTAAGTTGTTGGACCGAAATGCTGGTTTTTGGAATGAGCATCCGGAAGCGCGACGCGGGCTGGAGGAGCAGAATGAATCGGGCAAGCCTTTGGCAGAAATAGAACACGAATTGTTGGCGTTTTGCGATGAGCATTTTGCGGGCGAGACGAAGATTCTATTAGCAGGCAATTCAATCCATCAAGATCGTCGATTTATTGACCAATGGTGGCCAACGTTGTCAAAAAGACTACATTATCGTGTGTTGGACGTGAGTGCATGGAAGGTGGTGTTTGAAGGTAAATACGGTAAGAAATTCGCCAAGCCGGAAGATCATCGAGCGCTGGAAGACATCCGCGGCAGTATTATGGAGCTTGAATATTATTTGAAAAAGGTGAAAGTATGACATATAAACAATTTGAAGAATTTATCCTGAGTTTGCCGGGCGTATGGCTGGATTATCCATTTGGCGAGGATATTGCGGTGTATAAATTTGGTAGAGATAATGACGGTGCGGGGAAAATGGTAGCGTTGGTGGCGGAATGCTCAAAGCCGCTCAGAGTAAGCCTAAAATGCGATCCGTTGTTGGCACAGAATTTACGAGAAAAATACGAAACGGTTTTACCGGGCTATCACTTAAATAAGAAACATTGGAATACAATTATTTGTTCAGGTCAATTGACTGACGAAGAAGTCTTTGATTTGGCGAGGTTGAGCTATCGATTAGTCTCGGAAGCTTAATCTGCCTTAATAATTTGATTGATCTGCTTCTGAATATTTTCTAAATCGCCAGCAGTTTTTACTAGCCATTCGCGCATCTTTTTTGACTTGGTGGACTTGTATACCTTTTTCATCATATTGATTGTATCTGTTATTTGCACATTCATCTCATGAGCATAGGTAATATCTAATTGCGCGTTCAGAAGGGCTTCGTCCAATTTTTTCTCTAATTTTTCCGACGGATCTAAGGCGAGGATGTCCTTTTGTTTTTCCTTATAATTGATGCCAGTTGCTTGAAGCGCTTCGCCCATTGAGGCATCCGCAGTAGTCAGCACTGCAACCAGAGAGCTATTGGTGGTTTGTAAACTGGTTGAGCGGAACTTATTATTGTATTTTTTGGAAATAGTGAGTAGCTTATTAACGCGCGCCGCGATTTGTGACGGGTTGGCGTTCGGCATGGAATCTTGTGAAAAAACGAATATCGCGATTAGGGTTATCAAGCCGATAAAACTCAAAATAGCGATGATGATTTTGGTTTTTTTATCAAAACCTTCCGCTGGCGGAGGTGTGGCAATTTGATTCAGATAATCGATACCTTGAGGTTGGTTATTCAAATTGTCAGGATACATATTTCTATTTAACCACAAACAATAACAGAGGTAAAGAGTGATATAATAAAAATATGAATGATGCCAAAGAAGAAGTGCGGGCGCGACTGAACATCGAGGATGTGATTGGTGAGTATGTTCAGTTGAAGCGAGCGGGGCGCAATTTGAAGGGTTTAAGTCCGTTTACCGACGAGCGAACTCCAAGCTTTATGGTCAGTCCAGAAAAGCAGATTTGGCACGATTTTTCTTCTGGAAAAGGTGGCGATATTTTTACGTTTGTGATGATGGTGGAAGGAATGGATTTTCGTCAATCACTGGAGCATTTGGCTCGAAAGGCGGGCGTTGATCTGACTTTGTTTTCTAATGGCGACGGACGAACAGCCAAGCGTCGTGCCAGGGCTAGGGAAGCGCTGAAGCTGGCTGCCAATTTTTATCAGCAGAATTTGGTGAAAAATTCGACAGCGTTAAATTATGTGGTAAAAAAACGGCGATTAAATCGTCAAACAATTGGTGATTTTTTGATTGGCTATGCGCCGGAGAATGGCGACACGTTGACGAAAGCATTGGAAAAAAGAGGATTTTCTAGGCAGGAATTGGCAGACGCTGGCTTGTCGAATCGGTTTGGTGGCGATTTGTTTCGCGGGCGAATGATGGTGGCGTTGAGTGACGGCAACGGAGAAGTCGTGGGATTTACGGGCAGAATTATTCGTGACGATCCGCGCGCGCCAAAGTACTTGAACACGCCGCAAACGCTATTATTTGATAAATCGCGACATATTTTTGGTTTACATCAAGCCAAGGAAGCGATTCGAAAAAGCGATGTGGCGGTGATTGTTGAGGGCAATTTGGATGTAATTAGCAGTCATCAAGCGGGCGTCAAAAACGTGGTTGCGACCTCTGGAACGGCAATGACGACACAACATTTGAAATCGCTTAGTCGATTGGCGGGGCGGATTCGCTTGGCGTTTGATGGTGATCGAGCGGGAGTTAACGCGACGGAGCGGGCAATCAATTTGGCACAGGAAGTTGGCGTGGAGTTGGAAGTGGTGAGTTTGCCCGATGATGTCAAAGATCCAGACGAATTGGTCCAAAAAGATTCGGCGCTTTGGCAAGCGGCGATTGACCAATCTCAGCCAGCGGTGGATTGGGTGATTGCCAGATACGCGGAAATGGAGAATTTGAAGTCGGCGGAAGGTAAGCGAAGATTTTCGACCATTGCGCTGAGGATTGTCCGAGGCTTGAAAGATCCGGTGGAGCAAGAGCATTATTTGTCGGTGATTTCTGAAAAAACTGGCGCGTCAATCACCGCACTGAAGGCGAAATTGTCGAATGAAAAAGTCGCTGAACATCAATTGAAAAAGGCGAAAATTGAGAAAGAAAAACCGACTCCAGTTCAGGATGAAACTGAGGATATGCTGGCGGGGCTGGCAGCGAGTGAAAAATCTGTGCGGCGCTGGTTGGCAGCGATTTCTGGAGAAATGCTGGACGGCGACGGTGCGCGGCAATTGATTGGCTATCTGCGGAAAAACCCAGACGCGGATTTGGGCGAGGTTCCGCTGGACTTGCAAAAAATCGAACAGTATGTGAAAATAGTACAGTTGAAAAGTGAAAGTCGTTACGCCAATTGGGAGCAAAAAAGCTTGAACGAAGAGATGGCTCGGCTAGTCAGACAGATAACAATCAAACATCGCGAAAACAAAAAGAATCAACTATTAACGCAGCTTAGAGAGGCCGAGGCGTCGGGAGATGAGGTTTTGTCTCAGAATTTGCGCCAGAGCTTAAATAATCTGATTAAGGAGAAAATGTGAGCGACGATATCACGACGAAGCCAGTAAACTTAAATGAAGATGATGATTTTGATCCAACACTTATAGACGAAGAAGAATCGGAAGATTTGGATTCGTTAACAACTGGGCAATATTTGGACGACGTGTCGGATGACTCGGTTAGGTTGTATTTGCGTGAAATTGGTAAGATTCCACTACTTAGCGCTGAAGAAGAGATGGACTTGGCGCGCCGAATTGTTGAAGGCGATAAGAAGGCTAAGGATAAGATGGCTGAGGCGAATATGCGTTTGGTGGTGTCAATTGCTAAGCGTTATTCTGGTCGTGGTTTGGACTTTTTAGACTTGATTCAAGAGGGAAATACTGGACTTTTGCGTGCGGTTGAGAAGTTTGATCCGGATAAGGGATTCAAGTTTTCGACTTATGCAACTTGGTGGATTCGCCAGGCAATTACGCGTGCGATTGCTGACCAAGCGCGAACGATCCGTATTCCAGTTCACATGGTGGAAACGATCAATAAATTGCTGCGTACTCAGCGACGAATGACACAGGAATTGAACCGTGAGCCGACAATTGAAGAATTGTCTAAAGAGCTGGATATGGAACCAGAGAAAATTGAATATGTCATTAAGATTAAACAGGACATTTCTTCTTTGGACGCTGGCGTTGGTCGTGATGGTGAAGATGACGATTCTGTGCTGCAAGATTTTATCGTTGACGAAGATACGGTTTCACCAGAAGATTCCGCTTCAAATCAATTATTAAAAGAGCAAGTTCAGGAAATTCTATCAAGTTTGAGTGATCGCGAGCAGAAAATTGTTCGAATGCGTTTTGGTTTGGACAATGGAAAAAACCACACTTTGGAAGAAGTTGGTCAGGAGTTTGCGGTTACGCGTGAGCGAATTCGTCAGATTGAAGCTAAGGCGCTAGCGAAACTTCGCAAACACAAAGACGCGAAAAAACTTTACGAATATCTGGATTAATTAACACTGTTCGGGTGATTTACAAAAATGGACGTCGTGAGTTGCGGCGTCTATTTTTTGATGTAATTGCTCAAGGCTGCCGTCGTTAATGATGAAATAATCAGCAATAGCAATTGGTCCACCTTTTTCCAAATTCTCGATTTCTGACCAGTCGCGCTGATCAACTTCGTGCGGTTGCATTGGGCGCTCTATGCGTTTAGCCATTCGTTGATAACGGAGGTATTTCGGTGTAACAATAGCAATAACGACAACTTGTCCAGGAAATTCGTGCTTAAGGAATTTGTATTCACTCCAAGTGTATAATCCGTCCAAAACGATTTTATTTTGCCCAGCGTTTATTAAATCGTGGATGTTTTTTATGACGCGTTTGATTACGAAATCTTTGCCCTCACGGCGACGAATTTCTTCGCGAAATTGTTGTTGATTGTCCCAAGTTTTTTCAATTCCAGCCTCGTCCATGGCTTTATAAATAACGCCACCGAAGTAAATTTTTGGAAATCCTTTTTCTGTCAAATATTCGACAGCCGAACTTTTGCCGCTGCCCGCCAATCCAACCAGGGCGATAATTTTTGCATATGGTTGTGTCATGTACTAATTTTAACAATTTGTTGACATTCTTCCAAATAGAGAGTATGTTTGTGATAAGTATTATGGAAACGCTTCATGGACATACTGAAGAGTTACCTCAGAATTCTCCTTCTGGCCTTGATGCTGAGGGTCAAGAAAATCCAGCAAATAATTATAAGATAATGGCTCAGGTTGAAGAGCTGGAATCGAAATTTGATCATAATCCAGACGGTAGCGAGAAATGGCAGAGACTTATTGGCGAGCCTATCGAGGATCAATATAGTCAGCGTTGGATGATTTGGGAAAATCCTGCCACTTCGTCATCTAATCCGAAAGATCGATATCAAATATATAAGATACCCAAGAATGAAGATGAGTTTAGATATGCTTTCATAAAAGAGCTTGAGGTTGATCGATACCCTAAGTACCATAAAACGTCTTACGAGTTTTTTGTTGGACCAGATGACGGTAGAGATGAGACTATAACCGTGTTCTTTAATGACGATGGAGTGATTGAGTATGTCCATTGCTATAGCTATCTGGAGGAGCGTAAGAGGTTGTACGAGAAGCACGAAAGAGTCCAGAAGAAACTTTTGCTGAGGCGTCAATAATCAATTCTCTGACGATAGCCGCTTAAATGCTACAATAGAACTATGAAGCGTCTAGTAGTTATTGATGGAAAGTCGGTGTTTTACCGAGGTTATTATGCTATGCCGGGATTGTCGATGGCTGACGGAACTCCGACTGGTGGAGTGTACGGATTTGTCAGTTTGGCAATTGAGCTGATTAAAAAATTGGAGCCGGATTACGTGGCGGTAGCTTGGGATAAACGAGGCACGAATATTCGCAAGCGGCGGGAATTGTATCCAGAATATAAAGCTGGTCGCAAACCTGCACCCGATGATTTTTACCAGCAAATTCCGATTTTGCATGAGCTGCTTGATGCGTTTGGTTGGCCGCTTTATGAAATTGATGATTATGAGGCGGACGATATTATGGGTGCGTTTGCCAGGCAAGCGGAATCTCGCGGAATTGAAACGTGCTTGATAACGTCGGATTTGGACGCATTGCAATTGATATCGTCAATGACCAAAGTTTACGCCATGAAAAACGGTTTAAGGAACATCGAGGGATTTACGGCGGAACATTTTGAAGAAAAATATGGAATTCGGACAGAACAATTCTTAGATTTGAAGGCTTTGAAGGGCGATTCTAGTGACAATTTGCCGGGCGTGCCGGGAGTTGGTGAAAAAACGGCGGTTAAATTATTGCAAGAATATGAAACTCTGGACGGAGTTTATGAACATCTGGACGAGCAAAAAGGCGCGTTGCGAACGAAGTTGGAAAATGGTCGTGAATCTGCATATTTGACCAAGCAAGTGGCGGAAATTTGGACGGATGCGCCAATTGAACTGGACTGGAATGTGGCGGATGTTAATGATTGCGATTTTGCGCGAGTAACGGAAATTCTGCAGAAGTTGGAGTTTAATTCGCTAATTGGACGATTGCCGCGAACGATGCAAGCGGCGGAAAATGAGAAAAAAGAAGAACCGAAGTTGGATATTCCGCGAATTGAAAAATTGCCCGATATGCCGATGTTTGAGGCGGAAAATATAATATATATCGATTCGTCGGAGCCTGACGTAATTTACATAAGCTCAAATCCTGAGTCGGCGTGGACGGCGAAAATTGATGAGATTAGTCAATCCGTGTGGCAATTATTGGCGCAGGGAACTGTGATCGCGGCTGATGTCAAACGGTTATATCACGCGTTGGATAATTATGGCGTGGCGGTGCGTTTTCATGAAGTTTGGGATGTTGAGCAGGCGGCATTTTTGATTGATCCGCTGAAGCGTGATCGTAGTTTGAATGCACTGTCTGGTGATTTTTCTGACGACAATTCCGCGCCTTATCAATTGGCTCGCTTGCACAAAATTTATCGTGAACAAAAAGTTTACATGTCGAACAATTCGCAAATTGCGCGTGTGGCTTACGAGTTTGATTTTCCAGTAATTTGGGCGCTATTCCAGATGGAAAAACGTGGGATGAAGTTGGATGATACGCTATTAAAACAGATGGGCGATGAGCTGGCGGCGGAAGTTGATGAGCTTGAACAACAAATGTATTCCATGGCAGGATACGAGTTTAACGCGTCTAGTCCAGCGCAACTTTCTGAGGTTTTGTTTACCAAATTGCAATTACCAACTGCGGGCATAAAAAAGGGAAAAACTGGATATTCAACAGGTCAAAAAGAGTTGGACAAATTACGTGGACAACATCCGATTATCGAGTTGATTGAGCGATATCGAGAATTGACCAAATTGATCAGCACGTACATTGAGGCGTTACCAAAATTGATGGCGGCTGATGGGCGAATTCACACTACATTCAATCAGGATGTAACCAGCACGGGGCGACTGAGCAGCACAAATCCGAATTTACAGAATATTCCGGTTCGGACTGAACTGGGTAGGAAAATTCGCCAGGCGTTTGTTCCGAGTGATGGCAAAGTTTTTGTCGGCGCAGATTATTCACAATTTGAGCTGAGGCTGGCGGCTGTGCTGGCAGGCGACGAGAAATTGATTGAAGACTTTAATAGCGATGTTGATATTCACGCAAAAACGGCGGCGGAAACATACGGAATATCGATTGACGAAGTAAGCAAATCTCAGCGTCGAGCGGCGAAAGTGATCAATTTTGGTGTACTTTACGGAATGAGTCCGCACGGTTTGGCGGCGGCTACGGGAATGTCATTTACAGAGGCGAAAAAGTTTATTGATCATTATTTTGAGGTGCGAAAGCCGATTCGTCAGTACTTGGATAAAATTTTAACTCAAGCGCGGGAGCAGGGATTTGTCGAAACGTATTTTGGCAGGCGACGACCAACGCCTGATGTAAAATCGAGCAATTTTATGGTGCGATCTTCGGCAGAAAGAGCTGCGATGAATATGCCAATTCAAGGCACGGAAGCGGATTTGATGAAATTGGCAATGATTCGGCTGGAGGATAAATTGTCGGGCTTGGCTGATGCGATTTTACAAGTTCATGATTCAATTTTGGTGGAATGCAAACCCGAAGACGTCCAGAAAGTCAGCGAGATTATGAAAGCGGAAATGGAAGGCGTTTGTCCAGAATTGCCAATTAAATTGAAAGTAGATGTCGGTACGGGCGTAAATTGGGGTGAAGTGTAGAAAATATGGTATAATTACGCCATGAAATACACTCAACGACGAAATTCATTTTCTCGATTTGTACCAATTTTGCTGGTTATTGTTATCACGGTTGTGGCGGTAGCAGCGGTTATTGCGATTGGTCGAGCATTATTTGGTAAAAACGATTCAGGTCAAACAACGGATCAGAATGTTAACGTAGGGCAAGTTGCTTTGTTATCGACGGACGTGGGGAGCGCGGTTCGATTGACGGTGCGCGGACCGATTGTAGCGAACGAGAATTTCCGCTCATACAGCATCACTATTTCGCCAGAATCTCGCGAAATGACAACATACGAGGGATATTTGGACAAGCCGATTGCAGAGAAAAAATTGGACAATAATAGCAAGGCTTATACCGAGCTGGTTTATGCGCTTGATAAGCGAAAAATGATGGAAGGCACGCCGCTAACTGAGCGGCAAAATGATTTGCGGGGGATTTGTGCTAGCGGTAAAATTTACAAATTCGAAACTTTGAAGGACAATTCCGTTGTGAAGAGTTTGTGGACGTCGGATTGTAGCGGCTCTAAAGGCTCGGCGCAAGCTAATGTAAACGAGATTTTGGATATGTTTTTGAAGCAAATTCCTGACGGCAAGAAAATGGCGGCTGGAATTGGTCTAAGTCAAGAAGAAGCTTTGTTTAAGTTGTAGGACTCGCCGAATGCCTGAGCTACCTGAAGTTGAGACAGTTCGTCGCGGTTTGGCGGATTTGCTGCCAGGTCAGGCTGTTGTGCGAGCGACGGTATTTGATTCGCCAAAAAGCTTTCCGAATTCACCCACAGACGTTCAGCAATTTTTATATGGTGCGCATGTAACGGCGGTGCGACGTCGTGCAAAAGTGCTGATGATTGATCTTGATACGCGTTATTCGCTGGTGATACATCTTAAGATGACTGGGCAATTGATTTTTCGTGGGGCTAATAGTTTTGCTGGTGGTCATCCGAATGATAGTTTGATTGGTGAATTGCCTGATAGATCGACACGAGTGCAAATTGATTTTACGGATGGTTCGCATCTGTTTTTTAATGATCAGCGTAAGTTTGGCTGGATGAAATTGATGCCGACTGATGAGATAGAAAATTTGCCATTTATGCAGAAAGTTGGGCCGGAACCGCTCGATAAAAAAACCGAGGCGGGTGACTTTATTAAGCGAATTCGTCGTCGGCAAAATTCGATGATAAAGCCAGCGTTTCTTGATCAGTCGGTGATCGCTGGAGTTGGTAATATTTATGCTGATGAATCTCTGTGGGCTGCGAAAATTCACCCCCAGACGCGCGTTAGAAATGTTAGTGATGACCAATTGGAAGATTTGTTTAACGAACTTCGCCAGATTTTGCAATTGAGCATTGATCAGGGCGGCTCGACGGATAAAAATTATGTTGACGCTGAAGGCAGGAAGGGTAATTATCTGTCATTTGCACATGTATTTCGTCGGGAAGGTCAGTCGTGCCATCGGCATCCTGACCAAGAGATTGTAAAGATGAAAGTTTCTGGACGCGGTACGCACATTTGTCCAGTTTGCCAAGTGGAGGCGAAGTGATTTACCTTTTTTACGGCGAAAATGAATTCGAGAAACGGCAAGCAATTGCTAAGCTGATCGGCAACGAAAAAGCGGCGCGACGCGATGGTGAAGATTTGACGCTGGCTGGAATGCAGGAAATAGCAATTGGGCAGACGCTGTTTATGAACTCGTCGGTGTATTTGATTTCAAAACTAGGCGAAAATTCTGAGATTTGGTCGCAACTTCCAGATATGAAGTTTGATGATGGCAGGACGATTATTTTGGTGGAAGATAAAATTGATAAGCGAACGAAAACGTATAAGTGGCTGCAGAAAAATGCCAAAGTTCAGGAATTTTCACCGCTTAGTGATCGTCAAAAACCGCAGCTTTTAAAGTGGTGCGTGGCGGAGGCGAAGGTTCGCGAGTGTGAATTAACGAATCATCAAGCAGAGATAATTGTTGATCGTTTGGGATTTGATCAGTTGCGACTGAGTAACTTTTTGGACCAATTGGCGCTGGCGGAAAAAGTGACGGATGATTTAATTGACAACTTCATACCTCTGGCGAGGACGGAGAATGTATTTGATTTGTTCATTTCGGCACTGGCGGGTGATTACGATAAGGTTCATGATATAATTAGCTATTTGGAGTCGGAAAGTGGCGTTGATGGCGCTTATCAGACAATGGGATTGCTCGCCTCGCAGGCAACTAACTTGACGGCGTTGGTTTTGGCTGACGGCGACAGTAAGTTGGTGGCTTCGGATTTTTCGGCTAATCCGTATGTTTTACGAAAATTGGCGTCTTCAGCAAAAGGTGCCGATAAGGAAAAACTAAAGAGGATAAATGACGCGCTACTTCGGGTAGATTTGCAAATGAAAACAACTTCTGTAAATCCGTGGCTGCTTGTGGAGGCGGCGCTGGTTGGAATTGGAAAATAAACTAAGGAATGGGGAGGTTGCTGGATTCTATGGACGATGTTCGCGCAAAAGAATATATCGCAAATTTAGAAAAGGAATTTTCTTTAATTGAAAATGGCTTCAAAGAGGAAGAGAAAAGAGCCTTAGCTGATTATAAATCCAATGATGATGAACATATCAAGAAGTTGGCGTTTTTAGCTTATAAATCTCACACATATCAAGTAAGAATGTACGGCGTATTTCTTTTTGGATACTTATCAGAACAAGATGATGTCTTAACATTTATGCGAGATGAAGTTTCCAAAGATGACAATTGGAGAGTTCAAGAAGTGCTGGCGAAGGCATTTGATGAATTTTGTAAGCAAACAGGCTATGAAAAAGCACTTCCAACAATTGATGAATGGTTAAAAAACAATAATCCGAATACGAGGAGAGCAGTAACAGAAGGATTAAGAATATGGACGAGCAGACCATATTTCAAGGAAAATCCAGATGAAGCTATTAAACGAATCGCAGCATTAAAAGAAGATTCCAGTGAATATGTTAGAAAATCAGTTGGCAATTCTTTAAGGGATATTAGTAAGAAATTTCCAGAGTTAATTAAAGCTGAACTTAATAACTGGAATTTGGAAAGTAAAGAAGTCGAACATGTATATAGATTGGCGAGTAGATTTATCGACTGATGTTAAATAAAAATACCCCAGTTAATTCCGGGGTATTTTCTAGTAATCTTTACAGATTATTTTTCAGCTTTCTTAGCAGCTGGCTTCTTTGCTGGAGCTTTTTTAGCGGCAGTTTTCTTAGCAGCTGGCTTAGCAGCTGGTTTCTTGGCAGCTTCTAATGTAACACCTGCTTTTTTAGCAATTTTGCTCAATGCGCTCTTTCGGCGAGCAGCGGTATTTTTCTTAATCAAGCCTTTTTTAACAGCGGTGTCGATTTCGCTTTGTGCTGCAGCAAGAGTCTTTGCGCTTGGCTCTGCAGAGAAAGCTTTAACAGCAGTCTTAATGTCTTTTTTAATGCTGATGTTTCGCTCGCGGCGCTTTAGAGTTTGTTTAGCACGCTTGATGGCGGATTTGATGATTGGCATGTTTCTCCTTTACCTCTATAGATTTGTATCGCTAATCAGGAAGAATTATACAGAAAATAGCATAAATTGTAAAGAGGTGGCTTAGATATTGACTTTATGGTACTGCTTATGGTATAGTGATGCCAAGCGTAATTACAAAAAACAAACATAGGAAAAATCATGTCAAACGGATCAGCAAAGCAAAAAGTAATCCAGAGCATCAAGGATGTAACTAATATTTTAGTGACGGTGAGTTCTAGCCCGTCAGTCGACGAATTGTCGGCAGCATTAGGATTGACGATTTTCCTTAATAAATTAGGGAAGCACGCTACGGCTGTGTTTAGCGGCGACATTCCGCCGGCAATTACGTTCTTGAGTCCTGATAAGACGTTTGAGCAGACCGCAGATTCTTTACGTGATTTTATTATTGCCTTAGATAAAGAGAAGGCTGACCATTTGCGCTATAAAGTTGTTGATGACGCCGTAAAGATTTTCATTACGCCATATCGTACGACAATTACCGATAAGGATTTGGAATTTTCACAGGGCGATTATAACGTTGAGTTGGTTTTAGCGCTAAATGTTGAAAATAGTGAAAGTATTGATACGGCTTTGACTGCGCACGGTAAGATTTTGCACGATGCTACGGTTGTGGCTATAACGGCGGGCGATGTAAAGAGTGGTCTGGGCTCTGTTGATTGGCACGAATCTAACGCGAGTGGCGTGAGTGAAATGGTTGTTGAGCTCCTTGATGATCTGAAAACTCCGAAGGTGACGTTGGACGAGCAGATGGCGACGGCTTTGCTTACGGGAATTGTTGCAGTAACTGACCGATTTAGTAATGGAAATACTTCATCAAAGGTTATGACCACGGCCGCAGAACTTATGGCAGCTGGCGCAAATCAGCAATTGGTGGTTTCAAAGATTGCAGAGAGCGAAGTAGAGGACGAGCCACAGAAGATTGAAAAGATCGAAGAAAAATCTCCAGAAAAAGAGGAGGCTTCAGAGGATAAAACTGAAGAAATAGAGAAAGATGAGGAAGCTGTACACGCGGACGGAACTTTGTCGATTAGTCACGAAAAGAAGGGCGATGTTGATGAAGTAGCCGAACAAACAGCAAAGGAAAAGCAAGAAGAGTCTGCTAGGATTGCCGAAGAGAAATTGGCTAAAATTGAGCCGATAAAGGAAGAACCGCAAGCCGAGGAAGAAAAGCCGAGTGAAAAGATAGTTTCAAAGGGCGAGCTTTCTTTTGAGGAAACTCCACTGATGGGTGGCACTCTGAACGCAACAACTACACAGGCTGCCGAGGATAAGATTAGGGAATTGGCTAGCGATCAAAATAAAACCATCTTAACGCACGGTAAATATGTGGGTGATAATACGCCGTCGTTTGGCAATACTCCGTTAAATGCGGCTATGGGCACGTCTGATGAACCACCAAAGATTGATCCGTTTGCTACAACTAACGCCGCTGAGCAAAAATTGTCGACGATACCTGTTGCGCCGCAATCTGAAGAGTCGATTATTTCGGCAATTACCAACGACACAAATCAATTGAATAATCCAGTAGCGCCAGCTCCGAGTCAGCCGATTGCGCCAATTGAGCCAGCAATAACAAATCCTGAGAATAACATTCCGGGCTTTGACTTGCCAATGCCACCAGCAATGCCAGATTTCGGCGCTTTGCCGCCGATGCCGCCAGCGCCTACGGGTGTTGATGTAAATGGATTGCCACAGATTGCACCATTAGGGGTGGCTCCTGAGCCGGTAGCCGCTCCGCAAGCTCCAGCGCCTGCGCCGATCACCGCGATGCCAACTCAGCCAGCTCAAAACGCAGACTTCAATCCAGCGCAATTTCACATTCCAGGACAATAGTTGATGGACGAAGTGATTCTCATAGACAAACCTCAGGGAATGACTAGCTTTGGGGTGGTAGCGCGCTTGCGACGAGTTTTATCTAATCAGGCGGGAAAGAAAGTGAAGGTTGGCCATACGGGTACGCTTGATCCGTTTGCTACGGGGTTAATGATTATTGTGACTGGAAAGAAATGCCGCGAAGCTGAAACTTTTACTAAGTTAGATAAGTGGTATGAGGCGGAAATTATTCTGGGCAAGAATAGTTCTACGGGCGACCCAGAAGGCGAAATTACTGATGTGTCTGATTATGAGCCGAGTTTGGATGAAATTCAGCGGGTGATTAGTCAATTTGTGGGAAAAATTGAGCAGACGCCGCCGATTTTTAGCGCAATAAAAATTAACGGTGAAAGAGCGTATAAATTGGCGCGTGAAGGTAAACAAGTTGAGATTCCTAAGCGTGTGATAGAAATTTACTCATTGGAGTTATTGGCATACGAATATCCCAAATTAAAGATCAGAACTCACGTTTCAAGCGGAACTTATATTCGAACGTTGGCAGTGGATATTGGCGAGAAATTAGGGACGGGCGCGTATTGCGAGAATTTGCGTCGTACGAAAATTGCCGACTATTCTATTGATCAGGCAAAGACTCTGGCGGACTTCGGGATTACTAGCTAATTGCAAAAAACAGAGAAGCTTGGTATAATTACAGAGCTATGATTAGCAAAGAGAATAAAGCGAAAGCAATTGCTTTGACTCAGGTCAATAAAAACGACGTCGGTAGCCCACAAGCTCAGGTGTCAGTTTTGACGGCTCGTATCAAAGAAGTCACAGAGCATTTGAAGGCGAATAAGCACGACTTCATGGCTCGTCGCGGCTTGATCCAAATGGTTGGTAAGCGCAAGCGTTTGCTGAAATATTTGGAGCGAACTGATTTTGAGAGCTACAAAGCAGTTGTTGCCAAATTAGGTTTGCGTAAATAATTTACGTTAAAAACTGCTTAAATCCCCTTTGACGAAAAGGGGATTTTTGTTGTTCTGGCTATTTTTTCAATTTGGCGATAATCACATCTCGTCCGTCGTTTGCGCCGCCCAAAGTGCAGGAATAAAGAGTTAATTGCGGCTGATCTGTACGTTGTTCGATCTCTATGGCATCTGGTTTAACGCTTTGTTTTTCGCTGATGACGTAATTGTAACGCACGCCGTTATAGTCAATGATAATTTCATCGCCGACAGTTAATTTATCAATATTATAAAAAGGCGATTTTCTGAGCGTCTGCTGAGGAGTTAGGCCCATAATAAAACGGTGTGCAGATAAGACAAAGTTGCCGCCATCTTTTGGGTTGCCGTTTTCTGGTTTACGCCACCACGCACCATGTTCCATTGTTTCGGCGCCGCCAGTACTATAAGGCAAATTTATGTCGATTTTCGGTATGTAAAGTCGATTTTCGGTAATTTTATTCTCAGTTTTAGTGATGAGCTGAGTGGTGTGGTTGTCTTTTGGGTTGATGTTTTGCGACAAAATAAGGGGCGTGCTGATGAGAGCAAGCAAATAAACTCCACCAAGAATCATTAAGATTGCGATTATAGTTAAGACATAGCTTTTCCAGCTTTTCTGGCGATTTTTTACTGAATCTAGCTGAAGTGACATGAGTAAATTATAACACTATACCTATACGATATAATCATGGTAGGGAATAGGAGTAATGTGTTGTATTAGATAATTGGGGTTGAATTATTATAATTTTTATGTTATAATTAATCATTATGAATAGAGAATCTACACTTCCCAATAAGCCACTCTGGGTGCCAGAAAGAGAATTTCTTGGCGAAGGAAATCGCCAGACCATAATTGATATATTAGGCGTTATCGCAACAGACTGTTCTAACCAACAATTTGCTGAAGCCGCGCAGGCAGTTGCTAGTGATATTGAAAGTGGTGGTGAGTTAGCGCCAGGTTCGCGAGATTTCATGTGGGCGCGCTTTATGGGTGTCCAGCATGGCACTATGGAAGGTGGCGACGGTAAGGTACGGGTTAATGAGGAAAACTATTCTAGGTTGCGACCGTTGGCTGAACAGCTACACTATGGTGATATGCGTTTTCTAGAGTCGATAGTACCGTAGAGTATGGTAGTAGTATTGTTCTAGGTGGATCAGCAGAAGAGATGCCAAAACGTCTACAGGCTGCGCGAGGTAAAAATCCACGAGATATCGCTGTTCAGGACACGTATTTACTAGTTGGACAGCGTCAGCGCTGGAATAGTATACCAACCGAAAAAGATCCTGATGCCATTTTGGCGGCAGTATCAAGATCGCTTGGCGGTGTTGACATGGATAGGCTCAAGGAAAAATCACCTTGGCTGCGGGATGAGCTACGCAAAAAGGTTGAGGCTGGTAGTTGGGATGAAGCATTCGCCACGGAGATGGCTATTGGACGACTGGGTCTTGAGGCTTACTTTGATAGGCATGGCTTAATTGACTGGGAGAATGGTATTGAGGAGACTGCACCTAGCGACAACCAGCCAAGTATACCGGGTGTTCCGGATCGAGAAAATGTCTTAGTAACGTATCACTTGCTCGATGGTACTCGTGCAACATTGCTAAATGCTGTTGCGGTGCCGAGAAAGCGCGGTGTTCCACGGCCAACGAGTGATAGTCAGATCAAAGAACTACTAGATCTAGGTGTCCTAGAGCGCAATAAAGAACATCCTATCAGCATCATTACAGATTCACCACACTATCTTCGAGCCGCTACTGATGTCGCTATTCGGATATTGGCGCACCCCGAGACAAGGGATATAGTCATTGCTCCCCCCGTCTCGCCGTATAGGCCTTCAAGCCCAGAGAATGTCCTAAAAGCACTAGGAGAGATTCCGGCAACCTATAAGGCCGATAAGCGTGTTCACGCCGTATTGCGTGGCGAAGATCCGGACGCTAAAGAGCTGGCTGATTTGTAGGAAATACGAAGCAGCAAACAGAGTTAAACGGTTAGGCCAGGCGCTATAGGAGCAAATGTAACGTGTATTGTATGGTGAGCTGCCGTTCATCAAAGGAGATTGATTTTCAGAGTGAATTGTGTCTAGTTTTGGCTTTCTATAAAGCCTATAAAGCGCACACCGCTGTGATATAATAAAATACGCGAATATAACCCGCAGACGGTGATGGATGTGTGGTGTGTTGACCGGTAAACCAGCACGCACCTGTTACTGTCTTTGCGAGAAAGAGAGGATTTATGGCAATTATTAATCCAAGCGGCAAGGAGATTTTTAGTGTTACCACTGATTTTTGTGGTCGGCCGCTGACTTTAGAAGTGAATCGCGTCGGTTTTAGGACGACTGGTAGCGTTTTGGTGCGCTATGGCGACACTGTAGTTTTGGGTAGCGCTCAGGTTAGTCCGCGTCCAGTGCAATTGGATTATTTTCCATTGTCAATTGATTATGAAGAAAAATTTTATGCAGCGGGTAAGATTTCTGGCAGCCGATTTATTAAGCGCGAAGGTCGCCCAAGCGATGAAGCTGTGCTGATTGGTCGATTGATTGATCGTCCGATTCGTCCGCTTTTCCCGAAGGGTTATCGACAGGAAATTCAAGTCGTCGCGACTGTTTTGAGTATGGATCCGAGTTTCCGTCCAGATGTAATTGCGATGATCGCTGCGTCTAGTGCGTTAATGTTAACTGGCACGCCGTTTGATGGTCCAGTGGCTGGTTTGCGCGTGGGTCGAGTGAACGGCGAATTTAAGGCGTTTTTGACTCCGGAAGAACGCGAAAAGTCAGATCTCGATTTGGTCGTGGCTGGTATTGAAAGTGGTATAACAATGGTCGAGGCTGGCGCCAAAGAAGTTTCGGAGGACATTATTGTTGATGCGATGGCGTGGGCTCACCAGATGATGCAGCCAGCGATTGCCTTGCAACGCGAATTGGCGGAAAAAGTTGCGCCAGTACAGCAGGAATATGATCTAATTTTGCCAGACGAATCAATTCAGCAAACGGTTAACGCGTGGGCTGATGGGAAATTTGGTGAGAAAATCCGTCGTCCATATCCAGAGCGCAATGAAATGATAAGCGAAATTCGCGCTGAGTTCCATGAGGCGATGGCGGAAAAATTGGGACTAGACGAGGAAGAATATAGCGAAGTTCGTGGCGATTACGACGAAGCGTTTACTCTGGCTCTGCATAAAGATGTTCGTCGGGGAATTGTTACTGAACGAGTTCGTCCTGACGGTCGACAATTGACCGAGATTCGTCCGCTCAGCTCGGAAGTTGGATTCTTGCCGCGCGCTCACGGTTCCAGCTTGTTTACGCGTGGTGTGACCCAGGGAATGAATATTGTGACTTTGGCGCCGCTTAGTTATTCGCAATTGATTGACACTATGGAGATTACCGACGGTGAGCGACGTTATATGCATCATTACAATGCGCCGGGCTATACGGTTGGCGAGGTCAAGAGAATGGGCAGTCTAGGTCGACGTGAAATTGGTCACGGATACTTGGCGGAACGTGCTTTGCTCCCAGTTTTGCCAACTGAAGAGGATTTTCCATACGCTATTCGCTCGGTGACAGAAATTATGAGTCAGAACGGTTCAACTTCGATGGCGGCGACTTGTTCTAGCTGTTTGGCGTTGATGGACGCCGGTGTGCCAATTTCGGCTCCAGTGAGTGGAATTGCGATGGGTCTAATGATGGACGGCGATACTCCGTATGTGTTGAGTGATATCGCTGATGCTGAGGACTTTGCTGGTGATATGGACTTTAAGGTAACTGGAACTTCAAAGGGTATTACGGCTCTTCAGATGGATATGAAGGTTCATGGACTACCGGTGGCGATTTTACGTCAAGCGATTGAGCAGAGTAAGGCGGGGCGTGCACATATTTTGGAACATATGCTTAGTGTGCTTCCGGGGCCTCGTGAGTCGCTTAGTCCGTATGCGCCACGAATTGAGAAGATTAAGATTGACCCAGATAAGATTGGCGTGATTATTGGTAAGGGCGGCGAGACGATCAATAAGATTACTTCGGAAACTGGCGCTGAGATTGATATTAAGGAAGATGGTTTGATTACTGTGGCTAGCCCAGACGGCGCGTCGATTGAAAAGGCGATGAACTGGATTAAGAGTCTGGTTGAGGAGCCAGAAGTTGGCAAGATTTACGAAGGTAAAGTTGTCGGTATTAAAGATTTTGGCGCGTTTGTGAATATACTTCCTGGTGTTGACGGAATGGTTCATATTTCGAAATTGGCAGAACATCGAGTTGAAAAAGTGACTGATGTCGTGAAAGAAGGGCAAACTGTTCGCGTGAAAATCACTGGAATTGACGAGCGTGGTAAGATTAATTTGACGATGATTGGTTTATAAATATATAATAGCGAAAGCGTAATTTTAGGAGGAAATTTTATGGACAATAGTAATAACAACAAACCTCAAGTGCCGCCTCAGCCGCAATTCCAGCAGGCTCCACAGCAGCCTCAGGCTCAGCAACCTCAACCACAACAACAATTCCCACAACAACCAGTCATGGGAACTCCATACCAAATGCCACCAAAAAAGAAAATGAGCAAAGGTGCCATGTGGGGAATCATCGGCGGAATAATTGGATTAGTCGTAATTATCGTTGGTGTAGTCCTGGCTGTCTTGCTATTAGGTGGCCCAAGCAAGGCGGATTATAAAGCTGCTGTAGACAAAGTGAACGATACGATCGAAATTTACAATAAAGCTTCGACGTCACTTTCATATGTTTCTACTTCAGAAACCAAGTCTTCGTTAGAGTCTACTCGTAAAAAGCTTTCCTCCACAAAGGATGAAGTTGACGGTAAGTTAAGCGAGCTAGGCAAGATGAAGGCTATTACTGGTGACAAAGAAGTTCGTGAGAAGTATGACGCTTTGAAAAATAAGCTAGGTAAGTTTGATTCTGCGGTGGATGCTTTTGATGAAGTTTACGGAAAGATACTTCCAGCAGTAGCTGATTTTTCTGATAGTAGCAACAGCTCTAATATATCTACCTTAGAGAGTGCGGTTAAGAAAGCTCGACAGGATCTTAAAAACGCCGATATCAAGAACGAGCACAACAAGAAATTCGTCAAGGACTTTACTGCTCAATTGGAAAAACTTGAAGAAATGTTGCCAAAAGTTGCTGAAATGAAATCTGATTACAAAAAATATGACTCTAACTATATCAGTGATTTTTACGACACTCTTACTGCGATACAGAAGACTGCCCGCGAATGGTCTTCGGGACTACAAAAAATAGCAGAAGAGGGCGAAATTAAGGACGAGCTAAATAACCTAGGAGCTATACTGGTAAACAAGGTAAATAAATAGTTCTGCTAAATATCAGAAGCGCCTCGTTCCTTGCGGGGCGTTTTTTGATAGAATAAAGATATGGACAAGCAGGCTATATTGGACGCGTTGGCGGAAGAAATTGTAAAAGAGAAGGTTTGCTCGGATTTGGCGGATCAGGCGACGCAATTAGTTATGGGCGATGGAAACCCTGATGCTGATATCATTTTTATTGGCGAGGCGCCAGGGAAGAATGAAGATTTACAAGGCAAACCGTTTGTTGGTGCTGCGGGAAAATTCCTTGATGAAATGCTAAAATCTGCTAATTTACAGCGGTCAGATGTGTATATTACCAATATTGTTAAATATCGACCGCCGAACAATCGTGACCCGTTACCAGAGGAAAAGCGCCAATTTTGGCCATATTTACTCAGGCAATTAGAAATCATTCAGCCAAAGGCTGTTCTGACCTTAGGGCGGCACAGCGGCGGTGGGTTTATTCCGGGATTGCAGATTGGTAAAGAACACGGTCATCCACGTAAAGTGCGTTTGCACGAGCTCGAATTCGTAGTGATTCCGTTATATCATCCGGCGGCTGCGCTTTATAACGGCGGCATGCGTCAGACTTTAATTGATGATTTTATTCAGGCTGTGGAATTTGTGAAGAATAATAGCGGCGCTTAATTAGACTATTTTCTTGCAAAAGTTTCCTAGACGTAGTATAGTGGATAGTCGATATCTATTATATCTAAGTCGAGAAAGGATTTGTATGAGATTATCGGGAGCTGTTGAACAAGCGTGTTGCATTATGGCAATTCTGGCGGATCCGAAAAGGACGACGCCGGTAACTAATGATGCGCTGGCAGAAAAGATGCTGGTTTCGCCGACGTACTTGAAGAAAATTAGTCGGAAATTGGTAATAGCAAAGCTAATCACTTCAACTCAGGGAACTGGCGGCGGATTTATTTTAGCGAGAAAAATGAACGAAGTTACGCTGCATGATGTTGTCCTTGCAATTGAAGGAGAATCGCCATTTTTCCAACCTCAGGGAATTATTGAGAGAGTTTTTCAATCGCGTCCTCGTCAGGTGGAAATTGGCATGAATATGATAGAAAAGGTTTTTTCTGAAGCGCAGGAAAAGTGGAGTGAGTATTTGAAAACTGTGACGCTGGAAGATGTAGCAAAGGAGGTTACACATGATTAAAAATAAGATGTTACGAGCCGAGTGGAAACATTTGTTTAGTAATAAAATATTGCTGATATCTATGGCTGTGATTTCGTTTATCCCGATTTTGTATAGTGGATTTTTCCTAGGCTCAATTTGGGATCCGTACGGACAAACAAAAAACTTGCCGGTGGCGTTTGTGAACGAAGATAAGGGCGCTAGCTTAAATGGCAAATCGCTGAATGTCGGCGAATCTGTCGAGAAAAAACTGAAAGATAATCACGATTTGGGCTGGGAGTTTGTCAGTAAACAACAAGCAGACGAAGGCGTGAATAGCGGGCATTTTTATGCAGTGGTAACTATTCCGTCTGATTTTTCGCAGAAAGCGGCGTCAATTACCGAATCTGAACCTCAGCAAGCGGTTATTAATTTTACGACCACGCCAGCGAAAAACTATATCGGTTCGCTAGTCAGTAATCAAGCTGCCGCCAAGGTCAAATCTTCGGTGTCTGAGCAAATCACTCAGGCGTACGCTAAGGGAATCTTGGAGAATTTGGACAAGCTTGGAATAGGGCTGGACACGGCAGCTAACGGCGCGTCAACTTTGCACGACGGATTAGGGCGATTGCAATCTGGCACACAAACATACGTTGGCGGCGTTAAGCAATTAGCGGTAAATCAGCAATCCTTGACTGGCGGATTAGCGCAACTCAGCGACGGCTCTCGTAAATTGCAGGCGGGATTGGGGCAATTGTCGAACAATTTGCCGACCGAATCTCAGTTGTCGCAATTATCTAACGGCATGAAACAATTGCAATCGGGCATAAATCAGTTAAACGCCAGCGTGAGGAATCCATCGCCAGCGCTCGTGGCTCAACAAAACAAGGTAGAAACGACCGCGCAAACTTTGGTGCAAACAATGCGAGCTTCGGAGTCCGACTTGTTGACGGCGGGTGGCACTTTGCAGGCTTTGAGCACGCAAGCAGCCGCTTCTGGTAGCGATTCTACGACGATAAGTTCGTCGCAAATTAGCAATATTTCTCAAGCATTCACAAAAACTAAGGCAATTATCGCGCAGACGGGGACGCTACGTGAAGATCTTCAAACGCTAAAACAGCAACTATCAGCACAACAAACGCAACTTCAGGCTGGAGTTTCTGTATTGAACAACGGCGTGAATCAATTGACACCAAACGCAATCACCGCATTTAACGGCTATAACAGCGTGCGATTTGCGAATAATCAATTGTTGGCGGGCTCGGCAAGCTTAACAAACGGCTTAAGTGAAGCAAAATCGGGCAGCCAAAAATTGGCGAATGGCGCGAGTTTATTAGAAAGTCGCTCGGGTGCGTTAATTGATGGAACTTCGCAACTGGCAAGCGGCGCGGATACGCTGGCGAATAAATTGGCGGACGCCTCTAATCGCATAAAAATTCAACCAACTGGCGCTACGACTCAGCAGCAAATTGCAAATCCAGTGAAGTCGGAAATGACCGAAAAAGGTAATGTTCCAAACTATGGATACGCTTTGTCGCCGTATGTTTTGTCGCTAAGTTTGTTCGTTGGAGCACTCGTTCTGAACGTTATTTATCCGATCCGCAAAACTTTTTCCGAGCAAGAAAGTGCGATTCGTTGGTGGCTATCTAAAGCTTCGGTGGCTGGCGTGGCAGCCTTTATGCAAGCAACAATTTTGATGTTGGTGATGGTGTTTTTCTTAGGGCTAACTCCAGAGCATCCAGCGCATTTCATCGGGGCAATTTATCTGACGTCGTTTGCATATATGTCGATTGTGTCGCTTTTGGTGATTGTTTTGGACAATCCAGGGCGGTTCCTAGCGATGGTTCTTTTGGTGCTCCAATTGGGATCCAGTGAAGGAACATTCCCAATCCAAACTGCCAACGGCTTCTTCCAAGCAATTAATCCGCTAGTGCCGATGACTTACTCGATTCGTGCATTACGTCAGGCTATTTCGGGCGGGCTAGATAACGCATTTTACGGCGGCAGTATGTGGGTTTTGGTTGGATTCTTGTTGGTGGCTAATTTATTGACAATCGGCTTCTTCGCTTATCGTGGCAAGCGTAAATTCGCACACACGTCGGTGGATGGTGATGATTAATTGACCTCTGTTATAAAACATTGTTCTTTGACAAAAAATGAGCGGTTTGCTAATATAAGAGTACTAACTAGAGGAATTTACATCAGTTCACCTCTATACCTGGTTTTTGAATTATATTGTAATAAAAAAGGAGTATAACAATATGGGTCAGCGGCGACTAGCAACACCGCAAAAAGATGACGCCAATAAGCGTCCGCAGTCAAAGAAAAGCAACAATGCAGTTTTGAATAGCACAACTACTCGTAAGGGTGAAGTTTTCCGAGCTCAGCGACGAACGAGCGAGAATGTTAATCTCAGGGCTTCACAACACTTAATTGATATTCCGGTAAACAAGTCAGTTTACAACGGATACGGCGGCGAGCAATTTAGTGCCAAAATGCAGCCAAAGCCTGTTCGCGGTGGTCAGCCGAAACTTCGGATTATCCCAATTGGTGGCGTGGGCGAAATGGGAATTGGTAAGAATATGAACGCCATCGAATATGATGATGAGATTATCATCGTAGATATGGGCTTTTTGTTCCCGGGCAGTGATTATCCAGGCATTAATTACATCACGCCAGATATTACTTGGCTGGAAGAGAATAAGCATAAAATTAAGGCGCATGTTTTTACGCATGGACACCTTGATCACATTGGCTCGTTCCGTCATTTTATTCATCGTATTCCAGCGCCAGTTTATGGCTCTAAGTTTACGATTGGCATGCTTGATCGAACGATGGACGATTCAGAAGTGGATTTCAAGCCAGATTATCGAGTGATGGATCCGCTGAGTCACGAAATTGTTCAAGTTTCTAAGCATTTTTCAATCGAGTTGGTGCGAGTCAACCACTCAATTCCTGATTCTACGGCGGTGATTATTAGAACTCCGATGGGTGTGATTGTCGATTCTGGTGACTGGCGATTCGAGGAAAGTCCAGTTGATGGTCAGAAGTTTGACCTTGAGCGACTTACGGAAGTGGCTTCAAAAGAAGGCATTTTGATGTTTATGAACGAGTCGACCAACTGTGAATCGGCTGGCACACACACGCACACGGAGTTTGATATTCAGTATTCCATCGGTCAGGTGATGGATAAGTTTAGTAATAGTCGAGTAATTTTAAGTTGTTTCTCATCGCAGGTGCATCGCTTGCAATTAATTTTGGAAGAGGCTCATAAGCACGGACGCAAGGTGGCGTTTGCTGGATTCTCGATGATTCAAAATCTGGAAGTAGCGTTGCGTTCGGGGACAATTAAGATTCCTAAAGACACCATTATGAAGATGGAAGATATTGTTAAATTGCCCGATAACCAAATTGCCGTAGTTTGTACTGGCTCGCAGGGTGAATTTAACGCCGTCTTAAATCGCATGGCGACGGGCGCTCATAAATATATGAAAATTAAGGGTTCGGACGTTGTGGTGTTTAGTTCAAATCCAATTCCTGGCAATGAAAAAAGCGTGGTGCGAACGGTTGATGGTCTGATGCGCGAAGGTTCTGACGTTATTCAGAACGGAAAGACTCACTTGACAGGAATCGGTCCTCTACACTTGTCAGGTCACGGATATTATGACGATCATGTCAAGTTGATCAATGCACTTAACCCAACTTATTACATGCCAATTCACGGTGAATTCCATATGTTGGTGCATAATGCCAGATTGGCGGAAAAGGAATGTGGAATTCCTCGTAAGAATATTTTTGTGTGCGATGCTGGAGATATTATTGAAATTGATATTGAAAGGCAAGCAAAGAAGGCTGGGCGAATTCACGTTGGTGGCGTGATGTATGATGACACTGGCGCGATTGTTTCTGAGGTTGTATTGAAAGATCGCATTCACATGTCGCAAGAGGGAATGTTTGTTGTGGTGCTGACCGTACAGCGTGGCACGGGACGATTATTGACTAGTCCAGACATTATTTCTCGCGGATTTATTTACTTGCGCGATTCTGAAGAGTTGATGAATATGATTCGCCAATACTTGAAGCAAAAAGCGGCACGTAGTTTTTCTGGCAAATATGATTTGGACGTTATCAAAAAAGAAATTAAAGATGAGATTACGCATATATTGTACGATCAGACTCGCCGAACACCGATTGTCATTCCAGTGATAAATGAAGTTGGTGGCTTGAAATCTGTTAAGTCGGCAGCTACGCCAACACATTCTGCCGTGAAATCGCCCGCGCGCGGTAAAAAGCCTGTCTCAGACGAGCCAAAAATGACCCTCCCAACTACGCCACGTCGCCGTTTCCCGCAGCGCCAAGTGCCAGATACTGAAGCAAACGACACAAAAGCCAGAGAACGACAGAATACTCGCCCGTACTAGAGTTCTAGATTGATTTTACTGGTAAATTATGCTATAATACTAAGCGTATTAAGTTGATTTTTACATCTGTTAATAAGTGTAAAATCAGTGTATAATAAAAACGATTATGGCAAAAAAACGAAAGAGCACGAAAAAATCCGCACCAGCCAAGCCGCAGCATAGTTTGCCGGCGGGTTTTTGGTCGCAAGTTGGCGCGGTGATGCTTATTCTTTTGTCTCTACTACTCGTCGTGTCGTGGTTTGGCGTCGGTGGTCCGGTTTTACAATGGATTGATATGGCGACCATAAAAACTATTGGTTACACCGCGTACGCCTTACCGATATTGCTGATTTATTTGGCGGTTGAGACTTTCCGAGCAGAAGAGAATCAATTGCCTGCAGTGGTGAAATTTGCGGCAGTTTTGGAAATTGTGTGGTTTTCTGGATTGTTTGGGTTAATGAAGACGGCTTTGCATCCGAATTCTGGTGGATTTGTGGGCGATATATTGAATACGGCAACCTTGAAAATGGTAGATTCGGCAATTGCTGTGATTATTTATCTGGTTTTGGCGTTTATAACAGTTCTATTTATTACTCAGACGTCGCCGTTTACAGTTTTCAGTAAACTTTGGGAGATGATTAAGAGCAATACCAAGGAGGACGATAATAATCGTTCTGTTATGAAGAAGGCGTCAATTGCTCAGCCGACGGAAGAAGAGAAAAAGACCGACTTGGGAGAAATTAAGTTAAATGCTGGTGTACCAATAATTGATACAGCCAAAGAGAAAAAGAGCTTATTAAAGAAAGTAGAGAAGCCAGAAAAGGTCAATGAAGAGCAGGCTTTGGTGGCAACTCGTGATCCGAATTGGGAGGCGCCAAGCTTGGATCTATTAGAGAAGAACGAAAGCGGTGCTGATGCTGGAGATACGCGCCAGAATGCCCAAATAATTCACGATACGCTGGCTGAATTTAATATTGAGGCGGCGATGGGCGACATTAATGTTGGTCCAAAAGTCACGCAATACACCCTAAGACCACCAAGTGGTGTTAAATTGACGCGAATTACGGCGCTGGAAACTAACATTGCACTTAATTTGGCGGCACAAAGTTTAAGGATTGAGGCGCCAATTCCTGGTCAGCGAGCGGTTGGTATTGAGGTGCCTAACCGCAAGGCTGCCGAAGTGCGACTGCGAAGTACGTTGTCATCAAAGCAATGGGCTGCTGCTCGTGATCCTTTGAGTTTTGGAATTGGTAAAGATATATCTGGTCAAGTTGTTGTGGGTGAACTGGGAAAGATGCCGCATTTGCTGATTGCTGGACAAACGGGTTCTGGTAAGTCTGTGATGATTAACACCTTGCTTTGTAGTTTGTTGTATCGCAATAGTCCGAGTGATATGAAGTTGATTTTGGTTGACCCGAAGCAAGTCGAAATGGCACCGTACGCCGATATTCCACATCTTCTTACGCCAGTTATTAATGAACCAGAGAAGACCATTTCAGCTTTGAAGTGGGCGGTGAATGAGATGGAACGACGCTATAAGTTGTTGGCGGGCGAGAAAATCCGTAATATTAAGGAATATAACAAGAGGCTGCAGTCGCGCGCTAAGAAGATTGCAATTGCTGATGAAAATGGCAATGTTCAAGAGCATGAAGATGGATCGATGCCGTATATCGTGATTGTGGTGGACGAGATGTCTGACCTTATGATGATGGCTAAAAAGGATGTTGAGACGTTAATTGTCCGTTTGGCGCAGAAATCGCGAGCAGTTGGCATTCACTTGGTGTTGGCAACGCAGCGTCCTAGCGTGAATGTGATTACTGGTTTGATTAAGGCAAACGTGCCGGCGCGAATTGCCTTTACGGTGGCTAGCCAGGTTGACAGTATAACGATTCTAGACCAATCTGGCGCTGAGAAATTATTGGGTCAGGGAGATATGCTATTTTACGTAACGAGTATGAGCAAGCCAAGACGTATCCAGGGCGCCTGGGTGACAGATGATGAGGTGAATAAAATTGCCGATCATTTGCGTATGCAGATGGCTCCGCAATACAACGATGAAGTGGTGGCTCAGCCAGTTCAATTGGACGGTAAGGGTGGCGTCGTGATGGACTTATCTGAAGGTGGCGATGATAAGTTTAAGGATGCGGTTCGTGTGGTGGTTGAGCGTCGCAAAGCCTCAACGAGTATGCTGCAAACGCGCCTGGGAATTGGTTATCAGCGAGCAGCGCGAATTATTGAAGAGATGGAAGAGCGGGGGATTATTGGTCCGCAGAACGGTTCTAAGCCGCGCGATGTTTTGATTTCTAGTCCAGAAGAGCTTGAGGAGCTGCTGGCGGAATAGCGATTGCTACGATTTATCAGTAGTAAGATTGGCAATATTGGCTGTTTAGTGATATAATAGCAATTGAATATTAACCTAAGCTTACGTGAGACAGCGTAAGCATCCGTAAATGGATTCCAGAGGAGGAAACATGAACGAATACGAACTAACTGTTCTTATTCACCCGGATTTAGAGGCTAATCTAGATTCAGCGTTGGATAAGGTACGTGGTTTGATCACTGCTAACGGTGGTGAAATTACCAAAGAAGATAACTGGGGCAAGAAAAAATTGGCCTACACAATCAAGCGTGAGGACTTTGCAGTTTACGTTTGTTTTGAGGTTAAATTGCCAGCGCCAGCTTTATTGAAAATTTCAAACACACTTAATATTACTGACGAAGTTTTGCGCTACCTATTGGTAAAAACTGATGAAAAAACTCGTCAAGCATTAAGCGAGCAAAAAGCGCGCAACGAAGAATCTGATTCAAGCGAATCAAGTAAATAAGCCTAACTGCCGTAAGGTAAAAGAGGGGATAGAATATGGCACGAAGTATCAATCAAGTGATTTTGTTGGGTAGATTGACACGCGATCCAGAACAGCGAACAACCGCTTCTGGCAAGAATGTAGTTAGTTTCAGCATTGCTGTTGATCGACAATCTCAAGACGATCAGGCTGACTTTTTCAATATCACAGCTTGGGATAAACTTGGTGATTTGGTAATGCAATATCTAAGCAAGGGTCGTCGGGTTTTGATCCAAGGACGACTGCGACAGGATAGCTGGGAAGATAAGGATACTGGTAAAAGGCAGAGTCGAATTGAAGTTACTGCTTCGGACGTAACGTTCTTAGACGGTCCAAATGGCGACAATTCGGGTTCTGCAGCACCAAAGACTACTAAAAAAGAGGAAGTCGTAACGGAAATTGACGATAAGCCAATTGACCTAAGCGAAATTCCATTCTAATAAGGAGATTAAAATGGCACAATTGAAGAAAAATCCACCGATCATTTTTGACTATAAAGATGTAAAAACTTTGCAACGTTACATCAATGTTTACGGTCAAATTGAGCCAATCAGCAAGACTGGTTTGAGCGAAAAGCAACAGCGAAGCTTGGCAGTAGCAATTAAGCGTGCTCGCCACTTGGCTTTGTTGCCATTTGTTACTAGCAACTAGGAACGTTTAATGCGCAATATCTCGTTGCTATGATATATTTGGCAGCGAGATATTTTATTGGAAAGGAGAAAATATGTATCAGCCAACTGATTTGAAAAAAGGCGTAGTTTGTCAAATTGACGGCAAGCCATATCGCGTCGTAGAATACGGCCAAAAAGTTATGGGTCGTGGCGGTTCGATTGTTAACGTGAAATTGAAAAACCTAATTGACGGAAGTGTTATCCCAAAGACTTTCAAGGGCCAAGAGCGAATCGAAGCTGCGGAAGTAAATAATAAAACTGCGCAATATCTTTATAACGACGGCGACAAGTTCTATTTCATGGATCCGACTAGCTTTGAGCAATTTGAGCTGGCTGCGGAAATCGTGGACGACGCTAGTAAATACCTGAAAGAAGGCGACGAATTAAGCCTTCAATTCTTCGACAGTCGAGTGATCAACGTTGAATTACCAAAGAATAAATATCTGGAAGTTACCTACACGGAAGATGTAGTTAAGGGTGATACGACTTCATCCGTATTAAAAGACGCCACTTTGGAGACAGGGTTGGTTGTTAAAGTTCCAGCATTTATCAAGCAGGGCGACATCATTAGCGTTGATACATCGACTGGTGAATATCGCGAGCGAAAGAAATAGTTCTATTTAATGAAACAGCGATTAGATAAAGCCCTGGTCGAGCGTGGTTTGGCGACAACAAGATCTCAGGCGGATAATTTTATTCGCCTGGGCTATGTTTTTTTGAATAAGAAAATTGTCCAGAAATCAGGAACTATGGTGTCTGATTCAGACGAGATAAAGCTCGAGAAGAAAGAAACTTATGTTTCGCGAGCTGGCTTAAAACTAGCAAGCGTGGCAGAGTATTTTCATCTTAATTTTCAGGATAAAATTGTTCTGGACATTGGTTCGAGTACGGGCGGATTTACTGACTATTCGCTGCGTCATGGCGCCAAAAAGGTATTTGCTGTTGATGTTGGAACGGATCAGCTCCATCCAAGTTTGAGGCCGAATCCAAAAATTGCTCTTCACGAAAAGACCGATATTCGTGATTTTTATGCTGATGAAGCAATTGATATTATCGTGGGCGATGTGTCGTTTATATCTCTGAGGGAAATTTTGCCGCATGTGGCTGAAAATTTGATGAATAGCGGTACTGTTTTAATTGCTATGGTGAAACCTCAATTTGAGGCGGGGCGGCATCAGGTTAATAAGGGAATTATTAAAAACGATAAAGTTCGTCGACAGATTTTATCCGATTTTGAAGATTGGGCGAAAAAGTATTTTGTTATTTTAGATAAAAAAGATAGTGAAGTGGCTGGCAGTAAGGGTAATCTTGAGCGATTTTACAAATTGAAATTAGCTAAACGTTAAACCTAAATTCAACGACGTCATTTGGCTGCATGACGTAGGTTTTTCCCTCGGTGCGAATTTTACCGTTTTCACGAGCCTTAACTTCCGATCCCGCTGCGACTAAATCGTTAAAATCGACAATTTGTGCGGCAATAAATCCGCGCTCAAAATCCGAGTGAATAACGCCCGCGGCTTGCGGTGCAGTCCAGCCCTTGTGAATTGTCCAGGCTCGGACTTCTTTTTCGCCCGCAGTTAAGTAGCTTTGTAGTCCGAGCGTATCGTAGGCCGCGTGAATAAGTTTGGCGAGTCCAGTTTCCTTGACGCCGTAGCTTTCTAATAACTCTTTGGCGTCATTTTCAGATAGGCCTTTCAATTCTTCCTCCAATTTTGCGCAGACAAAAACGGCTTTTGCGGGACTTACGAGTTCGGTCAATTGACTCTGTAGATCGGAATTGTTCAATCCTTCCTCGTCGACATTAAACGCGTAAATAACGGGTTTGGCGGTAAGAAGGTGAAGGTCGGAAATTGCTTCAAAATCCACATCTGACAGGGCGGAAATTGGTACGCCTTTTTGTAAATTGTCGATTAAAGATTGCAGATATTCAACTTTTTGGCGAGCTTTTGGGCTTGCTTTGGCTTCTTTTTGAAGTTGAGGCAGGCGTTTTTCAAGAGTTTGTAGATCGGCCAGAATAAGCTCAGTATTTATAACCTCAATGTCTTTCTTAGGGTCAATCGGTGCTTCGTCGTGGCGCAAAATTTTTGAATTTTCGAACGCACGGACAACATGGATAATTGCGTCGCATTCTCTGATGTTATGAAGAAACTTATTGCCCAAACCTTCACCCTTAGACGCGCCAGCAACCAGCCCCGCAATATCAACGAAAGTGACGGTGGCTGGAATAATTTTTTGCGCATGATAAAGATCGGCTAAAATTTGTAGGCGATTATCTGGTACGGGAACAATTCCTGTGTTCGGCTCAATTGTCGCAAACGGATAATTAGCCGCCAAAATATCATTATTTGTTAAAGCGTTAAAAAGTGTCGATTTGCCGACGTTCGGTAAGCCAACGATTCCAATAGATAAACTCATATATTTATTATATCATCTGCGGAATCTTTGATATAATTATAAGCATGAGAAGAAAATACTCATTGCCTAAGGTGGGCATGCTGGCAATAGTAGTGGCTTTATTTATTTCAGTAACGGCTTTTTTTATCTATACATATGCGGCGCCAAGCTCGCCAAATTGGACGATAACTGGTAAATCTTGGGTTACAAAACAATTTAATCCATCAGATACTACCAATTATGGGTCTAACTGGACTGTCGCTCCAGGGAGATTAAAGAATGTGAAGCCCGGAGATACGGTTGATTGGTGGCATAGTCTTTTTGTTAGCGGAGGAGCCACTGACAATGTCGTGACTGGTGTACAGCAAGATGTGTTCGATTTAAGCTCAAATCAGCCGATGGATAATGATGTCAGTCTGAACGACAGGGGGGCTTGGCATAATGAAGATCCTCGATGGTTTAACGTTATGACGGATTGGAAGGATTATGCTTGGAAACGAATGAATAATCCAGCGGGAGTGGATTATCGCACTACCTCTATGGAGGCGTTGAACGGTAAATCTCAGCTTGAGGATCTTCATGGTGAGCTTGGAAAGAATAAATTCATGTATACGCGAGTCATTAAAAGAGAGGATATGGGTAAGCGCATTTGTCAGCGAGTTTATTGGAGCAAGCGCAATTCTTTGGTGCCAACCGGCTGGGTGTATTCATCATATGCCTGTGTTGAAGTTCCGTATGATTATGACGTAGAGCCTTCGGTCAGTGTTAACTCGGATTACATTGACGCAGAAAATGTCACGAAAATTGAGGGAATAAATGCTGGGTTGAATAATAAGGGCACGTCAAAAACTCAAAATTCTTCGTATGCACTTGCTCGGTTTGTTGTAAGAGGGGCTGAAGTATCGGAGCTTACGGGCAAGGACAATGTGGTTTCGTTGCCTGGGGGTACTACTGATAGTGATTGGCCGTGCGCAATTGTGCGACTGATTAAAGGGCAATATAGAGATAGCTTAAATATTGATAGTGGCGCGTGTGGAAAAATTGTTCAAAACATTGGCAGTCAATTAAACACCGGTCAGACTCCAGTGGCTACAAATAAGATAGATGATCTGGATAGGGATAGGGTTAAGCTAAGTGCTAACGACAGTCTATGTTATGTGGTTATGGTCAGTAATTACAACGGTTCGGCTCCTTCGACGGATTTTAAATACGCGGTTAAGTGTATCAGATCCTCAAAAAGACCGAAGGTTCAGGTTTGGGGCGGTGATATTAAGACAGATAAAGAGGTTATTACCAGCAGGACATCAAACAATGTGAATATTCCTGATGAGAAGCTTAGTCGTATTGAGTTAGATAAGACCTCTATACGGGCAAAGGGGCTATGGGGTACAGGGCTAGATAAAGATGGTAATAAAATTGGAGGCGATGTTCACTTTAGCCCTGGCGAATACGGCTTTAAGGGGGGCAACGACGCTGATCTGCACTGGTCTATAGTATGTGCCGAAGATCAGTATGGCGGTAATGGAAATCAGAGGGCTTACGATAAGAGCGGTAATGTGGCTGATTTACCTAGTTGTCATGGCGATGCAACTAATCTAAAAGACGACTATAGGGCGACGACTGTAGTAACGACACAGTGGCGCAATCCCGGTCGGGGTGATGTGTTGCAAGATGGTTATATTACATGTACGCCCGATTCTATGTATCGCGATATAGTTGGTGACGCATCTCTCGTCTATAATCCTGATTATTGCAAGAGGGGCGTTTGGAGAACATCTGACTCTGCGAAGTGGATTAGTATAAACAGTTTTGGTCGACATACGCATTCTAATAGTAAACCAGATCCAGCGAATCTAAACTGTCGGGATGATTCTCGCCCTATAGCAGAAGTTATCTCGTGCTCGAATACGTATGTCTTTAGATTGAAGGGTATTAATTTAGAAGAGCTAAAAGATGCTAAGAAGCTGGAGATTGGTTTTAGTGGAGCTGTAGATAACTATGTTCGAGTGAAAATTAATGGCCATGAAATGAAGGTGTTGGGCAATGAAAACGGCGCAAGACCTGAGGGGACTCAGTATTCTGGTTGGGGTTTTCCGGGCTATGCTGGAAATTCTCGATTTACTGCCGAGACGCAGCCAGGTACTGTTTTATATAAGGATAATAACTTCATCGATATTTATGTAAAATCTAATCCGTCACATATGGGTCTGCTGATCGAGGATATATCATTGGCTTATAAGATGGCCTATACGAATCAGAATGTGTACGGTTCTTGGGGTGAATATGGAATTATTGCTAATGGTAAGGCGGATTCGGCTTCGGGGGCTGGATTGTCATCGTCGTTTAATGGTCGCTCGGGAGTGACTCCACGTGACTATAATAAGCTAACTTTTGCCAATATTCCAAAGTTTGGTAATTTCAGTAGCACCAGTTCGGTTCCAGATAATTTTACTTTACCGTCGGTTGGTGGCGTCAATGGCAGTATTTCTGGTAACGTGGATGTCAACAGCCTGGCTACGGGTGAATATAACGCTGGAAACGTAACCTTAACGGGGTCAAAATTAAGCGTAGGCAAGAGTATAGTCATAAAGTCCTCGGGCGTAGTTAGGATTTCGGGTGATTTGCTATACGCAGACACGAATGATGTGCGCCAATTGCCACAACTAATTATCTACGCGAAGAATATTATCATAGAGCCTTCGGTTGGGGAAGTGAATGCTTGGTTGATTACTCAGAAAGACGGATATGTTAGTACCTGTGGCGTGGTAATTAGCGCCGGAGGTTGGCTGAGTGGAGTTTCCGAATCTTCTTGTGGTAAACAGCTGAAGGTTAACGGGCCAATTAAAACTGGGCGCTTGTTCTTACGGCGAACATACGGCGGAAAACATGCTTCGTCTGCAAAGAATGATCCGAATATGCATCCTGGAACTCCAGCAGAAATCATTAACTTAAGAGCGGACACTTATATTTGGGCTTACAATAATTATCGAAACACTGGCGCGATTAGCACGATGAACGTTCGCGAATTGCCGCCAAGATATTAAAAGTTTGCAAATTAAAACGCTAATGTATATAATTGTTATTAGTTATGAAATTAGCAAAAGGGTTGGGCGAATTCTTCGGACTAGACATCGATACGAATGCGGTGCGGGTGGTTCAATTGTCTCGTACTGGCGCGGGATGGAGTTTGTCTCATTACGGTTATACGCCAGTTGATTCTAAAATAACGAGCGGCGATTCTCCAGAGTCTAAGCGACGCTTGGGTGAGGCTATTATGACCGCCGTTGGTCAGGCTGGGATTAAGGCGTCCAATGTAGCTGTCGGTTTGCCGTCAAATAAGACGTTTTCTACTATTATTGATGTGCCGAAAGTTCCTGAGCAGGAATTGAAGGCAATGATGAAGTATCAAATTGACCAATATATTCCAATGTCTTTGGATGAGGCAGAAGTTGACTGGGCTTTATTGGGCGATAGCTTGCACGCACAGAATCAGTATGAGATTTTACTGACAAGTACAGCGAAGTCTTACGCAGAAGAGCGTTTGGAGCTGGTTGAAAATCTTGGTTTCAATGTGATTGCTGAAGAGCCAAACGCTATTGCTATGGTTCGCTCTTTATCGGCTACCGATTCTCAGGATGCGCGTTTGATTATCAATATGGGTGAAAATTCGACGGATTTGGCGGTCGTCTACAACGGAGCGCCGCGACTTATTCGTATGATTCCAACTGGACTTTCATCTTTGGTTCGATCGGCGGTTCAGAATCTTAGCGTCCAGGAAGATCAAGCACGTCAATTTATTTTGAAATTTGGTTTGGCGCCGGATAAATTAGATGGTCAAGTGTTAAGGGCTATTGATTCAACTCTCGACAATTTTTCTTCAGAGCTGGTAAAATCTATAAAGTTTTTCCAAACTCGATATCCAAGCGTAGCGGTTTCTGGAATTTTGTTATCAGGGTTTGGTTCAGCTATTCCGCAACTTGATGGATATGTGATGAATAAAACTGGAGTCCAGTCAATTACCGCAGATCCGTGGCAGCGTGTTCAAGTTTCTCAATCGGACCAACAACAATTGGCGCCGATTGCTTCAGAATTCGCTATTGCTGTAGGGTTGGCACAAAGGAGTAATATATCATGATTGAGATAAATCTTCTCCCAAACGTTAAGCGCGAGCTATTGAAGACTCGGGCTATGCGCAATCGGGTTATTTCGATATCGTTCTTAGTGGGCGGTGCTTCGATTGCGGCGGTAGTTGTTTTGGCATTGATTTTGGGTAGCCAAATTGCAGCCGAGGCGGTCCAGAACGGAGTTATCAAAGATAGAAACGACAAATTGATGGCGGTCGAAGATCTCAATAAGGTTGTAACGATTCAACATCAATTAACAAAGATCAATGAGCAGCATTCTGGAAAGAAGCTTAATTCAAGGATTTTTGATGTTGTAACGGCGGTTAATCCGGTTGCGCCAAATAATGTTAGTTTTTCGGATATAAAAGTCAATCCTGAGTCAAAAACTATTACTCTGGAGGGTAGTGCGGTTAATGGCTATAGTGCGTTAGAGACCTTAAAGAAAACTATCTTGAATACGAAGATCCAAACCACTGACGGCGATAAAAGTTCCGAGGTTAGCCTGACCAAGGAGATAAAAGATGGCGATACTAGTTTTGGGGAGAACTCAGAAGGTAAAAAAGTGTTGCAATTCTCATTCTCGTTTGAATATGCGGAAGAATTATTAGCACCTGCAAATAACGGCACAGTTTCCGTATTGACGCCGACTGGCAAGGTTGATGTGACGGACTCACGTCAGGGAATTCCGGATAGCTTGTTTAAGAGTAACTCGAAAAAACAGGAGAAGAAATAATGGCGACCGATAATAAAGAAGTTGCAATACGCAAGCGTCAACAGATTGATTCGTCAAAAAAGACTATGTTTATTTTTGTGGCTTCTGCGGCATTTTTGGCTGGAATTGCGCTTGTTGTGAGTATATTTTTGGTGCAGCAAATTGTATTTCATTCGAAGATTCTTCTGGAGAAACAAAATACGATTTCTCGTCTAGATAAAAACTTGTCATCAGTTGATGAGCTAAAGAAGAATATTCGAGTTTTGGATACGAATACTGCGCTTAACTCTATAAAATCGAGTAGCGAAAGTAATGCTCTTCAGACGGTACTGGATGCATTGCCGGATAATGCGAACGCCGACGCTCTTGGTGCTTCGTTGAAGAATAAATTTATTGACACGACTACTGGTGTGACTATTCAAAATCTGACCGTTGCTCAATCTGGATCTGATAGTGAAAGCTCTGGGTCAACATCTGAAAATGCCGTATCATTTACTATGGAAGTGAGCGGTCCAGCTGAAAAATTGAAAGAATTGTTAACTAAGTTAGAGGCGTCTATTCGAGTCATTGACCTAAAGACTGTGGAAATCCAGCGAAATGAGGATAGATTGAGCTTGGTGGTTCGAGGTGTTGCTTATTACGAGCCAGCACAAACAATACAATTAGAGAATAAGGTGGTTAAGCCATGAAGAAAACAGATATAGCAATGGTAGTATTGATCGCGGGTGTGGGTGTGGCAATCGGCTATATTGTCGCCTCTAATATCTCGTTCTTAAAAGTCCCAGAATCTGGCACAAAAGTACAGACTATTCGAGAAATATCACCTGACGTCGAAAAGCCAAACCCAGCGATTTTTAATAATAATGCGATAAATCCAACTGTTGAAATATTCGTAGGTCAAGATGCAGCCAAATAGAGAAGGGGTGTAAATGGCTTTACTGACGGACGACATCCAAGATAAGTTGATCGAGCTGCTCGTAAACGAGGGGCTTATTGAGAAGTCTGTCATTGATGATGCCTTAAAACGTGCCTCTGAGAGTGGCAAGCCTCTGTTTAGTTTGCTTAGTGAAGAGGGGTTGCTTGACAATGAGCTATTAGTTCATGGCGTGGCTCAAGTTTCGGGCGTGCCGTATGTCAATCTGTCGAATAGCGTTATTAGTCAGGATATTTTATCTCTATTACCGTCCGACGTTGCTGAGAGATTTATGGCTGTGCCACTGGCCGAGGTTCAAAACCGACTAGCGGTAGCGATGATCGATGCGAATAATGTCCAGGCGGTGGACTATTTGTCGAATCGCATTCAACGTCCGATAAAAGTATTTATGGCTTCGGAAGAGAGTGTTCGCCACGTCTTGGATCAATATAAGACTGACTTGTCATCTGTTAATGTGGCTGCACAGGCTTCGCAGGAAGAGTCTTTGTCGGAAGCTGGCAATATTAAAACTATTGTCCAAGATTCACCGATATCGCGAGCATTGTCGACAATTTTGGAATACGCGGTAAAGAGTCACGCGTCCGATGTGCATATTGAGCCATTAGAGAAGGCTTTGAAGATTCGTTGTCGTGTTGATGGTGTTTTGCGTGAGATTATACAGCTTCCAAAGAGCATTGAGCCGGCGTTAGTTAGTCGTATTAAGATTCTTTCCAATCTGAAAATTGACGAGCATCGGATTCCTCAGGACGGTCAATTTGCGGTTAACGTCGCAGGTAAAGAAGTTGACCTTCGTATTGCTATCTCTCCTGTCGTTTGGGGCGAACAGGTGGTTATTCGTCTGCTTGATAAGAGTGGAAGTTCTTTCAATTTGGAAGATATGGGCTACGCTGGGCGTGCATTAAGAACGATTCGTAAGGGAATTAAGCGACCAAATGGAATGATTTTGACGTCAGGTCCAACTGGTTCTGGTAAGTCAACGAGTTTGTACGCGTTGATTAAGGAGATTAAAGACGACACTGTGAATATTGTGACACTTGAGGATCCGGTTGAGTATAAGATGGATGGCGTCAATCAGATTCAGGTGAACGCGGAAGTTGGCTTGACGTTTGCTTCTGGGCTGCGCTCAATTTTACGTCAAGACCCAGATATTGTGATGGTTGGTGAGATTCGCGATAACGAAACAGCAAATTTGGCTATTCAAGCGGCTTTAACGGGGCACTTGGTTTTCTCGACACTTCACACAAATTCCGCCGCTGGTGTGCTGCCGCGTCTGTTAGATATGGGAATTGAGCCGTTTCTTATCGCCAGTACGGTTAACACGATTATTGGTCAGCGTTTGGTGAGGCGAGTGGCGCGCCGTCGAGATATTTATCAATCGTCACCACTGGAAACGCAGGCAATTCGCGAGGCGGTTGGTGGATTATTGCCGCAAACAAGGGAGCAGGTTGCTCAATACGCGCAAGATTTGGGATATGAAAGTTTGCCGCTAGCGACGCAGACGTCGTTTGCCTTGGCAAAAGGAAAAGATACGCCGCAAACTCCTCGTGGTTATGCTGGTCGAGCTGGTTTGTATGAGGTCATGGATATTACCGAAGAGATTCAGAATTTGATTGTTAAGCGCGCGACCTCAGCGGAAATCCAGCGAATGGCAATCCAACAAGGGATGATTACGATGCGTCAAGATGGTTATTTGAAGGCGTTGAATGGAATAACGACAATAGAAGAAGTTAATAGGGTAGCGGCGGATACCGCGTAAAAGGAGGAAGCATGAATAATCAAGAATTGCGAATTGAGATTTTACTGGAAGAAGTTGTTAAGAAGCGAGCTTCAGACCTTCATATTCAAGTTGGTTTGCCGCCGATGCTACGAATTGACGGTGCGCTTATGCCAGCCGCCGGAACTCAGCCACTGGACGAGCCCGCGGTTGAGAGATTGGTATTTCAGATTCTTGATGAAGATCAGCGACAGATTTTGCTAAAAGATAAGGAATTCGACTTTTCGTTTGCGTTTGGTACACTGGGGCGATTCCGAGTTAATGCCTTTCATGAGCGTGGCAATTTGGCTGCAGCTCTACGTTTGATTCCAAATGAAATTAAGTCGGCGTCTGAACTGGGTATGCCACCAGTTGTTAATACGTTTGCGGATTTTCCTCGCGGTTTGGTGTTGGTTACTGGTCCAACTGGTTCTGGCAAGTCAACAACTTTGGCGGCGCTGGTTGATAAGATCAATTCTGAACGCTCACAACATATTATTACCATTGAAGACCCTATCGAGTTTACTCACAAGTCGAAAAAATCAGTGGTAGTTCAGCGGGAAGTTCATTACGACACTTATTCGTTCTCTGCAGCTTTGCGCTCGAGTCTTCGCCAAGACCCAGACGTTGTGTTGATTGGTGAGATGCGCGACCTCGAGACGATTTCAGCAGCGATTACAATTGCCGAAACTGGACACTTGGTGTTTGCGACGCTACACACGAACTCCGCCGCACAATCAATTGACCGTATGATTGACGTATTTCCACCGCACCAGCAGCCACAGATTCGCGCTCAGCTCAGTAATATCTTGATGGCAATTTGTTCGCAGCGACTAGTCCCGGCTATCGGCGGTGGACGAGTCGTGGCGGCAGAAGTTCTGATTGCTAATCCAGCGGTGCGCAACATTATCCGTGAAGGTAAATCTCACCAATTGGATGCCGTGATTCAGACTGGTGCTGACCAGGGAATGCAGACGATGGATAGAACTTTGGTCAATTTGGTGCAGAACGGTACTATTACGTATGATAGTGCTCGTGAGTTTGCTGTCGATTTGACGGAATTTGAGAGGTTGATGAGGGGGTAATAAATGAAAAAATACAATTATGAAGCCAGAGATAGCGCAAGTAATAAAATCGTTAAATCAGTTGTTCAGGCTGATAGCGAAAACGCCGCCGCGAAGCTCTTGACGGCTCAGGGTTTTGTGCCGTTAAAAATTGAATTACAAGACGATAAAACAAATTTCTTTGCGAGGTTTTCTGGTAGAATCACCACTAAGGATAGGGTTGTGTTTACTCGTCAGCTGGCTACACTTATTGGGGCAGGGCTACCTTTGGCGCAAAGTCTTCGAACAGTTCAAGAGCAGACTACGAATAAGCGTATGCAGGAAATAGTCCAGGAAATTATCTCTGACGTCGAAGGCGGTAAATCCTTGTCTGATTCGTTCGCAAAGCATCCAGAAGCTTTTAATAAAGTTTATGTAGCTTTGGTTTCGGCTGGTGAGACATCAGGTACGATGGATGATTCGCTTAAGAGGTTAGCTGCTCAGCAGGAAAAAGAGGCTGCTATGATGAGTAAGATTAGGGGTGCTATGATGTATCCGTCAATTGTCTTGGTAGTGATTATCTTAGTTGTCGGATTTATGTTGTTTACAGTTGTTCCGCAAGTTGAGGGTCTGTATCGTGACTTAAATAAGGGGTTGCCATTTGTGACTCTTATGATGATTAAAACGGCGAACTTTTTTAGTAGTCTTTGGTGGCTTGTTATATTGGCAATGATTATCGGCGGTTATTTCCTAGCACAATATCTGAAAACTGAACAGGGAATTAGGGCTAAAGACACCTTTAAGCTTAATGTCCCAATGTTCAAAGGGATGTTTAGGAAAATGTACATGGCGCGATTTGCCAGGACTGGTCAAGTTCTTCTGAGAACTGGCGTGCCAATGCTTGATATGCTTCGTATTACGGCTGACGCTGTTAATAACGTGATTATTAGTGAAAGCATACTTCGCGCATCGGATAAGGTTAAAGGTGGCAAGGCGCTCTCAGCTTCTTTATCTAATGAAGATTATTTCCTAGCAATGGTGCCGCAGATGATTAAAATCGGTGAGCAATCAGGTAAAATTGACGAGATGATGGGTAAGACCGCTCAGGTTTATGAAGATGAGCTTGATGAGGAGATTCGCGCCTTGTCGACGGCGATAGAACCAGTTTTAATGGTATTCTTGGCTATAGTTGCTGGTACGATGGTCGCGGCTATCTTGCTTCCAATTTATAGTTTGGTCGGCAACATCAATATTCGCTAGACTGACTTATATTTTTAGTGTATTATAAACTTAAGCATTTTTGCGTAAATATAGGTAAACCATAGAAAGGTGGGAAATCTAATGACAAAAAAAGATAATAAAAAAGGATTTACAATCATCGAGGTCGTCCTAGTCTTGGCTATTGCTGGACTTATCTTTGCGATGGTGTTTATCGCATTGCCAGCTTTGCGGCGTAGTCAGCACGACCAGTCAAGGAAGAACGACGCTTCAACAGTTGCTGCAGCTATTACCAATTGGAATTCAGCTAACCGTAACGGCGGTACGTTCAATGAAGAGTCTCTACGTAAGTATGTCGATAAGCTTGATCAGTATGATAAAAATTCAGAACTGAAGGTTGCTGCGACTGGATCATCAATGTCGGTTGCTGGTAATGAAATTAAGGTTATGCGAGGTAAGAAATGTCCTGCTAGCACGCCAGCTCCATCTGCTGACGATCCAGCAAATATAACTTTGCAAAACGGATCTTCACGCAACGCAGCAGTTGTAGTTCTATTGGAAAATAACGGTTCTCAAAAGCAATTGTATTGCCAGGACGTATAATCTATAGATAAATTACGAATCAGCCTCGGTATGGGGCTGATTTTTTTATGGTTTTTTGTTACCATAAGAAGTATGATTAAGTTTGTACTAGTGGGATTTTTAGGGGCTATTTTAGGCAGTTTCGCTGGAGCGCAAATTTGGCGCTTGCGGGCTCGTCAATTGGTGGAAGATAAAAAAGCTGGAGAAAAGGTTGACCAAAAGGAATTAAAGAAATTATCTCCATTGATAAAAAAAATTTCCAAAGATAGATCTCGCTGTTTATCTTGCGGACATGAGCTTAAGTGGTACGATTTGATTCCGGTGGTAAGTTGGGTCGCTGGATTGGGGCGGTGCAGATATTGCAAAGCATTTATCGGTTGGACGGAAATCTTGCTAGAACTAGTGATGGCTGGATTATTTGTTGCATCCGTGGCTTGTTTATGAAGATGAGCTTGATGAGGAGATTCGCGCCTTGTCGACGGCGATAGAACCAGTTTTAATGGTATTCTTGGCTATAGTTGCTGGTACGATGGTCGCGGCTATCTTGCTTCCAATTTATAGTTTGGTCGGCAACATCAATATTCGCTAGACTGACTTATATTTTTAGTGTATTATAAACTTAAGCATTTTTGCGTAAATATAGGTAAACCATAGAAAGGTGGGAAATCTAATGACAAAAAAAGATAATAAAAAAGGATTTACAATCATCGAGGTCGTCCTAGTCTTGGCTATTGCTGGACTTATCTTTGCGATGGTGTTTATCGCATTGCCAGCTTTGCGGCGTAGTCAGCACGACCAGTCAAGGAAGAACGACGCTTCAACAGTTGCTGCAGCTATTACCAATTGGAATTCAGCTAACCGTAACGGCGGTACGTTCAATGAAGAGTCTCTACGTAAGTATGTCGATAAGCTTGATCAGTATGATAAAAATTCAGAACTGAAGGTTGCTGCGACTGGATCATCAATGTCGGTTGCTGGTAATGAAATTAAGGTTATGCGAGGTAAGAAATGTCCTGCTAGCACGCCAGCTCCATCTGCTGACGATCCAGCAAATATAACTTTGCAAAACGGATCTTCACGCAACGCAGCAGTTGTAGTTCTATTGGAAAATAACGGTTCTCAAAAGCAATTGTATTGCCAGGACGTATAATCTATAGATAAATTACGAATCAGCCTCGGTATGGGGCTGATTTTTTTATGGTTTTTTGTTACCATAAGAAGTATGATTAAGTTTGTACTAGTGGGATTTTTAGGGGCTATTTTAGGCAGTTTCGCTGGAGCGCAAATTTGGCGCTTGCGGGCTCGTCAATTGGTGGAAGATAAAAAAGCTGGAGAAAAGGTTGACCAAAAGGAATTAAAGAAATTATCTCCATTGATAAAAAAAATTTCCAAAGATAGATCTCGCTGTTTATCTTGCGGACATGAGCTTAAGTGGTACGATTTGATTCCGGTGGTAAGTTGGGTCGCTGGATTGGGGCGGTGCAGATATTGCAAAGCATTTATCGGTTGGACGGAAATCTTGCTAGAACTAGTGATGGCTGGATTATTTGTTGCATCCGTGGCTTTTTGGTCTGGATCATTGACGGATATCTGGCAAGTCGCGTTGCTGGTCTTGTGGTTGGCAAGTTTGGTGCTGCTGGCGATTTTATTTGTTTATGACCTCAGATGGCTACTTCTTCCAGATGTAATTAATATTCCGTTTATCATTCTTGGCGCTATTTTTGCGGGAATAAAAGTATGTTTACCTGGCGATTTTTCAAAAAGCTTGATGACGTTATTTGGGTCGATCGCAATTCTGAGCGGAATATATATGATGCTATATTTATTCTCGAAATATCGTTACGGGGAAGATAAAACTTGGATTGGTTTCGGTGATGTTAAGCTTGGACTTGGACTGGGTTTGTTCTTAGGAAACTGGCTTTTGGCGTTTGCAGCTTTATTTATCGCAAATCTTATCGGCACGCTTCTTGTCTTGCCATCAATGATGCGAGGAAAATTGCAAGCAACTTCACGGATATGCTTCGGCCCATTGCTTATCGTAGGGTTTTTACTCGCTTGGTTCTTTAGCCGACAAATTTTAGAATGGGGCTTTCTTATTGTCTAAGTAAAAAACGCTTATGTTATAATGGAGAAGTGATGGGCAATAAACAAAAAGGTTTTACTATAATTGAAGTGATTTTGTTTGTGGCTATTTCTGGCTTGCTCACCTCTATGTTGATGATCGGCGTAAGTATGTCAATTAATCGCCAGCAATATCGCGATTCAGTGCAGTCTTATGCTGGTTTTTTGCGAAATGAGTACTCGAAGGTGGTCAATGTTGAGAATGAGCGATCTAAGAGCACTTGTCCAATTGAGGGCTCTGATGGTCGAGCTGAAACTCTACGTGGACAATCCGATTGTGTGATTGTCGGTCGCTATATTACCACTGAAGGTTCTCTGGGCTCAACGGACGGTAATCTGTACAAAGCTTATCCAGTTTATGCCTATAGGTCAGATAAGGGTAGCGCGTGGACTTATAAACGTGGTGCTGAGTCTGATAAATATATCGTTAATTGGCAAGCAAAAACTAGGTTCTCTAATCAAGCTAAGGATAGTGCGTATATTTCTATTTTGATGTACCGCCATCCAGAGACGGGGCAGTTGGATATTAGAACTGACACGAGTCGATTCGGTGACAATTTAACTGATTTCGTCAACAATAAAAATAGTGCTGGAGTTGTGCAATCTGCTGGCGAGCAGCGCCAACAGAGGGAAATTTGTGTTTATGATGACGGCTGGCTACCGGGAGAGAGATTATCTATTTTTCTACGATCACACGCAGGTTCTGCTGATGCTATAGTTATGGGTAATGCGACAGGAGGTTGTGCTGATGCGTAAGCTTAACAGAGGTGACACGCTTGTCGAAGTGTTGCTTGGAGTAACCATTTTTAGCCTAGTCGCCGTTATTGCATTAGAAACCATGAATCGCGGGATGGCTATTGCTCAGTATTCTTTGGAGACGACGTTGGTTCGCCAACAGATTGACGCTCAGGCTGAAATGCTAAGATATGCGCATGATATGAAAAATGGCACTTGGAGGAAATTGGTAGACAATAATTCGGTGAGCGTTTCTGTTGTTAATGGGAATGAAGGGAATTTGGGTGCCGAAAAATGTCCTGATGATTTTTCTACGAAAGAGTTTGCATTGGCTGCAACACCTTCGCTCGCTTCGAAGATTAGTATATTGAACAATCCTGGAGATTATAAAGCGGCAGAAACATACGCGCGGGTTGATAGTGATACTAAAAAAACGTATGGAATATCTGTTAGATTAGTTAAACCAAGTACGACTGTCGGGAGCAGGGATAGCAATAAATATGATGCGTACATAAAAGCGTGCTGGATACCAGTTGGCGGTAAAATGCCGGCGACTATTGGTACGATTGTGAGGTTGTATGATTCGGGGCTATAAAAAAGGATTTACACTTATCGAATTGATGCTCGCCATGAGTTTTATCTCTGTTCTTTTGTTGTCGATTGCTATGGTGGGTATTCAAGCGGGAAAAATGTATAGCAGAGGTATTGTGCTTCGTGATGTTAATCAAGCGGGGCGAGATATTTCAGATACGATTCGACGCGATTTTCTTCAGGCGAATGCTGAAAAGATTGACACTACTGGCTTGAGGGTGCCGAATAATAGCAATTGGTCGACTGGTCGACTTTGCCTTGGCTCTCATTCTTATGTGTGGAATAATCCAAAGTATTTGGACGATCCTAGCCTGTTGGGCGGAAATAGTCTGTTTAAGGTTAATGGTAATCCAGTGAATTTGGTGCGCGTAGTTGATGCGGATAGTGGATTATGTAAAAAAGATGCTTCTGGCAAATATCCAGAAACCGTCGATCTTGCGAAATCGTCCAATTTGCTCAGGAATATTAATAGCGGTGACGGTTCAATTGGTGTACACGAAGTTACGCTAGAAAAAATTACCTCAGATAGTTCAAGGGAGGCGCTATATAAGTTGACCTTTACGCTGGGAACGAGTAAGATGAGCGAGATAAGGAATTCTTCCTGTAAGGCTCCGACTGAAGATGATAGTAATTTTGAGTTCTGTGCTATAAATAAATTTGAGATGATTGTGAGGACAAATGGGTAAAAATACGCGACAATCGGGTGCTGTATCTCTTTTTGCGGTCATATTTGGCGCGATGTTGCTGACTATTGTTACTATTGGTTTTATCAAGTTGATGATTATGGATCAGCGGCAGTCCTCGAACAATGATCTGTCGCAGAGTGCTTATGACGCGGCTTTGGCTGGGGTTGAGGATGCTAAGCGTGTAGTACGTGCCGCCCAGACGGGGAATATTCAGGCGGCAGGAGTGCTGAATGGTCCAATTAATTGTAATATGGTCGCGGCATCTGGTGTTGTCGGAGGTAGCTCTTCTGGCGAAACTATTATTAAAACTGGTACAGATGCGGGTAAAAAATTTGATCAAGCGTATACTTGTGTAAAAATCACTATGAAATCTCAAGATTTTGTATATAAGTCTATTGAGGAAAAATCTCAAATTGTGCCACTACGCGCAACTGGTTCATTCAACAAGATATCTATCGAATGGTATAGGCGCGATGATGAGAGCAATTTGAATGGCGCCAACGCCGCTAACACTGAAATATCCACTTCTGGGGATTTGCCGACGAAAAACAACTGGAATGCTAATTCGCCACAATTGATGCGCGTGCAGCTTATCAATCCAGGATCCACCTTTAATTTAGCGTCTTTAGATTCAACTGGTGTCACTTCTTTCTTACGACCGAACGTTTTAAGGTCAGACGTAGCGGGTCAGAATGGTACTGCTGTTTCTGGTAAGATTTCTGATCATCCACGCGCAACTGACGGGAATGAACATAATAATGGAACAAGTGTGGTTTCTTGCAGTAAGACATTCAAGTTTTCTGGCGAATATTCGTGTAAGGCGGTGATTGATGTTGATGAGATTCCAGCCGGTAGCGAAACTGCGTTCTTAAGGTTATTACCTATATATAAAGGTGGTAGTGTGAAGATTTCTCTCCAGAAAACCGACGGAACGATTGTCAATTTTGATGGAGTCCAGCCAATTGTCGATTCCACGGGGCGGGCAAGTGATTTGTTTAGAAGAGTTGAAGCTCGATTGCAAATAGGAGACGATTTCGCATATCCTAACAATGCGATTGAATTAAAGAATAGTCTATGCAAAGACTTCTCTGTATCTGGCGGCGGATCTGCTACCTCAGGTCGATGTAAGCCATAAGCTAAGCTTCTGTATCGCTATGAAATCGGTCGTGAATATCTTTCAGATGCTGGTCGGTAACGTGCGTATATACCTGTGTTGTTGATATATTGCTATGTCCCAGCATTGATTGGACTGAGCGCAAGTCTGCACCGTTCATAAGTAGGTCGGTGGCAAAGCTATGGCGCATAGTATGTGGACTTACGTGTTTTGTAATTCCAGCCAGTCTAGCATATTGACCAACCATTCTCTGAATACTACGCGCGCTTAACCTGCGGTAGTCTCCGGAGGTGTTGGGGGTTGCGTGGCGTTTGCTATAGCTTAAAAATAGAGCGGGTAGATTATCTGTTCTAGCTTCCAGGTATGCCGATATATGTTCGGCAGCACTTCTTGAAATAAAAACAGGGCGATCCTTTTGTCCTTTTCCTCGCACCATAAATTCGCGCCTCTTTAGGTTTATATGATCTCGGTTTAAATTGACCAATTCTGAAACACGCAGTCCGCTGGAAAATAGTAACTCAACAATTGCTCGATCTCTCAGCCCAGATTCTGTATCGGTTGGTATTTGATCGATCATACGTAAAATCTCGTCATATTGTAAAAAAGTCACTTGTTTACGGACTACTTTGGGTAATATAATTCTGTCGGCCGCTAGACTTTTGATATTACGACGAGAAAGGTAGGTTAGCAGACCTCGTAATGCAATAAGATGATAACTTTGGGTAATTAAAGACAGTTCTTCGCCAGTGTTGTCATTTTTATAACGGTTTAACCAAAGGCGATACTGGCGTATTAGTTCTGATGTAATTTTCTCAACATCTATATCGCCAGCAAAATCAATGAATCTCTCCAGATATAGTTGATAATTTATGATGGTTTTTTGACTACGCCCACCTTCAACCTCTAGGTGCTCTAAAAAATCAGTTAAAGCTTCTGACATAAACATAATATTTATTCTATCGCTAATGAATATGTTTATCAAATTATTTATTTCTGCTACTATATTAGAAAATAATAAGCAGAGGAGTATCTATGGCAGAAAGCGAAAAAAACTACTGTGGTGTTGAGAGGACGTTGATTGTCTTTAAGCCTGACGCAGTTCAACGAGGTATCGTTGGGGAAATTTTACAACGTTTTGAGCGAGTTGGTCTAAAAATAGTTGGTGTAAAAATGACATCACCATCTAGGGATCATTACTATGCTCATTACGAGGACATCGGTAAATTGGCTACTCGTCGAGGCGAGGATACTTTGAATATAACATTAGATATGATGATGGACGGTCCAGTTATAGCAATGGTACTAGAGGGTGTTGAAGCTGTCGCTGTTGTTAGGAAGATTGTTGGTCCAACCGAGCCTAAGTCGGCTGACATGGGGACGATTCGCGGTGATTACTCGCACATTAGTTTTGGCTATGCAGATGAGTGCCAAAAGGGAGTTCCAAATTTGATTCACGCATCTGGCGATTCAGATGAGGCTGTTCGTGAGATCGAGCACTGGTTCAAGCCGGAAGAATTGGTAAATTATCACACACTAAGTGAAAAGTTTACTCGCTAAGCTAGTCTTTCCTGAGAGTTACCGTGGTATAATGGTTGTATGCCTCGGTAGCTCAACTGGATAGAGCAGATCCGTCCTAAGGATAAGGTTGTAGGTTCGACTCCTGCCCGGGGTACCATATATATGACAGAGCAAATTAAAGATAAACAATTTGATGGGCAGCGTGACGGAGAGCGACTGTTGTTTGTGTTTCGTCGTCACATAATCGCTATGAGAAAAGGATTTTATCTGCTTCTAGGATCAATGACGCTTGGTTCATTGCCTTTTTTAATTTGGCAAGATAATTTGAATCTTTTATGGGTATTTGTTGGTGGATTTATTTTTGGTTTGATGCTCTTTTTCTATCATTTTCTGATGTGGTTTTATACTTACTATATTGTTACCGATCAGAGAATTCGTCAGATTACTCAACATGGATTTTTTGGCAAAGACGTCATTGAGCTGAAATTGTCAAAGATCCAGAATATTAGTTATAGTATCCCGGGATTTAGCGGAGAAATGTTTAAGTTTGGTACAATAGTTATTCAAACTTTTGTTGGAGATCTTGTTATAAAAAACGTAGAACATCCAGATAAGATCTATAATAAATTACAAGACGCAGTGGAAATTTCGACAAAGAAGGAGGATATCAATGAAGAATCTATTGAACCGTAAAGATAAAAAACAACCAAAGGAGCTGCCTAAGAGAATTACAAACGACACAGTAGCTCAGCATCGCGAGAAGGTTTTGGCGGCTGGTCGTAAGCATAAATATCCCATCCAATACACCAAACGTCGATTGGTATGGATAACGATGCTCGTTAGTGTTGTTATTCTGATTGTTTTCATTGCTCTTGGTTGGGCACAGTTGTATGTCTGGAAAGATACAAGTGATATCGCATATAGGATAACTAAGATTTTACCTCTTCCTGTGGCTAATATTGACGGAGAAAATGCTGAGTATAGCGATTATTTATTGTATCATCGTAGTTCGTTGGCAGTATTGCAGTCTCAGGGGCAAGCAGATCAAAAGGACAAAGTTAAGTTCTATCAAAACCAGTCCATAGATAAGGCATTAGAGGTGGCATATGCCAAAAAACTTGCGAGAGAAAATAATATTACGGTAGATGATAAAAAGGTTCAAGATCTTATCAAAAAACAGCAGGAATCTAGCAAGCTATCACAGTCCGCTTATGAGTCTGTAGTGAAAGACAATCTTCATTGGTCAATGGATGAGCTAAAAACTGCTATGAAATATACTTTGTTAAAGCAGGAAGTGTCTTTTAAGATTGATAAGACAGCTAATAACCTAGTGTCTGACACTAAGAAGAGGTTGCAAGAGGGTAAATCATTAAAGGATATTTCTACGGAAATGGGTGACAAAGTGCAGCCTGTATTTGATCTATCTGTCTCTACGGATAATTCTGACGGAGGTCTAACGAAAGCGGCCATGTCGTTAACAAGGGGTAAAATTTCAGGTCCTATAAAGACTCTTTCAGGTGACGGATATTATTTTGTGACGCTTAATAATATTGAAGGCAATACCGTAAATTACTCTTATGTAAAAGTTCCATTGACTGAATTTAATAGCCAGTTTAACTACTTAAAAAATAACAATAAAGTAAAATATTTCATTTCTATCGATAAATAGGCTATCTAGTTTGAAAAAACTCCTATTTTTGCTATAATTTACTAAGGAGTTTGCCGTTGTAGCTCAGCTGGTAGAGCAGCTCATTCGTAACGAGCAGGTCGCTGGTTCAAGCCCAGTCAACGGCTCCATTTTATGAAAGACACTATAAAGAAATCGATAAAAATTGTTTTTAGCGACAGGACTGTGGCAACTCTTTTGATCGTTAACGTTGTTGTGGCTATTGTTATATCTATATTTTTAGGATCATCAATAAAACATAGCGAAGCTCAGGTTATTACGCGCTACACTACGTATGGTGATGCGAATTTTTATAGGAGTCATTGGTCTAGTCTATTTAGTTATTTTGCTTTGGCGTTTATGATAGTTTTTGGTCACTCTGCGCTAAGTGTCAAGTTAATTTCACTAGAGAAACGAAGCTTGGCTATATTTATTTTATGGTTGACGTTGGGTATTTTAGCTATTTTAGCTATTTTAGCCTATTCTATAATTAAAATTGCATCGATAGGATAATACATGGACATTGAAATCCCACTTGGTAAACGAACAAAAAAATATCGTTTTCTTGAGATGCTTCCTGGGATATTGAGCTACGGGGCTATTATTCTTTTGATTGTTTTGTCTATTTTAAGTCCTGTTCTGGCGTCAATTTATTTACTGTCTATAATCCTAGCTGCGTTTGTGAAAGCCATAGCAATCAGCTACAGGGTGATTACTGGCTATGGCAATATGGAAAAAGCGTCAAAAGTCGACTGGAATAGGCGATTGTCCGACTTGGAAGATCCGAAAGAGGCATACTCTAGGCTGAGAGATAGTCAATCTAAGGAGTTGTTATATCAACAACACGTAGATAACCTAAGATTCATGTCTGCTGCGGAAGATGGATACTATCCTAAGCCAAGTAATATTTACAACGCTCTTATTATGCCTGCATACAACGAGAGTATAGAAGTGATTGAGCCTGCTCTTAAATCAGTTTTAGATACAACATATGATAAGAAGCGTCTGATTATAGTTTTTGCGTACGAAGAACGTGGTGGCGTTGATATTGATACAACAGCTAAAATACTGAAAAAGAAATACGGTAAGTACTTTCATTCTTTCCACATTGTAAAACATCCAAAAGATCTACCAAATGAGGTAGTTGGTAAGGGTGGAAACATCACGTATGCAGGCAAGTGGTTGGAGCAATATTTACAACAGGAAGAAATAGCTTTTTCTGATGTTATTGTTACAACAATGGATTGTGATAATAAGCCACATAAGTATTACTTTGATTATGTGACATATGAGTATATTACTCATGAAGACAGAAAACATTTATCGTTTCAGCCTATATGTTTGTTTACTAATAATATATGGGATGTTCCTGCGCCAATGCGAGTAGTGGCAACGGGGAATTCATTTTGGAATATTATAAGCTCTATGCGCCCATATTCTTTGCGTAACTTTGCGTCACATTCGCAACCAATGAATGCTCTCGTTGAGATGAACTTTTGGAGTACGCGAACAATTGTTGAAGATGGGCATCAGTACTGGAGAAGCTATTTCTATTTTGATGGTAATTATGAGGTTGTGCCGATTTTTGTACCAATTTATCAGGATGCGGTATTGTCTAATGGATATAAAAAGACGCTGAAGGCGCAATTTGTTCAGTTGCGTCGTTGGAGCTACGGGGCTTCAGATGTGGCATACGTTGGTAATAACGTATTCAATAAAAATAGAACAGTAAAATTTTGGCCTAGTCTAGCCAGGTTCATAAGGTTGTTAGATGGACATGTAACACAGGCCTGTATTGCCCTAATTGTTGCTTTTGGCGGGTGGGCGCCGCTTGTGCTGAATGGTGAGGCTGCTCGTAGTGTTGCCGCACATCAACTGCCGGATACGGTTAGCTTAATACAACAGATAGCTATGGTGGGTATTCTGGTTTCAATTTTCGTATCATTTAAACTTCTGCCTCCGCGCCCAGAAAGATATAAAAAGAGTAGGAATATATTAATGGTCCTGCAATGGGCTCTGATGCCTGTAATTGCTATAGTATACAGTTCAATGGCCTCGTATAATGCCCAAACACATCTTTTGCTTGGTAAATATCTTGATAAGTTTGATGTGACAGAGAAGACTACTGTAGAGATGAACGATCAGAGCCGTGCTCAGAATAAGAAAAAGAAGGGCGACCACGACGCCTCTTCCTCTGAGAGATAATAAGATTATGTTGTGCTGCGTATTGCAGTGCGGCTATTTGGTCGAAATTCTGTAATGTTGAGTGGGTTATTTCGGCGATGTGTTGAGATGATATCGCGGATTTGTTTTGTAGGTGTATTAATTTATCTTGTATAGTATTGGCCAAGTCGTAGCTATATGAACCTGCCAATTTTTCGTTATGATTAAAACTTCGCGCAATACTAAGCATTAGTTTTCCTATAGAAAAATTATCTTCCTTGCCATCTTGTGATGTGACAACGAGGGAAATCGCGGGCTTTTCGTAGGTTGTAAAAGAATAGCCGCATTGGTCGCATATATGTCTACGCCAGGTTGTTGGGTATTTTTTATTTTGACGAGAATTTGTTACGTGGGTTTTTCCGTGAAAACATTTTATGCATATCATATCAATATATTGACATACAACTATAAAAAAATCCAGTGGAAAAGTGCTGTGTAAAATAAAAATCGCCTCGTTTTAGAGGCGATTACTTTATAAATCTGGTAACTTAATTAAGTATAGATCTTTCTTCGTTGATCTTCTTGTTATATTCGTAGTGAATTTTGGTTTTGCTCAATAAAGAACAGTGTTGCGGCTTTTTTGTGCTTAAACTAGGTGAGTCATGTTTACTCATGCTCTAAATTCTAACATACTTATCAAATAAAGTCAAGGTCTGTATGGCAAACGTGTAGGTTTGGTCATTTTCTATACTCCTTTACGACATTAAATAACTCTTCATCAGTAACTGATAAAGAGTTATACAATCGTCGTATCTGGTGGGCAATAGAGGATTCGAACCTCTCACCTCTTCAACGTCAATGAAGCGCTCTAGCCAAATGAGCTAATCGCCCAGATATAATAATATTATCATAACAGATGCCTACTATCAAGGAGCGTGGTATAATATTGATATGAGTGAAGAAGAACTAAAATCTATGAGACACAGCCTAGCGCACATTATGGCACAGGCTATTCAGCATTTATGGCCTCAGGCGAAGTTTGGCGTGGGACCGGCTATCGACAATGGTTTTTACTATGATATTTATCTTGACAACGGGACAATTTCTGAAGCTGATCTTCCGAAGATAGAAGAGGAGATGCGAAAGATCGTAGCGGCTAATTATCCATTTGAGAGGCGTGATGTGTCGGTAGAAGAGGCTATTGATTGGGCTATAAAGGGAGATCAGTCATTTAAGGTGGAACTACTGAACGATCTTAAGAGATTCGGTACTACCGTTGCTAGCGAATTGGCTGGAGAAAAAATGGGATCTGTGTCTGATGGCGATAGTAAAGTCGAGACTGTTTCTTTATATTCTCAGGGTGATTACACTGATTTGTGTAGAGGTGGGCATGCGGATAGCACTGGAAAAGTTGGCGCATTTAAGCTTACTAAGACAGCTGGAGCATATTGGCGAGGCAATGAGAATAATCCACAGATGCAGCGAATATATGGCGTAGCGTTTGCTACACAGGAAGAGCTGGATGAATATCTGAATAGGTTGGAAATTGCAAAACAGCGAGATCATCGCAAGTTAGGCAAGGAGCTTGATTTGTATACAACCTCTCCTCTGGTAGGGATTGGCTTACCTTTGTTTACTCCTCGCGGTACGATTTTACGAGATATAGTGGCTCAATATTCGAACCAGCTGAGACAGAAGTTTGGCTTTGAAAAGGTCTGGACGCCTCATATTACGAAAAAAGATTTATATGAAACATCGGGACATTGGGCTAAGTTTGGAGAGGAATTATTTTTAGTTAAGAGCCAAGAAACTAGTGACGAGATGGCTCTTAAGCCTATGAACTGTCCGCATCATACGCAAATTTTTGCCTCACGACCGCGAAGTTATCGTGATATGCCAGTAAGATATTTGGAGACGACAACAGATTATCGCGACGAAAAAACTGGCGAGCTGGGCGGATTGAACCGTGTACGCTCATTAACACAGGATGATAGTCATATATTTTGTCGCACTGATCAGATTGAGGATGAGATTAATAATTTATTATCTGCCGCTCGTGAGCTGTATGGATCAATCAATATGAAGCTCAGGGTTAGATTAAGCTATCGTGACGAGTCTGATTCGTATTTAGGCGACCTTAGTCTATGGGATTCCGCACAGAACCAGTTAAAGTCTGCTGTTGAGAAAGTAGGCTTGGATTATTTTGAACAAGAGGGTGAGGCGGCATTTTATGGTCCAAAGATTGACTTTATGGCAACGGATGCAATTGGCCGTGAGCATCAAGTTGCAACCGTGCAGCTAGATTTCGTGCAACCACAAAGGTTTGGTTTGGAATATGCGGATACTGATGGCAATTTTACAACACCAGTTATGATTCATTGCGCCTTATTGGGATCAATTGAGCGATTCTTAAGTGTGTTTATAGAGCACACTGGCGGATGGTTTCCGTTTTGGGCGGCTCCAGAACAGGTTCGTATTTTGACGATTAACGACGCAGTGTTAGAATATGTTGATAAAATAACAACTATATTATCAGACATTACCCTCATGGAGCCAGTTAGATATAACGATGTAAGATTTACAATAGATTCTAGAAATGAATCATTAGGCAAGAAGATTAGGGAAGCTACCTCTATGAAGATACCTGTTCAATTTATCGTAGGACCAAAGGACATGGAGGCTAACGAGGTTAGTGCTCGCACGCAATCTGGCGAAGAAAAAATATCGTTGGAACAGCTCGCTGAGTATATAAAATCTTTGTAGGGTTGAGTTAATTGGATAGGTTTATAAAATTAGATAATGGCGTTGATGAAGGTCGCCTACCACTAATTGTAATTGTTGGTCCTACCGCTAGCGGCAAAACGTCATTAGCTATACAATTGGCAAAGAAGTATAGAGGAGAGATAATTTGCGCTGATAGTAGGACTGTCTATCGTGGTATGAATATTGGGACAGCTAAGCCTTCTTTGGGTGAACGGCAAGGGGTCTCTCATTGGGGTCTTGACTTAGTAGATCCAGGAGATTCTTTCAGTGTGTCGCAATTTAAGGACTATGCCTGTCAAAAGATTAAAGAAATCCGAAGTCGAGGAAATATTCCATTTCTTGTTGGTGGAACGGGGTTGTATATTGATTCTGTTATATTTGATTTTCAATTTGGAGGTAAATCCAGCAAAGAAAAGAGAGCTAACTTACACAAAATGACGATATCTGAACTTCAACAATACTGCGTCAATCACGATGTAGCCCTGCCGGAGAATAGTAAAAATAAAAGATATCTAATTAGGGCTATTGAGCGAGCCGATGAAAAGCCGTCTGGACTGGAGGCTCCATTGAATAATACTATCGTTGTCGGAATTACCACAGGTAAACAACTATTAAAACGGAGGATTACAGATAGAGCAAAAAAAATGTTCAAGGACGGTGTTGTAGAAGAAACAATAGGACTAGCCAATAATACCGGGTGGTGTAATGAGGCTATGACGGGTAATGTTTATCCTATTATTAAGAAATTAATCGAGAAAGGAATAGACGAAAATCAGGCTATTCAGGAGTTTATTGTTAGTGATGTAAGCTTAGTAAAACGTCAGTTGACGTGGTTTAGGCGAAACCCATTTATTGAATGGGGAGATGTCCATTCGTGTGAACAATATTTATCTCGAGTATTAGATAGTAAGTAAAAAATATGTTACAATTATAGTACAATGATTGATTCATTATTTGGTTCAAAAACTAGGGTAAAATTATTACATCTTTTTCTGAATAATCCAGAAAAGTCATTTTATGTGAGGGAAATTACTAGGATGATCGATGAGCAGATAAACTCCGTCCGTCGAGAGCTAGCTAATATGGTGTCTGTAGGCATAGTGCAGCAAGATGCTATTGATAATAAACTGTACTATAGTGTAAACGAAGACTATCCTTATATTAAGCCGCTTGCAGCTATATTCTCAGATAAAAGTACAGAAGGCGGCACGGGTGCTGCAAGTAGTGTTTCCTGGAAAGATTCTTTAGGGAGAATGAGAGGTTTAAGATTGGCTATTATTTCGGGGAAATTAGTAGTCGGATCAAGCTCTGCCGTTGATTTGCTATTGGTCGGCGATGATATGTCTGCCGTAACTATAAAAAATCTTGTTAAAAAAATCGAAAAAGATAGAAAAATAGAAATAAATTATGCAGTAATATCTTATGATGATTTCTATTATAGGATGAGTGTCAAAGATAGGTTTATAATGGATATCGTAAGAAACAAGCACTCTGTATTAGTAGATACGGAAAATATAATGAGAAAGGAGTAGGTATGTTTGAAATAGAGTATAAAGGAGCAAATGCTGTTATTATTACCACAAAGAAACTTCGTGTGGTATTTGATCCGAATTTAGAGATTGTCGGAGGAAAAAATGTTTCTGTGAATAATGACGTAGAAGTGGTTACGGAGGATCGGTTTGCTGTTGTGGATTCTACACCAAGACTACTATTTTCGGGTCCAGGTGAATATGAAGTCGGAGATGTCTCGTTATTAGGAATTCCAGCGCGCCGACATATCGACGCTGCGGATGATGTTAAAAAATCTACAATATATAAAATTACGATTGGTGAATCTAAGGGAGTGGTTGTTGGTAACATTGAGAATAAACTAACTGATGATCAGCTCGAAAATATAGGTGTTGTTGATTTTGCAATATTACCTGTCGGTGGAAATGGATACACATTAGACGCAATGGGAGCAACTTCAATAATTCGTCAATTGGATCCTAAGGTGGTGATTCCGGTGCATTACAATGACACTACTCTGCATTATGAAGTTCCACAGGATGGTGTGGATGAGTTTGTAAAAAATCTAGGAGCTCCAGTTGTTGAGGCTGGTCCAAAGTGGAAGCTAAAGAAAATAACGGACTTGCCGGATAATTTAACGGTTGTTCAGATATCGAAAAGCTAGGGTCTTCTCGTTGAATTAAAAATAACTCCGATAATACAATCGGAGTTATTTTATTAAAATTTGATTTAGCGATTACTTATCAGCAGTTGCGCTCAAAATACCTTTTTTCTTCAGGGTGCGAATAGCTTTCGTGCTTAAAGTCATGGTAATTTTTTGACCGTCAACAACAAAAGTCTTCTTCTGAAGGTTTGGTTTGAAAACACGCTTAGTGCGGCGCAGGGAGAAGCTGACGTTGTTGCCATGCTGCTTGCCTTTGCCTGTTAAATCACATCGTGATGCCATTTCCACTCTCTTTACTTTATTATTAATAACAATCCTTATTATTGTAGCGACATTTGTGTAATTAGTCAAGATCGTGTATTGATGCTATAATAACACTTATGATTTTAGAAATAATAATAGTTTTGATTGTTATATTATTGTCTATGACTATTCACGAGGCTATGCATGCTTTTATGGGATATGCATTGGGTGATAATACCGCAAAAGAAGAGGGGAGATTGACACTTAATCCCATAAGACATATCGATCCTGTGATGACTATTTTGCTTCCTTTGATTATGGCGATACTGCATGCTCCAGTTTTTGGAGGAGCTAAACCTGTTCCATTTAGTCCAAATAGAGTCCGTTTTAGCGATTGGGGGGCGGCTCTTGTTGCTCTTTCTGGTCCAATTACTAATTTAGTAATCGCCTTTATTGCGTTTGGCGTCGGAGTGTTTAGTGGCGTTATTAATAGTGTTGGAACAGTACAGTCTACGATATTTGGACTGATTATTTCTACCGCTGTATCGGTGAACCTGGGTTTTTTTGTTTTTAATATGCTACCAATTCCACCTCTGGACGGGTCTAGAGTACTGTATGCCGTAGCGCCAGATAGCGTCAGGGGCGTTATGCAAAAAATTGAGCAAAACGGCGTTCTTTTGGTGATGATTATAGTTGTGCTGTTCTCTGATGTAATCGGGCAGGTTATGTCGGGCTGTATTCAGGCAATTTTGCGTGTATTTATGAACATATTTGGTGTATAATAGGAGTGTACCCTGGATTTATCCGTGGGCGCGTATGATTTTCCTAACATCATACAATAGGGAGCTTTAATGATTTATTGTCGTGGCAATAAGTTGCGAGCACCCACCTTGCATTTATGCGGGGAATATCTAGCGCCCACAGACAAGTCTGGGGTTTAGTGCTATAATATATCATGTAGTCTGTTAGGCAATCGCTTAAGTTATACTTAAGAGGAAAGTCCGGGCAGCGAAGGATACGACAGTCGTTAACGGCGACCGGAGGCAACTCTAGGGAAAGTGCCACAGAAACGAAACTACCTTCGTATTTTATATACGATGGAAAAGGTGAAACGAGTGGGGTAAGAGCCCACAGTCGTCTATGGCGACATAGACGAGAGGTAAACCCTGTCGGCTGCAAGGAGATTTGCAAATAGGATTATCCGTCCGCAGATCGATAACCGCTTGATTTGTTTGGCAACAAGCAAACTAGATAGATGATTGCCCTAGACAGAACCCGGCTTATAGGCAGACTATGAATAAAACACCCTGCGCATAATGTCAGGGTGTTTTATATTGGTAGATTTTCCGACTATAGACTAGCTTTTACTATTTCAGCGAAAGCTTTTGGCTCGTTAACTGCCAATTCTGCTAATATTTTTCTATCAATCTCAATGTTTTTAGATTTCATAGAAGCTATAAGTTTGCCGTAAGTTGTGCCTTCTTGTCGAGCGGCTGCATTGATTCGGGTAATCCATAGACCGCGTAGATCGCGTTTCTTGTTTCGGCGATCGCGGTAGGCGTACTGTAGAGCTCTAATAACACCCTGTTTTGCAAGACGGAAACTTCTGGTGCGATTATGCTGCATTCCCTCAGCTGCTTTTAAGATTTTCTTGTGCTTAGCGCGTGCGGCAACTCCTCGTTTTACTCGCATAACTATACTCCCATTGCTCGACGGGCGTTCTTAGCCATCGAACCAGTTACTGTTGCTGTTGTGTTGATTGCGCGCTTACGACTTTTTGACTTTTTAGCCAACAAGTGGCCGCCAAATGCGCGCTGGCGGGTCAATTTTCCGGTGCTGGTCAGCTTGATACGCTTCGCAGTGCCTTTGTGGGTCTTTAGCTTTGGCATTATTTACTCCTTATTACTACACTCAGATTGCGACCAGCCATCTGAGGTTTTTGCTCTAATATTGCGTCCTCACTAAGGTGTTCCATGATTTTGTCGATCAATTCGTAGCCGATCTCTTTATGGGCTATTTCGCGACCTTTGTAGACCACTTGTATACGAACTTTATGTCCGCCCTCTAAAAATTTACGGATCTTCTTCAGCTTGACCTCTAGGTCTCCAGCTCCTATCTTTAGACCGAAGCGCATTTGCTTTAGGTCTCCAGATTTGGCTTGACGCCGATTCTTCTGTTGATCCTTCATCTTTTGATACTGGTATTTACCCCAGTCAATGATTTTAGCAACTGGCGGATTGGCTCCCGGTGATATTTCAACTAGGTCAAGATTCATGTCGTTGGCCTTACTTAAAGCCTCTTTAAGCGACATTATTCCTAGTTGCTCGCCATCAGGACCAATTATCCGCAGTTCTCTTGCACGGATTGCTCCGTTGATACGGATTGATTTATTAATCTCTGGCTCTCCTTTTTGAAGCAATTTTAGATTAACTCAGTTGCTATTGTAACAGAGATGTTTGTTATTTTCAAGGATAATAATTAACCTATGTTAATCTGTCTATATTGTAGGCTTTCTGCTATATGTGGAATTTCTATGGATGTGGATCCTTCTAAATCTGCGATAGTGCGAGAAACTTTTATGACTTTGAAGTAGCTGCGAGTGCTTAAGTCTAGTTTTCTGGCTGCGTTCGTCAAGAAGGTTTTTGCAGATTCTGATATTGATGTAATTTTATCAACACGATTACTTGAAATGTCATTGTTGTATTTATAGCTACACTTATATCTGCCTCTCTGAATAGAGTAGGCTTTATGTATCTCAGATAAAAATGTCTCTTGTTGTGATTTTGTCGACATTTTATTATTTAATAATTTTTCATGGGGAACTCGCGAAACCGATACAGTTAGATCTATTCGATCAAGTAGTGGCCCTGATAATCTTTTTTGATAATTGATAATTTGATTTTGTGAACATATGCAAGTTTTTTCTGGATCCCCAAGAAATCCACAAGGACAAGGATTCATTGTGGCTACTAATAAGAAATTGGCAGGGAAGTTGAATTTACCATTTGCACGGCTGACGGTAATTTCGTGATCCTCTAAGGGTTGACGAAGTGATTCAAGTACAGTGCGCGGATATTCGAGTAACTCATCAAGAAATAGGACGCCTCTATGAGCTAAACTGATTTCTCCCGGCTGCACTTTCGATCCTCCGCCAATAATAGAGGCTCTACTTGCGGTGTGATGTGGCGACCTGAATGGTCTATCTACTATGGGATTATTTATTATAGTGTGTTCTCCAAGACTGTGAAGTTTTGTCACTTCTACTATCTCATCCTCTGATAGGGCTGGTAATAGATTCTTCAAAGATTTTGCCAACATAGTTTTTCCTGACCCTGGAGGGCCGGACAATAAAATATTATGCCTTCCGGCAACGGCTATCTGGATAGCTCTCTTTGCTTGCTCTTGTCCGTAGATGTCGTCGATGGTTGGAGCGTTTTTATTATTGTGAGATACATTTTTTATTGATGATCTGTCTATTGGCTTAATAATCTTTTCTTTTTTGAGATGCAAGAAGAGTGATTTTAGGTTTTCTACTGGAAATACATCAATTTCAGTCACTAGCGCCGCTTGTTTGGCGTTTTGGGCCGGCACGTATACTGATTTAATCTTTTGGTTTTTAGCCACTTCAGCTGTAATAATTGCTGATCGTATTGGACGTAGGCTGCCGTCTAGCGCTAGTTCTCCCGCAAAAACCGCATTACTTACGTCGCTTTGGTTGAGTACGCCGTTGATGCATAAGATAGATAAGGCGATGGGAAGATCAAAGTGGGATCCGTCTTTTGGTAACTCTGCCGGTGCTAAGTTAATGATTATTTTTCCTTTCGGAAAATCCAGGGAAGAGTTTTTTATTGCACTACGTACTCGATCTCTGGACTCATCGATGGCCTTATTACCCATTCCGACAATTTGCAGACTAGGAAGTCCTTTTGACATATCTCCCTCAACTTCGATGATTTGCCCGCTAAATCCATAAGGTGTAGCTGAAATAACTCTACTAATCATGAATCTATTAAAACATAAGCATGTAGATTTTTGAATGAGATCAGGGTATAATATGAATCGATATGTGGGGCTGATATAGCTTTCGACAATTGGACCTTATCAGGATATTCTGCAAGCCGATGATACGCGTAACGTATATTTTTAGATGCAAAAAACTTTGCAAGCAAAGTTGCGGGCCTATTCCAGGTTCGTGCTTTCGCACCAGCTGTAGCGTAATTTTCTATAGCCATCTTGTCGCGCAGGCAACATAGTGTGGACGAGGTGTTATATTTATGTTGCTCGCTGTGATTCTGGAAGTAGCAGACTCATGGGACTTTTTCTACGTAACGTAGCTCGGTATTTTTGGCTTATTTTTAAGTCGAGTGGCGTTATAAATTAAATTGAAATAAGACTATGCTTGTAGACGAATATCGTGATACCAGTTGGACCCGGGGGCAGTACCCGGCAGCTCCACCATATAGATTAGATCAAAAGTCAGCCTTATCGCTGGCTTTATTTATGTTAAAGAGTAGAATTTATCTTTAATATAGAAAAACAACCACCTGCGAGTAGTGGTTGTTTTCAAAAAAGTGGAGTTTTACAATTTCTTTTTATTTTTGGCCTCTGTATAACTTTTTTATTCAGAAGCTACCCCTATAATAAGCTATATAAATGCTTATGTCAACAATATTTTTGTAAAAAGTTTAGTAAAAAATACCACACATTTTATAATCTTCTTTCTAATTTTCGCAACTATTTTTTCTAATGGCTTTTACTATGAAGTTATATGTCAGAGACTGATGTTTGTTTGATTGCTTTTTATGTCTTTTATGTGTGCGACAAATTAAATTATCGCACATTTTCTAGGACTCTTTTATTGAAGCGTAAAGGGTGGCTTTGTGTGCTATGAATAAACTTTATACTTTCGTTTTGTAATTTTTAATTAAAACTGTTGTATAACATTTTTGATGTATAGAATTTAATATGCGTACTAATGTTTGGATGTTCTTGTAATAATATAAAAAATAATTTTGTTAAGTTTGCTATAGTGCGACAATAAAAGTGAACAGAGTTTTATAAAGCGGGGAATAGAGAATATTATTTTATCGCGGATTCGAGTGTTAGGCGTCGGTCTGATATTGACTGTACGAACCTATTTTTGTGGCAATGTTTGGATGACGGGTGATCATAGGTTAGTCGTGCAATTGGGTGGTCGCTAAGTCAACGATACCTTCATTAAATGGTACGTAATCTGTGCTAGATAATACTCAAAAATGACAAGATTGTTGTAAAATACACAGATAGCTATAAAGTGATAAGAGAATAATTAACAGATGATAATTTTAACAACATTAAAAAATAGGTGAAAATTACAATATTTTTGGCCGAGTAATGGTTGACATATAAATAGGGCTATGCTAGTATAAGGTTAAGCTTTTAGAAAAACAAAAAAGCAAAAATACATTAACAATAAAATTTATATAAAGCCGCGTTTTTACGTATAAATCGACGGATAGTTGGCTGCATGATTTTTATAATGACGCAGCCAATGCTCCGCCCTTACTTCGTAAATTGTAAAAGCGTTGAGCGCGCGGTTAGTACCGCATACATCCAGTTAATCCTCGTTAAAGGACTAGCGGTGAGAATCCTGGATGTATGCAGAGGAACACTGCAAGGATGCTCCTTAATTAAGGAGCGGTCAAATCGCCTCGAGCGGTAATAGGCAAGTAGCACCCGCGCCTAATAGTTATTTTTTATCGGCGGATGGTTTGTGTCTATATGCTATAGTATTATCGCTCAGGCTTCTTGTGTATAGTATGATGTGAGTATGGGGATGAAGATAATTAGTTTTATAGCGTTGGTTGCATTGATTTTGACTGCGGTTATTTTGAACGCGACAAACCCGAGTTCTGCTGGTCCGTTTGGGATTTTAGCGTTTTTTGTATGTTTGTATGTACTGTTTATCTGTCTAACTTATGTAGTATTTTTAACATCGGAGCGAATAGCTGCGAAATTTTTTAATTTCAAGAATAGTCGCAATGAATCTAAGTATAAGACGTATTATTACTCTACTGTAATCTCTCTTGCTCCAGTTATTTATGTGGGTATGCAATCGATGGGAGATGTTGGGATTTTTGAGATATTATTACTTGGTGTGTTTGAGCTGCTGGCGTGCTTTTTTATACATAAAAGATACTAATTCCGTCCTGAATGTAGTCGTGTATTTTAAGTAGTTACGTGGTACAATATATTTATGAATCCCGAACTGCCACAAGTTAATAGGACCCCTGAGGTGCAGCCACAAAATATAGGTGGCGGTGAGTATAATGTAGAAAATACATCATTAAATCCTGAAATCGGAAGAGAGTCCGAGCAGTCACTTGGTGCTAGGGTTGAGCAATATAACAATATCCCCGTGGCTTTGCCTGTTGATAATACTACAACAGTTCCTTTATCTCAATCTCAAAACGACGATCAAAGTGCGAAGCAGTCAGGGGTAGTAGTTGATGATGATACTCCTCTGGTGGCAGCGGATGAAGACTTGATAGAAAGAGAATGGGTGGATAAAGTTAAAAAGATTATAGCTTTAACAAAAGATAATCCATATGAGAGGAATAGAGTTATTGCACAGCTGCAGGCTGATTATTTAAAAAAACGATATAATAAGACTTTAGGTCAAAATGACGACGGTAGTAAGTAGGGTTTTGTATGGGTGCGGGTCCTTTGATAGTTAGTTTTATCGCGATTGTTATTATAGCCGCTGGTTCTGCGGTAGCTTTTGTGTTGTATCGTAACATGCTGAGGGAAGCCAAAAATTATGAACGAGGCTTGAAGATGGTGCCGTTGCTTATACATTTGCCTCCGACAAGTGAAGACGTCAATAGTTCAAATCGAGATGAGCGAGATTTAACTGAAGAGGTGCTGTCGCAAGCCCAGGTGATGTACAATATTATCTCAAGTACGGCAACTAAAGGGTTTAAAAGTAAAGTCTACGGCCAACGTCATATATCGTTTGAGATTGTTGCACATGGTGGGTTAGTTCATTATTATGCTGTTGTTCCGCTAGTGTTAGTTGATGTTATTCGTCAAGCTGTAGCGGCAGCATATCCTTCTGCTAGGCTAGAAGAGGTATCTGATACTAATATATTCAGCAAGGTCGGCAAGATGAGCGGAACCATCGGCGGCGAATTCACCCTGAAAAAGTCCTTTGTTTATCCAATATCGACTTATCAGGAGTCGAAAAGAGATGCTTCCAGGGCGTTATTAAATGCTTTGTCTTCGGCATCTAAAGAAGATGGAATAGGTGTACAATTTTTACTGCGTCCGGCGTATGACGGTTGGTCTAAGGCTTCAGAGTCTCATATTGACGGCATGAAGAAAAATAAGGGCAAGAAGAAAGGCTTTGGAGGCGTTGCTCCTATGGATATTATGGAGGCTCTGTGGAAACCGCCGGAGAATAATGAAAAAGACGGTGGCTCTAGTTCTGAGGACAAGCAGCTAACATCTTTAGAGCAGGCGGAAGTGGATGCTATCAGTGAAAAAGCTCGCTATCCTGCGTATGAAGTTTTGGTGCGTGTTGTAATTTCGTCAAACACTGCGGCGCGCTCTCAAGTGTTGTTAAAAAATATAATAGCAGCCTTCTCGCTATTTGACTCACCGCGCAATAACGGGTTTAAGTTCTCTTTAACTAGGAATGTTGAGGAAATGACAACAGCATATATTATGAGGTTCTTCCCCCAGGAAACTCGTAGTAATATTCTCAACAGTGTAGAAATGGCAACGTTATTCCATTTGCCTGGAGCTAACGCGATTCCGACTTCACAAGTTAAGCGACAGATGTCTAAGCAGGTTGATGGACCAACAGACGTTTTGGATGAGGGTTTGCTGATTGGGTATAACGAATTTCGAGGAGTCAAAAAACCTATTCGAATCGGCACAAAAGACCGCCGCCGCCACGTATATATTATTGGTCAAACAGGCGTCGGTAAATCTGTCTTGCAGGAAAATATGGCTTATCAGGATATGATGGATGGTAGGGGATTCGCCTTTATTGATCCGCACGGTGATTTGGTTGAATCTTTATTGGGTAAGGTTCCGAAAGAGCGTGTCGAGGATATTATTTACTTTAATCCTGCAGATATGACTAATCCGATTGGCCTTAATATGTTTGAATTTGATTCGCCGGATCAAAAAGACTTTTTGGTTCAAGAGGCAATTAATATGCTTTATGGACTTTACGATCCTGGCCATACGGGAATTGTTGGTCCTCGCTTGGAGCATATTTTTAGAAACTGCGCCTTGCTGTTGATGTCGGATCCTGCTGGTGGAACGTTTATTGACGTGCCGAAGTGTCTTATTGATCCTGAATTTGTGAAAAGCAAGCTTAAGTATGTGAAAGATCAGCAAGTTATTGATTTCTGGACAAAGGAATTTCCTGCGTCACAGAGGTCAAATGAGGCGGGTGAGGTTATTTCATGGGTTGTATCAAAGTTTGGTCCATTTATTTCCAACGATGCAATGCGCAATATTATTGGTCAGACCAAATCTGGATTTAATTTGCGTGAAATTATGGATAATAATAAGATTTTGCTAGTTAACTTGTCAAAAGGTAAGATGGGCGAGCTTAATTCAAAGCTTCTGGGTATTATTTTTGTAATGAAGTTTCAAGCAGCAGCGATGTCTCGGGCGGATATTCCAGAGGATCAGCGAGTTGATTTCTCATTGTATGTTGACGAGTTCCAGAACTTCGCCACTGACAGCTTTGAGTCTATTTTGTCTGAGGCCCGTAAGTATAAATTGAGTCTTATTATGGGTAACCAGTTTATGACGCAGCTAACAGATAAGATACGAGAAGCTATCATTGGTAACGTCGGTACGGTTATTTCTGGACGTATCGGTGTGACTGATGCTGAATTGATGGTTAAGAAGTTCCAGCCGACCTTCGATGTCGACGACTTGGCTAAATTGCCAAACTTCCAGTCTATAACTTCTGTGATGATTAATAACGTGCCGTCTGCGCCGTTTAGTATGAATTGGATTCCTCCGATGGGGCAAGTTAATAATCAGCTGAGAGACGCGTTAGTAAGGCTATCTGCTGCTAAATACGGTAGACCGCGAGCTGTTGTTGAGAAGGAGATATTTGACAGGATTAGAGGTAGTGTGCAACCAAAGACGAGTCCTTCTCAATTAGCAACTTCTACTGGTCAAAAATCGTCGGGCGGTGGGTCATCGTTCTTGGATGAATGGCTAGCGAAGAGACAACAATTAGGAGGAAAGCCTGCTTCTAGCTCAACCGTAAGACCGGCAAATTCGCAAGCTCCACAGACTTCCTCGCAAATACAGAATCCGCAAGGCCGCCCAGGGGTGGTTAATAATGCGTCTTCTAATATAAATAGCGTAAATGCTACGGCTTCTACTCTTGTCAGCAAACAGAAAAGTCAACCTTCTGCGATAGATAGTGCTGTCATCAATAGAACAAATGCGTCTATGACTACGAATAATAACCCTGTCTCTTCTGTAAATGTAAAACCGAGCCAACCTGTGGTTAAGAATCGGCTCGATTTGCGTAATGGTGATGATGACGATAGTGAAGTGATGATTAGCTTGAGATAAGATTCAATATCTATCTAGCTATTTTTCCTGTTGTTAATAAACCCTACTCGAGCATACTCAATAACAGCGCCGATAGACCAGCCGGCTACAAACAGGATAATAGTTTCTGATCCTGATAATAGATATCCGTATCGTTTGGCGATAAAATACACGACAACAGAAGCTATTGCGCCTAAGGCGCCAGAGATGATTAAGTTAGGGCGGGCAACGGTATTGCCAATTGCGTCACTAGTTTTTTCGACGACTGGATTATGAATAACCTTGCTGAAAGCCCTGGATGGAGCTGATAGTTGGTCTTGTACACTTTCCAAAGTCTTCTTATACGAAGCTTCAATATCTTTTTTTGTAAGAGGCTTATCTTCTTTTATCTCTTTAGATTCTTTTTGTTCTTGCCGCTTTTCTTGGCGGGCGGCAATTTCTATAGCCTCATGTTTAATGCTATTTTCATTTTCGGCATTTGATTTTTCTTTTTCAGCCGCCTTTTCTAGGGATCTTTCGATTTCAGCGGCTTTTTCTCTGCTTAAATCTGCTAATTCTTTGACATCAACAGCATTCTCTATGGTAGATTTTAATTTTTCACTCATTTTTCACCTCCTATAAAGTTCCTGCGGACATGTCTCGCCGAATGATTCTAACTTCTTTATTCAATTGACGTGATCTAGCGTAGAAGTATACGACTACTGCTGCAATAATTCCTGCGAACATCATATTCTCGCTGGCACCAGTTTTTGGTAGTTGCGAAGTGGTTTGTTCAATAACTTTCGGTGCAGGACAGTCAATTTTTGTGCTGACAGTATTACCAAATGTGTTGTCGATCCTACAGTCATAAGACATTGGATTACTTTTACCGCTAGCCATTGCCGGAATGCTATTCTTTATTTGGACGGTAAAGCTGCGCTTCTGGGTTTCTCCTGGCTTGATCTTGATAGGGTTCCATACTAGTACTTTTGCGTTGCCGCTGCCCGCGCTAGCACCTTTATCATCTGTCAATGTTCCACCGCCAGCGTCGAATATGTCTGCATACTCTAATAGGTCACTGACTTGATCTTTAAACGTAAATTCTTCCTCTTTAAGACCTTTGTTTTTTACCGAAAGAGTGTAGGTAATTCGATCTCCAGATTTCGCAACCGTAGTTGTTGCATCGGCATTATTTTGGGTGAGATTAACTGCGGTTTTTGTCTGCACGAACGAGGCAGAACATCGACTATCGTTAATCCATATCGTAGAATCGCCTGGGCATGGTTGGCACTGAGGGTCGTCCTTTAACAATTTAGGGTTTTGAGGACATCTTGCTGGCTCTGGTATAGTAAATGTCTTTACGCAGGCGTCTGAGGTCTTATCGCCCAGCGAGCTTTTTACCGTTAGAACAACTTTGTATGATCCTGGTGTTTTCTCTGTATAAGTTACGATTTTATCGTTGCCTTCGATAGTCTTAACTAGAGTATTTCCTCGGTAAATGCTGTATACATATTTTTGGATTGTCGCACCGTTAGCTGCACTGGCGTTAGCAGTAAATTGATATGTATCGCCATTCTTCTTTATGTCTAAGGCGTTACACGTAGCTACTGGCTGTGGCGGAGTAGAGCAGTCGGGGTATGTTCCGACTTGCCCAGTTGGACATTGATGGTTCGGTGGTGCGATTTTAAGGATTAAGTTACCGCAGTTAAGCATGATTGCAAACCATCCGGTTCCAGCTGAATATCCAACGAATGCTCTATATGAGAAGCTGCCCCAGAGGTTGTGAGGTCGATAGTAGAAAGTGCGAGCACTGCCTTGTGACGTACGAACTACGTAAGATCCTTCACCTCTTGCTGCGCCAAAGTGAGGTGTAAGTCCCCATGAATAGGTACCCATATTGCTATTTAAGGTCTGAAGATTACCAGTAGCTGCTACCAAATCAGAGCGGCTAATACCAAGATGATCGTAGAGGTCGTGAATATTATTTGTGTTCGCGTCATAATGAGCCATCAGTTGCTGGCCACTAGAAATTCCGCCGTAAATTAGGTCGCTGGAATCTGCTGCGTTGGCTGATTCTGGCGGTGAAAAAACAGTGAAAGATTGCACAATAAGCGCTAGGGCAGTTAAGATAAGCCCGATCTTTCGAGTAGCTTCTTCCTTACGTAAGCGTTTCGCATAAAAGCCCAAACTGTGGATCATTGAAGGGCTGTATGGTAGGCGCGAGATAATTTTTTTGAACATTTTGACCTCTTTTATTTTTGTTGTTATATAACTTTAATCTAACTTTAGCATAAGCATACTAAAAAAGTAAATAGTTTGAGAATATATCTATTTTGATGTATAATAAGGTTGTTGAAAAGAGCTGATAATTCAGGTAATAGTGAGGGAGATATGGCTAAACAAACAAATGAACAATCTTATGATGGCTCACAAATCCAGGTCCTAGAGGGTCTTGAGCCGGTTCGTAAGCGTCCAGGAATGTACATCGGTAGTACGGGGTATGAGGGCGTACATCACTTGATTAAGGAAATCGCCGATAACTCAATTGACGAGGCAATCGCTGGTTATGCTACAAAGGTCGAAGTAACTTTGTTAAAGGATGGTGGTGTTCGAGTATCTGATGACGGTCGTGGTATTCCTGTCGATAAGCATCCAAAGACGGGTAAGAGTACATTGGAGACGGTATTAACAATCTTACACGCCGGCGGTAAGTTTGGTGGCGGTGGCTATAAGGTCTCGTCTGGACTTCACGGTGTTGGTTCTAGTGTTGTGAATGCGCTGTCTACTCGGATGATTGCTGAAGTTAGGAAGAACGGTAAAATCTATCGCCAAGAATACGCAACAGGCGTGCCTCAGACAGAATTAGAAGTAGTCGGAAAGTCTGATGGTTCTGGTACGACAATTACTTTCTATCCAGATCCAACCATCTTTAAGGAGACGGTTAATTTTGACTATAAATGGGTTGTTAATTATCTTCGTCATCAGGCATACCTTACGAAAGGTATTCACACGTCGGTTATTGACGAACGAACTGGCGAACGAAAAGCTTTCTACTTTGAGGGTGGCATTCAGAGCTATGTAAAAAACCTGAATATCGGCAAGGATGTTTTATCGGACGATATATTTTACGTCGAGAAGCAGGTTGAAGATTGTATGGTGGAAATTGCGGTTCAGTATAACGACACTTACGTTGAAGTGGTAAAGCCATTTGCCAATAACGTCTTAACTCCTGATGGTGGTACTCATTTGGTTGGTTTTCGAACAGCCCTCACGCGTGTAATTAATGATTATGCTCGTAAGAATAGTCTGCTGAAAGAAAAAGAGGATAATCTGACTGGTGATGACATCCGCGAAGGTTTGACGGCAGTTATTTTGGTGAAGTTGCCAGATCCTCAGTTTGAAGGTCAGACCAAGAATAAACTTGGTAATCCAGAGATGCGTCGCTATGTTGACCAGGTGATGAGCGAATATTTTGCGTATTACTTGGAGGAAAATCCAGCTACAGCTAAGAAGGTTGTTGGCAAAGCTACGCTGGCGGCACGAGCTCGTAAGGCGGCAAGGGCTGCGCGCGACAACGTTATCCGTAAGGGAGCATTTGAAGGCTTAAACTTGCCATCTAAATTGACGGATTGCTCATCTCGTAACCGAAAAGATTGTGAATTATTTATTGTCGAGGGTAATTCTGCTGCGGGTTCAGCTAAGGATGGTCGCGATTCAACTATTCAGGCTGTTCTTCCTCTTCGCGGTAAGGTGTTGAATACGGAGCGCGCAAGGTTTGATAAGATGTTTGCTAATGCTGAAATTGTTTCCTTGATTAAGGCTATGGGTGTTGGAATCGGCGACCAATTTGATATCAGTGGCATTCGTTACGACAAGATCATATTTATGACAGATGCCGATGTTGACGGTGCACACATTTCTACGCTTTTGATGACATTCTTCTTCCGATACATGTCTGAAGTGATTGAAGCGGGCCACGTGTATCTGGCGAAGCCGCCTCTGTTCGGGCTGAGTAGAGGAACTGGCAGTAATCGTAAGATAGATTACGTCTATGATGAAGTGGCTCTCGAACAAAAATTGAACGAAAAGATTAATGAGCGCAAGGCTGCTGGTGTAAAGATTGATGAAAATGCTGAGAAATTTAAGCAGGCGGGCTACACGGCACAGCAACGATTTAAGGGTCTTGGCGAGATGGATGCTGCTCAATTATGGGAAACGACTATGAATCCAGAAAATCGAACATTGGTGAAGGTTAATATTGAGGATGCAGAACGGGCAGACGCGATATTTACGAAGCTTATGGGTGATAGCGTAGAATTGAGGAAAAATTTTATTCAAACAAATGCCGCTAAGGTTAATGTGGAAGATTTGGACTTTTAAGGAGGAGATATGGCGGACAACGACAATAAAAATATAGTAGAACCGGAAATTCTGAACGAAGAGCCAGAAGTTCGCGGTATTGAAAAGTCGACAGTTGAGCGTGTTATGGAAGATTCCTTCCTTAAATACTCTATGTCGGTTATTATTGACCGTGCTTTGCCGGATGTTCGTGACGGATTGAAGCCTGTTAATCGTCGTATTTTGTATGCGATGAATAAGAATGGTTGGCGCGCCCCTCACGCTACAGTGAAGTCGGCAAAGATCGTCGGTGAAGTGATGGGTAACTACCACCCGCACGGTGACTCATCGATTTATGACGCTATGGTGAACTTGGCTCAACCTTGGAAGATGCGCTATACGCTAGTTGAGGGTCAAGGTAACTTCGGATCAATGGATGGTGATGAGCCAGCAGCCTCTCGTTATACTGAGGCGCGAATGGATAAAATTGGTGGCGAGTTGCTGTCTGACATTGACAAAGAAACTGTTGACTTTCGTGATAATTTTGACGGAACAGAGAAAGAGCCGGTGGTTTTGCCGTCGGCCGTTCCGAATATCCTACTGAACGGTCAGATGGGTATTGCCGTTGGTATGGCGACGAATATTCCACCGCACAACCTTAGTGAGGTGGTTGACGCTACAGTCGCTCAAATAGATAATCCTGAAATTACATTAGACGAACTATTGACACACATTAAGGGTCCTGATTTTCCGACAGGTGCGGAAGTCTATGGCGGTGCGCCAATGCGTCAAGCATATGAAACTGGGCGCGGCTCAGTTACGATTCGTGCGGTTGCGTCGATTGAAGAGCGCAAAAATGGCCGTTACAGTATTATAATCACCGAAGTTCCGTATGGTATGAGCAAGGAAGGCTTTGTTGATAAGGTTCGAGAACTTGTCCTTGCCAAAAAAATAACGCACATTGCTGATGCGCGAGATGAAAGTGCTCGCGGTAAGGTTCGAGTTGTTGTTGAACTGAAGAAGGATGCTTATCCAAAGAAGATTCTTAACCAGTTGTATAAATTGACTGGATTGCAAACATCATTCCATTATAATGTCCTGGCTTTGGTCAATGGTATTCAGCCTAAAGTTATGGGCTTGAAAGAGATTTTGGCGGAGTTTATTAAGCATCGTCAAGGCGTTATTCGACGCAGGACTGAGTTTGAACTTCGAAAAGCTAAAGAGCGGGCGCATATTTTGGAGGGTCTGAAAATTGCGCTTGATCATATTGACGAGGTGATTAAGACGATTCGCGAAAGTTATGATGATGCCGACAAGCGTTTGATGGAGAGATTCGGTTTGTCGGAAATTCAAGCGGCCGCAATTTTGGCGATGCAACTACGACGATTGCAGGGATTGGAGCGCGGCAAGATTGAAGAAGAATTGAAGCAGCTTCATGAACTGATTAAGAAATTGGAGTCAATTCTGGCTGACGAGAATGAGATTTTGCGTGTTGTTAAGGAAGAATTGCTTGCTATGAAAGAAAAGTATGGCGATGAGCGACGCAGTAAGATTATTAATCATGAATTAGGAAAGTTCTCTGATGAGGAATTGATTCCAGAGGAGGAGTCGGTAATTCTGCTTACGAGTGAAAATTACATCAAGCGAACCTTAGTAAGTGATTATCGTAGGCAAAATCGTGGTGGTAAGGGCAAGCGTGGAATGACGACCAAGGAGGAAGATGTCATTGATCAAGTTGTTCAGGCAAGCTCGCATGATTATTTGCTATTCTTCACTAATATGGGTAGGATCTTCCGATTGAAGGCTTACGAAGTGCCAGCTGCCAGCCTAAGTGCGAAAGGTGTTGCCGCGGTTAACTTATTGCAACTTCAGCCAGAAGAGAAGATAACGGCAATTATCAAGCACGAAAAGAACGCCAACGAAGACGGATATCTGTTCATGGCGACAAAGAAGGGTACAGTTAAGAAGACTCCTGTGAAAGATTATGCCAATGTCCGTACGAATGGATTGATTGCTATTAAATTGGACGAAGGTGATGAACTGCGCTGGATAAAGAGGACGACTGGCGAGAATGATGTGATTATCTCTACATCTGCAGGACAAGCCATTCGCTTTAATGAGAAAGATACTCGCCCAATGGGTAGATCAGCTCGTGGTGTCCGTGGTGTAAGACTGCGTCCAAATGACTCTGTTGTTGGTATGGATATCGTTACGGGTGATGACCAAACCTTGTTGGTGGTTAGCGAAAAAGGCTTCGGTAAACGCACAAAGGTGTCGAATTTCCCAAGTCATAAGCGTGGCGGAGTTGGTATAAAAGCCGCTGTCGTAACTGCAAAAACTGGTCCGATTATCTCTGTGCAGACTATTGATCCAGAAATAACAGAGGCGCTATTGGTTTCTCAGAATGGTCAAACTATCCGCCTGGGCTTGAGTGATATTAAATTGCTCGGAAGGACGACTCAGGGTGTGACGATTATGCGTCTATCTGATGGCGACGCTGTTTCGTCAATCGGCTTGATGGCGGATCGCCCGCAGGATGAGGGTAATTAGTAGTGAAGGTCTTGATAGTTCCAGTAGTCGCATGGGCGATATCCCAAGGGTTGAAGCAAGTGTTTCATCTCATGGGGCGTAATCGTCGAGTATTCAGTGGTGATACGAACCCAAAAATACTTCTATCTGGAGGTATGCCAAGCGCTCATAGCGCAATTGTCGTGTCATTGGCGGTATTTCTGGGGCTACAAGACGGCTGGGGCAGTTCTGTATTTGGACTAGCTACTTGGCTGGCTATTATAGTAATGTATGACGCTATGATGGTTCGTTATTCGTCCGGAATGCAGGGTGAAACGCTTAATAAGCTAATTTCGGAGCAGGGTAGTAAGTTGAAAAAACTTCGCGTTGCTCATGGTCACACCCCTGTAGAAGTGGTGGCTGGGGCGGCTATTGGTGTGGTTGTAGCTGCCGTTGTATTTTTCGCAACAAAATAATTGTGAAAATCTATTGACCTCGGCAATTATATACTGTAAGATTAGTAACAAGTCTGGTTGCTGGAGTGCGAGTTAAGCAACGATTTACAATCTGTAAAGCGAGGTAAATCATACTTCAGTCTGACTTAAGATGAACTTTAACAATTTGATTGTGCAATATCATCGTCAGTTTATATTTTTGTAGAGCCTTAATACTTTGATACAAAGTAGATTTTAACGGAGAGTTTGATCCTGGCTCAGGATGAATGCTGGCGGCGTGCCTAACACATGCAAGTCGAGCGGCAGCGAGTTTTACACTGAATTCTGGAAGCTTCTGGATAATATAGAAGATTTATTCAAGAATTTTGTGTAAAATGTCGGCGAGCGGCGGACGGCTGAGTAACGCGTAGGAATTTGCCCCAAAGTGAGGAATAACTGCCCGAAAGGGTAGCTAATGCCGCATATGGTCTTCGGATTAAAGCCTTCGGGCGCTTTGGGAGAAGCCTGCGTTGGATTAGGTAGTTGGTAGGGTAATGGCCTACCAAGCCGACGATCCATAGCTGGTCTGAGAGGATGATCAGCCAGACTGGAACTGAGACACGGTCCAGACTCCTACGGGAGGCAGCAGTGAGGAATCTTCCACAATGGGCGAAAGCCTGATGGAGCAACGCCGCGTGAAGGATGAAGGCCTTCGGGTTGTAAACTTCTTTTATGAGTGAAGAATATGACGGTAACTCATGAATAAGCACCGGCTAACTACGTGCCAGCAGCCGCGGTCATACGTAGGGTGCAAGCATTATCCGGAGTGACTGGGCGTAAAGAGTTGCGTAGGCGGTTTAATAAGTGAATAGTGAAACCTGGTGGCTCAACCATACAGACTATTATTCAAACTGTTAAACTCGAGAATGGTAGAGGTAACTGGAATTTCTAGTGTAGGAGTGAAATCCGTAGATATTAGAAGGAACACCGATGGCGTAGGCAGGTTACTGGGCCATTTCTGACGCTAAGGCACGAAAGCGTGGGGAGCGAACCGGATTAGATACCCGGGTAGTCCACGCCGTAAACGATGGATACTAGCTGTTGGAGGTATCGACCCCTTCAGTAGCGAAGCTAACGCGTTAAGTATCCCGCCTGTGGAGTACGGCCGCAAGGCTAAAACATAAAGGAATTGACGGGGACCCGCACAAGCGGTGGATTATGTTCTTTAATTCGATGATAACCGAAGAACCTTACCAGGGCTTGACATCCAGGGAAGGTCTGCGAAAGTAGACTGTGCCTTTTGGAACCCTGTGACAGGTGATGCATGGCCGTCGTCAGCTCGTGTCGTGAGATGTTAGGTTAAGTCCTTCAACGAGCGCAACCCTTGTGAATAGTTGTATTTTTCTATTCAGACTGCCCCGGTAACGGGGAGGAAGGAGGGGATGATGTCAGGTCAGTATTTCCCTTACGTCCTGGGCTAGAAACGTAATACAATGGCTAGTACAATGCGCAGCGAAGCCGCGAGGTGAAGCAAATCGCATCAAAGCTAGTCCCAGTTCGGATTGTAGGCTGAAACTCGCCTGCATGAAGTCGGAATCGCTAGTAATCGCAAATCAGCAAGTTGCGGTGAATACGTTCCCGGGTCTTGTACACACCGCCCGTCAAACCATGAAAGTGACCAACACCCGAAGTCCGATTCGTCGGCCTAAGGTGGGGGGCATGATTGGGGTTAAGTCGTAACAAGGTATCCGTACCGGAAGGTGCGGATGGATTACCTCCTTTCTAGGGAGTAACGATGCCAATCTGTCGAGCAATCACAGATTGAGCTAGGTCGGTCTCGTAAATGTGTCGAGCTTACATATTTACAATAGTCCTCTCGAGGACGAGACAAAAGTTCAACCTTTCTCTACGATAAACCGATTGATGAATTGCACAATCAAGTTGTTAAACGAAAAAGTCCCTCTATGAGGGGCTTTTTATATGGCATATTTAATTAAATCTGATATTTTGGTAGAACTGTGATTATAAAAAATAGCCAATAATGTTTGGCTATTTATGTTTTTTGTGGGCGCCTATTATAGTCCGCCGCCAAAAAGGGAGTTTAGTAACCAGTTTAATGGGATAGTGTGTAGGCTGAGCATAATAGCGAATCCTACTCCACATGTAACAAGTCCCCAAAATTTGAAACGGTCGTAACTACTTACGCCGCTTCCCAGATTGTCGGCTAATTTTTGATGGAAAACGACGACGATTCCACCAGCAATTAAGACTAAAATCCCAAAAAATAATGAGCCAAAACTAAATTGATATAACATATTATTAATTATACACTTGTCAGAATTAAAAAGATACTGTACAATTAAAAAGTCTCGGCAATTTATGGGGACATAGCTCAGTTGGCTAGAGCACCTGCTTTGCAAGCAGGGGGTCCAGGGTTCGAGTCCCTGTGTCTCCACCATATGGGGTGAAGTGGGCTTACGTCCACGACGCTCCACCAAGACGAATGAGGGCGATTAGCTCAGCTGGTTAGAGCGCGTCACTGATAATGACGAGGTCGGAGGTTCAAGTCCCTCATCGCCCACCATATTTTTAATATGGGCGCTTAGCTCAGTTGGCTAGAGCATCTCGTTTACACCGAGAGGGTCGGGGGTTCGAGTCCCTCAGCGCCCACCAATCATAGATAGTCAGGATTATCGCCGAGTAGGCGATTTTTTGTTTACAAGTAACCTTGCTTAATAAAGCATAGATAGTTATACTCTTAGAATATGTATAAGCGTATTATTAAGCCGATATTATTTTTGTTAACACCAGACTTTACTCATAAATTAATTATTTTTTGTGGACGCGTAGCACAAGCATTTTCTCCTATTAGATGGATTATTCGTAAGCTATGGGGCTTCCAGGACAAGTCGCTACAGCAAGAAATTGATGGAGTTGTATTTAATAACCCAATAGGCTTGTCGGCGGGATTTGATAAAAACGTACAACTGTCGCCCTTAATGGAAGACGTTGGATTTGGCTTTGCTTCTGGTGGATCTGTGACTATGGAGCCGAGAAGGGGGAATCTGCGACCATGGTTTCATCGATTGCCGAACACCAAATCTGTAGTTGTGTACGCTGGTATGCCGAATTATGGATTAGAGAAGATTAGTGACTACATTGAATTAAACAGATCTAAAGTTAAATCAATGCCGACAGCTGTGTCTGTGGCTGTTATTGCTGATAAATCCACGAAAGACAAATTTGGGCCAGTTGTTCCGGAGGAATATATAATTCGGGACGTAAAAAAAGCGGTTAGTTATATCGTAGAAAACAATCTGGCAAGCGTTATAGAGATTAATATTTCTTGTCCGAATGCTGGCAAGGAGCCGTTTATCTATGCTGATACGCTAGAGACTTTATTAAGCGAATTAGATTCTGTAGGGAGAAATGTTCCTTTCTGGGTTAAAATGCCACATTTGTATGATCTGAAGCAACTCGACTCGCTATTAAAGGTTATTGTTGAGCATAATATTCAGGGTGTAACGGTCGCTAATTTAATAAAGGATCGTGAGAAGGTAGATCTTAAAGATCCTTTGACTGATGATATTAGGGGAGGATTAAGCGGCGAACCTACTCGCGCACATAGCTTAGAATTGATTAAGCATACATATAAAAATTATGGAGATAAACTAACTATTATTGGTGTTGGCGGAGTTTTTTCGGCCGAAGACGCATACGCTAAGATTAAGGCAGGTGCTAGTCTAGTTGGGCTTATCACTGGGCTGTTTTTCGAAGGTCCGCAGTTAATTGGGCGAATGAATCGCGAGTTGTCTCAGTTGCTAAAAAATGACGGTTTTTCTAGCATTTCTGAGGCGATTGGCGCTGATTTTAATAAAAAGCAAAAAAAGTCGAAAAAACTTTGAAAAAACCCTTGCAAAAGAATCTCAGCTGCTGTATAGTTAATTACTAGTTAAGCGAATGTTCAAACGAACCTCTGGCAATACACTGCAAAGCGTGCGAGGGCAGTGAGAAAACATCTGAGTGTAGATAGATTTGTCAATTTATTGACTTGTCGATTGTGCACTCAAATGTGTGAGGCACTGATCATTAACAATTTGAGAGTAAAAGAAATTGAGTTTTTAATTGACGGTAGTAGTAATTGCAAAGTAGCAACTACTAGTTAAGTCAATGCATAAAAAGGTACTCAAGGGCGCTAAATGGATGCCTAGACGTATATTACCGATGAAGGACGTGGAAGACTGCGATAAGCTTCGGGAAGCTGTCAACAAGCTTTGATCCGGAGATCTCCGAATGGGGAAACCCAGCATGAGTCATGTCATGTTGCCACTTGCTGAACACATAGGCAAGCGAGCGGGAACCATCTGAACTGAAACATCTTAGTAGGATGAGGAAGAGAAAGTAAATAACGATTGCGAAAGTAGTGGCGAGCGAAATCGCAACAGCCCAAACCTTTTAAGTTTTTGCCTATTAATTTAGGCAAATAAGTTGATAGACGAATACTTATAAGGGGTTGTGATATTACATATGACCAAGTCAGAGAATTTGATTCATTCAAATAATCTGATTTGCGATAACTGGCTATCAACAGTTAATAAGGTAAGAAATCGGCGTGGTTAGTAGAATAGTTTGAATGACTAGCCAAAGAACGTGAAAGCCGTGTATATGAAAACGACGCTGACCTTATGTATGTTTTATCGAGTAGGACGGGGCACGAGAAACCCTGTTTGAATCTGGCTGGACCACCAGCCAAGGCTAAATATAATATACGATCGATAGTGAACTAGTACAGTGATGGAAAGGTGAAAAGAACCCCGGGAGGGGAGTGAAATAGATCCTGAAATTTAGTGCCTACAAGGAGTCGGAGCCGGCTTGTCCGGTGACGGCGTGCTTTTTGTAGAACGATCCAGCGAGTTAATTTTTACAGCGAGGTTAAGTCAATTGACGGAGCCACAGTGAAAGCGAGCCTGAATAGGGCGATTAAGTTGTAAGGATTAGACCCGAAACCGGGTGACCTAACCATGAGCAGGTTGAAGCCACTGTAACAGGTGGTGGAGGACCGAACCAGGATACGCAGCAAAGTGTTTGGATGACTTGTGGTTAGCGGTGAAATGCCAATCGAACTCGGAGATAGCTGGTTCTCCTCGAAATAGCTTTAGGGCTAGCGTCGTGTTAGTAGCACATGGGGGTAGAGCTCTGTAAAGGACTGGGGCGGGCAACTGTACCCACCCTTAACAAACTACGAATACCATGTGTGTAATCACGGCAGTTAGAACATCGGTGCTAAGATCGGTGCTCAAAAGGGAAACAGCCCAGACCATCATCTAAGGTCCCTAAATTAACGTTCAGTGGGAAACAAGGTGAGATTTCTTAAACAGCTAGGATGTTGGCTTAGAAGCAGCCATTCATTTAAAGAGTGCGTAACAGCTCACTAGTCAAGAGATCTTGCGTGGAAAATGTAACGGGGCTAAAACGTTATACCGAAGATATGGATTACACGCTAAGTACAAAGTTAAAGTTGTGTTACAATCAATTTATGGAAAATGAGATTTATATAGGTAGCGTTTATAAACACTATAAAGGCAATAAGTATGTTGTTGTAAGTATAGCTGTTCATACTGAGACGCTTGAAGAGCTTGTAGTTTATCGAGCCATTTATGGCGACGGAGAGCTGTGGGCTAGACCTAAGAAAATGTTTTTAGATAATATTGAAAAGAACGGAAAGATCATTCCAAGGTTTAAATTGATTAAAAAACTTTGATTTTGTTCTTAGTGTGTAGTGGTAGAGGAGCGTTCCTATCAGCAGTGAAGTCGAATCGGAAGGTTCGGTGGAGCGGTAGGAAGTGAGAATGCTGGAATGAGTAACCATAAGAGAGGTGAGAATCCTCTCGGCCGTAAGAGCAAGGTTTCCTGAGCCATGGTAATCATCTCAGGGTTAGTCGGGCCTAAGCCGAGGCGCAGAGCGTAGGCGATGGACATCAGGTTAATATTCCTGAACCGGTTAAGTTTTGTACACTGTTCACGGGGAAGTAATCGAAGCGGATTCATGGTTTATCCGTCCAACCGAGCGGGAACGCAAAGGGAGTGAAAGTGATTCTTCGGAGTCGCGATTTTGGTGAAAGCCCTGGCTAGAAAAGCAGGTGTACGCGTGGACTTAGCCGCCCGTACCGCAAACCAACACAGGTGCTCGAGTCGAGTAGACTCAGGCTTACGAGCGAACCTTCGCTAAGGAACTCGGCAATACAGCGACCGTAACTTCGGGATAAGGTCTGCCCCCACTTCGGTGGATATCAGCCGCGTTCACTCAGTGAATATTAGGTTAAAGAGTACATTTTTAATCACAAAACGAATTTTCTGAGATAGAGCAAACGAATTGTTCTTTTGAACGCGAACCTCTGACGTCTAACGATGTGGGGGCCGCAGCAAAAGAGCCCACGGAACTGTTTATCAAAAACACAGGTCTCTGCTAACACGAAAGTGGATGTATAGGGGCTGACTCCTGCCCAATGCTGGAAGGTTAAGGGGAGCGCTTCACGGTGCGAACTGAAGCCCTAGTCAATGGCGGCGGTAACTATAACCGTCCTAAGGTAGCGAAATTCCTTGTCAGGTAAGTTCTGACCCGCACGAATGGAGTAATCATGTGGGCACTGTCTCAGCGAAGGACTCGGTGAAAGTGCATTGGCGGTAAAGATGCCGTCTGTCCGTACCAGGACGAAAAGACCCCATGGAGCTTTACTACAGCTTTACATTGAATATGGTTTCAACATGTGTAGCATAGGTGGGAGACTTTGAAGCAGATACGCCAGTATTTGTGGAGTCACCAAGTGAAATACCACCCTTGTTGTGATTGTGTTCTCACGCTGACCGTTATCCGGTTAGCGGACCGTGTATGGTGGGTAGTTTAACTGGGGCGGTTGCCTCCTAAAGAGTAGCGGAGGCGTTCAAAGGTTGGCTAACTTCGGATGGAAATCGAAGTGATAGTGTATGCGCATAAGCCAGCTTGACTGTGAGGAGTACATTCCAATCAGAGACGAAAGTCGGAGCAAGTGATCCGCTGTACGTACATTTGTACATGAATGTGGGATCGACAGCGCAAACGGATAAAAGTTACCCTGGGGATAACAGGCTTATAGCGCCCAATAGTTCACATAGACGGCGCTGTTTGGCACCTCGATGTCGGCTCATCACATCCTGGAGGGGGAGCACCTTCCAAGGGTTCGGCTGTTCGCCGATTAAAGTGGTACGCGAGCTGGGTTCAGAACGTCGTGAGACAGTTCGGTTTATATCCGGTATGGACGATAGGAAACTTGAGAGGATCTACCCCTAGTACGAGAGGACCGGGGCGGACGCACCTCTGGTGTATCGATTGTGGCCACCTGCTGCATTGTCGAGTAGCTATGTGCGGACTAGATAAGCGCTGAAAGCATATTAAGCGCGAAACTAGCCTCAAGATAAGGTTTCCCTATGAGGACACAGAAAGACTATCTGTTTGATAGGCGCAAGGTGGAAGTACAGTAATGTATGGAGCTAAAGCGTACTAATAGTCCCATTGCCTTTTTATGTCCTTGTCCGTGGAGTTTATGCTTGCATAAACATTGCGGATAAGGTAGACTTAACTAGTAATTGGTGCTTTTCAAAAGTACCGGTCAATTAAAAATCAATTCCGTGCTGATGTTGGACATCGAAGAAAGGGGTTTGGCCCACCGTGGAGTATATACGGAACCAAGCGTCGTAACCCCCTCCTTCGGTGCCCATAGCGAGGAGGAAACACCTGTTCTCATTCCGAACACAGAAGTTAAGCTCCCCAGCGGCGATTATACTGCGAAAGTGGGAAACTAGCACGGTGCCGAATTATAAGAAAGCCATCCTAATAGGGTGGCTTTCTTCTTTGTCTTAAAACGTTTGTGGTATGTTTTGGTGGGTGATAGAATATAAGTATGTGTATAGTGTGCAGGGTGGCTACTGGCGGTATGGCGATTGCTGTTGCCCTAACGCCAACGGTTAATATAACGGCACCCAATGAGAATAAGAGTGATGCGAAGAAGGCGATTAGTGCTAAAATTTTCTCTGAAATAAAATCTCCCTCTTCTTTATCAGGCTTTAAAGCGCCAGATATTCAGATTCCAGATTGGCACTCCGCATCTCAATCGTCAAAAAAATCAAATTCTGGGGTGAAAAAAGAAGTCACATACACAATATCAACAAAGGGTAATGTCCGATCAAATTTGTCTGAATTCTCGAAACAGGTAAACGAAACCTTAAACGACAATCGAGGTTGGGCGCGTATGGGAATTGTTTTTAAAGAAGTGAAAGAGAGCGGGAGCTTCAATTTAGTTCTGTCGCAAGCTGAATTAATGTCCTCGTTCTCATCAGGTTGTGACGCGGATTGGAGTTGTCGAGTCGGGTCTTCTGTCATTATCAATGATAATCGATGGTCTGGCGCGACTACAGCGTGGAATAAAGCGGGTGGTGATATTCGTAATTATCGACATATGGTAATCAATCATGAAGTTGGACATTGGTTGGGGCATGGGCATTTGAATTGTTCTGGGGTTAATAATCCAGCGGCGGTTATGCAGCAGCAGTCAATTGATTTACAGGGGTGTGCTTTTAATCCTTGGCCGCTTGATAGTGAATTATGGTCAACTACGCTGGGGATAGAACTATGAAATTGATAAAAAATCATCGCACACTTAAATTGGCTATTGTCATGAGTTTTATAACGCTGATAATGATATTGGCATATGGATTTGTGAGCTGGAAATCTTGGGAAAATGTTCAAAGTGTAACAAAAAATACTAATGAAGTGGAGAGTTCGCTGTTTATTAATTTGCAAAAAGATAAATTATCCGCTAAAAAATTGAACGAATATTTGGCTGATTTAAAAAATAAACGCCGAAGCTGCGATGTAGTATTTTTTGTATCTTGGCAGAAGAACGTTAATACTAGATTTAAAAAGTATTCAGAAGAATGTAATGAATCGGTAGAGAAGATGAACCGAACTATACAGAGTATGGAGAAGATTGTTAGCTTTATGGAGTTTGATAAGGAATTGAGCGGTGAAATACGTATGGTGTCAGATAGCCTATCGAAGACCAAGCAAAATGACTTTATTGCTATGGAGAAAATATGGACTGGCGTAAAGAAGAGGTTGGAGTACAGAGAAGACGAGGTCGACTTACGTAAGTTAGTGATGAAGAGAATAGACGCTATTTTATTGGCTGTGCGTGATTTGAAGTCGGCTAACGAAAAGAAAGATAGCGACCAGTTTACTATAGCCAGGGATAGATTTACCGTGGCTATTAACGCCTGGATTGGCTTGCAAAATGAACTAACGCAAGAATCTCAGATTAGGATAGATAATCTATTAAGAGAGTTTTAGAATAAATCTGCAATAAAAAATATCCCTCTATGTGATAGGATATTTTTCTTCTCGAATCTCGCAGAAAACGAGAATTTTTTGTGGTGGAACTCATAATTTCTAAAGCTCCAACAGGTGCCGTCAGTAACTGACTTTATTAGTATAGCTAACGCGTCAGTAAAATGCAATATTTTATTCACAATAAAAAACTACTTATGTAAATATTGACAAAGTATTAGTAATATGCTAGCATATAAACATAACACATATCATGTGTGATATATAAAGGTGAGGGTTTCCATTTAAATTTATGTGGAAATCTTTTTTAAAAATGGAGGAAAACCTTCCTATGGCAGGAACAAAGGCTGGCGGCTTAAAGGCTGCTCAAAAAAATCTAGCTCGCGATCCAGATTTTTACGCAAAAATCGGACGTAAGGGCGGTAAAAACGGTCGAACTGGTGGCTTTGCTGCAAATCCAGCTTTGGCTCGTATCGCTGGTGCTAAGGGCGGACGCATTTCACGCCGTACTAAGAAAACAGTACAAAAAATTGCAGAATAAGACCGCTCCAATCTCTTAAAATTAGCCTCCGTATGAGAGGCTTATTTTATTTGATATCTTTTAAGTTGGCAGGATTTCGCCTGATTTACGCGCCATTCTGAGTGGCAATTAATACACTTGTAAGATGAGGAAGCGATCTGTAATCCAACTGCGCCACACTGAGGGCAAAGACTGCGTTTATGTAGCCAGTCCCTGTAACTATCCAAAGAATCTTGAATATTATCGTCGTCCATACTGAGGGTTAAGCCGTATTTTGACGCCAAAGTATCAACGGCGTACTCCCAGGCGGATCTTTCCATTTCGATCAGCTGGACATCATATTGATAATTTTTATGACCAAGCTTAGCGTGGGCGATTTCGTGTAAAAGTTGCACTAAGTCTTCTTGTGAATCTAATTTTTCGTAATAGATTGTTTGCGAATTAGGATTCCAGGAAAATACTTCGCCCTCCTTGAACTGCAGTTCTGGAAAATCGTGTTCAATTTGAGGCAAGCTGACTAATGGCATTGTCGTAGCATCCGTATAATACAATTTCTTCTGGGTTGGGAGCGCTGATTATTTTTGGTACTGATATGGCGGCGGGTAAGTTTTCTGCCAGAAGACCGCTTAAAATATCTGAAAAATAGGATGTGAATACTCCCACGCTCCCGCCAATAACAACAACATCTGGTTGTGTAAAGGCAATGAGCGGTTGCAATCCAGCTTTTATCCTATTGGCGACCTCTTCCCAGACTTCCAGGGGTGTGTCTGATGATAATTCGCCAAAAATTCTCTGTAAAACTCTACCCGCAGCAATCTCTTCCCAAGTGGTAATCTTGCCATTGTAATTTAAGGACATATGTCCACCTTCGCAATCGCTAAGCTCTTTATGCAGATTCCCATTCAGGATTAGGGAAGTGCCAACGCCGGTTCCTAAGGTGATGTATAGACCGCATCTGGGAGTTTTGGGCAATCTGAGCATACTTGCCAGTCCTGCCATATTGGCGTCATTTGCGATGAATATTGGTATATTAGGAAAGTATCGGGAAAGCAGCTCGCGGATAGGTTGATTTTTCCAACCGAGATTTTGACACCACACTGCCATGCCGTCTTTGACTACTCCTGGCAGGGCTATGGAAATTGCGTCAATTGGCTTATCATTCGTAATCAGGTGAATTTGATCGGCGACGCGTTGAATATATTGGTCTACGTTTTTAGGGGTGGGGAATTTAATGATATGCTTAGGATTTTTTTCCTCGTCAAAGCTGGCTACTAATGTTTTGGTCCCACCTGTGTCAACCGTAATAATCATATATTTATTATATCACCAGCTTTACTTATAAGAGGTCATTATGATATAATAAAGAAAATTTGAGTGGAGATATAATATGAAGCGAGTAAATCAGGCTGGATCAATTGGAGTTTTTGTAGTAGTAGGCGCTATTTTAGTGGCTATATCTTTGGCTGTTCTTTATGGAATTAGGCAGAATAATTTGTCGCAAGATGGGTCACCAATTTCTAGCGATTTGGTAGCATCAGATAATAGCAATAAGAATTCACAAAACAACAGCACATCTCAGCAGTCTGCAGATCAAAAAACGAATGGTCAGTCGGGTGGAAGAGGTGAGGCGCGAACCGACGTAAAGACTGAAGAGCCAAAAAAGACAACTCCTGCGTCTGAATCTTCTCAGTCTCAACAATCACCATCATCTACAACGCCAGCTCCATCTACTCCTTCTAAGCAATCTGATAAAGGATTGCCAAAAACTGGACCAGAAGATGTGGCTATTTCTGCAGTAACTTTTGGTATTTTGGCGTTTTTAACGGTGGCTTATCAGCGATCTCGCTATCTTATCTAGCTTTGACTTCTATCTATCTGTTGTGATATAATTGTGATAATCTGTGGGGATATTTTTATTATGTCCCTGAAGAATAATATCAATTTTAAGGAAGGGGTCTTTAGAAGACTTATGGCAGATGCCAAAATTACAATGGATGACTTGCTGGCTCAAGCAGGCGATAGTGTTAAACAACTTACTGTCGGTGAAACAGTTGACGGTACTGTTTTATCAGTAAAGAAGCACGAAATTTTAATCGATTTAGGACCTTTGGGTGTTGGCTTGGTTCCACGCCGCGAAGTTAGCCTTTCAAAGAACTACAATGTTGGCGATTCAGTAATTGCTAGCGTAATTGATACTGAATTGGAAGATGGCTATTCGCTACTTTCATTGCGCAAGGCTGCGAAAGATCGTGGTTGGGATGAAGTTATGGCTAAATTGGAATCTGGTGAAATCATCACAGTTGTGCCATACGATGCTAACCGTGGTGGACTATTGGTTGAATACGAAGGTATTCGCGGATTCTTGCCAGTATCGCAATTGTCAGCTGAACACTATCCTCGTGTAGGTTCTAGCGACAAGGACGAAATCTTGCAACGATTGAATAGCTTGGTAAAGAAAGATATCAAGGCGCGAATCTTGGATGCTGACCGAAAAGCTAACAAATTGATCTTCTCTGAAAAAGAGGCGGTTAAAGAAGGCTTGGCGGAGCGATTCCAGAAGTTGGCAATTGGCGACACAGTTACAGGTGTTGTTACAGGTGTTGTTGACTTTGGCGTATTCGTTAACGTTGAAGGTATTGAAGGTTTGATTCACATCTCAGAAATTAGCTGGGAGCGTGTTAATAACCCATCTGACTACGTAAAAGTTGGTCAAACTATCGAAGCTAAGATTATTGCAATCGACAAAGAGCGCTTGAGCTTGAGCATGAAACAATTGACCAAAGATCCATGGTTGGATGAAGTTGAGCAATTTAAGCCTGGTGAAAAAGTTGAGGGAACTGTAACCCGAATTACTCCATTTGGTGCATTCGTACAGTTAAGTCCAGCGGTTGAAGCTTTGGTTCACGTGTCAGAGCTTGGCGGTGACGGTACTGATCCTGAAAAAGTATTTACATTGAACGAGCGTAAAGAATTTACAGTTTTGGATATCGATAAGGAAAATCGTAAGATTTCTCTTTCACTCGGTAAATCATCAAAGAAAAAATAATACAAATCCCCTGAAGCGTAGTTACGCCCAGAGGTGAGAGGAGCTTATTATGGCAGAAAAAATCGTCAATATTGCGGATTCGGTAACGGTTGGCGAGTTGGCCGAAACTCTGGGATTGTCAGTAACTACGCTGATTGGTGAATTGTTTAAAAACGGAATCGCTGCGACAATTAATCAGCGACTAGATTTTGAGACTGCACAGATTATTGTTGAAGAATTGGGGCTGGATGTGCAGCTGAAGCGAAAGACGGTTTCTGCGGAAATTCATCACCATGCGCACAAATTATCAGACAAGGCAGTTCCTCGTCCACCAATTGTAGCTGTGATGGGGCATGTTGACCACGGTAAAACGAGTTTGCTAGATGCGATTCTTGATAAGAAAACAGCGGCTAGTGAAGCCGGAGGCATTACTCAGCATATTAGCGCTTATCAAGCTCAGCGCAACGGACGGACTATCACTTTATTGGACACTCCAGGTCACGAGGCTTTTGCGGCGCTAAGACAGCACGGAGCTACACTGACTGATGTGGTGATTATCGTGGTGGCGGCGGATGATGGAGTTAAACCTCAGACTGTTGAAGCTATTCGATTTGCTAGGTCAGCTAACGCTAAAATTGTGGTGGCAATTAATAAGATTGATAAAGAAGCAGCTAATCCGCAACTAGTAAAAACTCAATTGGCATCTGAGCATGGTTTGAACCCTGAAGAATGGGGTGGCGATACTGTGATGGTTGAGGTTAGCGCAAAAACCGGTCAGAACTTAGATAAGCTTTTGGATATGGTTTTATTGGTGGCGGATATGGAAGATTTACGTGCGGATGAAGATGTTCCTGCTGAAGGTTTGGTTATTGAGGCGCACATGGAAACTGGTCGTGGTGCCGTGGTTGGTTTATTGGTGGAAAATGGTCATTTGAGACCTGGTCATTATTTGGTTGCTGGGACGGCTTACGGGCGAGTCCGAACGCTTCAAGATTTCCGTGGTAAAACCGTTAAAGATGCCGGTCCAAGTATGCCAGTGAATATGACCGGATTTAAGGAATTGCCACAATTCGGTGATGGATTTGAGATTGCGAAGAGCGAAAAAGAAGCTCGCAATTTGGCGCAAAAGGCTAAAATTGAACAGGAGAGAATGGCAGCCACAACCAATGTTACTGGCGCAGATATTCTTAAGATGATGAATCGGAAACTTGATGCGGAAGAATTTAACGTAATCGTTAAGGCCGATGTTCAGGGTTCGGTAACGTCTGTGGTTGATAGTTTGAAGCTGATTGATACGAATGGCGAAGTTGAGCTCCATGTTGTTGGAACTGGTGTTGGCAATATTTCTGAGAACGATATTCATTTAGCGGTCGGTGAAAATACGGTGATTTATGGCTTTAATGTCGATTTGCCACCAGCAGTTAAGCGGTTGGCGGCGCGTGAACATGTGGAAGTGCGGATTTTTAAGGTAATTTATGAATTGTTGGATGACGCTAAGGCTTCAATGGAGGCTTTGCTAGCGCCAGAAATCGTTGAAACTGAAATTGGTGAGCTGGAGGTTAAGGGCGTGTTTAGGACGATGCGCGAAGAAGTGATTGCCGGCGGTGAAATGAAGCGCGGTAAAGTCGCTAAGGACTTGCTGGCGCGCGTAAAGCGTGGCGGAGAACAAATTGCTGAAGTGGAAGTTTCTTCTGTGCAGCGTCAGCAACAAGAGGCAAAAGAGGTCTTTGAAGGCGAAATGTGTGGGTTGAGCCTCAGGACGAAGAAAAAGATTACCTTAGAAATTGGCGACAAATTGGAGTTCTTTACTAGGGAATTAGTGAAGAAAACTCTGGGGTAAACTGTTCTAAGTATTGACTTTTTTATGTATTTATGATAGTATCTTAAATATACATAAGTTTATTGCCATTCTGCGTGCAGAAGGCGAAAGGAAACCACCACAAAATGGACAAGAACCAATCAGATAAATATAGAATACCTAGAGTAGTAGGTGAATATGATTCTGCAAAGCGTCGTGATAAAGGTTTGCCTGGGCGTATAGGAGAGGCTGTAATGAGAGCAGCTAGTCGTGTAGTAACGACAGGAAAAGAGTATGCTAAACGCATAGGCGCGGACGCAAAAAGGCCTGAAAATGATAAGGGATTGATGGGAAAGCTTGGTTTTCCTGGTAATCCCGAAAATCCAACTGGAGCTTCAGAAGGCTCTACTGATACCTCAAAACCTGGCGCGAATGAATCGAAAACTGAAAAGAGGAAGGTTAATGCTCTAGGAGAATCAGCGACGCTAGAAGATTCTAATGAAGGTAAAGAAATGAAGTCTGGTGATAATCCAGAAGGCTTAACGCCATACGAACAGGCTATGCGAGATAAATATCTTGGTGATGAGTATGATGAAGCGGAGTATGGCGACGATAAACCAGAGAAGAATGATAATCCAGAAGGCTTAACGCCATACGAACAGGCTATGCGAGATAAATATCTTGGTGATGAGTATGATGAAGCGGAGTATGGCGACGATAAACCAGAGAAGAATGAGCGGGTTGAAGATTTGAATTCCGAAGGCGCAACTTATGTTGATGACACCCCAACAGAGAAGATTGATTTGAAGACATATGAAGCTGCTACTAATCTTAAGATTGCTCGAAGTAGATTCGCTAAAGCGAGCGTTGCCGTTGAATCACACTTCTTTAAGAGGTTCTTTGGTGGAAAGAAGCGCCAAGCTGAATTAGAAGCTGCTACGGAACAATTGAAGCAGTGCGAATTGGAATACATGCGTCTTAAGTTTGCTGATAAAATCGAAGCAGCAAAACAGGATCCAGAAAAGCAGGCTGAATTAGCAGCGGAAATGGGTCAAGCGGCGTTTGCAAGTATGCAAGAAACCTCAAGAATGACGACAGATAAGTATGACGACATGCTTGATGATCGTGGTAAATTTAAGAAAGCTGCCGCTAAAGTTGGTAAATGGTTTAATAAGGGTGGTAGGATTGCTCAGTTGTTGAAGTTGGGCGGTACTGGTTTTGCGGTAGGTGCTACTACAGCAACCTTCGCTGGATGGCCTATTACTACGGCTGTCGGTATTGTAACGGAATTAGGAGTTGCTGGAGCAACAAAGCAAGCTGTTCTGGAAGAGCGTCGTGGCGAAGATCGCATAGATGACGACAGTCTTGAAGCTATAGATCCTTCATTTAAGGATACTGTGGCTAACATGAAAATTGACGATGTTATGAAGCATGCAGTCAATGTATCGATTGACAATCTTAAGGATGTGAGTATAGAGAGGCAGGATGCCCTGCGTAAGAAAGTACGATCGTCATTAGGTAAGTATGGTGCTGGTTTTGCCTTGGGTGGTTTTGCTGGTAAATTTGCCGGTGACTGGGCTAACTCTGCGCACGCTACTGGGGCTGAGAGTAACACTACAACACCTCCACAATCTGGTAGTGGGCAAATACCACAGCAGCCTAGCGGCGCATCTTCTATGGACAACTCTATTGCCAAAACAATCGTAAATAATATTAATCCAGATACATCAAACTTCAATTCTTACGACTATCCTTGGGACTGGGCTGCCGAGAAGTTTGGTGACGCAAACGCAATGGATCAACTTCATAATCTGGCCGATAAAGCCATGGCTAATGGTCACACCGTGGAATGGTTTAATAACCCTGACGGATCAGTTTGGATGAAAGTTGACGGATCTAGCGTTACTGCTGACGTATTGAAGGTATTGAATAAATACGCTTAATAGGTAAAATATAAAAATAAACAAGGAGATAAAAAATGTTTGAAATTACTGACGAATTCTTAGCACAGGCTGGTTTTGGATCATTGCCTGCAGATAAAAAAGAGCAAATGAGGGAAGACGTCGCTAACAGTGTACAGGATAAGATTACAAGGAAGATTTTACTGGCTGTTGGCGAAGTGAGGCTGGATGAGTTTATGAGATTACTGGATGGCGACGATGTTTCTGCAGTATTGAATTGGTGCGCAAATAATGGTGTTAATTTAATGGAAATTGTTCAAGCCTCGATGAATGAGACTATGATTGAGCTACAAAAATTATACAATGACGCGCTGAATATGATTCGCGGATAGTAATATTAAACAGTTACTGGTATAATTTAACTTAATCATATAGACGAAAGAAAAGGAGGACTATGTTCCAACTGAATGAAGAATTTCTTAAAGAATTGGGGCTGGACCAGCTGCCGGAAGATCAGCAAAAATCGTTGTTGCAGCATATTTATAGCGAGTTAGAGCTTCGAGTTGGCGAACGATTGAGTCAAGGAATGAGCGATGCTCAGCTGGAGGAGTTTGCAGGAATTATTGATAAAACTCCGGGTGCTGTGGATGATTTTCTGATGAAACACGCGCCTAATTATCAACAGGAACCGATGTTACAGAAAATGTCACAAGCTTCAGGTTTGCCTGTTGACGATCCGCGTCTGAAGGATGAGTTTGCAGCTACTAAGTGGCTGGAGGTCAATCGACCAGATTATCGTGACGTTGTGGCTGCGGTGATGGCTGATCTTAAGAAGGAAATTATAGCGAATAAAGATGCTATTTTAGGTTCAGTCCAAGCGTAATTTTATACGGATGATAAAATAACCCCTCGTGTGGGGTTATTTTTTTATTTGTAGCCTCTTAGGTAATCTTCTGCGGTCATTGTTTTTCCGCTGGGTGCGATGAGCTCGTCGATAATTAAATAGTTGCCGTCGGCAAATTTTTTATCAAGATGAGAATTCGGAGTTTTGTCGCAATGAGATTTCGTGATAATGATATCTCGATCGTCAATTGTCATTCGGCTACGCGGAAACCCGAGGTGTGCGCGGACGTGGGCTTCAGCCTCGGCGGCGGTCATACGTTCCGTATCGAGCCATGAGTTATCCTTGTTTAATAATTGGCAATATGAAGCTTGAGAATCGTCCTGTGGTGTTGGCTGAAGACTCCCATTGATGATGTCTGGTAGGTTTTTTATTAGCAGAGAAGTGCCATCGTGAAATAATTTGTCGTATAATTCGAACTTTGTTTCTTTTCCAGTGAGGGCTTGTCGAGTTTGGGTGTATATGGGGCCGGCATCCATTTTACTATCAAGTTGCATTATTGATACGCCAGTTTCGGTATCTCTGTTGACTATGGCTGATTCAATGGGTGAAGGTCCTCGATATTTTGGTAGTAGAGAAGGGTGAACATTGATAATTCCTGGTGTAAATAAGTCGATAATTGACTGGGGAATGATTTTTCCGTATGCAACCAAAACTCCCGTTACTGGCTGAAGTTGTTTTATATAGTCGGTAATTTCGCTGACTTTGCTTGGCTGCAAAACTGGAATATTGTGAGATTTAGCGAATGTTTTTACTGGAGGTTCAGTAAGTTTGTGTCCGCGACCGCGCTTGGTGTCGGGTTTGGTGATAACACAAACAACGTTAAATCCCTCTTCGACGAGAGCTTCTAGGGTAATTAGGCTGTAATTTTCAGTTCCAAAGAATACTATTTTCGGCGATATCTTTGTCATAATCTAACGGTTGCAACTCGCCTTTCTCATCGAGCGTATAAAAAGCGTCTTTTTTATCCTTAATATGGTCTATAAAAACTAATCCATTACAGTGGTCTATCTCATGCTGTAATACGCGTGCCAAAAATCCTTCGGCTTTAATTCGCACTTCTTCGCCATCTAAATTCATGGCTTTTACGCGAATTTTACTGTAGCGAGGAACTTTTCCGTAAATGCTTTTAACGCTTAAGCATCCCTCGAAATCTTCAACAACTTCGCCTTCATATTTCACGATTTCTGGATTGATAAGAGTGATGAAATCGCGAGTTGATTTTCTTTCAAAGTCGGCTCGAACAATCACAACACGCTCTAATTTGTCGACTTGAACTGCAGCGAGGGCAGCGCTAATCTCGTGAGGTCTGGAGTCTTCCCAGTCCAGTGCGGCTGCGGTCATTTCGTCTGCCAGTTTTACAACGTCATTAGTAACTACGTGGATTTTTGATGATTTTTGGCGAAGATGTGGATTTGGTAATGTGATAATATCGTCTTTTGTCATTGTTATAATTATACCAGAAATTACAGTAGACTTACAGGGTCAAGCTCGTACTGCCAGTGTGACGATGGCAGGAAGTTTAAGACGTCAAGAAGCTCTTGTCGTTTGGGGCTTTTTATTACGATTTGCCATCGATATGTATCGCGGACGCGTTCATAAAAAGCGGGCGTTGGTCCAAAAACTTCAATGTTGTCAAAATTGGATTTTAATAGTTCGGACAATTTTTTAGCGTTCCTTATGGCGGCGGCTTCGGTTTTATAAACGCAAGTCAGTTTTAATAAGTAAGTAAAAGGTGGAAAGTTGGTTTTTTGTCGTTGGGATATAGTTCTTTGATAAAATTCTGTATAGTTTTGAGAGAGTCCGTTTGTGATGGATGGGTGACTTGGCTGGTATGATTGGACGACGACTTCCGTTGGCGTGCTTGACCTGCCGACGCGACCGACGACTTGGGCGAGCAATTGAAATGTTCGTTCGGGCGATGAATAGTCAGGGAGAGAAAGTCCGGTGTCAGCTTGAACGACCCCGACGACTGTTAAATGTGGTAAATCTAGTCCTTTGGCGATAACTTGCGTGCCGATAATTATATCTATTTCGCCATTTTTCAGTTCATCATAACGCTCGTCCACGGTAGCTTTCAAATCGGTGTCTTTATCAAATCGAGCAATTTTTTTGTTCGGGAATAACCTCTGTAATTCGTCTTCAATTCGCTTAGTTCCGATACCTTTGTGGATGATGTCGGCGTTTTTACACTCAGGACAACTAGTAGGAACTTTGATCGAAAAACCGCAAATGTGACATGACAATTTATGACTATCCGCGTGCAGAGTGAGCGGAATAAAACAGCGTGGACAACCAGCCTGCCAGCCGCAGTTATCGCATAATGTGATTGATGCCGTGCCGCGTCGATTGTGAAAAATAAGAACTTGCTCATTTTTTGATAGAGCTGTGTTTATAGATTTCAAGAGTGGGTCGGAGAGGAATTGATGTTGAGTAAAATTGTTGCGCTTTGTCATATCGACCAGCGTCACGTTGGGGCGAACGGTGTCTGGTCTTGCTGGTTTTGTCATTGTAATGATTGGTGTGTTTGATTTTTTGGCAATGTAATAGTCGGCGACTGCTGGGGTGGCGCTACCTAAAATTAGCTTGCCGCGATGTTGATTTGTAAGAACTGAGGCGACGCGAAGAGCTGAATATCGAGGAGACTGCTCCTGCTTGAAGCTCGGTTCATGACACTCATCAATTACCACAAGTCCAAGTTGTTGCACGGGCGCAAAAAGGGCAGACCGTGGACCGATGATTACTACTGGATCATTTGAGCCAATAACTCTTTTCCAGGTTGCATATCGTTGAGCTTCGGTTTGCTTGGAATGAGTAACAATAACATTTGGCAGATGAGCGGAAAATTCGGCAACTAGTTGTGAGGTTAAGGCAATTTCGGGGACTAAAATTATCGCCGATCGCTCTTCTTCTAAGGCTTGTTTGACGGCTTCTATGTACACTAGGGTTTTTCCTGAGCCAGTTACGCCATGTAAAAGCACTGTCCCGGAATGGAGATTTTCGATGGTCTGGAGGGCTGATTTTTGCTCATCTGTGAATACATTTTTTGTTCGATTTTCTGCTGGATTAACTGGGGTGGACTGGTTAATTGAGCGACGTTTTTTGGATAATCCGCTGGGTAAAATTGTTTGCCAGACAGTCGCTTGGTGTGTGGCGTAATATTTGCTCATCCATATAGCAGTCTGAACGAGTTCGATTGGCAAGGGATATTCTTCAACGATTTTACTAATTGGCTTGGCTTCAAAATCTGGTTGGCGAACTTCTTGTAGAACTACACCAATAGCATTGATTTTGCCGATTTCTATAGCAACAATCATTCCGGTCGGCAGTCTTTCTTCCGAAGAATACGTAAACGAACTTGCATCGGCGCGGACGATTCTTGTTGGCGAAACCAAATAGTAATGCATGTTCATATTATATCGCGAAAAAAATGCTAAAATAAGCATATGTATTTTGAGAGTCGTTCGCAGGCTGGGGCAATTCTGGCTGATCAAGTACTGGAAAAGTATCGCTATGAAAACTGCGCGGTGGTTGCAATTGGCGAAGGTGGCGTGCTGATTGGTGAGCAAATTGCAGTGAAACTTCATTGTGTTCTTATGATGTTGCTTAGCGAGGGGATTGAGATTCCTGGGGAAAGTTTAAGCATCGGGGCGATGTCGCAGTCTGGGCAATTTACGTATAATAGTCAATTTTCTGACGGTGAAATTAATGAATATACTAGTGAATTTCACGGTTATCTGGAAGAGAAAAAGCGCGAGGCTCATCAGAAAATGAATAGGCTTTTGGGCGATGGTGGAATCATTGATAAGGATATGTTGAAGGATCGGGTGGTGATTTTGGCGAGTGATGGTTTTGGTGATGATTTGTCGGTTTTGGACGTGGCTTTGAGTTTTCTGAAGTCAGTTCGGATTGAGAAATTGGTGATTGCGGTGCCGTTTTGTGGCGTGGCAGCGGTGGATAAATTGCACATGACGGTTGATGAAATGCATATCTTGGATGTGAAGGAGAATTTTATGGGATTAAATCATTATTATGAGGATAATATATTGCCGTCCAAAGAGGAAACGATAGCGAAAATTAATCAGGTTATTTTGAATTGGAAGTAAAAAACTTGTCGGGTGTTGTAAAATTGTGATAAACTTTAATTAAGAAAGATGCGTTAGGGAGGTTATGTTAGACGTTTTTATTACATCTAGGGTGCGGCGAAAAATTGTAGTAGTATACGCTAAGTATCCTGATTTTCACACACATGTTCGCGGGTTAGCAAAGCTAATTAAGGAAGATCCCGGAAATATTCAGCGAGAGTTGAAGCGATTAGAAAAGGTTGGATTTTTGCAGAGTGAAAAGCAAGGTAACTCACGTACGTATTTCACTAATAAACAATTCCCAATTTTTAAGGAATTGCAAAGTATGGTGATTAAATCTCAGCAATATTCAGCGCGATCAAAGCGCGGCATGGCTGATAAAGACTAATGACATTATTTGAGAAAATTTTAGCGGCTCGAGGCTTGACTACGCGTGCGGCGCGTGAGGAATTTTTGCATCCGAATTACGCGTCAGTAAAGCATGATCCGTTTTTATTACCAGATATGAGAAAAGCGGTGGACCGCTTGAAAAAGGCGCACACTGAGGGTGAGAAAATTGTTATTTACGGCGATTACGATATTGATGGGCTGAGTGCAACGGCAATTTTATTGGATGCGTTTGGCAAGTTTGGCTTTAAGGAAGTTGGTGCATTTATTCCGAACCGGTTTGTTGAGGGTTACGGAATGACGATGGGCGCCGTTGATAAGGTGCGAAATATGGGCGCGGATTTAATTGTCACAGTTGATACGGGAAGTTTGTGTCATGCGGAAATTGAATATGCATCGAGTTTGGGGATTGATACGGTAGTGACTGATCATCATAATGTTGCCGAGACTCCACCGCCGAGCGTTGCTGCAGTTAATCCGAAGTTTCCTGGTCATAAATATCCGTTCCGCGATTTGTGTGGTGCGGGCGTGGCGTTTAAATTAGTTCAGGCTCTGCAAACTGAGCTGGACGGGTTGCCAGATGGTTACGAGAAGTGGCTATTGGATCTGGTGGCGCTGGGAACGGTTTGCGACATAGTTACGTTGGCGGATGAAAATAGGGCGAATGTCTATTGGGGCTTGGAGGTTTTGAAAAAGCAGAGGCGTCCTGGTTTGAAGGCGTTGATGTCGGTGGCGGGAATTGATCCAGAGAAGGTTAATGCTAGACATCTGGGATTTGGTCTGGGTCCGCGAATGAACGCGGCGGGTAGGCTGGAAACGGCGCAATATGCTCTGGATATGCTGACGGCGAGTGATGGACTGGAGGCGTTGGAGGCTAGCGAAAAGCTGGAAGAATTGAATATCAAACGTCGCAGTATTCAGGATGAGATTTTTGACGAAGCTTGCCAGCAGGCGGACAATATGACTGATGATCGAGTTTTGGTGGTGAATAGCGGAAATTGGAATCACGGAGTCATTGGCATTGTGGCGTCAAAGTTGGTTGAAAAATATAAGAAGCCGGTTTTTATAATTGGCGAGCGTGGTGACGAGGCTACGGGCTCGGCGCGAAGTTTTGGTGATTTTTCCGCGGCTGACGCGGTTCGTGCAGCTGACGACATCATTATTAAAGGTGGTGGTCACGGAGCGGCGGCGGGTGTGACGCTGGCGACCGAGAGAATCGACGATTTTAGGCGACGAGTGAATGAGTTTTACGATTCGTTACAATTAAAAAATCAGGAATTATATTTGCTGCCGAGGGCTGACGTGGAGATCGACGATTTTTCGGGAATTAATGAAGAGCTGATTGATAATTTGGCAAAGATGGAGCCGTTTGGCAATGGTAACGCGGAGCCTATATTGAAGATAACCAAAGCGACGGTTTTGAGTGTGAGGAGAATGGGTGTGGACGGGCAACACGTGAAATTGACCTTGCGTGATAAAAATAATATTACGCTGCAAATGTTGGCATTTAACGCACCAGAGGAATTTTTCCGAGAGGCGGGAGATGTGGCGTCTGCATGGTTTCAGCCAACCATAAATGAGTGGCAGGGAATGAAGTCGGTTGAAGGGCGATTGTTGTATTTGGCTTAGGCGTAATAGTTGCGTTCCGTATAGAGTAAATATATTATTAGAGTGTATTAATATTTTTGGGTGGAAGGAAGGATTTTTTGGGAGGTTTGGTAATATGGAGTTTTCTAATAGCGGCAGTGAAATTATATATCAGAAAGATACACATACTAGCCTGGGGAGGGTAGCGCTAAAGTTACTGACTAATTATCACGAAGATACACGCTCGGAGCTGCCTGGCAAAGCCTTAGCGGATCTTAAAGAAGAGTATGATGACGTAGCGGGTAAACATAAGGAATTCGCTGAACATTTGAATGAAGCTTCTAGCTTGAGTTCTTTAGTAGCAGCTGCTGGTCACTTAATTTCCCTAAAGGACGTAATGTATGAGATAAATAATGGCGTTCAATTGTCTTTATCCAGTGATGCGAATGGAGAAGTTCCTGGCGATTCGGCTTTGCCAGAAAATATTCCTTGTGACCTTGCCAAAGTTAAAATTTCTGAAAATGATGATGGTACGTATACTGCCAAGATCCCTGTTACAGAACACAGATTTGACTGTAATAGGCATATACGGGCTGATGTGACCACTTATACTATTACGTTTACTCCTGATGGTGAGGTATTAAATCTCACGTCAAAGAAGGTGAAGGGATAATCTAGTTGGCAAATACTTTCTCATCTGTTATAATGTTTGCAGTATGGTACAAGTAACACGTAAAGATCAGAAGGAAGCGAACGAAAATATCATTCGTCGTTTCAACCGCAGGGTTTTACAAAGCGGTGTTTTGGCTCGCGCTAAGAGCGTTATGCGTTTTGAAAAACCAATTTCAAAGACCGAGCGTCGTAAAAAAGCTATTATTCGCCGCGAGCGACGAGCTGAAAAAACGGCAAAAATGCGCCTAGGGGTGCGTTAATGTCTGCGCTAAAAGAGCGCATTACTAGTGAAATGAAAGCCGCTCTATTGAGCGGCGATCGTTTTCGTGGTGATGTTTTGCGTAATCTAAAGGCAGCAATCTTAAACGAAGAAGTTTCTTTGGGCAAGCGAGGAGACGGCTTGGATGATGCTGAAATTGAAAAAGTCGTTGCTCGAGAAGTGAAAAAGCGCGTCGAAAGTGCGGATTTATATCGAAAGAATGACCGTGCAGAGTTGGCGGAACCTGAAGAAAAAGAAGCGGAAATTTTACGAGAATTTTTGCCAGAGCAACTTGGTGAAGCGGAAATCTCAAAGATTGTAGAAGAAGCTATTGCGAATATGGATGATGTTTCAATTCAGAAAATGGGACAAGTTATTGGCGCGGTAAAAAGTAAGGTCGGCAATGCTGCGGATGGCGCGTTGGTAGCAAAAATTGTTAAAGAAAAACTCACAAAATAGGAGGAAAAATGATTGTATTTTTTGGGCCGGCGGGTGCTGGTAAGAGTGTGCAGGGGCAGATTTTAGCGGCGCGTCATGGTTGGCGTTGGCTTAGCGCTGGACAGTTATTGCGCGACACTCACGATGGCGAATTGATTCATCGTATGCAATCTGGCGAACTGGTGCCGATGGAAACCATCAACGGCTTGATGGGCGAGGCTCTTAATAAAGCTAAGGATATTAATGGTGTAATTTTGGACGGCTATCCAAGACAATTAGAACAAGCTAAATGGCTGATTGAGTCGCGTTCACATCACGGAAAAGACGTTAAGTTGGTGATTGTGCTGGAAGTTCCGCGCGATGAAATTTTGGAGCGTTTGAGGGTTCGCGGTCGAGTTGACGACACGCCTGAGGCAATTGACAAACGACTCAGTATTTATCGAGGTGAAATTTACCCAATTCTGGATTATCTAAATGACAATGGTGTTCCAATTGTACATATGAGCGGCGTTGGAACTGTCGGGCAAGTTCATGATGAAATTGAGAGAGAGCTGGTCAGTCGCGGCATTGTTGAGGGCGTAAAATGAGCCAATTGATCACCGGAGAAAAAACGCCGCAACAGATGAAAGATATGCGCGAGTGCGGCAAAATGCTTGCGACAATTTATGATGAGTTGAAAAAATCCGTAACGGCTGGAATGAGTGAGCTGGACGCTAATGATTTTGTAGCCAAGCGAATTAAAGATTTTGGCGCAGAGGCGACTTATCTTACGGACGAAGTGAAGTTCCCGGGAGTGATTTGTATATCGACGAATGAGCAATTGGTGCATTCTTTCCCGACCGAATATGTTTTTGAAAAGGGCGACGTGGTCAGTTTCGATTTGGTGATTGGCTATCGTGGAATGAAAACGGATAGTGCTTTTACTATGGTTGTTGATGAAGAGCCTAAGGGTGCGAAGAAACATTTATTGCACGCAACAGAGCAGAGTTTGTATGCGGGAATTGACGCGATAACTGGCGATGGAACGCGAGTTGGTGATATTTCAGCGGGAGTGGAAGCTGTGTTGAAGAAGGCTAAACTTGGTATAATTCGTGAACTAGTTGGTCATGGCGTGGGGCTGAGTATGCATATGGAGCCAGAAATTCCGAATTACGGCAGGCGAGGAACTGGCCCGATGTTGCACGCTGGCGACACAATTGCAATTGAACCGATGGCGAGCTTGGGCGGCGAAAAAATTATTACCGACAGCGACGGCTGGACAATTAGCATGAAAGATGGCAGTCTGGGTGCGCATTTTGAACATACGGTATTGATTACCGAAACTGGCGCTGAAATTCTGACGAAGCTTTAGGCTAATTCGCTTGCCAAATTATAGGCATAACCTGTATAATAGAGCTTATGCAGGAGCAATCTCGATATGTGGTAGGAATTGATATTGGCACGAAAAACGTGCGCTGTGTCGTTGGTTATATTGACGCAGAAAATGGTGCGCCAAAAATTGTTGGCGTCGGTGAAGCGCCGAATAGCGGAATGCGAAAGGGGACTGTAACGAATTTGAGCGGTCCAGCTGAGGCTATTGATAAGGCGCTGGAACCAGCTGAGCGAATGAGCGGCCATCAGATTAACGCAGCCACGTTGAGTATTAACGGATCTCATTTATTGAGTACAAAAGCCGACGGAATGATTACCGTTGGAACCGTTAATAATGAAGTTACGCACGATGATATATTAAGGCTGGAGGAAGTTGCTACAACTGGAAAAGTGCCACAGAATAGAGAGATTTTAGATATTATTGCGCACGCGTATAGGCTGGATGGTCAGGATAATATTAAAGATCCAATTGGTATGACTGGCGCGCGTCTGGAAATTAGGGCGAATGTCGTGTCTGGTTTGGTTCCACACATTACTAATTTACAGAAGTCGGCGGAAATGGCTAAGGTTGAGGCTGTGTCTGTTGTTCCGTCGGTTTTGGCGGCAGCTCAATCCGTTCTTACGGAAAGTCAGCGTGAAAATGGCGTTGCGGTGATTGATTTTGGTGCGGCAACTACAGGAATTGCCATTTACGAAGAGGGCGATTTGCAACATCTGGCGGTTATCCCAATGGGCGGCCAGAATGTAACGAATGATTTGGCTATTGGGCTTAGGACAGATCCGGAAATCGCGGAAGTTGTGAAATTGGCGAACGCGAGATTTGGCGGCGACGTTTTGGGCGAAGTTGAAACGAAGGTTGAAAAGCAGACATATAAATTTAACCAAGAAGAAATTGACGAGATTGTCCAAGCGCGATATGAAGAGATTTTTGAAGCAATTGCTAAAGAATTGAAGCGAGCTGGGCGACTAGGAAAACTGCCGAGCGGCGTTGTGCTGGTTGGCGGTGCGGCGAAAGTCAAGGGTATGGTGGAGTTCACGAAAGATCAATTGAGTGTGGCGGCACGCTTGGGTGTTCCGGCTGGCTATAGCGGAGTTAGCGATGAAGTAAAAGGTGCGGAATTTTCGGCTGCGGTTGGTCTGATGTTGATTGACTCTATGGGCATTTCGCAGCAGGTAAAACCGATAGTTGGCGCAAATGATGTCACTAAAAAAGCTGGCGGTTTACTCAAAAATATTTTCGCTAGATTTAAATAAATGATATACTTTATGTAAGGATTAAGAGAGGGAATATATGCCGCAAATACAACCAAGTGAAGTTCAAACATTTGCCAGCATAAAAGTCGTCGGTGTCGGCGGCGCTGGTGGTTCAGCTATTAACCGAATGAAAGACGCTGGTCTAACTGGCGTTCAGTTCATTGCTATGAATACGGATGCTCAGGCGTTGCATAATTCGAAGGCTGACATAAAAATTCACCTTGGTCGTGACGCAACTAATGGTTTGGGCGCTGGTGCTGACCCTACTGTCGGCGAGGCTGCGGCTAATGAATCTCGTGACGAAATCAGGGAAGCGCTAGAAGGCGCGGACATGGTATTTGTGACAATTGGTGCTGGTGGCGGAACTGGTTCTGGTGCTGGCTATGTCGTGGCAGAAGTGGCACGCGAGCTTGGTATTTTGGTGGTTGGCGTGGCAACTCGACCGTTTAGCTTTGAGGGTGAAAAGCGCCGAGTTAACGCGGATTGGGCGATTTCTCACTTGGGACGCGAGGTTGATACCTTGATTACTATTCCAAATGACAGATTGTTGCAAACGATTGATCGTCGAACGCCGCTACTAGAAACATTTAAGATTGCCGATGATGTTTTAAGGCAGGGTGTTCAGGGTATTTCTGAACTGATTACTGAGCATGGTTTGATTAACCTTGACTTTGCTGACGTTAAGGCGATTATGAGTAATGCTGGTTCGGCATTAATGGGAATCGGGCGAGCGAGTGGTGATGACCGAGCGGTTCAGGCGGCGCAACAAGCTATTGAAAGTCCGCTAATTGAGGTGTCGATTGATGGCGCCAAGGGTGTGCTATTCAATGTAACTGGCGGCTACGACATGAGTATGGCAGAAATTCAAGAAGCCGCAGAAATTATTACTAGCGCTGTTAGTCCGAATGCCAACATTATTTTTGGTGCGACTTTGAAGCCGGAGATGGAAGACGAGCTGGTTATTACGGTGATTGCGACAGGATTTGATAGTGATACGTTCCGCCAGCAGGAAGTTAGTTTGACTGTAGGCGACGACACGAAACCCGCCGAAACAGAAGTTGATGACGAAATGGTTAAAAATATTGACCTAGAGTTGGATAAGGAAGAACCTGCCGAAAGTTTTGCAGCTGAACCAGAAACTAATATTTGGGAAACTCCAACCGTTGAAGCTGACGATGATGAGGACGATACGCCGGCATTTCTGAGGCGACGAAAGAAGAACAAGGAGTAGATAAAATGGTATTTAATATCGGCAATAGTCGCGTTATTGAATCACGCGAAGTTTCTGACGGTGCCGCAATTCGACGTCGCAGGGAAACCCCAGATGGCAAGCGATTTACTACGTATGAGCGAGTTGAAAAACCGAATCTAGCGGTGATAAAGAAAAACGGCGATCGCGAACTGTTTGACCGAGTGAAATTGGCGAATTCTACGCGCCGTTCGGTCGGAAAATTCTTTAAGTCTGATGAGGAAGTCGATAATATCATTACGGCGGTTGAAGACTCTTTATACGCGCTGGGCGAATCGGAAGTTACGTCAAAACAGATTGGCGATCAAGTTTTGGACGAGCTAGAAAAACGCAACGAAGTGGCGTATGTTCGTTTTGCTAGCGTTTTTTACGAGTTTAAGACGTTGGATGATTTTGTGGAGATTTTAGCAAAGCGACGCAGTAAGGGCGAGCGGGAATTATAATGCGAGTAGTTGTGATTTATCGTTCGGAAAGCGATTATGCGCGTCAAGTCTCAGACTTTTTGCGTGATTTTAGCCGACAAACTGGTCAGGTTTTAGAGGAAATGAGTCCTGATTCTGTGGAAGGCAATAATTTTTGCGAAGTGTATGACATTGTGGAATACCCAACAATTATCGCGCTGAGCGACAGTGGTCAACTGCAGAACCTTTGGCGTGGCTTGCCACTACCAACAATTAGCGAAGTGAGTTTTTATGTTTAGTAAAATCAAAAACTGGTTATTCCACGAAGATTTGAAAAAGCAAAATTTGGCGGCGTTTATAATGCTTGTCGGTAGTGGTTTAGGGTTATTGGCGTCATTCGTATTGTCTATTGAAGCCTTAGAACTAGCAAAAAACTCTCATGCTGTATTAAGTTGCGATTTTAGCTCGGCTCTGAGCTGTTCGGCGGTGGCGAATCATTGGTCGGCGGCTATTTTAGGATTTCCAAACAGTTTTATCGGCGTGATGACTTTGCCTGTTATGGTAACAATTGCAGTGGCGTTGTTGGCGGGAGCAAAGTTTCCGAAGTGGTTTATGCAGGCGGCGCAGGCTGGTGCTATCATCGGAATGATATTTGCTATTTGGATGTTTTATATGAGCTACGTTGAAATTGGTGTACTTTGTCCATGGTGTTTGACCTTGGATCTTGGAATGCTGATGATTATACTCGGTTTGACGCGCTATAATGTTCTACAGAAAAATATCTCTTGTCGTTGTGCGCAGAAGATCGTTGGTGGTGGATATGATGTGCTTACTATAATATCGTTGGTTGTCGTGGTAATTGTCGCGATAATCGCCAAATTCGGCAGCCAATTGTTCTAGTTTTGCTTGCTTTATATAAAGTGCTTATGTTATATTTATGACGTATATTTATGCTCAATTTATACCACCACTATGGAACATAATAGAACGTTATCAATAATAAAAGACCGTAAAGCCAAGAGATTTTTTATTCTTGGCGGTTTTATTGTCGTTAGCGCAGCTTTAGGATTTATGTTTTTGATCTCGCAACAAAGTCGTGCGACTATTCCTAGTGGTGGCAAGCAGGTTGAAGTGGAGCAAGTTTCTTATCGGTTATACGAATCGTCCAATGGTATTAATCCAGGCAGTCCGTTGGCAAATACCAACACCGTTGCCACATTACCAAAAGTCGGCGCTGATTTTAGGCTGAGGGTTGGTCTGCAAAATAAGAGTGTATATTTTAAAAAATTAGCTGAGTACGGAAGCGGGTATGAGCATAACTGCGCCATTATGTCGGATGATAGTGTTTATTGTTGGGGTAATGGTCAATATGGAGTTCTTGGTACTAATTCAACCACCTCATCAACGGTCCCAGTACCTGTATATACACAAGACGTACTCAACGGTAAGACTATAAAACAGATTACTACTGGTTATTATCACACTTGCGTAATTGCTTCTGACGATAAAGATTATTGCTGGGGTTATGGGTTGGCTGGAAGACTAGGGGATAATGGTATAGTTCAGAGGAATGCTCCATATCCAGTTAGGGAATTCGCAACCACAGTCGTCTCTCAAATTGCGGCAGGTAATGAGCATACTTGTTCGCTTAACTCGGAGAGAAAATTGTACTGTTGGGGTAGAGGTGTAAATGGAGAATTAGGTCGTGACGTACTCTTAGGTTCAACCACGCCAACAGCAGTTAATATGAATAACTTTGGGACGGAATCGGTTAAACAGGTTGTTGCAGGAGATAAATTTACGTGTGCTTCGACAGTTGAAGGCACAGCATTCTGCTGGGGGTCTAATATTACGGGAAGGACTGGAGTAGGACTTGCTGCTGGTAGAACTCAATATCCTACTGAAGTCAAAGGTTTTAATGGAAAAAAAGTTGAGTCAATATCTGCTGGTGATTCACATGCCTGTGCTGTTATTTTTGGCGGTCAAGAAGTGTATTGTTGGGGAAAAAATACCAAGGGTCAGTTGGGTGTTACAGCAATGGGCTATAGAAATATTGCTTCAAGAGTTTCTTTTGGTAGTAGTATCCTTTCTGGAGGGAAGACTGTTAAAAATGTTTACGCTGGTGGCGAATTTACGTGTATGGTATTAAACACTGGCGAAATTTATTGTTGGGGTGCTAATTCTAAGGGTCAAATGGGTAACGGGTCTATTACGGGATATTTGCCCGCCCCTGTAAAAGTGAATGTTCCATTTACGAGTTCCGGTGAAACTTCTATGTATGCAGGTAAAGACTTTTTATGCGCTTTACGTACAGGTGAGATGTATTGTTGGGGTAATAATAACAAGGGTCAGATAGGGAATGGCCAGTCGAGTAATAGTCCTGTCATGCGTCCTGCGCTAATAGCACCTCCAGGGGGAGCCGTTGAATCCTCGTCAATGAAGCTGCGTGTCGAATATGCAAAAAAGGGTAGCACGGCAACTTGTTCGGCGGTAAGTAGTTCAGATTGGCAAGTCGTGACCGGAGTGTCAAAACTTGCTTATTCTGCGAGCGGTCCCGCTGACGGCACTAATATCAATAGCAACTCGACTGATCCAGAATTGCCGGCAGGAGCTATCGCTTCTCGACCTCAAAGTCTGGTGAGAAAAAGCGGAGTGGCTGGAACGTTCACGAATGCGCAAAAAATATCTGCTGGCGAAGTGGGTGTGTGGGATTTGGCGCTTGTCGATAAAGGGCTTGATAGGAACGAAAATTATTGCGTCCGTGTAGCAACTGACACGACTGTCGCTCCTGGATCTAGCATTGATAGCTACACAATGTATCCAGAATTTAAGACTGCTCCTGGGTCGTTAGATATTCGTTTTAGAGATAATGCTGGCGCTACAATTACGGATACTGGTACGAAGTTTGGCAACTCGACTATAAGTAATAGCAGCGTAGCCACCAGCGCCCTCTTGTCCAACTCAAGCTCGAAGCAAATTGAAGTGACGAATACACAGACCAGCTCTGGGTGGAGTGTTGTGTTGTCGGCATCTGACGGCGCGACCGCCAAGTGGAAGCGAACTGGTGGTACGGAATCGTATATGTTCAACGGCACTAATGGCGATCAGGGATTTCTGTCTGTCAATTTTGGCGCATCATCTGTCTTAGCTTCGGGTAGTTCATTGAGCGGTTCAACTTGCCAAATATCAGGAATATCAAAGGGCGTTGATTCTCAATTTAAGGTAGGGACTGCTACGGCTAACGGCGTTACGTTGATGAGCAGCAGCGGGTCAACTAACCAATTGGGGTGCGCATTTTTGCTACGGAACGTTCGATTAAACCAGACTATTCCAGCATATCAAAAACCAGGAACTTATGAACTACCAATGACATTAACGGTAACAGCGCAATAAGGTTGAGTATGAAAAATAGAGTAAAAAAATTATTCATCGTTATAACATTACTAGCTACTTTGAGTAGTCCTTATTCGGCTTTTGCAGATTCGTCGGCTAATTCTAATTTGTCGCAAGTGATTACTGATTGCGCTCATGATTCCCTGGAAACTGGCAGCCAGATGAATGAGTCAATTTGTCCGATTTTTCCGCCAAAATTCTCTAAGTTTGATTTGGTAAATGGGAAAGATCTGCTGGTGTATGGCGTTTATGATGCGGTGCATACGGTAGCTAATCCCGCGACGGGTCAGCACGATTTGAAGGTTGAGTTTGGTGGTAGGACTTTTGTTTTGGGACGGGATAGCAAGCTTAAAGTTAACGGAAATATATGGGTGTTGGATTTTTCAAATTGGCAGAATAATCATCCAGGTGATAATTTTATGCCGCCAGTTCCAGAATACACCCATAACGGTCGTGTTACAGCTAAACTGAAGGCTAATGCAACATCCCCGGAAATAGTGCGGTTTGCTGATTTTTCATCTACTACTCCGAAAAAGACCGTGGAAAAGACCATTGAAGATGTTATTGGTATTCCAAAGATTGTTAAAGAGATAAGTAAGGCTTTGGCTAATACGGGAATTAATTTATGGATGATTATGGCTGCTGGTATTGGTGTAATTGTTGCGGCGTTCATTATGTTATTTATTGTTAAAAAACAGAAAAAGAGGGATAAATGAAAAAGTAAGCATAATAAGTTATAATGTAATAAATTAAATCAATTAAGTAAGGAGAAAAAATGAAAAAGTTAACATTATTGATCGTTGCGAGCGTAGGCGTGATTGGTCTATTGGGATTGTATAGTATGGCGAACTCCTCTGTTGCTAATGCGGTGTCTACCGCTAATTCTAAGCTTTCTCAGACAATCAACCCTGGAACATTGACTACTGTCATTACCGACACTCCTGGACTCACGCCTGTAAATCCTCCAACATTCGCGATGAGCGCGGTAACTGTTAAGGGGACTGCTCAGCTGTCTACGGGTACGTTTGGTAATAACACGGATCGTATTTATGTATTAAATACAGGCGCTGCAGATAACGGTTGGACTCTGACCCTCAATGCAACTACTCCAGGAACTGGCGTATGGGGTGCAGCAGGTGGTAGGCAGTACAAATATAACGGCACCGCCGCTCAAGGTCGACTAACTGTCGATCCGTCAGCAGGCACGGTTACTCCAGAGTCTGGATCTTCGACTACACTTACCGGTATTACAAAAGGTAGCTCAGCGTCATTTTCTGGAAGCACTCCGATTACCTTAATGTCCGCTTCAGCCGGTGCTGACAAAATATGGGAAGGATACATTACGGGCATTGGTCTAAAGCAGGACATTCCGGCTGGTCAGCTATCGGGTACATACATTCTTCCAATGACTCAAACTGTCACGGCTATTTAATAAAAAAGACTTAGTTTATTAAGCGAGAATAGATATTCTGATGAGTGTCTATTCTTTTATGTGTAACATTGATATAATAAGCATAATAGGTTTTTAAGGAGGGATATGAAGAGTTCGTTGTGGAGTAAGGTTATTGGAGTGGCGATGATTGCAGGGCTGGTTTTGCCTATGTCGGTGTCTGCTAACGGTATTGGTGGTCGACCAGCAAATCCTGATCCGAATAATCCCAGGACAAGCTCAATTTTCATCTATAATCTTTCTGGTGGCGATTCGAAATCTGACCAATTGTATGTTCAAAACGGGTCTGATAAAGAAGAAACGATTGAAGTTTATTCGGTTGACGGTACGGTTACGACGACTGGTGATATGACTTGCAAGGAGAAGTCGGAGGATAAAGTTGGTGCGGGCAAATGGATTTCTGTCTCTAAGAAAGAGGTGACTCTTGGCGCGAACGAGAACACGCTTGTTGATTTTACGGTAAATGTCCCAAGCAAAGCAGATGTTGGCGAGCATAATGCATGTATGGTTGTTCAGCGGAAGGTTAAGCAGTCGTCAAATAATGCTGGCGGCATTCAAGTTCAGACTCGTCAGGCTATCCGTATGGCGATAACAGTTCCTGGTGATATTCACCGCGACGTGACGATTGAGAAGTTTAACGTTAAGAATTCTAACAGTAGTCAATTGTATGAAATCGCCTTAAAAAATTCTGGCAATGTGTCGGCTGATGTTGACGTAAAGCTGGTTGTGAAAGACCCGATGGGGAATGTTGTCTATAAAAACGGTGGCGTGAATGCGATGATTGCGAATGAAACGCGGCAGTTTAATTTTGATAGCAATTTGGCGCCGTTTTGGGGAGGAAAATATAAGGTAGAATTGTCGATTTCCTATAAAAAGAAGGCTGGCGAGTGGGGAATTAGCCAGGACAAAAATGAGCTAATCACAAAAACCGCCGAGCCAAAAGAATTGTTCTTCTGGCCATCAACTACAGCGCTAATGATGATTGGCGGTGGAATACTTTTGTTCATTATTTTGATAGTGATAATTATCATAAAATCAAAGCGGAACAAAAAAACTGTTCAATTTAAAAAACGTTAAGTTTATAAAAAAGTGATAGAATAATTGTATGAAGAAAAGTTCTCTGATTAGAGCGTTTTTGAGCATTGTAGTCGTGGCGCTCGGCGGGGTTTTACTATTGAAGAACCTCGAAATTATTAACATTAGCTGGGATATTTTCTGGGGTACGGTTTGGGCTGCAGGATTTGTATTGTCTGGGCTGGTGAATATATTCAATTATCGAAATAAAACGGCGTGGATTTGGGGATTATTATTGATTGCGATTGGTGTTCTGATTGGCTTAAATTCTTACGGAATAGTTGACGTTAGTGTCTGGAAAGTGTTCTGGCCTGTAGTTTTGATTGCTGCTGGTTTGGCAATGATGTTTAATACTAGTCCTAAGGGTGTTAAGCGTTCTAAAAAGCTGAACAAAGACTGCGCAGGTAATGAGAAGATTGCTTGTTTTTGGGGCGAAGAAGACGCCGTAAAAGGTGATTATACTGGCGGTTCGTTGGTTGCAATATTTGGCGGCGTGGATTTGGATTTGCGTCAAGCAAAGATTAAAGACGGTTCTGTGATTGAAATTTTTACATTTTGCGGTGGCATTAATATTACTTTGCCAGACGATGTGATTGTTAAGAACGAAGTGCGCGGATTTTTGGGTGGAACTGATGACAAAACTCTACCTAAAGATTCTGCCAAAAAGACTCTATATCTGAAGGGTGAGTGTATTTTAGGCGGTCTGGAAATTAAATAAAGTTCTTGGGATTTTGATGAAAACGCGCTACAATAACAGTAGGGCGTTTTCGCGTATGTTGAATTGGCGTGAAATGAGCGGTTATCAGCCGTGAAGTCTGCGGGAAGAAATCGGCATAAAGTCGAGATTAGAACCTGCCGTGAGCTTGCGTAAATAGCAAATAAAGAGCTGAAAGAATCACTTCTTTTGGAATCGAGATGGTACCGTCCGCATAAAACACCTAAGCGGATTCTCGAAGTCAGAAGAGGTGATTTTTAATTGAAAAATAGCTATCAAAAGCCTAAAAATAAGGAGGTAGTACAATGAAATTCAAACATGGAACACGTCGTCGAGCTGTGGAATATGAGAAAGATTGGGTGCAGCGATGGAAAGAGGATGACACATTTAACAAGTCGATCGCGCAGCGTCCTGCTGATAATTCTTGGGTTTTTTATGACGGTCCTCCATTTTTGACGGGAACGCCACATCACGGACATTTGTTGGTTAGCACGGTGAAGGATACGATGGGACGCTTCCACACGATGAAAGGTCAGCGAGTTGAGCGACGTTGGGGTTGGGATTGTCACGGACTGCCAGCGGAGGTTTACGTTGAAAAAACGCTAGGCATTTCTAATAAAAAAGAGATTGGCACAAAAATTAGCGTTTCAGATTATGTCAAGGAATGTCGAGCGGCTATGGTTCGAACTGGCACCGAGTGGGAAGATACGATTGAGCGAATTGGTCGTTGGGTCGAGTTTAAGGGCGCTTATAAAACCATGGATAACAATTACATGGAATCTGTTTGGTGGGCGTTCAAGAGACTTTATGAAGAAGGCAAAATCTACGAAGGCGAAAAGATTTTGGTCTATTGCACAAAGGATGCGACGCCAATTTCTAAGAGTGAAGTGGCTATGGAAAATAGCTATCAAATGGACACCGACCCGAGCTTGTTCGTCTACTTTAAGCTGGAGGATGAGGATGAGTATCTGCTTGCGTGGACGACGACGCCGTGGACTTTGCCGGCAAATACGGTCTTGGCGGTGAATCAGGATGTCGATTATTCTTTGGTGGCGTACGGCGATAAAAAGTTTTACGTTGCAAGCGACCGCGTTGAGAAAGTTATGACGGACGAAAAGCACCAGCCGCTGGAATATTCGATAATTAAGACGATTAAGGGCTCTGAATTGGTAGGTAAAAGATTTGAGCCGCTATTCGAAAATCGTGGGCCGGCTGCGCATAAGATTCTTCACGCCGATTTTGTGACGACCGAGGATGGTACGGGAATTGTTCATATTGCGCCAGCTTACGGCGAGGACGACTATGAATTGTGTCGAAAAAATGACGTTCCAGTGTTATCGTTGGTTGACGGTGATGGAAATTACACGGAGGGCAGATGGTTGGGTCGCAATATTTGGGAAGTAAATAAAGAGATAGCGAAGACTTTACTGGAAGAGGGTCGAGCGCTGAAAATTGAATATATTCGCCACGAATATCCGCATTGTCATCGATGTGGCACGAAATTGATGTATCGTGCTCATCCAAGTTGGTTTATGGATATTCAGAGCCAGAAAAAGGAAATGTTGGAGGCGAACGAGCAGACAAGCTGGACGCCAGACAATCTGAGGACTGGACGATTCCACAACATCATCGAGCAGGCGCCGGATTGGAATTTGAGCCGCGATCGTTATTGGGCAACACCAATCCCAGTGTGGAAGGGCGTGAAGAATGATGGCACGGAAGTGGTGAAAGTGATTGGAAGCTTTGCAGAATTTGAAGAAGTTACGGGTCGCAAGTTGGACGATTATCACTTGCCGCAAGTTATGGACGTTACGTTTGAGTGCGACGGCGCAGAAATGCATCACATCGGTAAGGTTTTAGACTGTTGGTTTGAGTCTGGCTCGATGCCGTTTGCTCAATTCCATTATCCATTTGAGAACAAGGAAAAATTTGAAGCAAGTTTTCCAGCTGACTTTATTATTGAGGCGATTGATCAAACTCGTGGCTGGTTTTATAGTTTAACAGCGGTAAACGTGGCTTTGTTTGGTAAATCTCCATGGAAGAATTTGATTTGTACTGGATTTATCAATGCTGCCGACGGTAAAAAAATGAGCAAGAAGTTGAAGAATTATACCGACCCGATGGAACTTATGAATAAGACTTCGGCTGACAGCTTCCGATTTTTGATGCTTTCAAGTCCACTAACAAACGGCGAAAACTTTGCCTTGGCGGATAAGGATGTCATGGATGTAGCGCGTAAGCTTGGTATGATCTGGAATATGTACGACTTCTTCACGATGTATGCTGAAGTTGACGGCTGGGAGTTTAATGGCGATTTGTCAGATCCGCTTCATGATTTAACAAATCCGTTGGATATTTGGATTGTGTCTAGATTGCATCAATTGATAACAGAGGTCGAGCGAGGTCTTAATAATTACAATCTTCAGGATGCGACTAAGCCGATTTTGCCATTCTTAGATGATGCAAGTAACTGGTATGTCCGACGCAGCCGCCGCCGCTTCTGGAAATCTGAAGATGATGGTGATAAAAATGACGCTTACCGCACGCTCCATTATGTTTTGGTGCGACTAAGTTATATGCTAGCGCCGTTTACACCATTCTTAGCGGAAGAATTGTACCATAATTTGACGGGCGATAATGAGTCAATTCATCTTAAAGATTGGTTGCCAGCTGGTGAAATAGATAATTCAATGCTACGCGACATGAATGCACTGCGTACTGCGGTGAATGATGGCTTGTCGAAGCGCGCATCGGAGGGAATTAAGGTGCGTCAGCCGTTGGCGTCTGTGAAGCTTATCAATACTATTTCTCAGGATACACCAGCGGAAGTTGCGCAGTTCTTGATCGATATTGCTAAAGATGAATTGAACGTGAAATCTGTCGAAATTGTTGCAGATTCAGAGTCTGAGTCGGCGCAACCGAGCGTTGTTTATGACTTAACAATCACTCCTGAACTAAAGCGCGAAGGCTTGATGCGTGAAATCGTTCGCCATGTCCAAAGCGCGCGCAAGCAAGCTGGTCTGCAGATAGATGATCGAATTGTACTGAGCATTTCCAGTGACGATTCTGAAATATCTCAAGCTATTGACGCTTTCGCTGACGTCATTAAATCTGAAACGCTTGCTGTAGAGTTGAATTCTACGGCTGATGAATCAGAAAAATATGATGCCAAAATCGAGGGTAAATTGGTAGAAATTTCCCTGAAAAAGGCTTAAAGGGCAGTAAGTGAAATGAGGATATCCTCTCCATGGGGAGGATATCCTATTGACTTTTAATCATACTTATGCTAATATATCATTGTTAATTGATAAAAATAAAAAAGTTATGCAAAATTTATTCAACAAATTATTTGGTAGTAAAGTAGGATTTTTGCCGATTGATCCGCTGGCGGATGGACTTGCTGAAGAGATTATTAAAGAGCAGCGGGAGCCACAGGCAATTCGTCTAGATGCCGACGATATAGAGGATATTCGCAAGTTTTGGTCTCGTGCGGATGGAGATTTTGATAGCTGATAGTGTATAATTAGCTCATGTTAATTGAGTTTTTTACTTTTTTTGCTCGAGCTGGCGGAGGAGGGTCGGGCTCCTCTGGGGGGTCCTTAATTTTGATGCTACCTGCAGCTGTATCGGGCGGTGTGGCAGGCTTTGTAAAAAGGAAGACTAGATCAAAAATAGCAGGCTTCTTGGTGGGTGTTGCCGTTGGACTAGTTTTTAGTTTACTGTATTTAGCCGATTTGATGTGGTTCATATGTGCAGTTATTTCTACTTTTGTGGGGGCTGCTATCTCTGTATTTGTTGATAAGCTCAAAGTATTTCGCCAAAATAGTGAGGCGGCTACGAATACAGTTCGCCAAGCCTCCTCTGCCGATTCGTTATGGCAGCCAGATAATCTTACTAATTACGCTAGGCAAGTTTTCGAGAGGTTTCAGTATGATTGGAGTAACTTAGATTATGAGTCAATTCATAAGTACACGACACAGAGATATTCAAATCATATTGGACTAGTAATGCAGGCTTTGCGTCAAATGGGTCGTAGGAATGTCGTCGATAACGTGCGGATAAATGAGGCCATTTTTGCTGACGCGCATGACGATGCTAATAATCAAAGCGATCGGGTGAGTGTAGTATTTTTGGCGGAAGCAGACGATAGGCTAGAGGAGGTTGCTACAGGTAAGAAAATCCGAAGTGCTAACGAAGAATTTGCAGAGAAGTGGAACTTTGTTCGTGAAGGCAATGAGTGGAAATTAGATGGCATAAATCAGCCAACTGAAGATGTAAGTACGTTGATTGGCTCACTCAATAAGTTTGCCGAAGATAACGGTATGTATTTTAGCCTGGATTGGGGTAGACTACTTCTTCCGAAGGGTGGTAACTTATTTTTGCCGCGCTATTTTAACTCTGCTGACGTAAATAACCACGTTATTGGTGTTTGGGATGGTGGCATTCTTGTTCAGCTTTATACTTGCGTGCTTAAAAATGGCAATGGATTTACAGATGAAGGTAAAAATAAGGATGAAGTTAATTACCTTATTGGTCAGATTATGCTACCCAAATCTTACGGCGGAATTTTGATTGATAGGGACGATAACAGCATTTTTAGGAAGCGGATAATATCGCCAATTGGCTACAAGAAAATTAAAATGGAGTGGGGTGATTTTAATAAGCGCTATACTATTTTTGCCACAAACGAAGATCAGGCGGCAAGCTTTGAGTTATTAAATCCGAGTTTTATGGCGTGGCTGTATGACCAGGATATAAAAGCTAACATTGAAGTGATGGACAATATAGTTATTCTATATGCCCGGGTTTCTTCTGATGAAAAACGCTATGCAGAAATGTTGGAGATTTTAAGAAGAGCTCACAAAGAGCTGAAAATGTAGGAGGTGCTATGATTACTAAAGCCATTATTCCAGTTGCGGGCTGGGGCACGCGAATGTTGCCGATTACCAAATCTATCGAAAAGTGTATGTTGCCGGTCGGTACTCGCCCAGTGATTGATTATATTGTGCAAGATGTTGTGCGAGCGGGCGTAAAGGATATTTACTTTGTGGTGGGTGAACAGAGCACACAGGTGCAGAGCTATTATCGATCGAATATTCAATTGAACGATTATTTATGTCGAGCGGGCAAACAGGATAAGCTTCCTCTGGTGGCTCCACTTCGCGACGTCCGAATACATTTTTTAACTCAGCCGGGAACTGGTGGCTACGGAACAAGCATTCCAGTTGGTTTGGCAAGTGAATTTATCGAACAGGGCGAGTCGGCATTTGTAATTATGGGCGATCAATTCTTTTGGCGTGACGACGGTGGCTCAAATGCGGCTGATTTGGCGGAGTTGGTGGAGTCGCGCGGATTGTCGGCTGGGCTATTGGGAAATCCTGTCGAAGAGGAATTTATTCCGCAAACAGGAATTATTGAAACTGACAATCAGGGCAATTTTGTGCGAATAATTGAAAAGCCAAAATTGGAAGAAGCTCCAAGTAATCTCAGTAATTCAAGTTTTTACGTCTTGAATAAAGAGATTTTTGAGTTGGCGCGAATTTTGCCGGCGAATCCTAAGAGAGGCGAGTTTGAGCTAACGGACGCGATTAATGCGTACATCGATGGCGGCGGCGTGATTGTTGTTGGCGAAGCTAAGGGCGAATATATGGAATGCGGCTCACCGAGCGGTTGGTTGAAGGCGAATAACGCCATGGCGAAAAACGCCACTTGCTAACTTGACTATGTGTACTTGATTTTATTGCTAGTTTTTGATAGAATTATTAGAGTTAATTCATAATAATTAAGGAAAGAAATGAAAGCAGTCGTAAAAATCTCTGGCAAACAATATCTTGCCAGCGAAAAAGAGTCCCTCTTGGTGGATCTCCTCCCTGAAGGCACAAAAGAACTCACTCTCGACGCACTTTTAGTGATTGATGGTGATAAAATTAAGGTTGGTACGCCAACTGTAAAAGGCTCTAGCGTTAAAGCTAAGGTTGTAGAAGCGGAAGTTAAGGGCGACAAGCTTCGCGTTATCCGCTACAAGAGCAAGAAGCGTGTACACAAAGAAACTGGTCATCGCCAGAAGTACACGAAGATTGAAATTACGTCAATCAAATAATCTAAAGAGCCGCTTTCGCAAAGGAAGCGGTTTTTTGATGTCTGTTATTTATGTTCTGCTCATGCTATAATTAAGGCAGGTAAAAAGGGGAACGAATGACAAAAATCATTGCGGTGACAAATCAAAAAGGTGGCGTCGGCAAAACAACGACGTCAATTAACGTAGCATATTTTTTGGCAAAAGCTGGCAAGAAAACGTTGTTGGTGGATTTTGATCCACAGGGCAATGCCACTAGTGGACTTGGAATAGATAAGCAGAATTTGGGCGCAACAATATCAGAGGTGATTATGCGACAAATTGACCTGGCGAATATTATATTGCCAACGGAATATAAAAACTTATCAATCGCTCCAGCTACACCTCATTTGGCAAATACGGAAGTGGAATTGGCGCAGGCGCAGGGAAGGTTTGTTCGCTTGCGAGAGGCTTTACAGAAGGCGACGGATTACGATTATATTATTATTGATAGTCCGCCAAGCTTGAGTCTGTTGACGGTCAACGGTATGATTGCCGCTAATTATGTATTGCTTCCAGTTCAGGCGGAATTTTACGCATTGGAAGGATTGGGGCAGCTTTTGGAAAGTATGAAATTGATAAAGAAGGGGCTTAATCCACCTCTGGAATTATTGGGTGTTTTACTGACGATGATGGACTCCAGGACTACATTATCTGGGCAAGTTCATGCTGAGGTTAAAAAGTATTTCCCAGATAAGATTTTCAAGAATAGCATTCCGCGAAATATTCGCTTGGCTGAAGCTCCTAGTCATGGCGCGCCAGTTGGAGCGTACGATCGTTTTTCAAAAGGTTCTCGGGCTTATAAGGCGCTAACGAAAGAAATTATAGAGAGGGTGGAACGATGAAAAAAGGTTTAGGCAGAGGTTTTGGGTCATTGATTCCAACCAATTTGATTGATGAAACGTTTGATCCAACCGCACAACAAGATGTGAAAGTTTCTCATTTGAGAGATATTGCTATTGACCAAGTCGTCCCAGATCCAGATCAGCCGCGTCGCTTTTTTGATGAGAATGCTTTGAATGAGTTGACGGAATCGGTGCGCGAGCATGGCGTGGTTCAGCCGATTGTTGTGACGCCAAAGGGTGATAAATATCTGATCGTGGCAGGCGAGCGACGCTGGCGTGCGGCGAATAGGGCGAATTTAAAAGAGGTACCATGTATTGTTAGGAGTATGAGCGATCAAAATCGCCTGGAGATTTCTTTGATTGAAAACTTGCAACGACATGATTTGAATGCGCTTGAAACTGCGACTGCTTATCAAAAATTGCGCGACCAATTCAATATGACGCTGGAGGAAATTGGCAAGCGTCTGGGTGGCAAATCTATAAGCGCGGTCAGTAATACGTTGAGGCTACTGAAATTGCCGAAGTCTGTGCAGCAGGCGTTGTTTGAGGGGCGATTAAATGAAGGGCAGGCAAGGCCTCTAATCGGTTTGCCTGATGACGCCGCGGAAGATATTATGGAGCGAGCTATTCGCGAGGAGTGGTCGGCGCGACGGATCGAGCAAGTTGTTACTTTGTGGAAACAGGCGAAGTCTAGTCCAATCGAGAATAAACGACGTCCAGTAGATATTCCTCATGCAGATGCTGTTGAAAGTCTTTCAAAGCGATTTGGAACAGGGGTGAAAATTCGTACAAACGGCCGTGGAGCTGGTCAGATTAGTATCAAGTTTAAGGATAATCTTGAATTTGAACGAATAAGAGAATTACTCGAAAAATAATTTTTATTAGAACGAGCGGATCTTATTGAACGGGAATATTCGTAGGCTAACTGGCCCAACGATGTCATAAAGGGGGATCGGTCCCATGCAGTTTCGAGAGTCGCAAGAATAGCTTCCTTGGCGGTGATCGCCCATAACGAATATTGTGCCTTCTGGTACGATCGTATCGACATCTCCAGAAGTAGGCTGTCCTGGCTCATTTTTATTGACTGAGGTGTCAGGGTCAAATCCGTCGGGATTTTCTGTGTTGTAAACAGTTACGGTGCCGTTTTTCACAGTAACTCGCTCACCAGCAAAGGCAATTACACGCTTAACAATGTACTCGTCTTTACCTGTGGATGCATTGAAATTTGGATTCTTAAACACAATTACTTGTCCGCGCTTTGGGGTATAATTTTTATTTTGCAATTTTGAGCTAGTAACGGGCAATCGATTGACGATCAGGCGATCACCGGTGTACATCGTCGTTTCCATACTGGCGCCTTCAACATTGAAAGTTTGAAATACAAAAGTGTTCAATAAAAGTGTGCCAATCACCACGCCAACAACGAAAATGACCATTCCCAGGCCATCTTGTAATTTCGGATGACGATCCATAAAAGTAGCGTCCATTGTTTCAATTATAAGCGTTTTGTGTGTTATAATCAATAGATATGAAACCACGCAAACAGTCGATGGACGGATTTGTCGCCAAGCGACCACAGCGAACTTCGTTGGGGGAAATTACTAGCAAAAGAACGACTACGCTCGGGCATCCTCGTAGTAACGAAGATAGTCCGCAGGTGTCGAATAATACGACAAGAAATATTCAGCAACCAACTTCTGCTAATAAATTAAAGCAGAATATTAGCGAATCGTTGGCGGCAATTGATGAAAACACCAAGCCTTCTCATCGGCAGGAGCGCAAACAGAAGCGTAAGAAAAAGTTAATTACCAGGATTATTCTTGCGATTATCGGAATTATTATTGCAATTGTGGCGGGCTGGCTGCTATTAAAATTATGGCAGACGATGAACTCGGTGTTCCATAATGGCGGAATCTTAGGACTATTTTCTCAGCAGAAGCTGAAAGAGGATGCTTATGGCCGAAGCAATGTGCTGATTTTAGGTACAACAGATGACGATCCAGACCATCCAGGTGCGACATTGACCGACTCGATGATGATTCTTAGCGTCAATCAGACAAAGAAAGACGCGTATATGTTCAGCATTCCACGTGACTTGTATGTAAAATTTGGCATGGCATGTAATTCTGGCTACGCTGGTAAAATCAATGAATATTTTGGTTGCGTGAATAACGGAGATAGCGCACAGGCGGAAGCCGAACGAATGGATAAAACGAAGAAATTCATCGGCGATATATTCGGTATGGATATTCAATACGTGGCGCATATTAATACTGCGGTGATTCGTGATGCTGTCAATGCGGTCGGCGGAGTTACCGTTGACGTACAGAGTCGTGATCCACGAGGAATCCTTGATCCAAGTATGGACTGGATGTGTCGGGCGAAGGAATTGAATTATCAGCAACGTCGCGAACGATGTCCAACGGGTCACTATATGCAATTGACTAACGGCAAGCACGAAATGGACGGCGAAAAGGCGATGTGGTTCTCTCGAGCGCGTGGTTTGGTGGCGCCAACTTACGGATTGGAACAATCCAACTTTGACCGAGAGAAAAACCAGCAATTGGTACTTATGGCTCTGAAAAACAAAGCTACTTCCACGGGAACGCTGACTGACTTTGGCAAGGTGACGTCTCTGATGGATGCTATGGGCAAAAACTTGCGCACAAACATTGACACGAAAGAAATCCGTACAATTATGAACCTTGGCTCGGAGATAAAAGAATCTGATATTCACAGATTGAGTTTTGTGGAGGAAAATAACGTACTTATGACTACTGGTACGGCGGGTGGCGCAAGCATAGTTCAGCCAGCTGCGGGATTGTATGATTATGACGATATTCGCGCTTATATAAAGTCTGAGATTTACGCAACGCCATTATCTAAGGAAAAAGCCACAGTTGCTGTCTTGAATGGCTCCGGCGTGGCTGGTGCAGCGCAGAAAGAAGCGGACAAATTGACAGAATTAGGAATGAAAGTTGTTCATGTCGGCAATGCTCCAGGTAGTGAAAAGCTAGGGAAGACTCAAGTTTATCAATTGCCAGCTGGTAAAGAAAAAACTGCCACAAAAGATAAATTTAAGGAGTTGTACGGTTCGGTTTCGTCAGATTCCTCGAAGTATAATTTGAATGTTGACGCACAATTCATCGTTGTTGTGGGAACTGGCTCATAATTTGGTATAATAGAGTAAGTTATGGAGTTACTGAAAACTGTTAAACGAAGAACGTTTTGGAGCGAGTTAGTTTACTATGTCTTAAATATTGGCTTGGCGGCTGCATTGCTCGTTATTGCTCAAGCATTTCAGACCCCGTTTCCAGCATTAGCACTTGTTGTACTGAGTAAATGGCGCATAATTGCCGTTCGTCCGCGTTTTTGGTGGGCAAACATTCAGGCTAATTTAGTTGACTTAACGGTCGGAATTGGCGTTGTTGGTCTGATGTATCTACCTACGTCAGTGTTTTATTTCCGCGTAGCATTGGCAATATTATATGCGATTTGGCTAGTTGTGATTAAGCCGATGTCTAAGCGCTGGCAGGTTGCTATGCAGTCGTTGATCGCTATTTTTGTCGGCGTAACTGCGCTTATGGTGGTATCGTACGAGTGGTCAGTTTCTGTAGTTGTTGTTCTGATGTTCTTGATCGGCTATAGTTCTGCGCGTCATTTCTTGCACAGTTATGACGAAGAACAAACGGTTTTACTTTCGGCAATCTGGGGACTCGTCTTTGCTGAACTGGGTTGGCTATCGTATTATTGGACTTATAGTTACGGAAAGTCATTATTTGGCGGCGTTTCACAGGTTACGATAATCTTATTGCTATTTTCGCTCGTCGCCAGTAAAGCTTACCAGTCTTACAACAAACACAAAGCTATTCGATTTTCAGACATATCCGCTCCGGTGATTCTTACGATTGGAGTTATCTTAGTGATGCTAGTGTTCTTAAATTCCGTAGTGATTTAATCTTTAGCACCAGTGAAACGCAGGACTAGGATGTAATTGAGAACTCTCTCTTTTACAAAACCATTTTTCACGGCTTCGTCAATTATTCTATTGTGCTGCTGGGGATCCGCCTCGATAAATAACAAACCTTCTGAGGTGAGACATCGTGGTGCTTGTGAGATCAATTGCAATATCAATTTCAATCCTTCCTCTTCGGCGAAAAGCGCAATTTCTGGTTCGTATTGAAGTTCTGGAGATACGTCCCAATTTTTGTCAACGTAAGGCAAATTGGCAAATATATAGTCAACAGGTCGAAGTTGACCATTAAGTAATGATTGCTGTTGAATATGGGCGTCTGCATTTAAGGCATTCGCATTTTTTTCTGCAATATTTAAGGCCGGTTTGCTGATATCGGATAAAATTACTGACAAGTTGTTTCTCTCTAATTTGGCAGTAATTCCCAGACAACCAGATCCTGTGCCAACGTCAATTAAAACTTTTTCGGCAATTTCACTGGCGGTTAGTTCTAAGAACAATGAAATTAGATCTTCGGATTCAGGGCGGGGAATTAAAACGGAAGGAGATACGGTAAATCTACGCCCGTAAAATTCTTTATAGCCCAGAATGTAGGCGATTGGTACGCGGTCTAATCTCAGATCTAGTCTGGCATTTGCGATATCAAATCTTCTGGGGTCAATTTCTTCGTCCAGGTGAGCGTGTAGGTAAGTGCGGTTTTTTCGTAAAGTGTTGGCTAATATCAATTCAGCGTCTAATCTGGCGGACGGGATGTTTGCCGTTTTTAAGGATTTTGTGGCAATTTTTAGCCATTCAGAGATAATCATATTGCTAATTATAACATATATCTATGGAATGTAAAAAGCGAGGGAAGATAGTTGACATTGACAAATAAAGAAAAAGATAGTACTATATAGATATATTATTAAGCGGAAGAAAAGGATTATATTAGATAATATGACAAAAAAGTATGAGCTTCCTATCGCTAACGTGGTTATGGGAATAGGTCTTGAAGTGGGAGCTGATTATGGATGGAATAAGACTAAAGAGACTCCAGCTGCAACAGTAGAGAGTGATACTGATGTGTTGTTGAGCCAACGAGAGGAAGAGCGTCGAGAGATGACTCCCGAGGAGCAGAAGGCGGCTGATGAAGCGGCGATTAAGAGTTTGTACGGAAAATATAAACGACGTGCTAGCGACGAATCTCTAAGTCTTGACGACCGTGATAAGTGGAGTGAGGCTGCGCTTGATTTAGAATTTAGGAATCCAGACCTCTTTAATGATTAGCATTCTGAGCTTTCAGCTCACGCTCATATCTCTGTAGATTTTCAATCAAATCGTCGATATCCCCGTTCATTGCAGCGGGGATATTGCTGCGACTGTAGTGAATGCGGTGGTCGGTGATTCGGTCTTGCGGGAAGTTGTAGGTTCGGATTTTTTCCGAGCGGTCGCCAGTTCCGACCAATGAGCGTCGCTCGGCACTTAATTTGGCGTTTTCCTCGTCAATTTTCATCTGCAACAATCGCGAACGAAGCACGCTCATGGCTTTTTCTCGGTTTTTAATTTGCGACTTTTCATCCTGGTTTGTAACTATCATTCCAGTCGGCAAGTGGGTGATTCGCACCGCTGAGTCTGTTGTGTTCACACTTTGACCACCGTGTCCACTGGAGCGATAAATATCAACTCGCAAATCGTTCGGATTTATCTCAATGTCAGCTTCTTCTGCTTCTGGCAAAACCGCCACCGTTACGGTTGAAGTGTGGACGCGACCTTGGCTTTCGGTTACTGGAACTCGCTGAACTCGGTGTACGCCACCTTCGAACTTCAATTTAGAGTATGGCGCATCGCCCTTGATCATGAAAATAACTTCTTTATAGCCGCCAGAATCGTTGGCTGATTCGCTAATTAGTTCTACTTTATAGCCGTTAGATTCGCACCAACGTAAATACGTGCGGTATAGTTCCGCCGCAAACAACGACGCTTCATCACCACCCGCACCAGCGCGGATTTCCATGATGATATTTTTCTCATCGTTGGGGTCTTTCGGGGTAAGCAGGATGAATAATTCTTCTTCTAATTCGGTCAATCGAGCTTCAGTTTCAGTGATCTCAAGTTTTGCCAGGGCAGCCAATTCACCGCCTTCGCTAGCTAACTTTTTGGCCTCTACTAAGTTTTTTTCCAGGTTTTCTCGCTCTTCACCTTTGGAAATAAGCGTTTCTAATTCTGAAAATCGTTTGTTTTTTACTGTAAAATTTGGCGAGCTGTAAGCGTCAGGTTGCGCTAAAAAATTGCTTAAATCAGCTCGTTCATTTTTCAGAGAATCCATATCTAAAGAAATCTTTGCCATATCTATAAAATTATATCATACATTGACAAATGTTTCTCAGTATTGTATTATATAGTGATAATGAGAGAATGCAAGGTTGATTCGCGTGATTTGGTTTACGAAAATACTGATAAGTTGGCGCTTTGTGATGTTGGAAAGTCGCCTGAACTGGTGCAGTGTATTGAAGATCTTCCAGAGGATATACCAGCAAACGATCCGAGGATTGATTTGATCGTGAAGAGTTTGTTTGAGATTGATACCAATCCAATAGAGAAGCCGGTTTCATTACGCGATTTGAATGAATCAATTAAAGGTAATATTGCCAGTGAAACAAAAATATCTATATATGAGGGTGAGTGGCCTGACATGAGAGCGATTCCGGAATCTGACATTCCGTTGCCGGTTGAATTATTTGTGGCTGCACCGATGATTAAAGATTGGCGAGAAGGGCGAATGTCGGAGTCGAAAGGTGGGAAAAGTAGTCGCGATATTATTAGGCAATACGCAGAAATGAATCCGAAAACTAGCCCTCCAATACGCAGCGTAGATATTGTAGTGGATTCTGACGGCGGAGTATTTTTGGCTTTGCAAGGCGATGGTGCTCACCGCTTATGTGCTGCAAAAATGCGGGGAGACCGTGAAATATTATGTCGCGAGATAAGTATTGTCAGATTGAACTAACGTAAAATAAAACCGCCCAGTGATTGAGCGGTTTTTGAGTTGTCGGACTAATTCGTCAGATTATTTAGTCTTTTTGTCTGATTTTGGAGAATCAGTTTTAGCTGCTTTTTTAGCGTTAGCTTTCTTTGCTTTGTTTGCCAAAGCTGCTTTACGAGCTTCAGCGGCTGCTTGACGAGCCTTAAAGCGATCAACACGACCTTCGGTGTCGATAATCTTTTCTTCACCAGTAAAGAATGGGTGTGAAGCTGATGAAATGTGAACCTTAACTAATGGATATTCGTTGCCGTCTTCCCATTTGATAGTTTCGGTTGTTTGCGCTGTTGACTGAGTCAAGAACGCGAAGCCCGCTTGTTCGTCGCTAAATACGACAGGGCGATAGTTCTGTGGGTGAATACTGCTTTTCATAACTGTTCAATTGTACATAATTTATCGGAAAATGTCAAAAGTCCGTTACCCTAACTTTGCTATTTTGGCGAAATTATGACATAATATAGGTATGATTGAGTTACCGACCAGTCCTGATGCTTTGAGTGAGTTAAGTCCAGTGGCGCCGCCAAAGTTATTATCGCAGGCTCAAGACGCTAGTCGAGATAATCTTATGGTCTATGTGAAAGCGGATAATTATCTGGGCACGGAAACGAGTGACCCTTCATTTATGAAAAGTCGATGTGAAATGACTGAATACGAAGCGATAAATGATTTTGTGCAATTTATAGAGATGACAAAGCATTATTTACCTGATTACATGGAGTATTGCGCTAAAGAATTAATAGATGAATTGGTTTTTTTGGGCATGTCGGAATTGCATTTTGCGGCAACAGCGCTAGCAAAAAGACTTAGGCACCATTTAGAAGTTGATAATAATCCAGTCTATATTGACGTAGGAAATTCGCTAAGTCAGTGTCGTGTTAAAAACGAGATGAAAAGTAGTCAGTATATTCTAAGTCTGGTCTTATCTAAATTTCCAGACGATGAATTCGAAGAATATGAAGGTAGACTGAAAGTGTATGGCGGTAGAGGTGAGATTGACAAGAGTTCTAAGGTTTTATTTCTTGATGATTGGATTATTAGCGGTGATCAAGTAAAGAAGCGAATTGCAGGATTTGGAGTAGATAATGATCCTGAGAGTCATGAGGCAAGTGTTTTGGTTATGGCAGCTAGTAGTAACTACATTGATAATGGTATAGGTGCGGACTCTCTGTGGGGGGAGGCGACATATCCTGTAGAGGCTTACTACAGACTCAAAAATGACCATAATGATTGGGGTGTGAGTAGAGTAACAGGTATACATTCTTCGACTGATAGCGCATTTGGCTGTGAGGTTGATGATATAGCTTATCGTGCTATCGATGGGGGGATTCTCAAGGGGGAGAGAATTGATAGGTTAACTTTACCTGCGTTGGTAAATATAGTGCGACCGTATCGAAACGGTGAGGATTTTGATGGTCTGTCGCGATTTAGACAATTGCTAGAGAAAGGGTAATATTTGCAGATTTACTGATTATTTGGTATAATTACCAGGTAACTAATTTTAATGACACAATCCGTTTCACACTCCAAATCGTGGGCGGATGAGGCAAAAGGAGAAAAGGATGTCTGTAAAGGTAGACATTAAGGCTTTGCTGGAGTCAGGTGTTCATTTTGGACACAAAACCAGCCGCTGGCACCCAAAGATGGCGCCATATATTCACAGTAAGCGTCAGGATAGTCACATTATTGACTTGACTAAAACTGTTGAAGCTTTGGATAAGGCTTTGCCAGAATTGACAAAAATCGCCGCATCAGGCCGCAAGGTTTTGTTCGTTGGCACCAAAAAACAAGCCAAAGACGTTGTTCGTGAAGCAGCTGAAAAGATCAACCAGCCATATGTAGTTGAGCGCTGGATTGGTGGTATGTTGACTAACGGTTCAACTATTGCTCAGCAAATTAAGAAGCTGAAGAATCTTGAAAAGCGAATGGCTTCAGGTGACTTGGAAAAGCGTTATAACAAGCTTGAAGTGCAGCGTTTCCAGGAGGAAATCGACAGCTTGAATATGAAATATGGCGGCATCAAGGATTTGATGGGCAAGCCAGGCGCCGTTGTTGTAGTTGACGCATTGACTGACGCAAATGCAGTTCGCGAGGCTCAAACTTTGGGCGTGCCAGTATTTGCAATTGTTGATACCAACGTTAACCCAACAGGAATTGATTACGTAATTCCAGGTAATGACGACGCTGTTAAGGGTATTCAATTGCTATTAGACTACTTCACTGCGGCTGTTGCTGAAGGTGCAGGTAGCGTAAAGGTTGAAGAGAAACCAGCTAAAAAAGAGGAGAAATAGGATGGGCGTTTCTGTTGACGATATCAAAAAATTGCGCGAATTGACTGGCGTAGGCTTGACTGACGCTAAAAAAGCTTTGGTTGAAGCTGAGGGCGATTTCGATAAAGCTTTGGAAGCTATGCGCAAAAAAGGCTTGACGAAAGCTGAAAAGAAAGGTGATCGTGAAGCTCGTGAAGGTTTGATCGAAAGCTACGTTCACTCTGGTCGAATCGGCGTTATCGTTGAGGTAAACTGTGAAACCGACTTTGTGGCTCGACTTGACGACTTTAAGACATTGGCGCACGAAGTTGCTATGCAAATTGCAGCGATGAGCCCAAAGTATGTTTCTGAAGCTGACATTCCAGCGGAGGAAGTGGAGCGCGTTAAAGCTGAACTTATGGCGAGCGAATCTTTGGCAAGCAAACCTGAAGAAATGCGCGAAAAGATCGTTGAAGGTCAATTGAAGAAGCATTTTGCTGAGCAAGTTCTTATGAGTCAGTCTTACATCTTAGACGATTCTAAGACTGTTGAGCAACACGTCAAAGAAGCGATTGCGAAATTAGGTGAGAACATTGTGGTTCGTCAGTTTAAGCGAATCGAGCTGGGTGTAAGCGAATAATTCCTAGTTTAGAAAATTGTCCCAGGAAAGAAATCGGCTGTAATAATGCGGCCGATTCTTTATTGTGTGGAAATTATTGAGCAGCCGTCTTTTTGGTGGCGTGCATCTGTCGTGGTGACGATGAATTGGTGATTTTGGATCGTTTCTTGGAGGAGTTTTTCGCGAGTGGCGTCTAATTCAGAAAAAACGTCATCCAGTAGAATTAGCGGTCGAGATTGACTAGTCTCCGTCTGCATTTCAAGCTCTAGCAACTTGAACGCCAGCATAATGGTTCGCATTTCGCCACGTGAAGCAACTTTAATAGCGGGCTGATCATGGAGGAAAATTGTGAAATCTTCACGGTGTGGTCCGGCAGAAGTGAAGCCTGTAGCTATTTCATATTCGCGGGATTTTCCTAAGCGATTTAGTAGGGCTTGGTCGTAATTTTCCAGAGGTACAATAGCGCCATATTCGATTGATAATTGCGTGTCTTTTCCCGCCAAAGATTCGTATAAATTTTTTATGCGAGGCTCGTTTATCTGGAGAAATTTGGCTCGTTTTTGGGCAATGTTGGTCGCGTATTGGACAAATTTTATGTCCCAAGCAAACAGGTTGTCGCGCCAAATTGATGAGTCTTCTTGGTGGGATTTTAAGAGTTCGTTGCGCTGTAAAAGAGTGCGATTGAAAGCTCTTAAATCCGTGTCGTATTTGGGGTCAAGTCGGGCGATTAAGCCGTCCAAAAAGTCGCGTCGTCGGGACGGTGAGGAGGAAATTAATCTTAGCTCGCTTGGCTCAAATAAAACGACAGGCAAGCGGTTTTTTCTGGTTAAGACCTTTGATTTATTGTCATTTATGATGAATTCTTTGTTGATTTTTCCGGAAATTGAGTCTAGCTTAATGCGTCGCTCGCCGAAATCACCTTCCAGATGAACAATTGTTTGCGGAGCGTTCAGTGCCATACAATCGCTAAGGCTGCCACGAAAACTACTGCCGCGCAGCGCCACATAAACCGCTTCAAGCAGATTCGTCTTGCCGGTGCCATTTGGTCCAACGATTACCGTCCCAGAATTGCTAAAAGTCGCTTCGTGCAGATGATAAGACCGGAAATTGTATAGCTTAATCTTAGAAATCACTCTGTTATTATAGCACGGGGCGTAAGGCAAAATTAGCAGACAAGACGCTTGAAGTTTGATATAATAACGGATAGATAAATTGGAGGAAATATGTTCGACACAAACCCTTATGAAGAAAAAATGAATGCAGCGTTTAGCTTTTTTCAAGATGAGTTGAAGAAGGTGCGAACGGGCAGGGCACACGCTGGAATGCTCGACGGCGTTATGGTTGAGGCTTACGGTACGAAAATGCCACTTAATCAAGTCGCAAACGTAACCGCTCCAGAGGCACAAATGCTGCTAGTTACGCCATTTGACCCGAGTAACATTACGGCAATTTCTTCTGCAATTCGCGATAACCAAAGCCTAGGTTTTAATCCGTCTGACGATGGGCGAGTGGTTCGCGTTCCAGTTCCAGCTTTGACGGAAGAGCGCCGCCACCAATTGGTAAAACAGGTTAGCGAAAAGGTTGAGGAGGCTCGAATTGCGATGCGTAATATTCGTCAGGATGCATTAAAGGACGCTAAGCGAATGAAGGATAATAAAGAGCTGAGCGAAGACGATTTGAAGCGCGTAGAGAAAGAAATTGACGGCTTAATGGGTAAGATGCAGACGCAAATTGACGAGGCATTTAAGGCGAAAGAAAAGGGCGTCTTAACAGTTTAATGAGCGAAACTTTTGCCAATAAAGTGAAGGCATTGGATTTGCCGTTGGATCAAATTATTGTTATTGGTAGTGGGATTTTGGATCAATTGGGAATTCGTCCAGCTAGTGATATTGATCTTGCGGCGAGTTCTGATTTGATGAAAAATCTCTCTGAGGAAAGTGGCGATTGGTCTAAAAAGTTTGACGATAATCAGCGTTTTTATTTTGTAAAAGATGATGGTTCGGCTGAAGTTTGGGACGGCTGGGTTTTTGATGGGCAAGCTGTTAGTTATGACGATTTGCTTGATTACGCGGTGGAATATGATGGCGTGAGGTTCGTCAATTTAGAGTTTTTATATCAATGGAAAAAATGGCGTAGTCGCGAAAAAGATGTTCAAGATGTAAAATTAATTGATGAATGGAGGGCAGATAATGAGTGAAAATGTGAGTTTGCCGCGACACATCGGGTTTATTGTTGATGGAAATCGGCGATGGGCAAAACAGCATGGCTTGCCGACATACGAAGGACATCTGGCGGGCTATAACGCGCTAAAAGACGTGGCGCTGGAAGTTCTTCATCGAGGCGTGAAATATGCGAGCGCTTACGTTTTTAGTACGGAAAACTGGAAACGGTCAGAGGAAGAAGTCCGACATTTGATGAAATTGCTATTGAACATACTGAAGGCTGACCTGCCGATATTTATTGAAAACGAGGTTCGCTTGAGGGTTATCGGATCCAGGGAAGGTTTGTCGGATCAATTGATCAAAGCGATTGACGAGGCTGAGGAGAAAACTGCCGATTTGAAAAACGGAGAACTGGTTTTATGCTTGAACTATGGCGGACATTTGGAGATTGCTGATGCGGTTAAAAAAATTGTTCAATCTGGAGTTTCTGCTGAGGAAATTACACCCGAGTTGATTGCTCAAAATATATACGCGCCAGAGGTGCCACCGTGTGATTTGATTGTTAGAACTTCTAGCGAGCAACGGCTCAGCAACTTTATGTTGTGGCGATCAGCGTACAGTGAGTTGATGTTTATTGAGAAAAATTGGCCAGACATGACGGTAGAAGACGTGTCGGTGATTTTAGAGGAATATGCTAATCGGAATAGGCGGTTTGGGAAATGATTATTTGGGGAGTACTTTTAGGGCTATTCGTTCTCATTTTATTGGTGGTTTTGCATGAATTAGGTCATGCTATTGTCGCCAAGAGAAACGGCGTCAAGGTTGAGGAATTCGGAGTCGGATTTCCGCCTGCCGCAAAAAAATGGAAAGTAAAGCGAAGCTTCTTGGGCGAAAACGTAACGTTTAGTCTGAATTGGCTGCCGCTTGGTGGATTTGTTAGATTGAAAGGCGAATACGATTCCGCAAAAGGCGAGGGTACATATGGCGGATCAACATTTTGGGTGAAGACGAAAATCTTGCTGGCTGGCGTCGTGACGAACTGGATAACTGCAATTGTTTTGTTCACGATTCTTGCGGTAATTGGCATGCCGAAAATCCTGTCGAACCAAGTTCAATTGCCATTTGACACAGAGGTTAGGCGTTCACCAGTGGCGATAGCGAAAGTTACGCCAGGTTCGCCTGCCGATAAAGCTGGACTTAAGGTTAATGATCAATTGATGCAAATAAATAATCAACCGCTTACAGAGGCGGGAAAGTTGCCAATTGTAACGAAGGAGAATGCTGGCAAAAAAATCAACGTCAAGTACAGGCGTGACGGCAAAGAGTCAGCTGTTGACGTCCAGCTGAATGATGAAAAGTCCGTGAAGGGAAGCGGATATTTGGGCGTTATTCCGGGGCAGACGGAGAAAATGTATAGCACATGGTCGGCGCCTATTGTGGGTGTGGCGACCACCGGGCAATTGTCATACGAAACTATCAAAGGCGTTGGTGTGTTATTAGTAAAAACCGTGCACGGATCAATTGGACAAATATTCGGTTCCGCAGAATCAAAAGAATCCGCACGAGCTGATTTGGCATCTGTTAGCGGGAGTGTAGTAGGACCAATTGGCATGCTAGGCGTATTGTTCCCGTCGGTTGTCAGTTCTGGAATTGAAAATATCATTTTCGTGGCGGCGTTAATCTCGCTGATGATGGCTGTGATGAACATTCTACCAATCCCAGCGCTCGACGGCGGTCGTTGGTTTACGATGACAATTTTCCGCTTATTTAAGAAAGATTTAACAAAAGAACGTGAAGAAAATATTCAGGCAACCGGTATGTTGATTCTATTAATCTTAACAATTTTGGTGACGATCAGTGATGTTGGAAAGTTCTTCTAAGAAATTAAAAAACCGCAAATGGTGGCTGATTTTGGCGCTCCCAGCTTGGGTTTATGGCGTATTTTTGGCGGTGGAAGTTATTGTTTCATTGGCGGTCGGTGCTTTAATAAAAATCGGCGTACCTCTCAATTCTGCGAATCCAGTTATTTTTAATACGGTGCTTTCGGTTGTTGTATATATTTTGTCGCTAATTGTCGTGATTGGTGTGCCGTTTTTGGTTAAGAAGCGCCGAACAACTTTGAGCAATTTGGGCGTGAACGATTGGCCGACGTTTTTGGAAATATTCATTTCTCCGTTTGCTTTTGTGGCGTACTTTTTACTAACAATGGTTATGATGAGCATCGCCAGTGGTATTTTCTCGGTTGACATACAACAAAAACAAGCCATACCGTTCAGCCAGAGTATGTTGGCGACCCATTGGCAATTTATCATGGCTTTCGTTGTGTTGGTGGTGCTGGCGCCGATTGTTGAGGAACTTTTGTATCGCGGATATCTTTACGGTAAGTTGCGCAATTCTTTCTCAATTTGGCTATCAATTATCATAACGAGCATAGCGTTTGGCGCGGCGCATCTTTGGGTTGGTCCGGATTCGCCATTGCAATGGGCGGTGGCAGTTGATACATTTACTTTAAGCCTAGTGATGTGTGCGACCAGGGAATACACTGGCGCAATTTGGGTGCCGATTATGATGCATATGGCGAAAAACGGAATAGCTTTTTATTTCTTGTTTGTCAATACGGGCGCAATCAATCAGACGGAATCGTTATTGCCATTTATATTTATGTAAAGGAGAAAAATATGCGAATGACACAACTTTTTACTAGAACTTTGAAACAGGCGCCAGCTGGCGAGGTTGCGCGAAACGCCCAGCTTTTGATTCGTGCTGGCTACGTACATAAAACGATGGCTGGCGTTTATTCGTTTTTGCCGTTGGGTTTGAGGGTTCTTGAGAATATTAAGCAAATTGTTCGCGAGGAAATGGATAAAGTCGATAGCCAGGAATTGGTGATGAGTACTTTGCAGCGAAAGGAATTGTGGCAAGAAACTGGTCGCTGGAGTGATGAATTGGTCGACGTTTGGTTTAAGTCTAAATTGCAAGACGGCACGGACATTGGCTTTGGTTGGACACACGAGGAGCCGATTGTTGATCTTCTCCGTAATTACTTAAAGAGCTACAAAGATTTGCCAATTAGCGTTTATCAATTCCAGAATAAATTGCGAAATGAACTTCGCGCTAAGAGTGGAATTATGCGTGGTCGTGAATTTGTGATGAAGGATATGTATTCGATTCACGACAACAAGGAGAGTTTGGATAATTATTACAATTCAGTCATCGAGGCATATAAGCGTTGTTATGACCGATTTGGAATTGGCGATGAAACGTATGTGACGTTTGCTTCTGGCGGCGCTTTCACGAAGTTTAGCCATGAGTTTCAGACGATTTGCGATGCTGGTGAGGATTATATTTATTTGCATCGCGGTAAAAATATCGCTGTTAATGAGGAAGTTTTGGACGAGGCGATTAAGGAGCTCGGTGTTGATCGTAGTGAGTTAGAGAAAGTGAAAACTGCTGAAGTTGGCAATATCTTTAATTTCGGTACGCAGAAATCCGAAGAAATGAAGTTGGTGTTTACCGACGCCGAAGGTAAAGAGCGATACGCTTATATGGGAAGTTATGGTATTGGAATTACGCGAGTTATGGGCGTGATTGTCGAGAAGTTCGCTGATGATAAAGGTTTGGTTTGGCCGGAAAATATTGCGCCGTTTAAGGTTCATATTGTTGCAATTGGCAAAAAAGGGCAGGAACTAGCAGGTAAGTTTTATGACGAGCTGGCTAATAGCGGCGTCGATGCGCTACTTGATGATCGCGACGAGCGTCCAGGCGTGAAATTTGCCGATGCTGAACTTATGGGTCTGCCGTGGCGGATAACGATTGGAGATCGAGCGATTGACGGTGATGGCTTGTTTGAATTGACGGAACGAGCAACTGGCGAAACGCGAAAAATGGATTATCAGCAATTGATGGATTTTTGCTTGAGTCGGTAAGGCTGATTATATTGACATAATAAATAGCGATTGATATACTCAGATAGACTTAATCAAGACTAATTAAAAACACTATATTTAGTGTAGATCGTAAGACTAATACCACTACATACAGTAGAGGAGGAAATTTTTATGAAAAAAACTTATCAAATTACAGAAGCTGGAAAGGCTGATTTAGAAAAAGAATTGGCAGAGTTGAAAGGGCGACGTGGCGAGATTGCTGAAAAAATTGCGGCAGCGCGAGATTTTGGCGACTTGAGTGAAAACGCGGAATATGACGCTGCACGCGAAGAGCAGGGCTTGGTGGAAACGCGAATTTTGGAAATTGAAGATATTATACAGAACGCCGAAATTATTAAATCCAACGGCAGCTCAAGTGTTGGTTTGGGCAGTACAGTTGAATTGCAATGCCCAGAAAGAACCGTATCTTACACGGTAGTTGGACCAGTTGAAGCTGATCCATTGGCTGGACGAATCTCAGATCAGTCGCCAATTGGTAAAGAATTGATTGGTAAGAAAATTGGTGATGAAGTAACGATTAAAACGCCAAAAGCCGAAATTACCTACATTATTAAGTCGATATCTTAAACCTAGCGGGATTTGCCGCGTATAATGTGCTATAATTATCTCTGTTATGGCTACACTTCAAGATTATCGCAATGAACGACTACGAAAACTGGAAACGTTACGTCAATTAGGCGTTGAACCATATCCAGCAAAATCAGAACGAACTCATACTTGTGCTGAGGTTTTGTCTAAGTATGATGAGCTAGCTGGTAAGGAAGTTGTTGTTGCGGGTCGTGTGGCGTCTATTCGCAGTTTTGGTAAATTGGCATTTATTAAATTACGCGATCAATCTGGTGATGTGCAACTTTACTTGCAGCGTGATGACGTGGCGGAATTAGATGCTGCGCGCGGTGTGCTTGGAATGAGGCAACTTAAATTGCTGGACACGGGCGATTTTATTGAGGCGAAGGGTGTGATGACCACGACGCAAACGGGCGAAAAATCCGTTGGTGTGCGCGAACTTAGATTGTTGACTAAATCGTTGAGACCAATGCCAGAAAAATTAGAGAATAAGGAAGAGCGCTTGCGCCGACGTTATGTTGATATGAACGTCAATCCTGAAGTTCGCGAGCGATTTATTCGCCGAAGTAAGTTTTGGCAGGCAACGCGAGATTATTTGAACAGTCATGGATTCATTGAGATTAATGTTCCTGTTTTGGAGCACACCACTGGCGGTGCGGACGCGAACCCATTTGTGACGCATATGGATGCGCTGGGTGATCAGCAGTTTTACTTGCGAATTAGCCACGAATTGCCGTTGAAGCGATTGATTGGTGCTGGATTTGAGAAAGTCTATGACCTCGGTCCGCGTTTTCGCAATGAAAATTACTCGGACGAGCATTTGCCGGAGCATATTGCTATGGAGTGGTATGCGGCTTACTGGGACTGGAAACAGGGAATGCGTTTTATGGAGTCGATGTATAAAGATGTGCTTCAGAAGACTTTTGGTACTTTGCAATTCCAATTGGGCAAATTCAATGTCGATATGAGCGGCGAGTGGGAAGTTTGGGATTACGCTGAAGTTATTCGCAAGCATTACGGAATCGATGTTTATAACACGACGATTGAAGAGGTTGCCGCTAAACTGAAAGAGTATAATTTGGAAGTTGAAAAAACTGATTCTATTCCACGCAGCATTGATAAATTATGGAAGAATATTCGTAAAGACGTTGCTGGTCCGGTCTGGTTGGTGAATACGCCGAAGTTTATTAGTCCGTTGTCAAAGACTAATCCGGAAAATCCAGAGACGGTGGAGCGTTTTCAGCCGGTGATCGCTGGTTCGGAATTGGGCAATGGATTCTCTGAGCTGAATGATCCGATTGACCAATTGAATCGTTTCCTTGAGCAACAGCAAATGCGTGACGCTGGTGATGAAGAGGCGATGATGCTTGATATTGATTATGTTGAGATGTTGGAATATGGAATGCCGCCGGCTTGTGGTTGGGGATATTCTGAAAGGGTATTTTGGATTTTCGAGGGCGTTACAGCGCGTGAAGGTGTGCCGTTCCCACAGCTTAAGAGCGAAATTGACGAAACAACTCGGGCGATTTATCCGCAAGTCAACTTGTAATTTTGCTATAATTAAAGATATGGATTTTTTATTGGAGTTATTTTCTGGCAGGCTATTTTTAGCTGCGATTCAGAGTAGAGGTTGTAATTATGTCTGATATTCTATTGTGGTTGGCGGCGACTGTTCTATTGGCGCTTTCTGGGCTATTTTCCGGGTTGAATATTGGTCTAATGATGGCGCGACCTGATGACTTGAAGCGAAAGGCCAGGCAGGGCGACAAAATTGCGGCGCGAGTATATCGATATCGAAAAGACGGCTATTATTTGATTTTCTGTATTTTGCTCGGCAACGTCGGCGTGAATACCGCGATGTCAATTTTACTTGGCAACATGACGAATGGCGTGGTTGGTGGCTTGATTGCGACACTCCTCATTACGATGTTTGGCGAGATTTTGCCGCAGGCGATTTTCTCGCAGCGTGGATATCGATTTGTGCGATATTTCTTTTGGCTGCTTGATGTGATTTACGTGCTATTTTGGCCGCTTGCTCAGCCGATGTCGAAATTGTTGAATCGCTGGCTGGGTAAGGAAACGCCGCAATTATATTCTCATCAGGAGTTGGAGGAGATCATTCATGAGCACGCCGTTAGGTCTGACAGTCCGGTTGATTATGATGAAAGTCGAATCGCGGCGGGAGCGCTACAGTTTAGTAAAAAGACGGCTGGCGATTTGGTTACGCCGATGAGCGAGGTTTTTGTCGTGGATTTGGATGACGAGCTGGATGCAACTCTACTCGCTCAGATTAAGCACGCTGGACATTCGCGAATTCCAGTTCAATCTGACGGGGAATTGGTCGGAGTTTTATACGTGAAGGATGTCGTTGGACGAGATTTGCCGTTGCCAATTAGCCAATTGTACCGCGATAAAATTTACGATATTGACAAGAGGTCGCGCCTGGATACGGTCTTAAGTCGATTCATTCAAACGCGGAATCATTTGTTTGTGGTGATGGATGATGAGGCGGAGCTGGGAATTATTACGCTGGAAGACGTGATTGAAGAGATTCTGGACCAAGAGATTGAAGATGAGTATGATGAGGAATAAGATTAAATTGAGGAGGTCATAAAATGTCTGAAAAATATAATAATGGAGTGCCTGATAGATTACGACAAGTTACAGCCGAGACAATGTCTCCCGAAGTGCTATACACACTCGATACTTATCCGGACGTATCGCCACAGGATGTGATGTATATTGATGAGTCTAGAGCAGAGGGGAGTGGTCGTCTAATTATCAGTAAAGGACAGTCTGTTAAGTTGCTTAAGGAGGCTGATCTGTCTACTTCTGATCTGGTGATATTGATGAGCGTATGGCAGAGAAATGACCAAGGTGATTTGTGTCGTGGCATTATCGCCGATTGTCGATTTTATAGCGGGCGCTTTGACGTTGAATATGGCGACGAAGAGATCGATGATTGCGATGGAATTGATGATGAAATCTACAATAAGGACGACGAGCAGGTTATTTCCGCAGTAATTGATTGCGGAGATGATGAAGAAGTCAAGATTTGGGGAGATCCGACGTTTTTTGATGCTGCTAGATATATGGCTGGCTTGGTGGATAATGAGTCGATAGAGAAGAACGAGGTTGTTGCGGGCAGCCACGAGATTCAGGACGATGTGAGTGACGACGAGCCGCGGGAACGTGTGAACGTTGACTCTTTTTATAAGCGCGCGCTTAATGGATTGGCGAAGATAGTTAAAGCTAGGCGAAAATAGCGATACCTAAGCTGACAGAATCTACGATTTTTTGAATATTATTTTCAAAAATACCTTGACTATTTAAGGTACCTTGTATAACATAGTACTATGTATAGTAAATCAACAAGGAGCTTAATGTGAGAAGAATTGACATTATTAAACGCGCCGGTCGAAATTTGGGACAGTCAAAAGGCCGCACGATTTTAACCGCGCTGGCAATTTCAGTTGGAGCGTTTACGATTGGTCTGGCGCTGATGGCTGGAGAAGGCGGTCGGCTGTATACAAACAGCATGGTCGACGCGGCTGGCGATAAAAAATCCGTTTCGGTCTATAAAAAAGTGACCTCGTCAGGACCTGATAGCAATCTTCCAGAATATAGCGACTCGGAAGATACGGAGAAGGATCAGTCTAAGGCGATAGAAAAATATTCGATGACTGATAACGACGTGAAAAAAATACAGCAAACCCCGCACGTAGAAAAAGTGACGCCAGCTTATTCTATGTATGGAGTTTTATACGCCAAAAGTTCGGCAAATAACAAAAAATTCGTGCCTAATGTAACCGTGAAGTTTGATAAAACTCGAATGAAGTTTGCGGCTGGTAATTTGGACAATTTTATGCCGAAAAAAGGCGAAGTTGTTATTCCGGAATCTTACGTAAAAGAAATGGGATTTAGTGATGCGAAATCGGCAATTGGACAAACGATTACGCTAGGATTGAAAAAAGGAGATTCGCCGAGCAAGAACGCTGACAAGGAAATATCTCTGAAAGTCGCAGCAGTCGATAAACCTTCGGATACGATCCTGTTTTACCAGCCAGCTGTGCGCGTTTCTGTGGATGATGCTAAGGAGATTTACGCCTTCAGCCACGCCAAAGATTTGCCTAATGATTATTCTTACGTAATTGCGTCGGTTGATGATGAGAAAAATGTTGAGGCGGTGAAGAGTGAGCTTGGCAAGGACTATATGGCGTCTTCGGTTCAGGATGTACGCAAGGCTATGCTGACTTTTGTGAATATGGCTCAAATGGCGCTAATTGGGTTTGGCGCTTTGGCGCTACTTGCGAGCGTGTTTGGAATTGTTAATACGATGTACATTTCGGTTCTGGAGCGAACTAGTCAGATTGGACTAATGAAAGCTTTGGGAATGCGAGGTCGTGATATCGGTAAAATGTTCAGGTATGAAGCGGCGTGGGTCGGGCTTCTCGGCGGTTTGATCGGCGTTGGTTTGGCGAGTTTGATGTCGCTGCTCAATCCTATGATTGCTAATTTCCTGAAGTTGGAGCAAGGTACGAATCTATTAGTCGTTAATCCTCTGCAAATGGGACTTTTGATAATCGGGCTGATGATTATGGCGGTGCTTTCTGGATGGCTGCCGAGCCGTAAGGCAACAAAATTAGATCCAATTGAGGCGTTAAGGACGGAATAGGAGAATTGTTATGATTGAGCTTAAAAATGTGACGAAAATTTACGGCAAAAAGAAGAACCAATTTGTGGCGCTAAATGATGTTAGTATGCAAATTCCGACTGGTGTGAGCGTGGCGATTTTGGGAAAATCTGGTTCGGGAAAATCGACGCTGATGCATGCAATTTCTGGCTTGGATCGACCGCAGCAAGGTCAAGTGATTATTGACGGTCAGGATATTTTGAAATTGAAACAAAAGCAAGTTGACGAGTTCCGCGCGAGAAAAATAGGTTTTATTTTCCAGAGTTTCTTTGTTCAGGGCAATGAAAGCGTGGCGGATAATGTGAGTTTGCCACTGGAAATTGTGAAAATGCCAAGGGGCTTGAGGGAAAGTAAAATCAATGAGGCGCTGAAGGCGGTTGATCTGTATGAGAAGCGTAAGAATCGTGCAAAGGATTTGTCGGGCGGTCAGAAGCAGCGTTTGGCGATTGCGCGGGCGATTGTCAGCAGTCCTCAGATTATTTTTGCGGACGAACCTACGGGAAATTTGGATAGCGAAACTGGCGCGAAGGTGGAAGAATTGCTGTTCAATTACAACAAGCAAGAAGGCGCAACTCTGATTATCGTGACACACGACGTTGATTTGGCTAAGAAATGCGATTATCAAATCCTAATTAAAGACGGCAAAATTAAGGGCTCTAACATACCGAAAGAAGGTAAAAGTGGACGTTGATAGCTATGCGGAAAGCTTGGCGGTCCAATTGCGAAAAGGATTTTTGGTTTATTGCGTTTTACTGGTTTGTTCTAATAAAGCGCAGTACGCCGGCGACATTGTTAAGCAGTTGAACGATTCGGACTTAACAGTGGTCGAAGGTACGATTTATCCGCTGCTGAACAGGCTGCAGAAAGACGGATATTTGCAACACGAATGGCAGGAAAGCGAGCAAGGTCCGCCGCGAAAATATTATTCATTGACAGATCACGGCGATCAATTGATTCACGAACTCAAAGATCGCATAAATATGCTAAATAATTCGCTTGATAACTTAGAGAAAGGAATAAAATAATGAAGGAAATAACCAGGATTCATCTGGCAAAAACGGCGTTTAGCGTGGAAATTGACGCTAAGAAATCGCTAGAAAAGTACCTTAATTCGATTCAGAAAAATATGCACGCCGACGCGGAAGCGATGAAGGAAATTGAGGCGCGAATGGTTGAAATTCTAGCCGAGCGTGGCGTTATGAAAGAGGGTGTTATTAGCGACGATGACGTTTTGGCGATTAAAAATCAAATGGGTGAGCCGCGTGATTTTTCGGATGATAGTGATGGCACAATTGACGAATTGACGGATGATAATGAAAAACCAGAAAAGCAATTGATGCGCGACACGGACGGAGCTGTCATTGGCGGCGTGTGCGCGGGAATAGCGGCGTACTTTAATATCAATCCGTTGTGGGTGCGACTGATTGCAATTATCTCGCCGTTCGTAACATTTGGTACGATGGTGCTGGTTTACCTCGCGATGTGGGTGTCGATGCCGCCAGCAAAAACCGTGTCGGACAAGTTACGAATGCGCGGAAAGCCAGTAACTTTGGCTGCGCTTAAGGAAGCTTCCGCTGATGGAATTTCAACTGTGTCTGTCGGAAAAACCCCAATTGCGAAATTTTTCCAATATTTTGTCGGCACTGTGGTACTGTTTACGACGCTAGCGATACTGTTTGGGCTGATTGTTGGCGGGGCGCTTGGTATTTCCATGGTTGATATGCTCGGCGGTTTGGGAATGCAAATGTGGGCGTGGGGAGTATGGATTTCCTTGGCAATTGGCGGAATCGCGACGGTAATATTTGGCGCAATTGTAACGCGTAGCATATTTGTTTGGAAGGTCAATCGAATGTCTGTAATCACAATGATCGTGGCGGCATCCGTTGTTTTCATGAGTTTGGCAAGCGCCGCAATATTTAGCGCGCACGCTGGCTTGGAATATGCACGTGAATCGCAGCAGCTCACGAAGAAAGTGAATATCGATATTCCAGATACGACAAACGCTAATTCAATTTTTATTGATATGCCAGTGGGGAATGTTTCGCGAATAAATTCTGACAAGTTTAAGGTGGAAGCGGAGTTTGTGGATTTGCCAAAGGCGAATAAACCAGAAATTAACGTGCGCCGCGATGGCGATAAAATTGTACTGTCCGTTTCTAGGAAGTGTAACGCGATATTCTTTGACGGCTGCTTGAAGTTTTATAAGCCGATAACCGGCTTGAAAATTTATGCTCCTGCGGGTGTGAATGTCAGCGGTTTGTTCTATCAAAACTCGATTGAAGCAGAAAATTCCGAATCTTAGGCTCATGCATTTGAATGATTTTACCGCTAATGCTACACTTGAAGGATGAAAGGTAATTTTTAAGCGTGGCTTGGTGGCAAGCGATTATTCTCGGCATAATCGAGGGAATTACGGAATTCTTACCGATTTCTTCGACTGGACATTTGACAATTGCTGAGAAGTTGATGGGAATGCGAATTGACGATCCGAGCGTCGTGGCTTTTACGGCGATAATCCAGATCGGAGCAATTTTGGCGGCGGTGATTTATTTCTGGAGCGACATCTGGCGAATTTTACAGGCTTGGTGGCGTGGTTTATGGTGGAGACGAGCGCGTCGAAAGTTTGATTATAAATATGGCTGGGCAATTATTATCGGTTCAATTCCTATTGCGATTGTCGGACTGTTATTCAAGCACGAAGTTGAAACAGTTCTGCGCAGTTTGTGGTTTGTGGCGTTCGGGCTTATTGGCTGGAGTGTTGTTATGTGGCTGGCTGACAATCGTGCGGCAAATAACAAGCGTGGCGAAACTGAGACGAGTTGGAAAGACACGCTGGCTATTGGCGCGGGGCAATGTTTGTCGCTCATTCCGGGAATTAGTCGCTCTGGCGCAACGATTTCAGTCGGTTTATTCCGTGGATTTGACCGCGTGTCGGTTACGAAATTGAGTTTCTTCTTGGGTATTCCAGCGCTAGTCGCGGCGGGGTTGTTGGAAGTCGCTACCAAATATAAACACATTTCTGGCGGCGTTGGCTGGACTCCAACTATAATCGCCACGGTAATTTCATTCGGCGTCGGTTATTTGGCTGTGTCGTGGCTGTTAAAATTTATTCAGAGCAATAATTTCCGACCATTCATAATTTATCGATTTGTCCTGGGGCTGTTTTTATTGGTTATGCTTGGCGTAGGAATGATTTCTCACGTTTGAAAGATTTTATTCAGAATTGTTATATAATGAAGATATGTTAGACATCAAGTTCATCCGAGAAAATGCCGATTTGGTGCAAAAGTCGGCAAATGATAAAGGCTATAAAGTTGATATTGCGGCGTTGTTGCAATTAGACGATGAGCGCCGCGATTTGCAGAAGCAGGTTGAAGCGTTACGCGAACAGCGCAATGCTATTTCAGCGAAGATGAAGGGCGGTCGACCAGATCAAGAGTTAATTGATCAGGGCAAGCAATTGAAAGTTGAGCTAGCAGAGCGTGAGAGTTATTTGAAATCGACCGAGGAAAAAGTTGCGGCAATTCTTAAAAACGTCCCGAATATCACTTTTGACGACGTGCCTTTGGGTGGTGAAGAAGATTCTGTTGAAATAAAAGTTTATGGCGATTGCAAAACTGGCGCAAAAGATCATTTGGATTATGCCGTAAGTCGCGGTTGGGCGGACTTTGAACGTGGCGCTAAAGTGGCTGGTGCGAAGTTTTATTATTTGAAGGGCGATTTGGCTTTGCTGGAAAATGCCGTAACTCAATTTGCCTTGGATTACGTAACAAAGCAGGGCTTCACATTTATGACCGTGCCACATATGGTCAATTTGCGAACGGCTGAGGGCGCAGGTTTTACTCCGAAGGGTGAAGGCAGCAATGAATATGTAGTTGACGGTGAAGATTTGACGCTAATCGGTACGGCGGAAATGCCATTAACCGGCTACCACGCGGATGAGATTTTGGACGAAAAAGATTTGCCATTACTGTACGCTGGCTATAGTCCTTGCTATCGAAAAGAGGCGGGAACATACGGCAAGCACACACGTGGTCTATTCCGAGTTCATCAGTTTAATAAGCTGGAAATGTACGCGTTCTGTCTGCCGGAGCAATCTAAAGAGATTCATGAGAAAATTCTTAGCGTTGAAGAGGCGCTTTGGCAGCAAATTGGGATTTCTTATCACGTGGTTAATATTGCGGCGGGCGATTTGGGTGCGCCGGCTGCGAAAAAGTACGACATTGAATATTGGTCGCCGGTTGACCAAACTTATCGTGAACTGACGAGTTGTTCAAATTGTACTGATTATCAAGCTCGTGGTTTGAATATTCGAGTCAGGCGAGAAAACGGCACGATTGAATCTGTTCACACGTTGAACGGAACTGCGGTGTCGCTGGCTCGCTCATTGGTGGTGATTTTGGAGAATTTCCAGAATCCAGATGGAACTTTGACTGTCCCTGAAGTACTTCGTCCGTATATGAATGGTCGTGACGTGATATAATAGAGAGCATACTAGTTAGTAGGAGGAAAAATGATTAAGGATATTACAATTACTGGCGTTAAATATGAGCTGAACGCCACAACAAAAAAATATGTTGAAAGGAAAATTGGTTCTCTGGGAAAATACTTGCCACGCCACGCGCGAAAAAGTGCATCTGCAGACGTTAAGATTAAGCAGATTGACAATCCTGGCGGCAACAAGTACGAGGTTGAAGTTATCATCAATGTGCCGGATAAGAAGATTGTAGCTAAGGATTCAACCATGAACGTTTTGGCTGCAGTGGATATTGTTGAAGCTAGGTTGAATGGTCAAGTTCGTAAGTACAAAGACGATGTGCTGGCTCACGTTGGCGGAAGTCGTGGGGTTTTGGCGAAGCTAAAGCAAACTTTCGGTCGAAAATAATTGATAGATGAAATTAGCAGGAAAGCGTTCAGATTCTGGGCGCTTTTTCTTTTCAAATTGCCTGAAAAAAGTTATAATAAAAGAAGTTTTTGAAAATGCCTGAAAGTGAGGGAGTTTTAAGGTTTATGGCAATTACACAACAAAAAGCGCTGAGTAAGATTTTTGGCGATCCACAGAAGAAGATTTTGAAACGATTGCGTAAGCAAGTTGATGTTATTAACGGTCTGAATGACAAATATGAAAAGATGTCCGACAAGGAGCTTCGGGCGCAAACTGACGAGCTGAAAAAGCGTTTGTCGAAGAAGAGTGTGACACTTGATACGATTTTGCCAGACGCGTTTGCTGTAGCAAGGGAAGCTGCTAAGCGTGTGATTGGCGAGCGTCCGTATGACGTGCAGTTGATTGGCGGTATGGTTCTTCATGAGGGTAACGTTGCCGAGATGAAAACTGGTGAAGGTAAGACTCTTGTGGCGACATTGCCAACTTATCTGAACGCTTTGGAAGGCAAGGGTGTTCACGTGGTGACGGTTAATGACTATTTGGCTCAGCGCGACGCTGGCTGGATGGGTCAAGTGTATGATTTTCTGGGCTTGACCACCGGTGTGATTATTAACGAAGCGTCATTTGTCTATGATAAAGATTATGACAATGAGCATCACGACGACCCTCGAATGCGCAAGCTTCGCCCGGTTTCACGTAAAGAAGCTTACGCTGCGGACATTACATATGGCACGAATAACGAGTTTGGCTTTGACTATTTGCGCGACAATATGGTTAATGATGTCGATTTGCTCAGGCAGCGTGAATTGAACTTCGCAATCGTTGACGAGGTTGACTCAATTTTGATTGACGAAGCTCGTACGCCACTTATTATCTCTGCTCCAGCGGCTGAAAATCCTGATAATTATTATACGTTTGCTAAAATCGCCGCGAAGTTGGTTCCGGAAGATTATGTTTTGGATGAAAAGCGCCGAAGTGTTGCTTTGACTGACGAAGGCGTTGAAAAAGTTCAGAAATTGTTGGGAATAAAAAACTTGTACACGCCAGATCACGTGCGCAGTGTTTATCACATGGATCAAGCTTTGCGAGCACAGACATTATTCAAGCGTGATAAGGATTATGTTGTAACCAATGACGGCGAGGTGATCATCGTTGACGAACACACTGGTCGTTTGATGCAGGGTCGCCGCTACAACGAAGGTTTGCATCAGGCAATTGAGGCAAAAGAAGGCGTTCCTGTGCTGGAAGAGAGTATGACCTTGGCGACAATTTCCTTCCAGAATTATTTCCGTTTGTACAATAAATTGAGCGGTATGACCGGTACGGCATTTACTGAGGCTGAAGAGTTCCAGCAAATTTATTCACTTGATGTTATTCAAATTCCACCGAACAAACCAGTTATTCGCGAGGATAAGGAAGACCTGATTTTTAAGACTGAAAAAGCCAAACTTAAAGCTGTCGCTGAGGCGATTAAGGATTACCACAAGCAAGGTCGTCCTGTTTTGGTTGGTTCTGGCTCTATTGAAAAGAATGAGCAAATTGCTAAATATTTGGAAAAAGAAGGTATTAAATTTGAGATTCTGAACGCTAAGAACAATGAGCGTGAGGCTGCGATTGTTGCGAAAGCCGGCGAAAAAGGCGCGATTACTTTGGCTACGAATATCGCTGGTCGTGGTACCGACATTAAGCTTGGCGAGGGCGTGAAGGAATTGGGCGGACTGGTTGTTATCGGTTCAGAGCGACACGAATCACGCCGAATTGACAATCAGTTGCGCGGTCGTGGCGGACGTCAGGGTGATCCAGGCGAGACTCAGTTCTATGTTTCGACCGAAGATGATTTGATGCGAATTTTCCAGGGTGAGCGAATTGCGTCATTGATGGATAGGCTGGGCGTTGATGATGATACGCCAATCAGAACTCGCGCCGTATCGAAAACATTGGAAGCAGCACAGAAGCGAGTTGAGGGTTATAACTTTGATACGCGCAAAAATGTTGTTCAATACGACAATGTGATTAACCGTCATCGCCGCGTCGTTTATGTCATGCGACGCAGGATTTTGGAAGGTGACAATATTAAGCCAGAAATTGAGCGATTATTGCGAGCTAAAGTTCACGAATTGACGACTCTTCCATCAAAGAATAACCCAAAGTTTGTCGAGGATTTCTCAGTTATTTTCCCAATTGATAAGGAAAAAATTGAAAAGGTTGGCAAGGAGAAGAAAGATCGTTTGCGCTATGAGAAGGCGCTGGAGCTGGCTGAAGAAGCTTACGCGGAGAAAGAGCGTGAGATTGGCGCTGATGATTTGCGCGGAGTTGAGCGCGAAGTTTACATGGCGGTGCTGGATACATTGTGGATGCAACATTTGGAAAATATGCAACATTTGCGTGAGGGAATTCACTGGCGAAGTGTTGGACAGCGCGATCCTTTGGTAGAATACCGATCAGAATCCCAGAAGTTGTTTGAGAGTTTACAGGCTAATCTCCGCGATGAAGTTCTGGCGACGATATTTAATATTCATAAAGCCGATGCTACGGTTCGTCAATCTCAAGACGACGAATATGACACTGAGCTAACTAGGTTGGCAGAAAATGCCGTTGAGCGTGGCGTAAATGAAATTGGTTCGGGCGAGGAAAATCGAGACGATGACTTCTCTGTGAAAAAAGGCAAGACTAGCGCGGAATCAAATCGTGCGAAGAATCAAGCTCGAAAGAAGAAAAAGGCTCAGCGACAGAACCGTAAGAAAAATCGTAAATAATCAGAGAATTAGGCAATGAAACATACAGTTGAGGAAATTAGACTGAAGAATGGTGCGCGCGGCTTGTTGATTGACGTTCCAGATGCTACGGTAATGAGTTTTCAGGTGCAATTCAGGGCAGGCAATCGCTATGTTCTGAATAAAGATATTTACGAAACGGCTCACATTATGGAGCATATGGCGTTCGGTGCGAATGAAAAGTTTCGTTCGGAGCACAATTACGAGCAGGAATTTACCAAGAACGGCGCCTATCACAACGCTTACACTTCTGACTATTCAATGGTTTATGAAGCGATTTGTGCGGATTTTGAGTGGGACAGGATTTTGGAGCTTCAGAGATTGGCTATTACAACGCCGCGATTCAACGCTGATGAGCTTGAGGCGGAAAAGGGCAATGTTCGCTCTGAATTGACTGGCTATCTCAACAATCATAACCGCGTGATGTGGCCGCGCATTCAGCAGGCGCTGGGTGAAGATATTTTGACGTATAATCAGCGCTTAAAAACAATTGCTAATATTGAGCTGAAAGACATTAAAAATCATCACAAGCGAACGCATACCTTGAAGAATATGCGGTTTGTGGTGGCTGGAAAAATGGCTGGACGAAAAGCGGCTATTAAAGAACATCTTGAGGGATGGCAATTAGAGACGGGCGAGCGGTTCGTTATTCCGCGCGATGAACCACGCAGGGCTAACCCAGTCTTAGTTAAGCGAAAAGAGGCGACGAATTTGACGTTTGGCTGGTCGATGATGACTCCACGTGAGCTAAGTGACGAAGAAGTCACGGCCATGAACGCATTGAACCACATTCTGACCGGCACGATGAGCTCGAGGATTTTTGGCGCGGCTCGTAAAAAAGGCTTGGCGTATGGTATTTTTAGTGATACGTCGATTGGTTTTTACGATTCGGCTTGGGATTTTGGTGGACAAGTAAACGTCGAAACTGCAGAAAAACTCTTTGATATTATCGTGAGAGAGTTGAAGAAGGTTTTGGCTGGATCTATTTCCGAAGAGGATTTGGAAAGTGTGAAGTCATATTCGTTGGGTCGTTATCAAATGGGCGCTCAAACTGTTGGGCAAGTAAGTAATTTTTACGTAGGACGATATTTTGCTGATGATTTCGTGAGAGATTATGCCGCCGTTCCAGATTCTATTTTAGCGGTAACTCCTGATCAGTTGATTGAAACGGCTCGTCAATTTTTCGCATCCAACACGTGGACGTTGGCGGCAGTTACTTCGGAAGAAAAAGAGCTATTAACAAAGCTGTATGATAAGCTCGACAAGCTGTTTTAGGGTGTAATCGTAAATTGCTCGTGATATAATCAGGTTATGAAAAATGTCATTGCTGGTTTTGGTGTTGAAGGTCAATCTAATTTGCGTTATTTTCGGGAGAAGTTTCCGGAAGCTGATTTTTTAGTGGCGGACGAGTGTGAAAAAGTAGATAATTTGCCGGAAAATGTGGCTTATCAGACGGGATTTTCGGGGCTGGAGGATGCAGATTTAATCGTTAGGTCGCCAAGTCTTCCGCCAAAAAAGATAAAGACTAGCGGTCAAATTTGGTCGGCGACAAATGAGTTTTTTGCCAATTGCCCAGCGACTATAATTGGCGTGACTGGCACAAAAGGCAAAGGGACGACGTGTAGTTTTATCTCGTCGATTTTGCGCGCGGCAGGTAAAACCGTTCATTTAGTGGGAAATATTGGCGTGCCAGCTTTGGATATTTTGCCGAAAATTGAGAAAGATGACATTGTCGTTTATGAATTGTCCAGTTTTCAATTGTGGGATTTGCAGAAATCTCCGCACGTTGCTGTGGTGCTGATGATTGAGCCTGACCACTTGAATGTCCACGCTGATTTTAATGACTATTTGGCGGCAAAAGCGAATATTGCCAAGTTCCAAACCGCGGACGATTATGTTGTCTATAATTCTCAAAATGAGTTTAGTTCGTCGATTGCAGATGCGAGTTTGGCACAGAAAAAGGAGTACCCATTTGTTCTTTCGGACAGCATAACTTCTGCGATTCGCTTGCCGGGGAAACATAATATTGATAATGCGTGCGCGGCGATAGCGGCGGTGAAATCGATTTTGCCGAACGTGTCGGATGATGAGATAAAGAGAGGGCTTAGCGAGTTTACGGGGTTGCCGCATCGATTGAAGTTTGTTGCTGAAAAATACGGCGTGAAATATTACGATGACAGTATTTCGACAACTCCGGGCAGTGCGATTGCGGCATTAAAAGCTTTTGCGGAGCCGAAAATTTTGATTTTGGGCGGATCGGATAAAGGCGCGGACTATTCTGAACTAGCAAAAGAAATTGCCCGACAAAACGTACGACTGGTAATTATCAATGGTGCCAACTCTGATGAAATTAGGGAAGTCTTAAGGGAAGAGAAAATTGATTGCGAAATTATCCAATTAGATATGGCGACAATGAAAGAGGTTGCCAAATCAATCAAAAATAAAGCGCAATCTGGCGACGTGGTGATTCTTAGCCCAGCGGCCGCCAGCTTTGATATGTTTAAGAGCTATTCTGATCGTGGCGAGCAATTTGTTGCCGCCGTAGAAGAACTTTAATCTTGATAGACTTCTGGTTTTAAGATGCCGATGTATGGCAAGTTACGATATTGCTGGCGAAAATCCAGACCGTAACCAACGACAAATTCGTTTGGCGTATCGATGCCGACATAATCAGCTTCCGCGTCAACTTCGCGCCGCGCTGGTTTGTCTAATAGCGAGCATATTTTTACCGACGCAGCATTTTTTGCGGCAAATAATTCTCTTAGCGCTTGGGCGGTTCGACCGCTGTCAATTATGTCCTCAACGATCAACACGTGCCTATCCGCCACGTCGGTGTCCAAATCTTTGATAATTTTTACAGATCCAGAAGATTTTGTGTCGTCGCCGTAGCTGGAAACCGCCATGAAATCAATTTCCATATAGCAATCCATCGCCTGTATCAAGTCGATCATAAACGGCGCTGCGCCGCGTAAAATACCCACGACGACAGGATTTTTATCGTGATAATCCTCGGTCAATTTTTTCCCAAGTTTTTGAACTGCCGTTTTTATATCTTCGTTTGTAAATAGAATTTTCTCAATATCTTTATCCATCTTTTTATTTTAACAGAGAATTGAGTGTTGAAAAATGGTACAATAAAATACATGCAACCGCTAAAAAAGAAAATTGGTGAGTTAGAAAAAGAAATTGAACAGGCTAAAAAAGCGCTGAAGTTTTCTGATTTGGAGCAGAAATTGGCGGAGCTGGATGATCAATTGAACCAGCCGGAAATTTGGAATAATCCTGATTACGCCCAAGAATTAACGAAACAAGCCGCTAGCCTTCGTCAGACCGTCGAGCCTTGGCAGACTTTGACGGTGCAGGTTGGTGATATGGTTGAGTTGATGGAACTTGGTGATGACGATTTGTTGCCGGAATTCCAGGCGCAAGTTTCGGCAATTGAGAAGAGTTTTGATAGGCATAAAACCGATTTATTATTCTCTGGCGAATATGATAATCGTTCGGCAATTATGCGCATTTCCGCTGGCGTGGGCGGGCTAGATGCACAGGATTTTGCGGCGATGTTGGAGCGAATGTATTTGCGCTGGGCGGAAAAGTCTGGCATGAAAGTTGATACGCTGGAACGCTCGACGAATGACGACGCTGGAATTAAAACGGTCGTCTTGGAGATTTCTGGATCCTTTGCTTATGGAAAATTGCGGTCGGAAAATGGCGTGCATCGTTTGGTGCGATTAAGTCCGTTTAACGCGGACAATTTGCGGCAGACTAGTTTTGCGCTTGTCGAGGTTTTGCCGAAAATTGACGCGCCAGATGAAATATCAATTGACCCGAATGATTTAAGAATTGATGTCTATCGTTCGGGCGGCAAGGGCGGTCAAGGTGTGAATACGACGGATTCGGCGGTTCGGGTGACGCATGAGCCGACAGGGATTACGGTGGCTATTCAGAATGAGCGCTCGCAGATTCAGAATAAAGAAACGGCACTGAAGATTTTGCGGTCAAAATTGTTAGCGATGAAATTAGAGCAACATGCCGAAACTTTGTCTGATCTTAGGGCTGGTGAATCGGCAAACTGGGGCAGTCAAATTAGAAATTACGTTTTGCATCCATATACGCTAGTTAAAGATACGCGCACAAAGCACGAAAATCGCAACGCTCAAGGTGTTCTGGACGGCGATATTGACGAATTCATTACGGCGTATTTAGAACAAAATGCTAATTCTAAAAATATTTAGCTTATGGTATAATACTAGTAATGATTCTGTTAGATAGGGTAACGAAGAACTACGGAAAAAGTAACAAGCCGGCGCTGAACCGAGCAAGCATCCATGTTGGCGCTGGTGAATTTGTGATTATTGTTGGTACGTCGGGTGCTGGCAAATCGACACTTTTGAAACTTCTGACTCGTGAAGAAAAGCCAAGCTCTGGAAAAATTGTGGTTGGCGGAATTGATTATGACAATTTGAAGGACAAACATATTCCGCTGTTGCGTCGGAAAATTGGCGTGGTCTTTCAGGATTTTAAGTTGCTTCCGAATCGAACGGTGTTTGAAAATGTGGCGTTTGCGCTGGAAATTGCTGGAATGACAAATCGGGAAATTAAGGCAACTGTGCCGAAGGTGATCGAACTGGTTGGTCTTAAGGGGAAGGAAAAGCATTTTCCTCATCAGCTTTCTGGCGGTGAGCGTCAGCGTGTAGCGATTGCTAGGGCGGTGGTGCGTCAGCCGAAGATTCTGATTGCAGATGAGCCGACTGGAAACTTGGACCCGAAGCATAGCTGGGATATTGTTCGCTTGCTGGAAAAGATTAACAAATATGGTACGACGGTTATTTTGACGACTCACAACGTGGAGATTGTTAACAAATTGAAGCGGCGCGTTATTACAATTGATCATGGTAAAATCACCTCTGATCAGGCGAGAGGGAGTTATAAACAGTAATGAAATCAGCTAGTAAATCCAACAAGAGCAAAGAAACTATTCGTATACGTCAGTGCCGACGAGGTTGGTTGACGTTTGTCAGAATGTGTCGATATGGCATCAATAACTTTAGCCGTAATGCCTGGCTGACAATTGCTGCGACTGCGGTGATGAGCGTCACGTTGATCATCGTGTTTATAACGTTATCAGCGCGTCAGGTTTTGGTTGATACTGTTTCAAACGTTTCCAAGCGTGCCGATATGTCAATTTACTTAAAGGGCGACACGCCAGAAAAAACGATTAAAACGATTAAATCTCGAATTGAAAAATTAGATAATGTCGATAGCGTTAAGTATATTTCCGCGGAAGAAGCGCGCGAAAAGCAAGCTGAACAATATAAGGACAATCCAGACACGCTCGAGGCAATTCGTGAGTCTAGCAATGAGATGTCGGCAACGCTTCGTGTTTCCGTGAAGGAATTGAACAACCAGCAGTCATTAAATAATTTTGTTAAAACAGATGATCTGTATAAAAAGTACAAAGATCCTAACAGGGAACCATCATTCTCAGGTGAGCGCCAGCAAGCTATTAAAACAGTTGGCAATTGGGTGAGATTGGCGAGTATCGGCGGGTCGATCGCTACGGTTGTTTTCGTGGTGATTTCATCGCTTGTGGTCTTTAATACAATTCGTATGGCAATTTTCAACCGCAAGGATGAGATTGAGATGATGAAGTTGATTGGCGCAGAACGCAGTTTCATCAGAGGTCCGTTTATCGTTGAGGCTATAATGTACGGATTTATCGCGGCAATTATCGCAACGGTGGTTGGGTATGGACTGCTAATTCTTGCGCATGATCCGATGGTAAAATACGGAATTCCTATCGATAATCTTTTGAATCATCTAAAAATGTACGGCGTGCTGGTTTTCTTGAGCATGATTCTGGTTGGCGCGGCGATTGGCGTAGCGTCATCCTGGGTGGCAACTCGCAAATATCTTAAGTTGTAAAAGTCCTTGACATACTGATTATGCTTATGCTAACATAGACGTATGAAACTACGGTCCACCACACCAGTTTCGGCATCATTAGTCAGCAGAGCTTCTCTGGTGGCGATGTCTGCATTGCTCGCTGGATCGGGCATTTTTGGCTTGGCATCACACGTATTAGCTCGCGACTATAACGCCGAAATTCAGGCAAAACAACAAGAAGCAGACAATTATAACTCTGAGGCTTCACGCTTGGGTGAGATGGCTGATAGTTTACAGGCGGAACTTGATAAGATAAACGGACAAATATCAGCTATTCAAGCGCAGATTTCTGATAGCCAAAAGAAGATAAATAGCCTTAATGATCAGATAAAAAAGAACGAAGAGTTAATTAAGCACAATCGTAAAGCGATGGGGCGAATTTTGGCGGATTTGTATGTTGATGATCAGATTTCGCCACTGGAGATGCTTGCTAGTTCAAAAAATATTAGCGATTACATTGACAAGCAAGAACAGCGTAATTCTCTGAAAACTTCGTTGAATGATAAAATTAAAGAGATTAAGTCTCTGCAGAAAAAGCTGGAAGAGAATAAGAAGTCTGTCGAGAATACGCTTCGCGACCAAGAATTGCAGCGCAATGCAATGGCGGCTAAGCAATCTGAGAAGGCGAAACTGATTACTGACACGAAGAATGACCAGAATAACTATGCGGCTCTGGCTCAGAAACGTAATTCTGAAGTAGCGAAGTTGCGAGAAGAGCAGGCTGCGGCCAACCGACGAGCTCTTGGTGGCGGCAATGTCTCCATTCCAGGCGGCATACCTGGCGGTGGCGGTTATCCTGGTGTCTGGGCGAGTGCTCCACTTGATGCTTATATCGATCCATGGGGACTATACACGCGTGAATGTGTGAGCTACGTGGCTTGGAAAATTCATAGCACTGGACGGTATGTTCCGCATTTTGGTGGCGCAGGTAACGCGAATCAGTGGCCGTCAACTGCAGCGCGCTATGGTATTTCTAGCGGCTCAACACCAAAAGCTGGTGCAGCAGCTGTGATGAATATTGGATATTACGGACACGTTATGTATGTTGAGTCTGTCAATGGCGATGGAACCATTACTGTTAGTGACTACAACTTTGCCTGGGACGGTTTATATAGGCATTACACACGCTCAGCTTCAGGATTGACATACGTTTACTTCTAATCGGCATAAAGTGATATACAAAAACGCTCGTGTTAAACGGGCGTTTTGTAGTATAATAAGCATATGGTTACGGGAGAGAAAAGACAACAATTAAGTTGGTTTTTGACGCTTGTTATTGTGGCTATTGTTAGTTTTGTGGCGGGAGCTCGCTCTGATGCGCTGTTTGCTAATGTGGCGTCGGTATTTGGCGTTAGAACTTCAAATAAAACGATTGACTTATCTAGCGTTCAAAAAACATACCAAGAACTGATTGCTAACTACGATGGAAAATTGGACACCCAAAAGTTAATTTACGGCGCTAATCGTGGGCTAGTTGAAGCGGCTGGCGATCCTCATACGGCGTATATGGACCCAGATGAGACGAAGGAGTTTGACAAGTCATTAAGTGGTCAAATTGGTGGTGGAATTGGTGCGGAGATTGGCCTTAGGAATAATAAGCCGACTATCATAAAACCTCTGGAAAACAGTCCAGCTCAGAAGGCGGGAATTAAGGCTGGCGAGGCGATTGTTAAGGTGAATGACGAGGCTTCTTCTGATTGGTCAGTGGAAAAAGTTGTGAGTAAAATCCGCGGAGAAGTTGGTACGTCTGTTAAATTGACGTTATTAAGCGGTGGTCAAACGCGTGAAGTGTCGGTTGTGCGTCAGAATATAGTTTCTCCGGCAGTGGAGTCGGAAATTGATGGAGAAATTGGTATTTTGAAAGTTAATCGATTCGGCGATGATACAGTAAGCTTGTCCAGAAAATACGCTTCGGAATTTGTTGAAAAAGGCGTTAAGAAGGTGATTTTGGATCTGCGAAACAACCCGGGCGGAACGGTTGGGGCTGCTCAAGGGCTATTGGGCATCTGGCTGGACAATCAAATAGCTATGACCGAGCGTCGAGGTCCTGAAATTGTTAAAACGCTGCGTACGACCGGAACGCCAATTCTGGGCAATATGAAGACGGTGGTGCTTATTAACGGTAACAGCGCCAGTGCTAGCGAAATTACAGCTGGGGCGCTTCGTGAATACGGAAAAGCCACGCTGGTTGGTCAGAAGAGTTACGGCAAGGGAAGCGTGCAGATTGTACTTGGACTACCTGGCGGGTCGCAAATGAAAGTTACTGAAGCCAGATGGTATACCCCAAAGGGCAAAAATATAGATAAAACAGGTATAGAACCTGATGTAAAAGTTGATCTTTCGTCGGACGATGTCAATAATAACGTAGATCCGCAGATGGATAAGGCGAAGTCGTTATAAAGCTTGTGTTTTTGGGCTGGACAACATAAAATGGAGATAGTATGAACGGACAAAAAAAGAAGATTTTACTAGTTGAGGATGATATGGCTCTGTCTGCGGTCTATAGGTCGCGACTAGAGATTGAAGGGTTTGATGTTAGAGAAGCCAACAATGGAGAAGACGCTCTGTCTGCCACTGTTGAATATCGTCCAGATTTGATTCTTTTGGATGTGATGATGCCAAAGATTAGTGGTTTTGATGTTTTGGATATTCTTCGCAATACGCCAGAAACTGCTAATGTGAGGATTATTATGTTAACGGCACTCAGTCAGCCAAAGGATAAGGAACGTGCTGAGAGCTTGGGTGTTGATGATTATTTGGTAAAATCTCAGGTTGTAATTGGCGACGTTGTGGCGCGTGTAAAACATCATTTGGGTATTCAGTAGAGAAGTAAATCGAGCGAAAGGTCAGCTTTTTAGGGGTTGACTTTTTGCTTGTTTTTTGGTATAAAGTAGTTATATATGGAAAAACCAAAACCAACACAGAACCATGAACAAGAACAACGAAAAACCCTGAGAGATTATGTAGTTGCAACTTTCCATGCTGATTTAGATATTGCGAAACGTCCATTAACTGTTATTCGTAGCGGTAAAGACAAGGAGGATGTTATATATGAGGGGGGTTGGGTTCCTAGCGCTATGTTGTGTGTATGCAACACTGATCCAGAGAAGGGTGCTGGTCCGACTGAATTGTTTGTGGAAGTATATAAAACGATTAAAGTTAATGGAGAGCATGTTCCTGTAACTGGGATTGCGCCATTGAATATTCTTCGAAATCTAAAAGAAAATGGGGTCTTTACGGAGTCCTATATTCAGGCACTTTACGGAAAATCTACTGAGGAAATGCTTAAAGAAGGAGCAGAGGCTGCTGAGCGAATTTGGCAGCAGAAACATCCGGATAGTAGGAGGATTGAGTCTTTAGTCGCAAAGAAGCATCCGGAAAATTCCAGTAATAGTTTGGTCGTGAAAAAGGACGGTTCTGATCACGAGAGACCTTCAATTAGTAAAGTCAGTCCTAAGGTAGGAAGCACGGCGGTTAAGGCTGCTGGAGTTAGAAAGCCGATAGATACGAATAGGGTAGAAACCAACGAGCCAGTTAAAAAGCCAGCGGTTAAGGCTACTGGAATTAAAAAGCCGGTGGAGACGGGGCTAGATGAAAGCGATAGCCCAGAGCTAAATCGTTTTGACGAGAGAGTGCGAGAACTGATGAAGCCTCTAGAGACTGATGTAGACGGCATGCCTTTTGAGAACGAATCTGTGCGAGTAAACTATTATGATTATCTATACGATCCAAATTATGTGCCGTCAAATAATGTAGAGGACGCTGCCGTTAGAAACCCAAAAGGAGTTCCTGTATCTGAGAATAGCTTTAATGCTGCGAAAGAGGCTATTTATGATCTAGCTACGAATCCATCGTTAATGCAAATAATTAATCCCGAGAGAGCGCTTGACCCTGAAGTGATCATAAACGGCGTTAGATCTAGTCACCTTACGCGTTGCCGCTTGTTTGAATATTTAACCTCCAGTCTTGATAGGCTGGCGGTAGTTAATCCAGGCGCTTTGGCAGACAGAGTCCTTCGCGACTCATATGATAATCTAAAATCTCCTAATTACCTCGGAGGTAATTATTATGCGGGCAAAATGCGCAGTCGTGAATATACTGTAGTGCTGGCAATTGCTATGATGGACGGCTCATTTGATGTAGACAGACAAGACAAGATGGTTACTCATTACAGGGGTGGCAGGGAGAGAAGTGGTATGCATAGGGATTCAGCAAGGGCACTTCTCGAATATGTAAGAAATAATTATTAATATTAAAATAACTCCGTATTTACCGGAGCTATTTTAATAAAAAAGTTTTTACTGACTAAAGAACAACAACTTGCGTTCGGCGTTCTGATTTGCCGGTAAACTTGGTTTTCTTAACTGACTTAAAGCCAACTACGCCATCTTTTGCAGCGTGGATGGTGAAATTACGGCTAACATATGTGCCGTCACCAGCAATCTTTGTGGCGCCAGTTTGACGAACTAGAACTTCTCCAGCGGAAACTTTTTGACCGCCAAATCGCTTAACGCCAAGACGTTGACCAGCATTGTTGTGGATGTTCTTACTAGAACCACCAGCTTTAACCTTTGACATTCTTTACTCCTTATAGTTTCTATAAAACAATCTGTTCTAGTTTATCGAAAATAAAGCCAGTTGTCAAGCGGTTTTGGCTATATCTGCCGGTTTTAACACCAATATTTCTCTGGCAACAACTTGATCTTCACGGTAATATAAGAGGTTTTTATCGATAATTTGCTGATATCCAAGTTTTTTAAGATTTTTTATCAGAGGCAAGTGAGTAAATTTACCTTCGTGATTTTGCCACGCTGGAATGGCTATGCAAAGCGTCGTGTTTGGGCGGATTTGCGAATGGATATTTTGCAGAAAACCGCTAATTATGTGATTACAATTTCCGACTACTTCGTGAAGTTTTTCTGGACTAGGTGGCGCGGAAAACGGCTGACCTAAATATGTTTCGCAAACAACGCGAGAAATCCGCTCCTTCTGTTCATTTGTTAATTTTACAGAGGTGGCGTCGGCCTGATGCGCTTGCCAGAAAGTGTTTGTTGAAAAAGTTTTTTCCACCCAGTTCATATTTTCAGTCGTGTAAGATATCATCTTGTCGCTCAAATCGCTACCATAAGCATTCACGCCAATAAGCGCAGCTTCTTGCAATACTGTTCCTGTGCCACAAAACGGATCCCAGAGGTAATCGTTAGGTTTTGCGTGAGACAGGTTAATCATAATTTGCGCAAGCTTAGGTGGGAGCATTCCCACGAAAGCGTCGCGTTTCGGTCTCTCGCGGTCGCGCTGAGTGTATGAATTGATATTTTGAGCGCCACGGCTTTCGGCAACTATCAAATCTCCATACACGTTCTTAGCTATAATAATTTCAATTTTTGCTTCAGACCTGCCGAGTTTATTATTATGAGAGGTCGCAGTGGACAGCGCGGCGGTTTTATTAGGAATTAGGCGCAAACTGACGCCAGATTTTCTCAGGTTATTTTTCAGGATAATTCCGATTTTTTGGACATTCCTCGGATCTGTTTTATTGCCATAAAAACTTATTCCAAGCGTTATTTTTTTCTGACTATTCGAAAGTTTTTTCGTGTATTTTTCAACAATAATTTTTGAGGCTTGGAGCAGGGTATTGCGGTCTGATTTTTGCGATTTTATCTTCGTGATGACTTGTCCGCACTTAATCGTTCCGCCGAGGTTGTCAATTGAAAAATTGTCGCAATTAACCGTGGCAGCTTGATTGGAGATTTTTTGGACATTTTTAGTACCGTAAACCGCCTCTAATTCAGCGATAGAGATTTCTGGTTGACGGCCAAGAATAGCTATAAACATGTCGTAATTATAACATTTATCGTGGTATAATGAAGGTTATGTTACCGAAGGTGTTGCAATTGTTGAAATCGCCACGAGCCATTATGAGCGTTTTGACGTTGGCGGTTTTGGCAATAATAATTTTTCTATCTCGGCATGAGCTCGTGAAGGCTTGGAATTTGTTTTTGCATGCGGATTTATGGCTATTGTTCTTATTGTTGCCGTTTCAGATTATCGTGTACTTCGCTGGCGGCGAGATGATTTTTTCATATTTAAGAGAGAAGAACCTGATTCATCATATTTCCAGGCTGGAGCAGACGAGGATTGCGCTGGAGCTCAATTTGGTCAATCATATTTTTCCGTCGGGCGGAGTTAGCGGTATTTCGTATACGACGTGGCGAATGCATAAACTTGGCGTGAGTTCGGCGCGTTCGACATTTGCGCAGGTGATTCGTTACGTTACGGGATTTTTGTCGCTTTTGGTTTTATTGGTGATTGCTGTGTTGGCGCTGGCTATTGACGGTAAGGTTAATCGTTATATCGTTGCGGCGAGTTTCTTGCTGATTATCGTGGTTTTGGCGCTGACGTTTGGTCTGATTTTCGTGTTTTCGTCAAAGCGGCGTATGCAGATGACTGCCGCTAAATTGTCTAAATTCATCAATACATTGGTAAAAATCGCAACCTTAGGTAAGAAGCGACGAGTGATGAAGTCGAAGAAAGTCGAAGAGTTTTTTGTTGACATGCAGGACGATTTTCAAGATTTGTCCAATCATCCGAAACTTCTGATAAAACCGATGATTTGGGGAGCTGTTTATACTGTTTTTGATGTAGCGATGTTTGCCGTGGCGTTTCTATCTCTGGGTGTTTTTGTTAATCCGGCGATTCTGATGGTTGGATATGGCGTGGCGGGATTGGCAGCAATTGTCGTGTTTACGCCTGGAGGGACGGGTGTTTATGAGACCATTATGATTATTTTCTTGAGTATGGCAGGCACTCCGCCAGATTTGGCGATTGCTGGAATAATTTTGACGCGAGCAATTTTACTTACTGGTACGATTATCTTTGGCTATATTTTCTATCAACACGCACTGATTAAATACGGCAAGCCAGATGATTCCCAGGTTTAGTGTTAGCAATTTCATAGCAATTGTCAATCAAACCTTTGACGTGGCTTTTGCTGGAATGGTTGAAGTTGAGGGCGAGGTTTCTAGTTTTAAGTCTTATCCTCCGAAATACGCTTTTTTCGATCTGAAAGATGATGATGGGCTGGTTCGGTGTTTTGTTGGTTTTAGTAATTTACGTACGCCAATTGAAGATGGAATGAAAGTTGTCGTTCGAGCGATGCCGGCGCTTAGGGATAATGGCGCCTTTAGCTTGAATGTTCAAGAGATTCGCCCATTAGGCAAGGGAAGTTTGAAGCGAAGTTTTGAGCTTTTGAAGCAAAAATTGACAGTTGAGGGTTTGTTTAATTCTGAAAGAAAGCGTCCATTACCGCAATATCCTCAGAGGGTGGCTGTTATTTCCAGTACGAAAGCAGCAGGATATGCGGACTTTATGAAGATTTCTAGCGAACGTTGGGGCGGCGTGAAGTTTGTAGTCGCCGATGTTAATGTACAGGGCGTGAACGCTGCAGATCAAGCTGTGCGGGCAATATCATATTTTAGTCAAATGTCAGAATCTCCAGATGTGATTGTTTTGATTCGTGGCGGTGGCAGTGCGGAAGATTTGGCGAGTTTTAACGATGAAAAACTAGTACGGGCGGTGGCGAGTAGTCGCATTCCGACAATGACTGGAATTGGTCATGAGATTGATGAGAGTTTGTGCGATTTGGCAGCGGACGTTCGCGCAGCCACGCCGAGTAACGCTGCGCAATTGCTGTTTCCTGACAAGCGAGAAGTGATTCGGCATTTGCATTACAGGCTAATTGACGCGAAAGATTCAATTTGTAGAGTTATCGAAGAACAGTCGCTTAATGCAACAATGTTGCAAAAAGAAGCACTAAAACAGTGGTCAAGTCGTGTGGATGTGGCTGCAAATGCAACATTGTCGCAACAAAAAGTAATCGCTGAGTATGATCCGGAAATGGCGCTTCGTCGCGGTTATGCAATGATCAAGGGTGATTTACAGATTGGTAATATTGTAGAGATTACAACAAAAGATATAATTATGAAAGCGAGGATTGAGAATAGTGAACAACGATATGACAATTGAGCAAATGATGGCTGAATTGAACGAGCAAATCGCGTGGTTCCAAGGCGATGATTTTAATCTGGATGAGGCAAAGCAGAAGTTTATTGAGGCGAGAGAATTGTCGAAAAAAATTACTGCCACTCTGGAAGATATGCGACATGACATTGAAGTTCTTAGTGAGGATTTCAACGCTGAGTAGGATCTTTACATCAATTAAAGCATAAGCTATACTTTACAGTATGATGACGAGAGATAAGAGTGAGCGTGGCTCAGTTAATGGCTGGATGGTCGGCACAATCGGCTGTCTGATATTGTTTTTGATTGCTGGATCTTTGGCAATTTGGGCGTACATGCAATATTCCCGAGAAAAAAGCAGCGTTGATAGTAAAGTTGCGATTGAAGTTGCTAAGGGGAAGAGTGAACAAGCCGAATCAGACCAGAAGAAATTTTCTGAAGAAGCAAAAAACCCGCGTATTGAATTTGTTGGTCCTGCTGAATATGGTCGAGTATCGTTCATGTATCCAAAGACTTGGAGTGTATATGTAGGGAATGACGGCAGCGACAGGGGCGATTACAAAGCTTATCTTCACCCTATTTCAGTTCCTTCGACAACTAATAAAAATAGTCGGTTTGCGCTGAGGCTAGAGATTATCAATAAGAATATGGATACGGTGCTGAATGACTATCAATCACGACTAAAGAAGGGTGAATTGACCTCAAGTAGTACTGAGTTTAATGGAATTTCAGCAACTCGGATTGACGGTACGTTTGAGAAAGAATTGCGCGGCTCTGTGGTTTTGATGAAAGTTCGCGATAAAACTATTCGTTTTTCAACCGATGCGGATACGTTTAAGCCAGATTTCCAGACTATATTGAGCACCGTAAAAATCTCTGAATAGAAAAACCCGAGACATATTTGCTATACTAGAATTGTATGGCAGGTAAAGAGTGGAGTGATGCTGATTTTGGGGGATTGCCGAGCGTTTTGGTGGCGGCACACGAGCTGAAAACGCCGTTGGCTTTGATTAGGCAATTGGCGCTACTGTTGGACGATGATTTAACCAGTTCTGCCGATAAAACTCAGATCCAGCAACGAATCATTCGGACTTCCGAGCAGGCGTTGCAACTTACGATTGATTTGGCAAATTCAGCCAATTTAACGCCGTCGTTATTTCCGCTTGAGCCGGTCAACCCGTTGGCTTTATGTCAGCAAGTAGCGATGGAAACGAAGTTCAACGCAATACTTTATGGGCGAAAAGTTAGCTGGCCTAAGAGTAGTCGAAATAGTCAATTGATATTAGCGAACCGAATACTTTTGGGGCGAATTTTAGCGAACTTTTTGAATAACGCGTTGGCGTATACGGAGGATGGATCGGAGATTAAGGTTTCGGTTAAGGCGACAAAAGATGCCGTAAGGATGAGCGTGCGGGATTTTGGACCGATGATGAGTTTGAAGGAATATCGGCTTTTGCTTGATGAAATGGAAATGCGAAAAACCGTGCGAACAAGGCCGGAAAGTAGCGGGCTGGGGATTTACGTGGCGAATCAATTTGCGCGGGCGATGAACGGGCGAATTGGTCTGATTCGTCATCGTGATGGACTGACTTTTTATGTAGAAATGCCAATTAGTCGGCAGTTGAGCTTGATATGAAAAAACTGTTAATCGTTGAGGATGATAAGAATTGGGCGGATATTCTGGGCAAGTTTGCCGCGGATGTTGGCGCGGAATATCGAGTGGCGGTTTCTGGTGGTCAGGCGATTGAAATTATTGACGATTGGCAACCCGATGCTTTAATTTTGGATATGCTGTTGGCTGGCGAAACGGCGATTGCTTTGTTGAATGAGCTACGATCGTACGCGGATTTGGCGAGTTTGCCGATTGTGGTTTGTACGAATATTGACGTTAAAATGGACAATTTGCGTCCGCTTGGCGTGAAGGCGATTTTGAATAAAACATCGATGCGTCCGAATGAGGCGCGGGCGATTTTTCGCGAGGTTCTAAATGACGGGGCAGAGTGAGCGAGTAAAAGCAATTGTTCTGAGGCGAACGAATTACGCCGAAGCTGATCGAGTTTTGCAGTTATTAACGCCAAAAGGTCGACGTAGCGTAATCGCAAAAGGTGTGCGTCGGGAGCGCAGTAAATTGGCGGGCGGAATTGAATTATTCGCGATTTGCGACGTGGTTATTCGTTCTGGTCGGGGCGATTTGGGGCTATTAACTTCCGCTCGATTGTCGGCTTTTTATCGGCATATTTTGGAAGATTATGATCGAATGCAATTTGCATATTCGGTGATGAAATTGGTCTCTGCAGCGAGCGAAAATATTGACGAACCAGAGTGGTATTATGTACTGAGTCAAGTTTTGGAGCAATTGAATAATCCTGCGATAAACCAAAAATTGATTGAAACGTGGTTTTATTTGCAATACGCGAGTTTGCTGGGAGATGAACTGAATCTTCGAACGGACGTAACGACTGCGGCGCTACTTCCTGATAAAAAATATATGTACGATAGCGCGGAAAAAGGTTTGAGATTGGCGGAACAGGGCGATTTGGGTGCAGACGCAATCAAATTGTTAAGGTTAATCCAGGCCAAGCCGCTCGCGAATGTGGCGCAAATTGGCGGAATAACTGAGGTTATAAACGATTGTTGGTTGACCGCCAGACAGCACGCGGCAGTGTAAAATTGCTCGTAAAATGGTATAATTTGGGTAATAATGTGAATCGCCATGTTGCCAACATGGAGAAAGGTTTTTTGATGAGTCAAGCAAAAATGGAAGATATTATTAGCCTGTGTAAGCGCCGTGGTTTTATTTATCAGGGTTCGGATGTTTATGGCGGTTTGTCTGGAACGTGGGATTACGGTCCACTGGGCGTTCAATTGAAGCGAAACATCATGAATTTATGGTGGCGAATGTTTGTTGATGAGCGTGATGATATCTATGGCGTCGATGCGGCGATTTTGATGAATCCGAAAGTTTGGAAGGCGAGTGGGCATGTGGATACGTTTGTTGACCCATTGTGCGAAGATACGGTTAATCATCGGCGTTATCGCACTGACCACATTCTTAAGGACAATGGTATTGATGTTGACGGCTTGACGATGGAGCAAATGGACGAAGTGATTGCAGAAAAAGGAATTAAAAGTCCAGATGGAAATCCGCTAAGCAAATCGCGAACGTTCAATATGATGTTTAAGACGAGCGTCGGCGCCACCGAAAGTGAAGACAGTGTTGCATATCTTCGCCCGGAAACTGCTCAGGGAATTTTTACCAATTTTAAGAACGTTGTTGATAGTTTTTATCCAGACTTGCCGTTTGGAATTGCTCAGCAGGGCAAGGCGTTTCGCAATGAAATTGCGCCGCGAGATTTTGTTTTCCGTAGCCGTGAGTTTGAACAAATGGAGATTGAGTATTTTGTCAATCCAGAAAATTGGCAGGAAGCGTTTGATGAATTGTTGAAGTCGACGCACGAGTTTTTGGAGGCGTTGGGATTAAATCCTGATAATATTCACGAGTTGGATGTTCCGGCGGAAGACAGGGCGCACTACAGCAAGAAGACGATTGACATCGAATACGATTTTCCAATTGGCAAAGAAGAGCTGATGGGAATTGCGTATCGGACTGATTTTGACCTGATGAATATTCAGCGCGTCAGCGGGAAGAGTATGGAATATACGATTAAGGGGACGAATGAAAAGTTCGTGCCGCATGTGATTGAGCCGAGTTTTGGCGTCGAGCGGGCGCTGATGGCGGTGTTGTCGAGCGCGTATCGTGAGGACGAGCAGAACGGCAGTAAGCGTGTTTATTTGGCGCTTCCAGAACATTTGGCGCCGGTTAAATTTGCCGTTTCGCCGTTGCTTAAAAATAAGCCAGAATTGGTGGAGAAGGCGCGTGAAATTTACGCTAACCTATCTAAGAAAAATCCTGGACGCGTTATGTGGGATGACAATGGAAACATCGGTAAGCGTTATCGCCGTCAGGATGAAATTGGTACGCCGCACTGCGTAGTTATCGATTTTCAGACGCTGGAAGATGACACCGTTACCATTCGTGAGCGAGATACGACGGAGCAGAGGCGAGTTAAGGTTGAGGACTTTATACGGTAAAACGCTAGTGTATACAGTCTTGTATAAATATATCTATGGTGTAAAATGGATTTATGCTAAAAAGGAGGATAAATTTATGAGAGAAATTTTAACTATTAAGCCAAACAATATGACCGATGCTCAAATGGGGGGGTGAATTATCTAGCTTCTCTAGGGTTTGAACAGTCTGAGTCTGCAATGTATCAGGATACAGAGGCGCATGTTTTGGAATCTGATTGCATACAGTTGGGCTATGTTGATGGTGAATTGAAGGGATTTGCTTTGTACAGTGCGTGTGTTGGCAGTTTAGCGGTGGAGCTTGTGGGCATAGCAATAGATCCACGATATCAGGGCAATGGATTTGGTGGACAATTAGTAGCCGATTATGTAGAAAACGAGAGACCAACCTATCTGACTGCATATACTAGAAATCCATCTACAGTAGGCATACTCAATCGTTATAGTGGGACATTTCCTCTTAATGCGGATAAAGAACTAGAATTGTTGGCTGGTAGTATGAATGGTGCGGAATTTGTGGATGGAGTTGCTTATCATGTTGGTAGATATGGTCAAGAGGGTCTTTATGGTGTCAGTGACCCTGCTAATCGTAACCTAAGAGGCGATAACATATCACTAAAGGAAAGGTTTCCCGAGCTCTCTAATCCGGGTAGTGCATTAGTCTTGGCATCAAAAGTTATTAAAGAAAGTGAGGCGTAATGACGAAAATACTTGCAATTATTTCTACTCATGGCAATGAGTTGCTGGGACCGAACGTGCTTTCGTATATGTTAAATAAACGTTCGGAGCTGTTAGAATACGTTGATTTTATGGTGGCTAACCCCAGAGCTTATTCGCAGAACGTTCGATACGTTGAGTCTGATTTGAATAGGAGTTATGGGTCTGGTTTGGATACGTACGAAGCGCGACGATCGAAGGCTATAGAAGATCGAATTAAGTTGTTGCAGCCAGAATTGGTGCTAGATTTTCATACGACCACTGCTGAGCAGCCAGATTTGCTAATTACTGCGAACGTAGAAGATAAAGTCTCTCGTGATTTTATTAATGCGAGTGCGATTAAAGATGTGCTAGTTGTTGAACCGCTTAATGATATCACGACTGTAGCTCCGCATTTTGTAGCTTATGAGGTGCCAAATTCTCATTTGAATGCCGATTTATATGAACAGATCTGTACGGATATTCAGAAATATCTAGACGGAAAAGTGTCAGATCAAGAGCATACTTTTTATAAGATGATAGGGAAAATTTTACCCGAAGAAGTGCAGGCGGATTCTGGTCTTGAGAATTTTGTATATAGCAATACGCTCGGGGCAATTCCGTCATTCCTCGGAGAGGAGGCATATCGACAAGATGGCACGTATGCCGGTTTTAAGCTAGAAAAGTTCATATAATAAAATAAGATCGCTTACGTGGTAGTTGAGTAAAAAATTGTGATATAATTGCTATTATGTCAAACGCCATAAACGGACAGCTCATCACACACGATTCAGAAGGTGCTATCAAGCGCGATTATCTCTATCGCGTTTCCATAAAGGCTCTGATTTATAATGATGCTGGGCAGATTTTGGTTGTTAAAGAGGATGGGCGGCCGCTTTGGGATCTTCCTGGCGGCGGAATGGATTATGGTGAAACTTTTGAGTCGGCTTTGAAGCGGGAATTATATGAGGAGGTTGGATATAAGGGCAATCTTCGCTATCAGCTTTTTGATGCGTCGGACGAGATTTATATTGAGCGAATTGATGCTAATCAAATTTGTTTTTCTTGTCGTGTGTGGACGGAAAACTTTGATTTTTCAGCGGGCGTTGATGCGGACGAAGTAACGTTTATGGATCCTGAAGAGTTGCGACTTCAAGAGAGCGAGTCGGGTGCGCCGCTTCGATATAAAGTGCATTTGAAGTGGCAGAAATTGTGTGGTGCAAATAGTTTGCCGACAGAGTAGTATTGACTTTTTCCATAAAATAGTATAGAATATCAGGCATGGAAAAAAGTACAGGTGGCGTATCTTTTGATTGATATAGCTAATGTATAAGGTTTAACGTATGAAGAAAACTGATAATTACGGCGCCATAGTTAAAATCGAGAATATTATCGAGGGTGACCTCAGTAAAGTCGATGAGAATTCGCTATTTACACTATTGACCAGATTGGCTATTAAAAAAGGTCGGATTTTTGACATGGGCATAATATTGGCTAGTCGTGATGATAAATATTCGGGACACGTTGAATTAGCGGAGAAGCGTCTCCCTAGTCAGTCCACATCTATACAATCGCCGTCTCAGTTTCCGTATGATAGGGTTGAGTTGCGAAGCTGGCGAGATAAGCTGGGTGTGCAGTCTTTCGGCAGAATGAAAGGGGATTTCGACAAGGATGCCTATTTTTCTTCAGATAATGCGGAATATCTCATGAGACGAGTGGCTGCCGTGGCTGTTGGGCTTTGTTTGGAAACGCCTTTACAAGAGCTGGATTCTGTCAAGGAATTTTCAGCCGAGGAGCTGGCGGAAGCTTGGCCGAGGCTTAGATACGGAATTTACATTTAATATTGTCGTTGCTATAATAACCATATGCATATTATTCTTGGTGGGACGAGTGGGCTTGGTTTGGAAATGGCGAAGCAGTTACGGAAACGTGGCGAGCGTGTGCTGGTTTTGGGTAAGACTCATAATCCACAGAAGCACGGCGAAGGCTTTCCTCTGGATGTGTATTATTCAGATCAAGTGGAGGCGGCGTCGGCGCGAATTGAGCAGATTTTAAACGGTGATGATATTGATCAATTTGTGTGGGCGGCTGGATATGGCTGGCGCGGCAATTTTGAAGATCAGCCGAGCATTCGCAGTATGGCGGAAGTTAATTTTTCAGGCGCGTTGCCGCTGGTTCAATGGGCTTGGCGTAAGATGTCAACGCAGAATCGTAAGTCTGTACTGACGATTATTGGGTCGACAAGTAGCGTTAAGGCTCGTTCAGACGAGGCTGTTTATGTTGCCACGAAGCACGCTCAAGCGGGTTTGGCGCGAAGCTTGGGAATGCAGGCGGATGAGCAAAAACTTCCAGTTAGGGTTGCGCTATTTTTGCCGGGCGCCATGAAAACTCCGTTTTGGAATGGGCGCGATCTTCCGGCTGACTATGTGTTTTTCAACGATCCAGCAAAGATCGCCACACACATTATCAACGCGATTGATTGTCAGCAGCAACCGTTCCTGGAATGGGCGTTGCCAAAAGGTACGTTGGTTTAGGCTTTCCAAGGTGCTATAATTCAAGCATGACAAATGGTTCGAATAATGATTATTTTGGGGTAAAAGTTGTAGTTATCGGCGGTGGGACGGGAAGTTTCACGCTGCTTTCTGGATTGAAAAAATATACACACAGCATCACAGCGTTGGTCAATATGGTCGACGATGGCGGCTCAACGGGCGTGTTGCGCGATGAATTGGGCGTGTTGCCAGCGGGTGACGTCAGGCAATGCTTGGTGGCGCTGAGTACTTCGCCGAAAGTTCGCGATTTGTTCAATTATCGGTTCGGCGAGGGCAGTATGAAAGGCCACGCGTTCGGCAATTTATTCATGGCGGCGCTGGAAAAGATGACAGGAAGTTTTGCTGATGCAGTTGAGTTGGCTAGCGAAGTTTTGGGCGTCAATGGTCGAGTTTATCCGATTACTCTGGACGATACGACAATGTCGATTAAGCTGAAGGACGGCACGGTTGTTGATGGTCAGCATGCGGCTGAGTCGCTAAAGATTCCACGTGGCGAGCGTCCGTGGTTAGAGCTTAAACCGCCAGCTACGATTAACCCGCGAGCTCGTCAAGCGATTTTGGATGCCGATTTGGTGGTAATTGCGCCGGGGCTTTTATATGGTAGTTTGGCGCCAGCGTTGTTGGTTCGAGGTGTTACTCGAGCGCTTGCTGAAACGAAGGCGAAGAAAGTCTATGTTTGCAATTTGGTTACCAAGCCAACGCAGACTGATGGATTTACCGTGGCGGATTTTGCGGATGAAATTGAGCGATTTTCAGGGGTGAATATGGATTATGTGCTTTACAATAATCATCGTCCGCCAGAGGAATTGATAAAGAAATATGCCCACGACGGCGAATATTTGGTCGAGTGGGATAAGGAATTGCTGAAGAAAAAGCATTATTACGCGTCGGGCAAGCGTCTGATTGCTGATGACGTGTGGGTCAATACGAACTCCAGCAGCGATCCATTGGCGGCTCAACGTAGCCTAATTCGTCACGATGCCGACAGAGTAGCGCGCGAATTGATGCGGATTTATTTTGCGTAGATAGTCCGGGGCAGTCTAGCTATTGCAAAAATTTATAGTTTGTGATATAATTTACAAGCTATATTATGGAAAGTAAAGAATCATTAGACAATATCACCAACCTTCAAAATCAAGGCGAAGCTGACTTTTCTCTTGAAAGGAAAGAACTGGCTATGGGGTTGGTGGAGACATTTAGCGGAGACCACTTAACTCCGTCGCGTAAACTGGCTGCAGAGATTATTATCGGGATGCCGGAAGATTTAAGTCGTAGGCAACGTACTGAATATATTACGAGGTCGCTAGATGGCGCCCCTGAAGAGATTAGTAAGGATACTGTTATAGGTATAGTTGAGGACTATAAGGTCTTACAAGAGGCTTTTTCGTCGTACATGGAAGATATTGATGAGGGTTCACTAGCGGGAAAAGCGCTAAAGCTTAAGGATAATCAAACAATTCCTGACGATTTAGGCGTGGACGGTGATAATTATGGTAAGAGTCCGTGGGCTGAAAATCCGTCAATTCCAGCACCGCATCTTGATAACTTGATAAAGGTATTCTCAACAAAAGGCGAAGGAGCTGAAGGTGTAGGCTTGGAGACTGCGATGATTGCTGGAGCTATAACCTTATCTAACTTAAAAATCGCCCCTTATCACAGCGCGTTCGCGTATAAATGTGCAGTATTTGCTGAAAATTTCTTAATTCCAGTGTGTAGCATTATTGGACTAGATAACTTGGAATCTGAGCTAAAAGATGAAATTGGTGTTATGACGGGTCGTAATATTGGCGATGCTTTATATCGCAAAGATGCCTTAAGTAATGATATCGATTCGATCATGAATGAGGTTGACAGGGTTGTGTCGTTGCATTTTGGTAGCAGGTATTCGACTGATCCTACGCGATTTGATTTTGCTATGGGCAATTTTAATGGCGTGTTCTCTGAGTTGCTAGGGGAGTCAGATCTGAAACCTGCCGTAAATACCAATTCCTCGCATAGTACATTTTTTGGATCTGGTACTGTAAAAACCCCGAATGGAGCAGAATTGGAAGTAAGGGCTCGAGGTAAGGGTCGCGGCTCGTATTGTAAAAAATTGCTACAGACCATAGGTTATTACGATAAACGTTCTCAACCTCTGAAGGATTCGGGGGAATTCCATCCGATCGACTTATATGGTATGACGGTAATTTGTCAAGACAACGAACAGCTAGCTGATGCCTATGCTGATGCTGTGATTAAGGCTGTTAATGGCGGTAAGATTACTCCATATCCAGCCCCAGGGCGAAAAAGCGAATGTTTTGTCATTAAGGGTTCTTCGGATTTTCAGGAGAAGATTCGCCAGAAAATTATCGATAAAATACCAGACGTTGATATGGAAATGTTCAGTTTTAAGGATAGTAGTAGCGGATTTACAGATGCGAAGATTACGGGATTCTATGCAACTGACGATGGAAGAATCCCGTATGCGCCGTTTGAGATGCAGTTTTCTACGCCAGATGCTCGTCTGGTGGCTCGTACTGATAAAAAGGCGGCACACTTTTTCTTTAAGCTGCAGAAAATTTACGGCGATTTGGTCAATATGAGTGATGAAACAGCAGAGAAGGTAATTGATATTTGGCAGCGTAAGCAAGACTTCTTTACAAACTGTGCTGATGAAGAGAAGGAATCTCATTTAACAAAACAAAGTCGTGAGCGCGTGAGTGAATTTTATAAAGTCTATAATAAGATGAACAGTGTGTCTCGCAAGATAGCCAGGCGAGCTATAGTTAGTGTATAATTACATTAATGACAACTTACTATACTGACGGCTCTGCTTCGCCGAATCCCGGTCCAGGTGGGTTTGCGGTTATTCGTGATCTTCAGCCTTATATTTTGGGGTCAGAAGATGGTGATACCACTAATATTCGCATGGAAGGTAAAGCCTTAATTGCGGCATTGAAAGATGCTAATGGTGCGCCGTGTGTGATTTATTCTGATAGTGAATTTTGGATTAACGTGGTCACCAAGTGGGCGCCGGGCTGGGAAAAGCGCGGCTGGACGAAGAAGAGTGGCGAGATTAAAAATCTGGATATTGTGCGTGAACTGTACGAATTATATTCAAACTCTCAGGCGGATTTGCGTTGGGTGCGCGGTCATGAGGGCGACGAAGGGAATGAACTAGCGGACGAATGGGCTAATCGAGCGCGTGAAGGCGAGAGATTAGCTAAATAACTGCTAGCGACATCTGATAAAAATTGCTATACTAGAAAAATGGAAGAAGTGAGGGAAACGACTGATATTTTTTTGTGGGCAAATCAAAATGACGCAAAAAAGAATGATTTACAGATAGAGCTGTTCTTATTTAGCAAAAATTACACGCCGTATTTTATGCCAATAAAAGGCGATGTTGAGCAGCAACTCAGACCGTTGTTCTTGTTTGATTATATCAATCAAGTCAATTTGGGTGCGGGCACTGGATTGAGCGTTCGTGATTATGAATTGAGCGAATCGGAAGATAATGTTTTATTGAGGACTGACCTGGAGAAGGTTGGGCGAGCTGAAACGTTGATTCATCTAATCGAGCACGAGCGTCATGACATCGTGGAGTTTTCGGAAACTGAGCACGAATTCAAGCGCATGAAGGGAATTGTGGCGCGATTTACCGATCCGAACAACTCTGACGCGACATTCTACACGGTTAAGCTAATCCAGCAAGGTCAGACACTGAAGAGCGCGTTGGCTTGGGAATTTTCTGACGGCAAATTTGGTTCGTTTAATGCAGAGATTGGTTTTAAGGTTCCGGATGATAATCAAGTTTTGATTGTCGGTAAAGATATTTTTGCGTTTAATCCTGGAAAATTTGAGCGAATGTTTGGCTATGAATATAAAAAGCAGGTGATTGCCGATAAAAAAGTAGCGGAAATTGAGAAGGAATATAAGCTGAGTTTTCCTGAGGGAATGGATCTTAATACGTTGGTGAAGGAGCGCAAAAAGACGATTAATAAATTGCAGAAATTGGAAATCGGCGCGGTTAAACAGGAAGATGTTTTGGACTATGCTGATGAGATGCAATTGGAGTTGATGAGCGACGATAACGGCGCGATTATTATCATGGACGGCAATGATTTGGATATGTTCGTAAATCTCATCAATGAGGATTATATCGAAAGTAAAATCACGGGCAAGCGTTACGAAATTAAGTCGAAGAAGCTGCTCGGCGAGCCAGAAGGCGAACCGCCACGGGGCTAAAATGGATCAAGAATTAGCGCTGGCTATTCTGCTGAGCGGTCGGTCGGCGTTGCTGACTGGTGCGGCTGGAACGGGCAAAACTTACCTGTTGAATACTTTTATTGCGCAGGCGCGAAAACGGGGTAAAAAGGTGTCAGTAACAGCGACAACTGGTCTGGCGGCAACGCACCTTGGGGGCAATACGATTCACAGCTGGAGTGGTATTGGTGTGAGTGATCATTTGCCGAACAATTTTTTTGAACGATTGTCAAAAACGCGGCGTGATGTGATTTCTAAAACTGACGTGTTGATCATTGACGAGATTTCAATGCTTCACGATTTTCGGCTGGATATGATTGATAAAGTTTTACGAACCGTCAGGGAAAATGATCGGCCGTTTGGTGGCATTCAGTTGGTGATGAGTGGCGATTTTTTCCAATTGCCGCCAGTGAACCGTCCGAACGAGCAGGGCGGCGGTTTTGTGGTTTATTCTGATGCTTGGCAAGGACTTCGGCCGGCAGTTTTATATTTGGAGCGACAATATCGTCAGAATGATGAGCAGCTTTTGGAGATTCTGACCGCTCTAAGAACTGGCGATGTTAGGAGACGTCACGTCGAGGCGCTGTTGGCGCGTACGGAAATTGAGCCGCCAGATGGTGATATCACAGAGCTGCACACCGTAAATGTTGATGTTGATGATATCAATGTTCAAAAATTGGCGGAATTGCCGGGGGAAGAACGTTCGTATCAACAGACGACGACGGGCTCGAAGATTTATGTAGAGAATCTGCAAAGGTCGGTTCTGGCGCCAGAAAATTTGGTGATTAAGCTGGGCGCGTTGGTGATGGCGGTCAAAAATTCGCCGCAAAAATTATATGCCAATGGAAGTGTCGGCACGGTAGTTGATTTCGAGCCGTTGACGGAATATCCGGTTGTTGAGTTTCGAGATGGTCGTCGGGTGACGATGGTACCGGATATTTGGGAATTGCGAGACGGAGAGCGTAAACGAGCGAGCATTTCTCAGGTTCCACTGCGTTTGGCGTGGGCTATAACGGTTCACAAAAGTCAGGGAATGACGCTGGATGCGGCTAAGATTGATCTGAGAAAGGCGTTTGTCGAGGGTATGGGCTATGTCGCCTTGAGTCGTGTGCGAGATTTGGACAATTTGTATCTATATGGAATTAACTGTAGGGCGCTGGAAGTTTCTCCTGACGCGCTGGCAATTGACGAGGTCTTGAGGCAGGCGAGCAGGGAGTCTGTTGAGAGATATAGAGGTACAGCCTTTAGATCTCATTAGTAGTTTATTGAAGAGGGCGCCGGAGCTTATCGCTATTGATTTATTGAGTATTATTTACTATACTGACGCTAAGAACCACCGGAACTAAATCGCCTTACTTGAGCGGTTCGCCGGTGTTCTTTTTATTGTTAAAAGCGTATACTAGGCTGCCTTTCAACTGTAGGCTGGTCTGAAATAACCTTAAGTGCTAATCCATTGTCTAAAACCACTAATAGCGTAGGTTTACATCAACCCAACACTAGGCTTTTCCACAAAAATGTGGAAAAGTTTTTATTTGACGTAAAAATGGGTAAAAAGTTATAAAAAGGGCTTGCAAGTGGGTAGGTGTGGGTAGTATAGTGGAGTCAGTGGAACGAAAGTTGATGGAAAATCACCAACAAAAACAAACATCCACTGTAAAAAACAACTAATCTACCACGAAGGAAGGACGACGTGCAGACAGATTACTTTGAGCGTAAGTTGGACGACAAGCGACGCTTGACGATTCCGGCTGAACTCAGGGCAGAATTTGCATCAGGCGTCGTGCTAACTCGCGGGTTTGGTAAATATCTCCACTTGTATCCACAGCAGATCTGGGATCGGGAAGTGGAAAGCGCTCTAACGGGAAGTATTCTGGATGAGCGAGTTGCCGACCTGAACGTTAAATTCCGACGAGGTAAAACCGCATCGGCGCTCGACCAAAAACAAGGACGAGTGACGATTGAGCAGCATTTGCTCGACTACGCTGGAATTGACAGAGAAGTCGTTGCTGTGCGAGCGGGGGAATATTTTCGGCTAATAGCGGCCGAGAATGCGGAATAGTAGATTAGCTAAGCACCTTAACAATTAAAACCTCTCGAGATCAACTATCTGGGTATTTGAAAATGGCATGTGGCAATTTGCTCCACATTAAAAACGGCAACGTACCTTCCTCAAACACCTCCCAAAAAAACTCCACCTCACACATAAGTCTCTTTGGAAAACATGGTTGTTACTGACAATCAACAAATTTCCACTCTAAGACAACAAAAACAAACAAAACACAAATACAAAAAAAGCCAGAATTAAATATCCAGTTAGGTGATCTCGAGCATTATTTCTGTATAATGGAATAATGATGAGTATTAAAGAACATCCACCACAGTCGGAAGAACTCCAAGCGAGCGAACCGATTCATGTTCCCGTACTTTTGGAGATAACCCTTAGCAAGCTGCAGCCAGTCGAAGGCGAGTCATATCTCGACTTGACGGCTGGCTATGGCGGCCATGCCAGGGCATTCTTAAATAGGACGGATAACTACTTAAGCTCAGTGTTGGTCGATCGTGATGAAAACGCGATTAAAACATTGGGCGATTTGGCTGAGAAAGGCGTAACTTTAATTCACAAAGATTTTGTGAGTGCAGCGCAAGATTTGGTCAAGCAGGGGCGTAAATTTGACGTGATTTTGGCTGATTTGGGGGTGTCGTCACCGCAGCTTGACAGAGCAGAGAGAGGTTTTTCGTTCAGATTTGACGGTCCGCTGGATATGCGGATGGACAATCGGACGGAAATTACAGCGGCAGATATTGTCAATTCGTATTCGGTTGATGATTTGACGCAGCTGATTATTCGTTACGGCGAGGAAAATCCCGGACGAGCAAGGCGAATTGCGCAGGCAATTGTAAGAGCTCGACCAATTCAGGGAACGACTGAGCTGGCTGATCTGATCAAGCAAACCGTTGGTCGCGGTAGCATGAAGCATCATCCTGCGACTCGTACCTTTCAGGCGCTGCGCATTGAAGTCAATCGCGAACTTAAGCTGATTGAAGAACTATTGCCACTTTTGCCACGCTTACTTAATAGGGGCGGGCGAGTAGGAATAATTAGTTTTCATAGCTTGGAAGATAGATTGATCAAGCGTTACTTTTCGGAGCAAGCAACGGCTGGATATGAGGCCGAGCTGATTGTTCCAGAGAAAAAACCAGTGTCTGGAGCTGAAGATGTTCACAATCCGCGTAGTCGAAGTGCAAAATTTCGATACGCCGTGAAAAAATAAAACAAAAAGAAGGAGGCTATTATGCCAATCCACATCAAAGTAGAATTCCAGAATACGGACAAGGCAGAGGCTGTTTCAGTACGCCGCGGCTAAACTAAAGCGTATTCCGGAATATACCTTAGAGAAACCAGCCTGTCTTTAACGGGCGGGCTGGTTTGTTATGCTAAACACAAATATAAACATAAAAGATAGAGACAAATGACAACCACCACCACATTTACTTCACGACGTTCACACGGTCAATTGCGCCGAAATCAGAATTCTACACGTTTTCAGTCTCAGGTCAAACTTGGTCCTGTTGCTCATACAGTGCTAGTTGCATTGATGATTACAGTACTGGGCTTGATTTATCTTACTCAGGCAACCAGGCTTACAGCTTACGGCTATGAAGCTCAGAGTCTGGATACAAAAATCACCGAACTAAGCGCAAAAAAGTCAGAATTGGAAGTGCAGAATGCGCGTCTGACGGCGCTAGAGAAGGTGAAGAATAGCAATGTCGCTTCAGCTATGACGACAACTGAAACGCATTACGCACAATAGTGATATAATAGGATAAGCAATATGCAGCGGCTTATTCGTTCAAGAACTGGTTGGTTAGCCATCGCTTTACTAGTAGTGATGGCGGCTTTTGTGTTGCGATTATTCCAATTGCAGATTTTGCAATATGGCAAGTATACGGAGTTGGCGCGGGCGAGTCAGCAGCGTCAATTTATCATTCCTGCGGAGCGCGGGAAAATTTACATGATGGACGGAAAAACGCCAGTTCCTGTGGTGCTTAATCAGGCGGTCTATACGGTGATTGCGGACCCGCAGTCGATTGACGATAAAGAGCGGAGCCAGCTTGTTGATAGTCTAAGGGAGATTGCTGGCGGTGAAATGACGGAAAATGTATCTGAAAGGCTTAATAATAAAAAGTCGCGCTATGAAGTTTTGGCGAAAAATATCACCAGAACTCAAGCGGAAAAATTGAAAAAGAAAAACTTTGCGGGCGTGTTGTATCAGCAAAGTTCTATTCGAAATTATCCTGAGGGCGAACTGGGCGCGCACGTGCTTGGATTTGTGAATGCGGCTGGCGAAGGTCAATATGGCGTCGAAGGCTCCTTGAATAAGCAGCTTAAAGGTCGGGACGGATTGCTGCAATCTGTAACTGACGTGAGAAACATACCTTTGACGGTTGGAAAAAATAATATGCGAATCGAGGCGAAATCTGGTGACAATTTGGCACTAACGGTGGACAGGAATATTCAAAGCCAGACTGAATTGGCACTGAAAAAGGGAATTGAAGCAGCTGGCGCCACCGAAGGAAGCGTGATTGTTATGAATCCGAAAAACGGTCAGGTTTTGGCAATGGCGAATTATCCGACTTATAATCCGGCGGATTTTGCCAAGCAGAAAAACGGGTCGGTGTTTGTGGATAGCGCGTCGATGGTTCCGTTTGAACCAGGATCGATTATCAAGTCCTTTAGTTTCGCTACGGCAATTGACAAGGGTGTTATCACCCCGTCTAGTACATATAATAATACCGATTGTATTAAAGTCGCTGACCGCACGATGTGTAATGTTTTGAGAGGTTTGGGCGGCACGATGACGATTCAAGGCGCGTTTAACAATTCGCTCAACGTCGGTACGATTACCGCGATTCGAAAATTAGGAAATGGTTCGCAGATTAATTTGCCGGCTCGCCAGACTTTGTATGAATATTATCACGATAAATTTGGTTTTGGCGCTAAAACTGGAATTGAGCTGGGCGAGGCTTCGGGCTATATTTATCCGCCAGATAGCGCTGAAGGAAATGAGGTTCGTTATTCGGCTATGACTTATGGTCAGAGTATGAACTTGACTATGGTTCAAGTCGCGGCTGGATTTTCGTCGCTAGTTAACGGAGGCCAATATTACAGGCCAACCATTCTCGTCGGCACAATTGACGAATCTGGCAATCTGAAATCGTCGGAAAATAAAGCCATTCGCCAAACCGTAAGCGGCGGTACGTCATCACAGATGCGAACGATGCTAACGACAGCGCGCCGATCTTCATTCCTATCAAAGAGTGACAAATCTGGCTATGAAATTGGCGGAAAAACTGGTACTTCTGAAGCGGTGGTTAATGGCGCTTACACTCAGAAGGAGACGATTGCTACATATATTGGTTATGGCGGTGGAAAAAATGGCGCCGAATATGTCATAATGGTACGTGTAGCGGCTCCGGGAAGAGGGATTAACTTACAGGGAAATCTTCACGCTGGACCAATTTTTACAGATATATCCAACTGGATGATTGATTATATGAAAATAGCACCAAAGGAATAAATATGGGAATAGCTTTACAAACAATGACCAATGAATTGACGCACGTATTTTTACTGAGCGTCGGCGCGTTTTTACTAGCGATGTTTTTAACGCCAATTTATACGTTTTTTGCTTATCGATATCGCTTCTGGAAGCGCCAAAGGTCGGAAAGCACTGATGGGAAAAAGCTGAAGATTTTCGCCAAATTTCAAGCGGCAAAACTGCGGCGAAACATCCCGACGATGGCTGGAGTAATTGGTGTAATTTCAATCTTTGTGGTGACGATTTTCTTCAATCTAGACCGAGCGCAGACCTGGCTTCCTCTGGCGGCGTTGGTTGGCGGTGGAATTGTTGGGCTAATTGATGACATTATCAATCTACGCGGTTTGGGCGGCGGCGCGGCTGGGCTTCGTAGTCCAGTGAAGTTTGCGCTGATTACGTTGATTGGCGTGGTGCTTGGTTGGTTTTTCTTTGCCAAACTGGGCGTGGCGAGTTTCCACGTGCCGTTTGTGGGCGAGGTGAATATTGGTTGGTTGATAGTTCCGTTGTTTGCATTTGCGGTGGTGGCTACTGGCAACGCTGTTAATATTTCTGACGGAATGGACGGGCTGGCAGGCGGGCTGCTTGGTATTAGCTTTGGGGCGTTTGGTGTGATTGCCTTATTGCAACAACATGTTATATTGGCGGGATTCTGCTTTACGGTTGTCGGAGTGCTCTTGAGTTATTTGTGGTTCAATATTTATCCAGCTCGATTCTTTATGGGCGACGTTGGAAGTTTTGCTTACGGCGTGTGTTTGGGCGTTGTGGCAATGTTAACCGACTCTCTACTCCTACTTCCTGTGATTGGCTTGCTATTTGTAATTGAGGCGGGATCTAGCTTGACTCAAATCGTCAGCAAGAAGCTGTTTAAGAGAAAGATTTTCTTATCTGCGCCGATTCATCATCACTTGGAGGCGATTGGCTGGCCGGAAACTAAAGTGACGATGCGCTTCTGGGTTATTGGTTGCGTGATGGCGTTTATCGGCGTGATGCTGGCGCTCGCTGGAGGTCATATTGCGTAATTCGATCGCCAAAAATCGTCAATCTATCGCTCAGCCGGTTCGAAGTCATCGGCCGATGTACCAGATTGTGCTTTATATGGGGCTTTTGCTGCTACTTGGGCTGATTGTTATGTATGCGCTGGGGCCGCAACGCGCCAACGTGATGAATTATGCTTACGGCACGAATTATAGCGATACGTATTTCTTTGGTAAGCAGCTGACGAGTGTGTTTATTGCTATCGTGGCTTTTTCTGCGTTTTACTTTACGCCGTACAAATGGTTTATTGGCGAGAGATCAAAATACATTCTTTACGCTGGATTTGTGCTATGTATTTTACTATTTCTCTCGGGCGCGGTACTTCATTTGTCATTTGCACAGGAAACTAACGGTGCGTATCGATGGTTTCAATTGGGCGTGCTGGGAAGTTTTCAGCCGTCAGAATTGCTTAAATATGGCGTGCTGTTGTTTTTGGCAGGATTTTTAGGGCGGCGGTCGCAACAAGGAAAATTGAACGATATTCAGGAAACTATCATTCCACTGGGCATTATTTCCGGCTTGTCACTGCTGATGATTGTGTTTTTGCAAAAAGACTTGGGAACGGGAATTTCGTTGATAGCGATTATCTTATCAATGATTTTGGTGGCTGGAATTGATTGGAAGATTTTCAAGAAGATTCTGGCGATTGTTGCACTTTGTGGTTTGGTGATGATTTTTACATCGCCGCACCGAATCGAGCGCGTGATGACTTTCGTGCAGGGCGATAGTCACAAAGGGACGAGCAGTCAGGAGAACAAGAATTATCACATTCAACAGGCCAGGATTGCGATTGGTTCTGGCGGGCTTCTGGGGCTTGGAATTGGCAAGAGTGTTCAGGCGACAGGATATCTTCCAGAGGCGACTAACGACTCTATTTTTGCTGTCATGGGGGAAACGTTTGGTTTTGTTGGCTTAATGGCTATATTGGCGCTATTTACAGCTTTATTATTGTCGATTTTGCACGTAGCCGCGAGGCTTCCGAACGTGACATTGCGGCTAATTGTGGCGGGAATTTTTGGCTGGATTGCTTCTCACGTGATACTGAATATTGCCGCAATGACAGGGCTGGCGCCGCTTACTGGAATTCCATTGCCATTATTAAGTTATGGCGGTACAAGTATGCTGTTTATCGCGGCAGCGTTAGGTTTAGTTTTCCAAATTTCCAAATATACGTCACATAAAGCATTAGAGGAGGGTGAAAGTGGCCAAGATCTTAGCGGTCGGCGGCGGCTCAGGCGGACACGTTACGCCAGTGGTAGCCGTATTTAGAGAATTACAGAAAACTGGTGATCACGAGCTTCGTTTTTGGTGCGATAAAAAATTTGGCGCCAGCACACGCGGGATTTTTGCTAAGTTCGATGAAAATATTCCGGTCGATTTGATTATTGCTGGAAAATTACGCCGATATCACGGAAAAAGCATCTCGTTTCATCTACATCCATCAATTTTATTTCCAAATTTGCGCGACGGTTTTAAGGTGATGGTTGGATTTTTCCAAAGTTTATTTAAGCTTATGAAGTGGCGTCCAGACGTTATTTTCATTAAAGGCGGATATGTTTGTTTGCCGGTTGGCTATGCAGCTCGGCTATTAAGAATTCCGTTGGTTTTGCATGATTCTGACGCGCATCCAGGTTTGACAAATCGCTTACTGAGCCCCTTTGCAAAAGCTATCGGCACGGGCGCGCCGCTTGAATATTACAATTATCCACCAGAAAAAGCTTCATATGTTGGCATTCCAGTTGCGCCAGAATTCCATCCATATTCTGAGGCTGAGAGGAAAGAATTGAAGGAAAAATTGGGCTTTAACGTCAACAAGCCGCTGGTTGTTATCACTGGCGGTGGACTCGGAGCTGGCCGAATTAATTCCGCGATTGTAGCAATTAGGGAAAACCTGCTTTCTGAGGCTTCGGTATTTTTGATATCGGGAAATCAGCAATATGAAGAAATTCTCAAGCAAACTGACGAACGGGAGGGCTGGCGATTGCAGGCGTTTGTTCACAACGGAATGGCGGAAGTTTTGGCGGCGGCGGATATAGTCGTAACCAGGGCAGGGGCGACTACTCTTCTGGAATTGGCGGCGCTACATAAACCGACAATCATCATCCCCAACGGTCATTTGACAGGCGGGCATCAATTGAAAAACGCTAAAGTTTACCAGGACGCATTGGCGGCGTTGATAGTTTCCGAAGATGAGCTAGATAAGGACAACCAAATCTTGGCACGAAAAATAATTGGCGTATTAAAATCTCAGAAAATCCTTAAAGGTCTGGGCGATAACTTCGGTAAATTTGCCAAGCCAAACGCGGCTAAAGATATGGCGAAGATTATTCTTACTACAGTGCGAAGGCAGGGTAGGCGAAAGTGAAATTCCCCTTCTCTAAGAAAAAATCGGACGAGAATCTAAGTCGTCGAGAAATCGCGGCGCGTCGTCGGACTGAGAATTACGATGATTTGCCCGCCCAATCGTATCGTAGGAACAGGACACTTAATAGCCGCCAAACATCCTCCCCTTTGGAGACTTCTGAGAGACTCGAGACGCACGAATTGGTGAAAAAACGTCGCCGTGTAATGCGGAAAATGCTTGCGACTGCGGTAAGTCTGCTTATTGTGATATTCCTTTTGTTTCAATTGACAATCAATATTTCAGTCCAAACCCCCGACGCAAAGAGTTCCAGTGGCGCTAATAAATACGTGGGTGTTCTTAATGAATATTACAGCGCCCATCCAGCGGAGAGATTTCGGTTTTTCCTCAATAATAATGACCTAAAGCAGTTCTTTTTACAGAAAGCTCCTGAGGTAAAAAACATTCGCGTGGAGGGAGATTTTCTAGCGCGATCAGCCGTTAAATTGACGTTTAGGCAGCCGGTAGCTCAGTGGTCTTCCGGGGATAAGATTTATTTTGTTGATGATAGCGGTGTTACTTTTGAGCAGAACTATTTTGCCTCGCCTACGGTTGCTGTTCGTGATGAGAGTGGTCTGCCAACCAGGGGTGGTCAAGAGGTTATCAATCGTCAATTCTTGAGCTTCCTTGGTCAAGCCGTGTCTGAATTCTCGCAACATAAAATGAATGTTTCAGAGGTTATTCTGCCGGCTAATACTGTACGCCAAGTCTGGTTTAAGGTCGAGGGTAGGGAAACCCAGATCCGTATGACGGTAGATAGGTCTGCTCAAGCTCAGGTTAAACAAGCGATAGCTACTTTGAGCTATTTGGATAATAACGGTGCGAAGCCGGGGTATATAGACGTCAGGGTAGATCAGAGGTCATTCTATAAGTAGGGCGGCCAACTTCTCTTCTGGATAGAGTAAGTTCTCTTTTTGTTCTATTTCGTATGGCGTAGAAAATATATATAACAATATAAAAATATGCAAAAGTCAAATAATCGCAAAATGATAAACTAGGGGAGTAGGGCAATAAAAATATAAAAATGTCAAATAAATATAAAATGCGTTGTGGAAAACTTAACGAGCTTACGGCGCGCATACTCAGAGTTTATATTGATGTAAAAATATCAATGTAGCACTCCGGTATGTGTAGTGCTGGAATTAAAAAATATTTTTTAAGTTCGTATTTTGTTTGGTGTATATTTTTTATAAAAGACGGTATGTTTTATGAGGTTGTATATAATAGAGAATCCCCTAGCCGAATTATCAGAAAAGTTCGTTTTATAAGGTGTTGGCGAATACATGTAGACATATTATTATTCATCTTTGTGACGTATTTATTATTGCGTAAAAGGTACATTGTGCGACATTAAAACTATATCTAAAACACGACTATTCCATCGTCTTTCTTCGCGATAAATTTATCTCATTTTTACCAAATCAACCTACTTGTCATTTATTGTTTTATAAACCGCCCTATTTGTCGGCTTGGTGCGTTTTATGCTGTACGTTGGTTTATCTGCATTGGCTCGGATTTTATAATTTATGTTTGTATCGCGCAAAATTTATCAATATAAATACTCAGCCGGATTCGGCTTTATGTACGCTTAAAAATGACTAATAATTAGTTCGTATTTTGTTCTATTGTTCTTTAATTGCTAGTTTTGCGAAAGAGCTTGGGTGATTCTGTGCTTAATTATTTCACTGTTCCATTCGCCCGCCTTAAATCGCAGTAGGGGCATATTAGTATTGGCTATAATTGAATTGACAAAATCGTCGCGCGTTTTCCGATCAGGCTGATTGTGAGTATTATCATCAAGCTCAATAGCTATGAGAGGCTTCATATCATTGGTGCAAATTAGAAAATCTACAGATTTGCCGTTTATTCTCGCGAAAGCCGCCTTCCAGTTTTGCCCTTTTATCTCATGGTCTAAAAACATACTTAAATGAGCCTGAGGTATAATTACACATCCGTTTATTGCTTCGTGTAGTGTTTTGTAAAACGATAATTCGCTTGGCGTCATTGCACAAGATTTTTTGATATATACATACTCTTTCTTTATTGGGGTTTTAATTGGGCTTGTGTCGCTGTCAGTCCCCTGCCTTGCTTTGATTGCTAGAAAAATAATTGCGGCGGCTACTATAGCTATAAACATAAGCGTTTCCATGAGATTAGTTTATCATATGTTGATAATAAATGCTTACGATTTTTAGGTTTTATCGTTGCGGTGATATAATAAGAGTGATAATTTTATCGGAGATATTTATGGCTTTTTTAAATTATAATAAAGATGAAAAGTTGGAATTTAATTATAAGAGAGCGTGTGGATTGTGGCTAATTGTAATAGCGGCGATTATTTCAATAGCTACTCTAATAGGAGGAAAACAAATAATAAATATGCAAGTATTTAGCATTGGATATGTTATTAGTTTTTTCTCAATCAACATGAATAAAAAGGTGCTAAATAGGCTATCTGACGGCTCTTCAAGTGAATTTCAAAAGAAAGTATCTTTATATGCCGTTATTTTATTATTTATCTTGATGGTTTTGCTGGGTGGACCATTCTTTGCGACTGAAAATTGGAGATTGATTTGGCTGGGAGCGCTGATGGCAACCGCACTGCATTTTTTCCCGTATTATTTTGTACACGGAAAATCAATGATATATCTGGGTCTTATTTGCGCCATTAATGTTTTTGTAGGATATATTTTTATTGCTATACCTTTAGAAGTGATAGCATATATTGATTCAGCGATTAAGTTTGTATTTGGAGTGTATTTATTATTTTTTTCGAAGCCGTCAAAAAAGACACCCCTTTTTTGAGATGTCTTCATGCAACCGTCTTCAAGAGGCGGAGTAGGTCAACATATTATTATGATGTCAGTAGTTCTCTAATAATTTAGACATTTATACAGTTCTGGTGGTGTTTAAGGGTAATACATCAGTCGAAATAAAATAAGACAGCCCGCGTTGCTCTAACATAAGAGGGGCGCTACTGTCTTACACTGCCATATTACTACAACCATCATTGAAAAATCAATAATATCGCCTTTGGTTATAGTTCCCTAACAATTTAGATATAATATAACACTACTGTAAAACCGACTTTGATGTGGTCATCACCGTCAAAGAGTTTCAGTACTATTCAATATAACACTACTGTAAAACTAAAATGTATGTAAAACGCTTGCATTATGTGTTTCAGTACTATTCAATATAACACTACTGTAAAACTTATCTACATATGCGAACGGAATTCAACACGTTTCAGTACTATTCAATATAACACTACTGTAAAACTGACGACCGATATACACGCGCGAACCGACAGTTTCAGTACTATTCAATATAACACTACTGTAAAACAGTCAACCGCCACGCTACGGTCAACGCCATGTTTCAGTACTATTCAATATAACACTACTGTAAAACGCACGGTTAAATCACAGTGGGCGCCATCGCGTTTCAGTACTATTCAATATAACACTACTGTAAAACGACGGCCGAAAGCCTACTATAGTATTTTTAGTTTCAGTACTATTCAATATAACACTACTGTAAAACGACAGTAATAGTATCTTCACCGTAAGTAATGTTTCAGTACTATTCAATATAACACTACTGTAAAACGTTACTACTGTTTGTCGGTTCTTTTATTTCGTTTCAGTACTATTCAATATAACACTACTGTAAAACCTACTACAATCTCACCTTTTCCATCTTCTTGTTTCAGTACTATTCAATATAACACTACTGTAAAACTGCTAACTGGCAACATAGCCAAAAACAGGGGTTTCAGTACTATTCAATATAACACTACTGTAAAACTAATTGGCTCGATGTTCACGCCCTCGCTTGGTTTCAGTACTATTCAATATAACACTACTGTAAAACCTTCGTTCTCCTTGTTTAGATTGTAATTATTGTTTCAGTACTATTCAATATAACACTACTGTAAAACTCTTGGATTTCCATTTGGACGGGCGCGATAGTTTCAGTACTATTCAATATAACACTACTGTAAAACACGTTTTACGGGGAGGAAAGCGCGGCGAATGTTTCAGTACTATTCAATATAACACTACTGTAAAACCTCATATGTGCGGTTTTACAGAGGTAAACGCGGTAGCGCTTACTTGATATTATCGTGAATTAGTACTAAAATCATAAAAATCGTCATCTATGGACAAAAGTCCTTCGCTGTCTAATTTGTCTTTACAGATTTTTTCAATAAAAAGTACTGAAAAATGATTATCTTCTACGTATTGTAAAAGAGCCCGCAACTCACTATGCGATAATAATTGGCGCTGATTGACCAAAACTACTAGCTGTTTTGACAGTAATTGTTGCGCTGAATCTATGATACCATAAAGTCTATCAATATAGTTATTCCTTAAATTTACCTCCAGCCCCACGTGCGCCATCTTTAAGATATCATTCATGGAAATGGTCGATTGGTAACTCAAATTTTGTGAGAAATCGATATTTATGTTATCAAGGATGTCAAATATGCTCGATTCTATTTGCTCTATTTTTGTCTGATCTATATCGCTGTTATCCTGAATGTTTTTATATAACGCCGCAGTAATAGTTCGGCTGGATAAGTCGTATGAATATATGTCAGTAATTATTAGCGAGTCTTTTGTTATGTCTAGTGGATTACAGTTGTCATCGCAAATTACAATGCGATTATTCTCTTCTCTTTTTGTGTATGAATCAAGTATATTTTCTATAATTTTTCTAAAAAACAAATCATTGTGGATGGCTAGTGTCGCAATTCCCCCACTCTCTGGTATCGATACTGCATTGTCGAATCCTGAAATTTTAATCCTCATAAAATTACTGTCCTGTCTGTATTTTGAATTGATAATTCATCATATTTTCCAGCCAGATATTCCATTGATGCGAATTGATTTTCGGTTACGGTCAATAATTGAACTATACCGTTTTCTGGTATTATTTTTTTGATTCTGTCATGAGTTGATTTTTCATTTGTGGAATTGAGCACCAGTTTAGTGTAAACAGATTGCTGCATCATAACAAATCCTTCTTGGGTGAGTCTTTTGCGAAAAGTGGCGTATGTTTTGCGCTCGTTAGCATTGGTCATTGGTAAGTCGAAGAATATAATCATTCTCATATAGCGTACTCTCATAGTTATATTAATTCATATTCAGGTAGCTCGTCGTCCCCTGTTTCCATTGTCCTGAAAAATAGCTTCACGTAGATACTGATAGCGTTTGATAGGAACTGTTCTTTGCCGAGGATAACAACTTTATGGTTAAGAATTTCAATCAGCCTACTCTTAAAGAAGTCGTCAAATGTAAAATTGCGGCATTTGTAAACTTCGCTGTCGACTATAGGTCTGAATGACTCCATGAGGTCGCAAGTAAGATTGAACGGGTTGTATTCATTACAGTGATTGACGCCTATAGTTGTTGAATATCCAGCAGCCGTGATCTCTCGATTGAAGGCAGACAGAAGAATGGCGTAGCCATAATTTAATGCCGCATTTATATCATTAGAGCTGTCTCGTGAAAATTTTGGACCAAACAATTCTTTGAAGTAGAGCTTGGCTGCATGAGCTTCCCTATTGGTGAGATCTCCGGGAGATACGTTCGCGGCGAAGTTCATTAGTGCTTCGCAAGCGGAACTATTGCCAGTTTCTCTATAGATCGTTTGGGCTTGCTTAATTATCTTTTGAGTAACGATTGTTTTCCATAAGTTATTTTTGGTCGATTGCGACCACTGGCTTTGCTTTGACATCTGTTTGCTTACATTGTGAGATCCGTAATAAGGAATTATCTCTCCATACGGATTACGCTGATGATCGCAGAATATCACTTTGACTTTATAGCGAGATAATTCGCACAGTAGATAAGCCGTCAGATTAACAGCGGTATTTTCAATTATTAAAGTGCCAATTTCACTTATGTGGAGTGTTTTTTCATTGTCGTCGCTAGTAATAAGCATATAATCATTTTTATAGCTTAATTTACAGCGATTTTTGACGATTACAGTTCGCCAAGACATAGCTTAACGCTTATGCCCTAATGATTTTCCGTTTAGCTTTCGACAGTGCAAGCCAGTTATAGACTCGTAGACGAAGGTAACATTGAGGGGGTCTATAGCCTTTCCTGACATGCGACCAAATGAATTCGGTAGACCTAACTCTGGGAATTTAGGATTCTTCTCGCTACCTTTCATGTCTACGCGACCAGATCCAGCGCTCGTAGCCACCAGAACTAGTTTAATAACCTCTATTTTGTCGTCTATTGATAGTTTGTCATATTCTGGTGCTGCATTGCGAGCATTATCCCCTGCCTTTCCGAATTGTTGATATTGATTAGCGAGCTTATCAGAGTAAACTTTCCAAAAGCGATTTATTCCATCAATAACCTTAGCTCTTTTTTCGATTTGTCTATTGCGTTTGTCGCGTAATTTATCATCTTCGTCGGCTTGTTCTTCTGAAATCGTAACGCGTGGAATTCCGCGCTTTAGTGCTATTGCAATGGCATATTCGATATCGTAAGGAAGTTTTAATTGTTTGGCGTTGGTAACTTCGCTACTGCCAACTATAAATTGCTCGTTACCATCATACTCAATTTTTTGGTTGATTGGTACTTTTGGTAGAAGCACTACGGCATCTTTATAATTATCTTGGATATATTTATCTATCGATCCTGGGTGAGTCTTCTCTAAGGTGTATATTTGCGTCGGAATGCTGATTATCTCAGTTACGGGAGATTCTTTTTTGTTTGACTGCTTAAAATAATTGATCATCACAAAGTAAGCTGCTTTTTTGCCAGAGTATCCACCGTATCTATTGACTGGTAGGTGAGCTTTTCTTGCTGTCATCTTCTTGCCTGAGTTTTTACTGTAGACGGTTTGATCATAGAATTGATTATCACCAATCTCGGTTTTTCTCGTAATCAAGCAGTCATTGTATTTCATCGTTTTATCAATGACTTCGCAGGATGATTTACCCTGCCAGACAATTTCACCGGTATTTGTGTTGGTAAAGTCATATTTCATTGACGATAAGATGAAGCTGCCGTATTTCCTGTTATTTTTCTTTTTGTCGGATTTAAATTTCTTATATTCTCCGTAGATAAACTCTTTGTCAAGCTTCGGATAGCGGACTTTTACGTACTGGGCTAGAGTTGCTGCTAAGTAGGCATCTTTTGCGTGGTGGAGGTCATTTACTTCGCGGCATTTTGGTAAGTCGTGAATGCGGCGATATTCGGAACTCATGCCAGCGCGAATAGTAAACACCTCTGTTGATGAGTCTTTGTATTTTTCGGTTAGCATTCTAGCCAGGTGCTTGGAGATTTGTCGTGTCTCAACTAATTGGCGATTAATGAAACCATAGATTTGGTCGTCTGATAGTTGTTTCTGGCTAGTTAATCGCTGAAACTTAAGCTGCGACATAAACTTGGCGTTTTTTAAAGACATCCAGATTGGTAACATCTTTTTTTGAACATCGGGTGATATTGGGTAATCGTCAAGCTTTAGCTGGTTTTCTTCTCGCAATACCAAGACGGTGTTGTCTAGAGAGTCGTCCTTTGTCAATGAGCGTGGCAAAATATGATCGATTTCGCAATCTTTAAGTCCATTTTCAATGTCTAGTTTTTTACCCGAGTATGCAGATTTGCCATTTTGTAAGAAATACAGGTAATATTTTTTCTTATCAAGGCAATCTTTATAATTTTCTAGTTGAGGCTTTATATCAGATTTATTATATTCTTTTCCGTATAATTCTTTATACATCTTTTCTAGTTGAGAATATCGATTTTTTGTTCTGACTTTTTCCTCTTCGCCTCGCGCCATCTCAATGCTAATCAATTTTGGACTATAGCCGATCGTATCGACAATTTCATCTATAATCCGAATGCTTCGCCAGAGGGCGCGCTTAATTCCCGGCGAGGCTGCGAGATTTTTAATATCATCATAAGTGATTTCTGGGGTGGTATCTTTCAGAAGAGCGTCTTCTATGATTTTTTTGAATTCATATCGGTCGCTTTGGATAATTTGCATAAAATTATCAGAACATTGACGCATTACTTCAATAACTGTCATTTTTCCGTAACGAGTGTGCGCCGCAATTCCGTCAAGCAATTCACTGGATAGTCTTCCCCAGCCTGTATATTTTAGCTTCAAAATACTATCAATCTGGTCTTTACTAAAAATGTCACTATATTTTTGTAGTTTTTTTGACAGGATTTTCTTGTCTTCAAACAGGGTTATCCATTTTGTTATTTCCTCAATTGCCGCTTTGTTTTCTGGCGTGATTTCAATCCCAATTTTCTTAGTAAAATCTATGTACGATTTTCGTGACGACATGAAAGATTTATCGTCGGCTGTTCCGGAAATAACTAGCGAACTAGTGTCGTATATTTGATTATCGTAAAGGTATTTTGCAAGCTTTTTATAGTTAACGGAATATTCTTTCGTGAATAGCTCGTCAATTATGCGATTTTGGATATCTGGACTTAACCTTTTCCCGTTAACTGTTACATTTTTTAGTTCATTTCGACACTCATATTCTTGATAAAGTAATGAATTCTTAGGAAGCACATCTTTATCTGGTAAGTATGTACACTTGTTGCGCATTCTCTCGATAAATTTTTCAGCTGAAGCTTCGTCGTCTATGATTTCATTAAAATTCCACGGATAAATTACGCCATCTTTCTTTTTGATTGACCAGGCAAAATCGCCACCCGTTTTTAATGGTCCGATGTAATACGGCAATTTAAATGTGAAAATGCTAATAATCTTATCACGATTTTGCGCCAAGAATGGATAATGAGCTGATTGGTTGTCGATAATTTTCTCAAGCTCGTATTGATGAATTTGGTGTGGTATGGCGCCATTGTCGCGTATTCGCTGTCTGGATAGAAATTCACCCAATTCTGCCCGTTTTTCAAATCTTTGATATCGTGCATCATCTTTAGCCGATTCGCCTAAGTGCTTTTTAATTGATTTATATAAATCATCTGCGTCAATCTTGTGCCTGTTGTATAGATCAAATTTTGAAGCATCTCCGTGAAAAAATGATTTATATTCTTTTTTAGAGAGAAAATCTCGGAATAGCCCTTTGAGGTCTGATAAATCCTGACGATAAGCGTCATACTTTTCGACCATGATGTCAGACAGGCAGCTATCTTTCCTGATAAACTGACTGAAAATTGTCCATTGATAGACCGATTCTAAGGTTTCTATCAACTCATATCGATCGTCGCCGATTGCTGCGGCTATGTCGTCTCGTTGATCTTCGTAATTCTTATCAGAAAATTCTCCTTTTATTTCAAGGGATTTATCGTCAAACAATTTCTCCGCATTCCATTTTAGCCCAATTGCTGCGCCAACAGCTTCGCTTATAATGTTTTTACTGTCAGCAGAAGGCTGTAACAGCTGAATTATACTTGATTTTCGAGCGCTTCGCGTTTGAGATTGGTTTAGCAAGATGGACTTAATCTGCTTAGCTTCTTTATCGCCAGCTCCAATAAATTCCATGAATTTTTGCAAGTTTTGGCTATCGAATGACGAAATTACGCCATCTACTCCTCCTTCGATTAAGAAATTGCCGCGATATTTAATAATGTGATGTAATGCCAAATAAATTAAGCGAATATCTTGTTTTTCTGGGTTGTGAAATAGTTCGCTGCGCAAGTGGTAAATTGTCGGATATTTTTCCCTATACGTCTTATCTGTAAATGTGTGATCCGAGAATAATATGTTGGCGTCAAGATCTAAGGACGAGCTTTTGTCATCTATATAGAGCATGGATTCTGTCAGACGTAGATAGAAATTGGGATCGACGTTGCAGATTTCATTGTTGAATATTTGCTGCAATAGCGTGATACGTCTCTTTCTTCTGGCGAGCCTTCTACGTGATGAGCGGAATGAGCGTCTTAGTTCAGCCTTTTGAGCTTCATTAAATAAATTTGCTCCCCACATGTTCTGATGTTTATGTCTGCGCAGACTGAAATCTTCGTTGATGACTGCCCATCCTACGCTACCTGTGCCGATGTCTAGACCTATAGAATATGATTGTTTCATTGTGTGATATCCTTGTTTAATTATTCTCAGTATATCGTTTACTTTTGGGGTTTACAATATTGCTTTAGTCGTATATACTTCTACTGTACCGTTTCGGTACTTCAATATAACACTACAGGTTAAAATAAAGCATTAGCTAAAATGTTTCTGCAAAAGATTCAGGCGGTAGGCCTGTTTTTTTGTTGTACCTGTCTCGCCAACTAGCATATGAATTCATCCACCATGGATTGACTGAACGGTTAAGGGATGATGCAGTGTAACCGTTTGACTTTTGTTCTCCGACAGTTTGACCTTTATTGTTAGTGCCGTTACCCATCAGGAAGTAGCCGTTAAGTCCACCGTCATCTCCAGTAACATTAAGAAGGGCTTGAGCTTCTGCTCGTTTGGTTGCTGACGGGTGATTGTTTGCGTGATATTGAAGGTACTGACGATATGATTCATTTCCTTGCATAAGAATAACACTCCTTTTTGTAACTTGGAGTGTTATTGACAAATCTGATGATTTCAGTTATACTGTCGGCGTGAAAAAGACTAAATTTATTCTTGTCATTTTTGTTAGCATCGCAGTAGTCGTTGGCGCAGTTGCTGCCTATTTATTTGTTGCTCAACGTAATACAGAGATAACAAAGACAACTCCTGTCGTAGAATCGCCTTCGTTTCAAAATCCCAACAAATTATCTAATAGCAAAAAGATAGAACCGCCGACAGAGCTGTCAATACTGAACGCCGTCAATACTGAACGAGCCAAAGTCGGCGTTGCACCATTAAAACTGCACCCAAACTTATCTAAGACCGCTCAAATGAAAGCCGACGACATGATAGCTAGGAATTATCGCGGACACTACATGCCAGACACGAACCAACCGCTTACAGAAGAAATGAGGAGACTTCAAGTTGTCGCTTGCACGAACGCCAGCGAAAACTTGACTTGGAACGATAGCGGAACAGATACAAAGCAATCTATAGATTGGTGGCTTAGTTCACCGCCGCACAAAGCTGCCATGCTCGACCCCAAGTACACCTATACTGGTATTGGCGTCGGGGACGGCAAAGTCGTTGTACAGCATTTTTGTGTAGCACGCTAGAATAACGCTATATACAGAAGAAATATAGACGCTGCAATAATGCCGATAAGGGATAGGACCATCCCATAGGTATATTGCATAAAATGGCTAATGGTAAATTCTATCCATCCCCCATTACCAGTTGCATCCTCCGCTAAGTATCCATACTTTTTGAGCCTATAAAATGCTTTTTCTGGTGCCGAATAGCTACATACAAGTGTATATATTACTGTAGCAATAACTAAAGTAAATGGAACAGTAACAAACTCTATTGGAATACTACTTATACATTTTTGACCAAGCAAAATGAATGCCGGTATGGAAAAGGTACTAGCAGCCAACTGACGCAGAGCGCTCCATGAAAACATCTTTATAGCAACATCGTTATCATCAACTCCATATGGTGACGCCAGCGTATATAGCCACATTATTTGTTTCCAGGTTATGACTGAATATACAGAAATAAATGCAGCGGTGCCATAGAAAAACCACACGTGCCAATCACTCATACAGCCACTCGCTTACTCCACCATGATGTGAACATGCTCCTCTTCCAGTAGCATGTGATTGCCAACCGTCACGACAGATTGCGCCAACACGATAGTGTGATTGCTGTTGTACTGGTTGCGGTGCAGGTTTCGGCGTGTCTGGTCGTTGAATTGACTTTCTGCACGGTTCCATGAACTCTTTAATTCGTTCTTCTTGGTAGTGTACTGGTTCGCCTTTGTCTACTCCATGGAGTATGTAATGTGGCTGTTCTCGTCATTGACATCTTGAGGATTGTTTGGTATACTAGAGTTGTCAATCGACTGGTCAAGCGCATCTGCGCTAATAGCGGAACCATCGAGTCCGCGCCCAGTCGATTTTCTTATGTCTGAAATATCATAAGCTAACACATTGCCTAATTTATCTACCTCATTGACACTCTGAACTTCTCGTGCTATATTTTCATTAGAAAAGTCGCCCAGTCCCCGTTCGGCTTGTCCACGGGGCGCACCATTAAGGTCACCTGGGTGGCTTTTTTCTTGGCTTCGCACATTACCTTCATAAAGAGTATTGCGCCCTGTTATATTATTTGTTACACTATCCGCATGAGAATCCCCTAGATGGTGTAACTCAGCTGACGGGTTCATCCCTGCTGGCTCCATGGGGGATTTTCTTATTGTGGCGTGATCATTCTCATCGTTGATATTTTGGGCTTCTCGTGCTATATTACGACCGGAAGCCTCTGTGTTATAACCAGGTTCGATAAGTTCCCCTGGCGTCACAGGGGCTTTTCTTATGTTGCCCTCATAGAGAGTATTTCGCCGTATTGTCTGTCTTCTAAGAAATTTACAGGCTATTTGATCGTTGGCATTTTGAGGAGTGTTTGCTATAGTAGAATCAGAAGAATCCCCACTTAAATCCCGGTAATGGGATTCGGGGATTTTTTCTGTATTATTTGGTTATAATTCCTCAACAATCTAAATACCGATATTCCCTAAGACCCGCGTTTCACCTTTATTCCTGACACCCTAGTGGTGATATAATTACTATAATATGCATGCCGCGGTCCAATCTATAACCATAAAAGTGAGCGAAGTTGATTCTGCTTTGCTTAATGACGCGGATGAGCTGCAGAAAATGTTAAGAAATGTTACGGAGCTGGCGGGCTTGCATTCTTTGAAATCGGTGATGCATCAATTTTCTCCGCAAGGAATCAGCGCTGCCCTGCTTTTGTCGGAGTCGCACATTGCGATTCATACGTGGCCGGAAAGCGGCGTGGCGTATATAGCGATGACAACTTGTAAAATGCTGGATGACGACAAATTGCAACAAATAAAAGAGTTGGTTGCGCGGGTGTTGGACGCAGAAAAAATAATTATGAAAGAAATGGCATTGTAATATGAAACAAACCAAGGCACGACTTAAGATTAACCAGATTTTGACTGGTAAGAAGACGAATCTGCGGGTTGTTGGCTGTTTGCTTTTTCGCGAATGGGACAAGAAAGACAAGCGATTTTACTACTGGGAAGAGTGGGAGATTACCGGGCTGGCTGATTATGATAGCTGGGTGGAATATGATCACAGCGATCAAACCGTTTCTCTGTACGAGCCGATTCGTTTTACTCAGGCAATTGACCCAACGCAATTGGAAAAAGGTCAATCATTCACCGTTTCTGAGCAGGATGGCAAGGATCATGTTGTGGTGGTTGACGAGGTTGGAATTGGTGAAATTATGAACATCAAGGGCAAAAACACATATCAAGTTTTCCCGAAAGAACTGATGGCGTACGCTACTTTGAGGGATACTGGCGCGCCGAAAAACCGTCAGTTGATTACGATTGAGAAGTATAACAATCGCGAATACGATGCTTATCGCAAGGTTCAATTGAGCGATAAAGAACAAAAGGAGCTGTTCGGCAGAACCATTAAACCGATTGACTGGACGACGATTATATTTATTGTTATATTTATCGCCATTATTTTGTTTGCGTTCATCTTTGACAACAATTCCGACAATAGTAATGGCGGAGGTCACGGCGGATCGCGCAGTGTTTATGGCGGCAGTAGCGGCGGGCTTGGCAAATAAAAGGAGTTATAATGTCACGATCAAGTACGAAAAAACGGGAGCAAGTTGCTTTATTTGCAGCAGCAATTTTGGTAGCAATTGGCGGAATTATTTATGAGCTGATTTTAGGCGCGGCTGCATCATATCTGGTGGGCGATTCGATTTTGAGCTTCAGCTTGGCGACGGGCGTGACGCTGTTCGGTATGGGAATTGGCTCGCTGCTGGTCAATTACATCAAGCTTCATCCAGCGACCAGCTTCGCTGCGAATGAAATTATTCTGGGGCTAATTGGTGGAAATTCGGTGATGTTGATGTATTTGGGGTTTGTATTTACCCGCTCGCATTGGCTGATTTTTGCCTGCATAAGTCTGGCGATCGGTATTTGTATTGGGCTGGAAATTCCGCTTTTAATGAAGATGTTTCAGGAGTTTGGACGCAAGTCGTCAGTGAAATTGTTTAGTAAGATTTTGGCGCTTGATTATTTTGGGGCATTAATTGCGTCGCTATTATTCCCGCTCGTTATGCTTCCGTATCTTGGCTTAATGCGTAGCGCGTATCTGGTGGCGACGCTGAATATTGGAGTTGCGGTTCTGATTCTTAAGCAAATGAAAGCGTCGAAAATTATTATGACAATTAGCGTTATTGCAACAATGTTGCTTTTGGGATTCTTCATTTTTGCGACGGAAATTGAGCACGGAATTGACAAGCGAACGTATAAAGATCCCGTGATGTGGCAGCAGCAGACGCCGTATCAGAAAATTGTCCTGACGAGATATAAAAATGACACCAGGTTGTTTTTGAATCGCAATTTACAGTTTTCCAGCCTTGACGAAGCGCGTTATCACGAAACATTGTCTACTTCCGCTCTGTCTTCAGTCGCCAATCCAAAGCGCGTGCTGATTATGGGCGGCGGCGATGGTTTGCTGGCTCGGGATGTTTTGAAATATCCCAGTGTTGAGCATATTACGTTGGTCGATATCGATGAGGTGATGACTAATCTGGCGAAAACTAATCATCTTCTCACTGATATAAATCAGCGCTCTCTGCATGATCCGCGTGTTTCCATTGTCAATCAAGACGCTTTCCAATTCGCCTTTTCTACCAATGATAAATATGATGTTGTGTTGATTGATTTGGTGGACCCGTCGAATGAGAAATTAGCCAAGCTGTATTCCGAGCAATTATATCGTCAAATCAGTAATATTTTAACGGAGCGTGGGGTTATGGTGACGCAAGCGACGTCTTCATTTTTCTCTCCGCATGCTTTTTATATGGTGGCAAACACCGTCAAATCATCTCATCCAGAGCGATATGTGACGGCGTTTTCTGTCAATGTGCCGTCATTTGGCGAGTGGGGTTTTGTGATGTCTGCGCCGCAAGCTGAGGTCGTGGCTAGTCAGTCATTACCGAAAAACCTACGATATCAAAACCAAAAATTGCTCACCTTCCTGACTAAACAAAACGCCATATCGGTGCCATCTGGACCGACTTCTACGTTGGTTTCTCCGCGAATCACCGATGTTTACAATTCCGATATGCGTCAGTGGCGATACGAATAGTTTTTAGGCGGCGGTAGTGCTCTTTTTTCGTCGGCGACGTCGTCTTTTTGGCGTGGCTGAAGCTAGTGGCGTAACTGTGTTGATTGCAGTTTCTGTAGGCGTGTTATCATTGCCGCGAATTTGCAAAACAACTTCGCCATCGTTTGCTGCGGGTTGCTGCTTTTCCGGTTGGCTATTGGCCGCTGGAGTGTTGTTTGCGGGCTGCGGTTGAGGTTTGGCTGGTTGCTTTTTTTGGTTGCGAACAGGCTTTATTATAGCATCAATTTCCTTCTCAACATCTTCCCTGTTTCGCGAATACATGCGACGCGAATGTTCAATAATGTGCGGCGTGTTGTCGGCTTGGCTTGGCGGAAGTTCCAGCGTGCGGGCAGAAAACGCGGGAGTTTTTTCGCCGCCGATAACCATATTGACAACAAAATTACGATTGTGCATTTGAAGTAGATCGATTGCCTCGAAGTTTGGCTCGAATTGCTTGGCAAGAATTGGTGCATCGTCAGCAGAAACTCGGAAAGAAATCATAGTGCCGACGTTGCCGAAAACTGCATCGCGAACCGTGTCGCTCATCTGGGAAATGTATTGGTTGGCAACGGTCAAGTTAAGGCCATATTTTCGAGCCTCAGACAGAATAGTCGCAAACGAATCGGTGGCGAAGTTCTGGAACTCGTCGACGTAGAGATAGAATGGGCGGCGGTCGCGGACGTCAGGAATGTCACTTCGAGACATAGCGGCAAGCTGGATTTTTGTGACCAAAAACGAACCGAGGATGGCGGCATTGTCCTCGCCTATCAGACCCTTGGACAGATTGACAATTAGAATCTTTCCTTCGTCCATAATCTGGCGAATATTGAACGTGGATTTTGGCTGCCCGATGATATTACGGATGATTGGATTGGCGGTGAAAGCCCCGACTTTATTTAAGACTGGCGCAATTGCCTCGGCGACAAACTTGTCATTCCAGCTGGCAAATTCAACATTCCAGAATTGCAAAACCACAGTGTCTTGGCAATAAGCCAGCGTTTCTTTTCGGAATTCCTTATCTGTTAGCATACGAGTAATATCAAGCATCGTCGCTTCTGGTCGGTCCAGCAAAGCCAAAATAGTGTACCGCAAAATATACTCAAGCCGTGGTCCCCACGAATCGCCGAAAATACGCTTCAAAACGCCGATGATCTCTGACGAAATGTTGGTTTTCTGGTTAGGGTTCGTGACTTCTAGCGGGTTGAATCCCAGAGGATATGCGGTGTCGGCTGGATTGAAATAAATCACGTCGTTTAATCGGCTGCCAGGGATAAATTTCATGTTGTTGATTGCGAAGTCGCCGTGCGGGTCGATGATGGCATATCCTTGATTATGGAAAATGTCGCTTAAGGCGAAGAGCTCTAATAGTCCACTTTTTCCGGCACCCGTTTGCCCGATTATGTAAACGTGGCGTGAGCGGTCATAGCGCAACATACCGAATTGGTGGCTGATGCCGCGGAAGTTGGTGACGCCAAAGGCAGAAATTTGGTCATCGTTGACGTCTTCGCCGGTTAAGACTGGCAATTTGGATGGCGGTTCTGCGGTTTTGGAGCTCGCCCAGACTATATTTGGTGTTTCAACATTGGTGTGTGGCAAGTGAAAAACTGACGCCAATTCTTCTATATTTAAGATGAATCCGTCGCCGATGAACGAACGCTTGCGATATTTATCAATAAATTCTTTACCAAATGCACCCTTGACGGCGTGGAATCCGTTGAGATTGGTTGAATTGAACTGCTTAAATGTACCGACGAGCGCCTGCATGCGAAGTTTGGCGTTTGTCTGACTTTCGCCCATATAAACTAAGCGAATCTTCACTTCATACCCGAGCTTGGTGGCTTTTTTCTCTGCTTCAGAAATGCGAGTTTTATCGCGGTCTGATAACTCAACGGCTGTCGATTGATTTGCTCCCTGCTCTGGCGGTTGCCATAACGCGCCAAGTACGCCGATTAGCCACTGCATACTGCCGCCGAATCCTGGCAAGGAGAATATTCGTCCGTTTCTTATACTATTGATATATCGATCTGCGGCGTTTTGCCAGTCGTCAGGAATTGGTCTGACTAGCACCTGAATCCACAATTCCTCGCCGGTGGTTTCCAATTTTGCTAGCGTGCCTGTAATGCCCGCCAGTGGGTCGACTTCGAAGTTTTGGAAGGTGCGAATCGGGAGGAATTCATCTGTGGTTAATGTCAATTCTGTCGAGTAGGCAACTTCGTGGTCACGCTCGTGCTCAGTGTAATCTTCGTCGGCTTGGTGAATTTGAACAGTTGGGTATTGAGAATAAATCTGCCCCTCGACAAAGCTCTGCAGGGTTTTTGGTACCCAAACGTAAAAGCGAATTTGCCCATTAACTGAGGCGATTTCAAAGCTAATGTGCTCTTGGTGTCCGCCGGATAATCGCAATTCTTTATTGTCGCGAAGAATTCCGTGCAGTGAAGCGAATAACTGCTCGGCGGCAAGTTCTTGCTTGTCATTTGTGCGTGGGATTTCCAGGACCAAAAGTACGCTCTCAACTGGGGTGAAATCTTCTATCTTCCGATAATTCCGCCATGTCAAAAACATCAGGACTGCCACGATTGGCATCCAAACATACCATTGTAATAATGTGCTGATGATCCAAGAAATAATCTGCATTATGTGTAAATTATCTCACCTCTGAAAGAAGTTTGCAACTTAGCTTAAGCGGCTTCTTCAAAAACGTATGTGGCTTTAGCGACGCGTTTGAATTGTGGCTTTGATTGAAGGTTTAATAGAATGGTGGTTTCCTTGACTTGTCGTTTGTCGAGGACTTGACGAACAATTTCATCACGGTGAAGCGGAGTTTCGGAATTCTTCAAAATATCAGTAATGATATCTGCTACAGTTCCGCGGCTATAGCCCCAGCTGGCAAGCGCGTAAATTCCGCGACCGATTAGAACAAAGCGCTTGTCTTTAATAAGTTCATTGTGAATTGCCTGCGTTGTAACGCTTCGGCGGTTAAATTCGCTATCCCGAATTCCTTTGGCGATGTCGGAAAAATGCATCGGTGAGCCATTCGTGTCCAGAACGACGTAGATTTTATCGCGGATGTTCTTTGGGTTAACGGCTGGCCATTTGGCTAGTCCCCACTGATCGTTTAAGCTAGCCAATTTTTTACTAACGGTAGCCAAGGCTGCAATGTTTGAAGGGTGTTCATAGTCCAATTTTTTGTGCAATTCTTCCGCGGTAACAGGTTCGCCGTGCTTTTTGATTGTCTTTACAACTTCTTCGACTCGTGCTCTAATTTGCTTTTCATTGCCGAGAGTGTCAATTGCTGCCGCTTGGTAATAATCGTCATTCTCTGTAACAATCGTGATGTTTTCTGCCAGCTCAGAAATAAACGCCACACGAGCGCGGTCAATTGCAGTAGCTTCTTTACCGAGGAAGTGTGACGCCAAATCTTGCATGCGCGCAACTCGTCCCATCTCAGACAAGCTCGAAGTAATCTCTTTTTCCATAGCAATAACCGAAGGAAGTTCTCCCTCGGCGACAGCCGCACGTAGACGTGTTAAGATTGCTTTTTCTAGCTGACGAACGCGCTCGCGAGTAATGCCGAACATATCGCCAATTAACTCTAATGTTTCTTTTCGATCATACAAACCAAATCGTCGAGAAATAATCTCCTTCTCGCGCTCTTGCGGAATCTTAGAAATAATAGTATCGACGACAGAATTTAATTTGGCGCTTTGCTCGGTTTTTGTTGTCTCGCTCATGCTACTAGAAACATCCTCTCTGCCTCACCACAGGTTATATTGATTGAAAATATGTTTTTAATTATACAATTGCATTTGACAAAAGTCAATAGATAAATGCCATAATTGCTGATATAAATTATAGCATTTATTTTACGTTTTTTGCAATAGATTATATGAAGAGTTTTTATTATCCGGAATTATTGGATAGTATGAAAACGCTATTTCTTTTTAGCGGATGTTTTGGTGGCTTTTTTAACTACGCGTTTGCGAGTTGGTTTCGCTGTTGTGGCACTTAATAACTCCAGAGCTTTTTCGTGAGTAATAGTTTTTGGATCTGTGGCTTTAGGGATTTTGACATTTTTAGCGCCGTTGGTGATATACGGACCGAATCGACCATTAAGAACCTTAACTCCATCTGGGAATTCGGCGATATTTTTAGCAGCTTCGGCTTCTAATTTGGCGGCGTAAAGTTCACGTGCTTTTTCTAAAGTAATGCTGTGAGGATCTTCTGGCTTAATGGAGACGAACAGTTTGCCAACTTGAATATACGGACCGAACCGCCCAATATTCGCCTTAATATCTTGCCCGTCTTCTGTTTGTCCGACGATGCGTGGCAACTTGAACATTTCCAATGCTTGCTCTAAGGTTACCGTTTCAATTTTCGCGCCCTTTGGCAGCGGTGCAAAACGCGGCTTTTCGTCGCCGTCAGTTTCGCCAAGTTGCAACATTGGACCAAACCGCCCAAATCGCGCAATAATCGGTTTATTCGTCTTCGGGTCAATTCCCACTTCGCGATTAGCGCCGACTTTACTTCGGTCAATCCCGCCAGATTGCTCGATTAATTTATGGAAAGGCGTGTAAAATCCGTGCAGCATTGTGCTTTTTTCCAGATTGGCACCGGCAATTTTGTCAAATTCCGTCTCAACATTGGCGGTAAAATCGTAATCAACAATTTGCGTAAAATGGTCCGTCAGGAAATCGGCAATCAGTTCGCCGCTTGGCGTTGGAATAAGCTTGCCGCGTGTCGAGCCAGTTTTTTCCTGGACAATACTTCGACTAACTTCCTCGCCGTTATAGTTCAGGACAATCACGTCGCGTGGCTGACCTTCGCTGTCGCCCTTTTCAACGTAGCCGCGAGTTTGAATAGTGTCAATAATCGTAGCGTAGGTTGACGGACGTCCGATTCCAAGCTCCTCCAGTTTCTTAACTAGCGAACCTTCGGTGTAGCGAGCTGGCGGTCGTGTAAATGTTTGACGAGCCGTAATATCGTGAGAATTGACTTCATCGCCAGACTGTAACTTCGGTAGGAGTTCATCTTTATTGCCGCCGTAAACGCGCAAAAATCCGTCAAACGTAATGACTTCACCCTTCGCCTCAAACTGAGTAGGCTTTTTGCTTTTTGGTAATTTTTCACCCTTGATGTCGATTGTAATAGTCGTTTTTTCTAGCTTCGCTGGCGACATTTGCGACGCTAAGGTTCGGCGTCGAATCAGGTCGTACAATTTCTGGTCATAGCTGTTATTAGACGCGGTTTCCAGGGTAATGTCCGTCGGGCGAATGGCTTCGTGAGCTTCTTGGGCGGACGCGGATTTGGTCTTAAACTTGCGAACCGTTGAGTAATCTGGACCGTAAAGACGCTTGATGAAATCGGTAGCCGCCGCGATGGCTTGACCGCTCAAATTCACCGAGTCGGTACGCATATAGGTGATTTTTCCATCTTGGTATAATTTTTGCGCCGAGGCCATGGTCGCTTTGGAGCTGAAGCCGAGTTTAGAGTTGGCCTCCTGCTGCAAGGTTGACGTGGTAAATGGCGCCGCTGGATTGCGCGTTCCTGGAGTTTTTGAGATATCGCTAACAACAAATTCGGCGGATTTCAGACTATTTAAGAACTCGCTTGCCGCTTCTTCTGTATCGAATTTTTGATTAAGCTCGGCCTTGAATTCTTGATTGTCGTGAATAAAAATGGCAGTAACTTTGAATTGAGAATTGCCCTCAAACTTCATAATTTCTCGTTCGCGCTCGACTAGTAATCGCACTGCTGGACTCTGAACGCGGCCAGCCGACTTGCCGCCCGGAACTTTCTGCCAGACGACTGGGCTGAGCTCAAAACCAACCAGGCGGTCAAGTATTTGCCTGGCTTGTTGCGCCTGAACCAAATTCATATCCACGGTTCGCGGATTCTTAATTGCATTGGTTATGGCGTCTTTGGTGATCTCATGAAAGACGATTCGCTTAGTCGTCTCAATAGGAAGATCCAGCACCTTGCACAAATGCCAAGCAATAGCCTCTCCTTCGCGGTCTTCATCGGTTGCGAGCCAAACATTTTCCTTGCCGACTGCCTTGACATTTTTCTTTAGCTCGGTGATAACTTTCTTTTTTTCAGGATCAACTTCATAGATTGCGAAAAAATCGTTAGCCACGTCAATCGGCGGCGTTCCGTCCTTCGTCTTTTTAACAATCGAGCGAATATGTCCCACGCTGGACAGGACGTGAAAATCCTTGCCGAGATATTTCTCGATGGTTTTAGCTTTGGCTGGTGACTCGACAATAACGAGATTTTTCATAACTTTATATTATAACAAATCACTATCTGGCTACAACCGCAAAGTGAATTATTACGAGCGACCACTGAGGCGACGGAGCATTTCCATTGACCTGAAGCTGCGATTGGCGTCTATTATTTGGCGTGGTTTTTCTTTTTTCACGTCGCCGTTAATTGCTCGCTTTATATAGGTGTGTGTTGCGTGTACGGCAAACGGAAGCGAGGCGGCGAATGCTGCAGCTCCTAGTTTGCGTAGAAGTTTGGCGAGTTTTGGATTTTTATCCTGCTCGGCAACATGGGCGGCAATATAAGATATCAAAGTAACTGTTTCTCCTGCCATGGCTAGTTTTCCTGATTTGGTCGGTCGAGTTTCAGCTTTCTTGTCACTACGTAAATTGGTAATTCCTGTAACCCCAGCGTTTATCGAGTTTAGTAGCGCAACAATGCCAAGAACATGCTTTGGAGCCAACCCCTTTTTATACATTTCATAGAGAATTTTTGCCATAACTATTTTGTCTGTTGTGGCATCTAAGGCTGCTCCAAAATTGCTGGTCTGCCCTGTCATGCGTGCTACTTTGCCGTCCAAGACGTCAGCTAATCGCCCGACCGCGCATTTCGCCAGCCCTTCGGGTGTATCGATTTCCTCAGATCCGTGTATCGCTAAAGCGGCGCCAGTCACGCTTATAAAATTAGGGATGGTAAAAACGTCTTTGGCGACTTTACGGACGGTAGGAGATGTTTCTCGGGCTTTTTTCATAGTCCGCATAATAACATCAATTTGTCAAAATAGCAATATTATCGTAATGTCCAGTTGTTTGCTCCGAGTGGCTTAATCACACCGTTGATTTCCAGCATGGTTAACGCCGTGGCGAAATCTGACGCGGATAATCCTGATTTTTGTTGGATTTCGTCGCCGTCACGAAGTCCTTCTGAGATGAGTTTTATGATAATAGCTTCTTCAATTGTTGCGCTGGTCGCTAATTCCTGTCCGTTGTCTTTTTGCAATTTTTCTGGCGCGATGATTGATAAAACATCGTCGGCGTCCGTCACCAAATACGCCCCTTGCTTTAATAAAGTATTACAACCTGCCGACAACGGGCTGGTTATGTTTCCGGGAACTACAAACAAATCTCTTCCCTGATTTAGTGCGTGCGAGGCTGTGTTTAATGTGCCGCTTCGCTCGGCGGCTTCAGTGATAATAATTCCGTCAGCTAGCCCACTAACTAAACGATTGCGCTCCAGAAAACTCCAACGATTAACTATTTTATTATCGCCCTTCATCCATTCTGAAACGACCGCGCCACCCTGCTCTATGATGCTCATGGCTAATTGATAATTGGCCCGCGGTGAAATATCAGGAAGCTCGTTTGGAACGACCGCCACGACCGTTCCGCCAGCTTCAATCGCAGCTTTTTGGGCAATGCAGTCCACGCCTAACGCCAGCCCACTCACGATTACACATCCGGCTTTTGCTAGATCTGTTGCTAATCGCTCGGTCACTTCTTTTCCGTAGGCAGACGGCTTACGGGACCCGACGATTGATACAACTGGCGCCTCTGTTTCTGGCAACTTTCCCATATAACATAAGCTTTTTGGTGGATTAGCAATATGCGCTAATCTCTGGGAGAAAATATGCTTATCTGGTGTAATTCTATTGATTTCCATAAAAAATGTGGTAAAAAGTATTGACACTTTGTCAAATGTTTGCTATAATCAAGGACGATTGGTTAAGTAATCATTAACCAAACGCACCTTATACCCCCTATTCTAACTATATGTTAGGTTGCGCGCAATGGCATTAAGTATTCTTACCCTCCACTTTTTGCGGTTCAACGTTACGCGCATACTAACCCCTTTAACTGCCCTTTTTCAAAGGCGACCTCTGTTAATGTGAGTACGAAATTGTATTGATAGTCATCAGGCGCGGACTTTTGGAGTTTTAGTCGCGACGCTTCACTGATACGGTAGCTCGGGTGGGTTGAAGGGTAAAAAAGCGTCAGGTGATGCCCACCCTTACCTGGCGCTTTTTTGTTGGGAAAAATTATTTATTTTCTATAATATATCGGCACTTTTCGCAAATACCTTCCAGCTCAAAGTGGTGTTTTGTGACTATGAAATTATGTTTTTTACCGATGAGATCTATGAGTTTTTCGAGTTCTTGTGATTGTATAGGCTCGGCATTTTGGCAATTTATGCAGTAGAGGTGGTGATGATGTGGTATAAACGGTTCCGCTAACTCGTAATAATTCTTCCAGCCAATAGTTATGGTGTTTATAATGTTCAGATTATCGAACATTAGCAGCGTACGGTAAATGCTGGCACGGTTAATGTTTTTGCAGTTTTTCGCAATATCGCCAACTGTAAGAGGTACGTCTGAATTTCGCAGAATATCAAATACTTGCTGGCGAGGCTTTGTCAGGCGAAGATTGTGGTGTTCAAATATTTCATTTAGCATAGTGCTATCAATAGTTTATAACTTATTGCAACAAGTGTGCAATAGACTTACAGTCCGAGTAATTCATAAGGATATTTGGGTTGGCTGATTTTTGTGATATGCGCGTCGGTTATGACGTATTCGGCTTGGCTATTAACGATTTTTTGCGACAATTTACCCTTGACGATTAGCCATGTTCCATCTGGGTAGTCTGTCGAAAAGTTTTTCTCGACCAAGATTTTCATAGGCACGCTGTCAACAGTGCAGCAACTTATAACGTATCTGGCAATATTGAAGTAATTATAGCCGTAGTTTTTTAACAGATCATTTGAAACGAAGCCGGTTACGGTGATATCTTTGCCGTTAAAATAAGCAGCCTCTTTGCAAGAATTTATGGCGGTTTTCCAGCGATTTATTGAGATTGTAGAAGAGTTCTCTTTCGGCTGAGGTGTTTCACAGCGGCTTTCGGGATCAATAATTACAGGGCTTTCTTTTTGCGCGAGGCTGCTTGGAGAAAGTGGTTTTGGTGGCAATATATATCCGACTGATAATATAATTATTGCAAAATAAGATATCGGAGTAATTTTTTTCAAGCTAATTCTAGATTTGTCTTTTGCGGGTTTATTTTTCAATTGCAACATTATATCAATAAGCAAAAGTATAACGCCGATTACGCTAATTATAACCGCGAATGTGTGATAGCGTGGATGAATGTAAAAGCCGAGTTGGTCACGCCAAGCTAATAGCAAAATATATGCACAAATGATAATTCCGCCAATTGATTTTGCAAAGTTAGCGTACATATAAGTTAACTCCCAGCCCGACAATTAGAGATAAGACGAATACAATTAAGGTAATTGTTGCAATAAATTTCCAGCGAAAAGTTGTTTTTAATAGCGTAATCATTTTAATGTCTATCATCGGTCCGAATATCAAGAAAGATAAAATTGAGCCTGTTGTGAAATTTCGCACGTAAGCCAATGCGAAGAATGCGTCGATGCTGGAGCATATCGAAATGACGAAACTTAGCGTGATCATGGATATGACTGATAAGAAAATGTCGCCACCGACAGCGTTTATGATGAATCGTGGAACGAAGATTTGTGTGGCGGCTGCGATGCTAGCGCCTAAGACCAACATAGTAAATAATTGCCAGAATTCATTACGTGATGAGCTGAATAGGTTTGACAATTTTGAACCGTGATTATGAGAGTGGCAAAGTTTTTCAAACTCTGGATTGACAATGGAATCTTCCTTAAAAAAGCCGACGATAAAAGCGGTTATTTGTACGATAATTAGCGCAAAAATAATTCGCCACCAAACCATTCGGGTGTCAAAACTGAAGGCGGTCATGGTTGAAATTATGGTTATCGGATTTAGGATTGGCGCGGCGAAAAGAAAACTAATAACGTCAGCAGGTCTCAGTCCATTTGCTATTAAGCTGCGTGCAATTGGTACGTTACCGCATTCGCATACAGGTAAAATTAGCCCGATCATAGAGAGCGCAATTCGTCGGAGAAAGGTGTTTTTTGGCAATATTTTGAAAACGTCTTTTGATGATAAAAAGTACCTGATAAACGCGGATATGATAATTCCTAAAATTAAGAATGGAGCCGCCTCGACAATTACGCTTAGCGTCAGCGTGATGAAATCTTGTAATGACGGAAGTAATTTATTGCACCATTCTGCAAATTCTCCGTTTAATAACATAACGCCGAATCGTGAGCTGAATTGATAAATAGAAATTATAAGGACGCCAAAAACCACCCAACCGATCAATTCGCTGTTGGCTGATAAAAACTTTTTTATGCGACCATCTGGCGATTTTTGTGCCATATATAAAATTATACTCCATGCTTATGCTATACTAAATCAATATGAAACATCTTTTACATTCACATCATCCGTTTCGGATTTTCTGGTTTTCAGTCCTATTAACCTTAGGTTTGGGTAGTTTGATTTTTAGCCATATGGGCGTTAGCGGTCTTTGGCTATTTACTATTTTGGTGGTTTTGGAAGTTACGTTTAGCTTCGATAACGCGGTGATAAATAGCAAGGTTTTGGCGGGAATGAGTCAAGTTTGGCAGAAGGTCTTCCTGACGGCTGGCATATTTGTGGCGGTGTTTGTCGTTCGATTTATATTGCCAATTGCTATCGTGATGATTGCGAGCGGCCACGGGTTTATGGATGTTGTCAATCTGGCGCTTCATAAACCTGTTGAGTACGGCAAAATCCTGCACGAGGCGTCGCCGATGATTGACGCGTTTGGTGGTGCGTTTTTGATTATGATTGGGCTTAGCTATTTCATCGATTACAACAAGCGTGTTCACTGGATGCGGCATGTTGAGCCGATCTTGGCGAAGGCTGGGCGATTTGAGAATTTTAAGGTGTGCATAATGCTTAGCGTGGCGGCTGTTTTGTATTTTACGGTCGAGGCGCCGCATAAATCTTTGGTGTTGATTTCAGCGGTTCTTGGAATTGTATTGCATATCGGACTGGAGCTATTTGGGTCATTTTTCCATGAAGATGACGCGAAATCCGTTAAGGTTAAAACCGGTTGGGCGGCGTTCGCTAGCTTGTTATATTTGGAAATTTTGGACGCCAGCTTTAGTTTTGACGGTGTGATTGGTGCGTTCGCCATTACCAACAGCGTGCTACTAATCGTGGCTGGACTGGGCGCTGGAGCGATTTGGGTTCGATCACTAACCGTATATTTATTACGAACAGGCGCGCTTAGTAAATATAAATATTTGGAAAATGGCGCTCACTGGGCAATTATGGCGCTCGGCGTAATGATGATTGCCAAATTATTCCACTTGGAATTGCCGGAATGGGCGACGGGCGGCTTGGGCTTATTGTTCGTGAGTCTGGCGGTCGGCAGCAGTATATTGGAAGCCCGATCGATCAATTTGCAAGAAGCTGCGGCTACAAAATTGCATCAAGCCGAAGAGCAATTGAAGAACGGCGCTTCAAAAATTGTGCCGCGAAAACGACGCTAGAATCTGGTTTAATATTTTATACTGAACGGCTCAATAGTTTCGTTAATAAACTTCTCGACCAAGTTAATTGATTCGGGCAATATCCAGCTTTGGAGAATCTTTTGCTCATCTGAGTTGAACTTGCCTAGTACAAAATCTACGTCACCGACTTGACGTCTGAGCAGATTATCTGTGCCAATACGAATATGCCAAAAGTCTGATCCGACGTGAGCGTGAAGGGATTTTAATCCGTTGCTGCCCGCGTCTCGTCCGCCTTTGCGAGTTCGAATTTTACCAAAATCCAGTGCCGTGTCGTCGTGAATAATTAGTAAATCGTCCAATGTCAATTTGTAAAAATCTAAGATTGCTCGGGCGGAAATTCCGACCTCGTTGTAAAAAGTAGTTGGCTTAACCAGCAGGATTTTTTCTCCAGAAATATTCAGTTCGGCAATATCAGCGGAAAATTTTGGCTTATTGTAAAAAACTGCATTATTCTCTGAGGCAAATTTATCAATAGCCAAAAACCCAGCATTATGCCGCGTGTTTGTGTATTTTTCGCCTGGATTTCCCAATGCTAAGATGACTTTCATAGACTTAGTATATCACCTTGTGAAAATGACGTATAATAAGCATATGGCAAAACGCGACGATGATTTGGAATTTAGCATTAATGCGCCGTTTGATGATGGGCGAGCGATTATCGATAAAGTTCCGCTATATTTGGTGAATGGGTCGCTGGGCGCTGGGAAAACTAGTGTTCTTGAGTTCTTATTGCAACAAAGTGACTATAATGGCTCTCGGGTGATTGAGAATGAATATGCTAATGAAAATGTTGACGGTTATCGATTGGAAAAGCTGGCAGATATTGTGACGACTTTGGCTGGCGATTGTGTTTGTTGTTCGTCGAAGCATGCATTGACGCGGATGCTACTCGACTTTTGCCGCAATTCCCCCGCCCCAGTGTTTATCGAAGCTACTGGCGTGGCGCGAACGATGAATTTGGTTGAGAAATTGATTAATGCACAAATATTCAATAAGTACGAGTTGGCGCAGAGTTTTTATGTTATTGACGCACATGAGATTTTGCGCGGAATTGAGCCGGCGCATGAAATTGAGTTGCAAGCGGCGGATATGATTTTAGTGACCAAAGAAGATTTGCTAGGTGACGACGAGCGATTGCAATATGAGTCCAAGCTGAGTTCTCTGCCTTACGGAAAAATACTGAGTGCGCCACGAGGCAGATTTGATATCAATAAAATGACGACGCCGTCGGGGCTACTAACGTTTTTTGATACGTACGATGGTGAGCTAGTCGTGCCGGATAATCCGACGTATGCTGTGCTGGATGTTTCTGGTATGAAAATTGCTGCGGCGACTCTGGAAAAAATTTGGCCGGAACTTTTTGATGCTTATAAACTCAGGCGAATGAAGGGCTGTTTTATTGATGATAATGGCGCGCGGCATCATTTGGAGGCAACGGAAAATCAGATTCAAATAGCTAACTCTGCGGCGGAAGAGTCAGCAAAAATTGTGCTAATTGGTGAACGTGCAGACGAAATTACGCGTGAAGTTCTGTCGGCGCAATTGATGATGTTTGAATAAAGTTCGCTTTCGTCGTTTCCGACTCATCGGCATAGGTATGTATCTATGGAGCGGATACAGCTAAGATTCACTATAAAAGAAAATAGCCCGCTCGAAAACGTGCTCAAGCCGAAAACTGGATTCAATCCAGGAAATGCAAAACATGCGTTTTTGACCGAATTGAGTCTATTTTCGAGCGAGCTATTTTCGAGCGGGCTTACTGATCGTCAGCAGGGTTTTTGTCCCTCTTGCCTCCGTACCAGATGCGCCGGTACGCGGCGGTACCAGTCGCTGCAGCCCCGAGAGCTGCTCCGATTGGAGCAGTTATGACAACGGGAACTCCCGTTGCCTTACCTACGACCGCTCCTGCGAGGCCTCCTGCGAGACCTCCCGCGAGGCCAGCTCCAGCGACCATCCCAAGCGCGATGATCATCATTGCTTTGAGCATCTGCTCTCCCATGATAACTCCTCTTCTGGAGTCGGGCGGAGAAATAAACTCTCCGCAGAACTGTGCGTCGATTTGACGCAAGCTAACACACATTGTGAAAGCTAGTGTATATACTATCACTAATAGTTCAAAATGTCAAGAGAATTTGTCAAAAAATGTGGTTTTATAGCTGTTTTTCGGCGTTTTTGGCCTGCTTGTAGGCTTTGGTGACTGGTGCCAGACCGCGAGCAACGCGTTCACGATTGGCTTTTAATTGCTTTTCGTCACGGAAAGACATTTTAATCGGCGTTCCTGCAAAATTGAAAGCCTCGCGTAAAGTTCGCTCCAGATAACGTTTATAGCTCCAGTGGACAAATTTCAGATTGCTACCGTAAATAACAAACCACGGCGGAGCAACGTCAGTCTGGACAATGTAGCGCAGTTTCGGGTGCGAGTTTTTCAGACCAGCTGGTGGATGCGCGGCGATGGCTTTCTGTAAAATGTCGTTTAAGGCGCGAGTTTTACATTCTTGGCGACGGCGTTTATAAATATCAAGCGCTAGGTCGAATAACTTGGCGACATTCTGCCCAGTGACGGAAGAGGTGAATATTAACGGCGCGTACGGCGTGAACTTGAAATTATAGCTGATTTGTGGCGCAATTTCATCGTGTGTGTAAGCGTCTTTCCCCTCGACGGAGTCCCATTTGCTGACGACCAGAACAAGCCCCTTGCCCGCCTCGTCAATAATTCCAGCTAGGCGCTGATCCAATTGAACGTTAAGCTCATTGACGTCCATAAGAAGCAGACAAACGTCGGCTTCGTTGATGGCTTGCATTGTGCGAAGAACTGAGAACTTTTCAATTCCTGTTTCCTGCTTCCCTTGGCGGCGAACTCCAGCGGTGTCGAGTAGCTCAATCGTCTGACCGTGATAACGAACTTGAACGCGGTTTACGTCGCGAGTTGTGCCGGCGACGTTGGCGACGATGGCTTGCTGCTTGCCCGCCAAAGTATTGAACAAATTACTTTTGCCGACGTTTGGTCGACCAATTAGCGCGACGCGAATGATGTCGTCAGGCGCGGTTTCGGTGGCTGGCGGAATAAGTTCGGCAATGCTGTCAAGAAGCTCCGAAATACCAATGCTGTGTTCGGCGGAAGTTTTTATGATGTTTTTAATGCCGAGTCGTTTGAATTCGTCGATAGGAAGAGAGCCTTTTAAGTCTGCTTTATTGGCGATTAAAATGACTGGCTTGCCGCTTTTTAGGGCTTTTTTGGCTAATTGGCGATCAGCGTCGGAAGGATATGCAGTGGAGTCGACAGTTACGAGGATTACATCAGCGGCGGCAGATGCGTCAGCAATTTGGTCCTGAATGGTCGCCTCAAATTCGTCCTCGGCAGTTTTAAGTCCGGCTGTGTCGATGAGCCAAAATTGTGAATAGTCATCTGATGGCGTAGAGTCGACGTTGCGTCTTTTATATGAGACTTTACCAACAACGTTGTCGCGAGTTGTTCCAGCTTCCCTGGCGACTATGGCCGTGCGAGAGCGCGTCAAGCGATTAAATAGTGAGCTTTTGCCGACATTGGCTTGCCCGATGATAGCGACTGTTGGTAATTTAGACATGATTATATATTATAGCAGTTTTCGGGCATTTTGGCTATTACACTGTTTATGTAAGCCTCGCATGGGTGGACTATTTTCAGGAAATCCTCAAAACATCTCAGGCTGTTTTTTGCTACGAACTTCTTAGGTTCGGCTACGGCGAGTGTACATTCTCTGCTGTCGCTATTATATTCTCTGGCGTAATTATGGATGTAGGCTCTTGGAGATTCTTCATTGATTGGGTCTGAGTAAAGTGTTATGTAGCAATTTTCTTCGGGGTTATTTATGCAATAGTAAACGTTATTGTTGTCGTCTTTGAACGCTACAGATATAGGATATTCAAATTTCGTAGTGTGTTTCTCAATCTCTTTAATAAGTTCGATGTAAGCGTAGATTTGGTTTTCTAGGAGTTTTGGTAAAATGTTGGACTTATCCTTCTCATAGAACAGTTTTTCTATGGTATCCGATCTTTCTTCCTTAAGGTTGTGTATGACTGCTCTTAGTTTTTCTGAGGGCAAAGGCTCAGATTCGCGCCCTAGCGTTTCCATTTTACAATTACACTTTCTGTCAAATTTAGCATAAAAGCTATATTACAATATTTAACGTAAAATGTAAAGAGCCGCGGAGTAAATTATGAATTCGTGAATTTCTCTTCTCGCCATTCGCCTCTTTTGAGGTCGCCGAGCGAATAATTGCCAAAGTTTGTTCTGTGGAGTTTTTTAACAGTGTAGCCTAACGCATCGAAAGTTCGCCGAATTTGACGATTCCTCCCTTCGCTCATTTCCACTATCCAGCGACAATCATCACCTTCGTGCTGTCTTTCTAGTGTCAATTGACTGCGTCCGTCAGGAAGCTGCACGCCAAAATCGTTAATCATTTGGCGGTGTAGAGGTTGCAATGGCTGGTCGATTGTAACGAGATATCGCTTAATCTTATAAAACGAGGGGTGTGTCATGCTGTGCGCAAAATCGCCGTCGTTCGTCATGAGAATCAGCCCGGAGCTGTCTTTATCCAGGCGACCAACAGGTTTTAAGTGGTGAAGGTTTTTTGGTAGCAATTTGTAGATTGTCGGAACGCCGCCCTGAGAAGCGCGCGAACAAAGATATCCAGTCGGCTTATGTAGGATGATGAGCTGTTTGGATTGTAATTCTAGCAATTTGCCGTTATAGGAAATTTTATTTGCGTCAGAGATTTGCTGACCCAATCTGGCGGGCTGACCGTCAATAGTAATCTTTCCCTTATCTATCAATTCGTCGGCCTTCCGCCTGGAAACGCCCAAGCACAGCGCCACGAATTTGTTGAGGCGCCAAGATTCTTGCTTTGTGTCTGGGCTTATCATTGTTGCGGATTTATCGGTGGAAATTGTGTCGGCTGAGGAGTTTCTGATAGTTGATGTGGAATGTTTTGCTCCTGAGGCTGCGCTTGGACGGGAGGTATTGCGCTAGCTTGCTCAATAGGATTTGGCGTTGGCTGTTGTGGCTGCGGCGTTGGAATCGATTGTGGTGCTGGAGCTTGCGCTGGTTGAGGCTCTGGAGTTGGTTGAGAAATTCTCTGCGTGTTGTCTAATTCTTCTGCCATAAGTTTAGAGATGTCTACCGAATTCTGAGAATCGTCAGCTGGTAAAGGTTGAATAATGCGGTCACCAAGTCCTGATGGTCGTGGTGCGGGCGATGAAAATGGCGCCATAGGCTGCGGCAGGGTTGTCGGCTGCTGCTGCGGTGTTGGAATTGGTTGTGGTGCTGGAGTCTGTGCTGGCTGAGGTAGCGGTTGTGGCGCCGGCGCGAATGCCTGTTGCGGGTGTTGCTGCATAAGCGGATTTACTAAAGAAGCTGTTGGCGTTGCAGCGGGGGCGGCTGGTTGCGGTGACAATGAAGAAATATCAGGTCTAGTAACTGGCTGCGGCGCTGCTGGAGTTGGTTGAGGTGCTGTAGTGACTGGCTCATATGTATGAGCTGGTTGTGAAACTGGCACTGGATTTGTGCCGACTCCCGGAAGGTCTCCCAAGGTTTCGTGAACTGCTCTCACAACGTCCTCTATTCCCACCTGAGACTTCACCAAGTATTTATCAGCACCAAGCTGCTCGCCGCGCTTTCTCTGGTCCTCTGAGGACAGCGCGGTCATAATAATAACTTTAACGTCTTTTGTTTCTGTCGTTGAGCGTAAAATGTCCAGCATATCAAAGCCAGAGATTTTCGGCATCATCACGTCGCTTAAGATTAATCGCGGACGTTCTTTAATTGCCATAGCCAGAGCTTCTTCGCCGTCGCCCGCCGAAACGATATCGTAGCCCTCCGCCAAAAGTCGTACGCCGTAAATTTCGCGTAAACTTTTGTCGTCCTCAACCAATAAAATTTTTGTCATATGTTTATACTATACTGAAGTTTTGACAAAAAATCCATAGCCCTTATGGTTATTATTCACGGTCAGGTATGGACAATTGCTGGCGTTTTCTTCGCAATTCTTCCTCAATTTCAGCTAGCGTCGGCTCGGAAGAATTTCTGACTGGTTGTGGAATTTCTGGCTGGGTCGTCGGGACTGTAGACACGGCTGGAGCTGGGTTCTCTGGAGTTGCGATTGCGGCCGGATTTGAATCGACAATTTCGCTATTATTTTCAGTTGTGATATCTTCCGCCTTCTCTTCTGCGGCAATTTCAGTTTCTTCTGGAACGGTAGAATCTGGCGTTGAATCTTTAGGACTTTCAGCTTCTGCAGATTCTAATCGCTGCTTGGCTTCCGAGCTATTCATACGAGGAATCTCCAAATAGAACGTACTCCCCTCTTTATATTTGCTTTCAACTCGCAAGTTTCCAGACATCGCCTCGGCTAAGCGGCGGCTCAAATATAGCCCCAAGCCAGTTCCGCCAATTTCTCGCGTGTCAGAATTATCCACCCGATAAAATTTCTGGAATAAATGCGGAATATCTTCGGCTGGAATGCCAATGCCGCTATCCTTCACGCTTACAGAAATCTGCTTATCGTCGCCGGTAACATTGACGACAACTTCGCCCGACGGCGTGTATTTGATGGCATTCTCAATTAAATTACTAACAACTTCCCTAAAATGGTCGGGGTCAATATTGGCATAAAAAATCGGCTGCAATGATTTCTCTTTACCTTCATCAATTATGTCTGGCATAAAGATATAATTGAGCTGCTTTTCGCTAGCTTTTGTCGCTAAACCATCAAAAATATCCTTCAAAAATTCGTTTACGTTGATGATCTTCGGGTTATTTTTCATTCGCCCGTCTTCAACTTTGCTAATGTCGAGGAGATCTTGGAACAATCGTCCCAGATGTTGCGCTGATTCGTGGGCTTTGGTAATAAAATCGCGGGCTTTCTCATCGATGTGAGCGGTGGCTGGATTTAACGCCAGACCCAAATAGCCCTCAATTGATGCAACTGGCGTGCGCATCTCGTGGCTGGCGGTGGAAATAAACTCGGCTTGCTCGCGCTCCTCGGCTTTTTCTTTGGTGATGTCGCGGAAAACTACGATGATTCCTTCGCCGTCCGTGCCGACTGGAGAGCTGACGATTGACACTAAAATGCGTTTTTCAGAGCTGGTCAATAGGAATAATTTATCGTTGTGTGTTGGCTGGTTTTTTGATAAAGATTGGACTATTGGATTCTCGAGGTCCTCTACGTCTTTTCCGTCTGAGGTAACGAGTTTTAAGACGCTTTTCCAGTTGAGTCCGAGTGCGTCGCCTTGGTCCCAGCCGATGATTTGCTGGGCGGATGGGTTTATCAGTTCGATGTTGCCGTCTTTGGAAATAGCCAGAACGCCGTCGTCGATGGCATTGATCACTACGTCAGACTTGCTCTCAACTGCGGAAAGTTTATTCTCCAAGCTGGATGTGTTGTTGTCAGTTTTTTGGCGGCGAATCCATAGAACGAGGCTAAAAACCAAAGGCAAAAATCCAAAGAATAGGTAGCCGATGATGAATTGCACGTTTATTCCATGTTGAATGCTGGTGGCTATAATTTGCAAAATAACCAAAAGCCCCATTATTCCTAAGATTATTGCGCCGAAAAATCCTGCGAAAATTGCCACGATAATCCACATAACTAGGAATGGTGAAACGACTCCGCCGCTGGTGATTATGGTGGTTGCGGCGACGGCTACGGTTAATAAATATACAAAAATTCCGATTCCAGTTTCGTGTTTTCTGGGCAACCAAAAACATAAAATCAGCACAATTAAGCTGCCGATTCCTGCTACGCCAGCCGCCAAGTCTGAGACAGATAATCCGATTGGCAATTGATAACCGGTCGGTATAAATCGCGCCCATGCATATAAAAGAATGATCGTGAAACAACTCAGTAATGCCACTTCACACAATCGTCTTAACCAAAATCTGGAAATTGCGTGAGGCTTAAAGTAAATCCCGCCCTTTTTCATAGTTTTATTATGGCGAATTTTCAGGAAAATCTCAAGTGATAAATATGATGTAGAGGTTGTATGGATGCGGAAAAGTAGACAAGCATTCCCTTTTCATGGTATAATCCATGGAGTTACGGCCCTATCGTCTAGCGGTTAGGACACCAGGTTCTCATCCTGGCAACCCGGGTTCGATTCCCGGTGGGGTCACCAAGAATAGTTAATTTATTAAAAAACATCTACATGAAGGTGTTTTTTTAATTTGTGAAGTAATATGCTTCAATTCTCAATATTCTTCAACTTTTTGTATAAATACAGACTTTGCAGTCAGCGGATATTATTAGAGCTATCATCTTGCTCCCAATATTTAGTAAAGTGATCCTCTGCGTTATTAGACCGGAACAGTTCTTTTAGTATTTCTATTATTTCTTCTTTCGTCTTGCCGATCTGCTCGCTATCTAGGTCATCAATAGAATGAACGTTGACATCAAATAGTTTTTTTGCACTTTTATTACTGCCTTTGTAAAATTCTTCTATCCCGTTAAATTTTTCGAATGTTTCACATATACGCCTACAGCAGCTAATCATTAAGGCTGGCTTGTTCTCGACGTATAAGAATTTTAATTCTATCCATAGTAGCTCGTAGCTGGTATGGAGATCGCAGTCTCCTTTTCTAATTGGCTGTATGGATGTTTTGTTTCCGTCTGATAATAGATGAATATTGTCGTATTTTTTGTAAAATTTTTCTTGGCTTTTCCTGACATTTAAGTAGAAATGACAGTTGTGAGTAAGGACTATGAAATAGCCTTTCTTATTTATCATAGCTAAATAAATGCGTTGAAGTTCAGATATCATTAGATACTGTGTAACATCATCATTGCTTGTCATTGGGTCGTCGAAAATAATTATCCTTGGATTGCTGCTGTCTCCTTCTTCGTCAAGCTTAAAGATAAAATAGAGGAAGGCTACAATATTCATCTCTCCTCTACTAAGATTTTCGACATTTCTTAATTTACCGTTATATCCTAGAATTTGATACTGACCTTTTTGTTTATTGTCTGGATTCTGCACCAGCTCGAGAGAAAAAGAATTAATGCCGAATTGTTTTAGCAGCTGATTTATTTTTGTTGCTGCCAACTGCTCATTCTTTGTTTTTGAAATTAAGTCTTTTATATCTTCTTTCTTCCCTCGGATATCTTCTTTTATTTTTTCAATTTCTTCTTTTTTGCTATCCATTAAGGATTTTAATATAGATAGCTGCTCGTTATTTTTTGTGTAATCGAATTCCTTGAGGAGTTGTGCGACGTAGCTCAAGCGAATAGCCTTTTCTGCTTTTGTTTTCCTTTCCGAGATTTCGTTTGTGAAATTATTCGCGTCATCGACTAGCTGTTTTATTCTATTATTAATATCTTCAAAGCTCTTGGGAATATCTTCCTTTATTGGATCAAGCTTAACAAAGGGGGATTTTTGTTTTTCTAATAAAGCGCCTTTTATTATTGACAGAAAAATCTTTATCTCATTTACTCTAGATGTAATAAGGTTATTAACTTCCGACACCTCTTTTAATAAATGCTCGTAGAACATCTCCGGCTCAATGCGCTTAATTTCATCTATTTGCTTCTCGATTTTTGAAATGTAGTCAAGTTCGTGATTTATGCGTTCTTCGGTTTTTGCAAGCTCTTCATTGAAGAACCGGCTTAGTTCGCTCCAACGGTTTTCTTCAAAAATAGATCCGCAAAAAGAACACTTGTCTCCCGGCTCATGAAGTTTCATGCCCTGCCTTGCAAAATTTTGCTTATCAGGATTGTCTGATAGCTCTGGCAGATTGGTCGGTTGGGGTGTTTCTGTTCGAATAATTTCATTTGCAGAGGTAAGAATCTTTTTTAGCTCATAGTCTTCAATTGGTGACAGATTGACTATTTCTTTTTTATCCTCTTTGATAATACTATTATTATTTTTTAGCTCATCTTCCTTTAACTCTACTGGATTTAATTTTATATCATTTTTAAAATTATTCTTGTTATAATTCCGTCCAAGATTACACTTGTTGGTTATCTGTGCTGCACTATTGGTAAAGAACTTCTCTATTTTATTACTGCATTCGCTATAGGAGCTTTCCGACTTTTTAAATTCTGCACATAGGTTATTATTATAATTAATGTCGTCATCTATTATTGTTTCGTTTAATTCATCAATTTTTCTGTTTAGATCATTGATTTTACCTTGAATTTCAGAGTTTTCCTCTCCAAGGGCTATTGCGTTCAGCTGTTTATTCTCGGCAACATTTTCAAAATCTTTAAATACTCTCACGTCATAAGAATCTTTACACTGTTCTAGTATGGCGTTGGTTATAGTGGTTTTACCGGTGCCATTTCTGCCAAAAATAAAAGCGGGCTTACCTTCTGTGAAAGATATTTTCTCATCCTTAAATCTGTCTGGATATTGCGAAAGATTTATGTCGATTGTAGTCATATTACTCATTCTAGCATTCTTTCAGCTATCTTTGCGCTTTAGTTTTGTCTAATTTAAGGAAAGCGTTTGCCGACTTTGCGTTTTTTATTTATCCTATGGCTTTTTATGAATTGTGCTAAGAGTTGTCGCTACTCATCTGCTTGACGACATCTATCAAATTCCGCGGCGTAATGTCAGCCTTAATTAGATATCCGTCAACACGACTCATGACGGATTTTCGTGAAGCCTCATCCTGCTCAAAATTGGTCATAATCAGAATCTTACTATTCGGAACCAAATCGACATTATTATTTCTCAGTGCGTCTAAAATCTGGTCACCGCGTTGCTCTGGTAGCATCAAATCTAAGATTATCAAGTCAAAGTTCTGGTTGCGTGCCGCCACTAGCCCGTCATTCCCGTCAACCACCCACGTCACGTCATATCCCGCTTTTTGCAGACTTCTGACGTACATTTCGCCAATAAATCGGTCATCTTCCACGCATAAAATTGTCTTTATCATAATTCCTCCTAGCCCTTATACATAGCGTGATTTTTTATCCAGCCGCCACCCTTTCGTATCAATTGATTATTCAACTGCCCGTCTTCTAACAATTTATCTTTAACTGTAGCATAAATTGGCAAAGTGAACGAGAAAACCGAGCCTTCGTTTTCGCGGGATCGAGCGATTATCGAGCCGCCGTGAGATTCGACAAAGGCTTTGCAAATATAAAGCCCAATTCCCGTCCCAGCCACGGCTTCGCGTGATCTGTGCGATCGATAGAACTTATGGAACAAATTGTCCACGACATTCGCCGGCATACCAATCCCATTATCGGCGACGGACACTTCCACGAAGTCGCCTTTTTTCTCCGCGGAAACGGTTACGGACCCGCCCTCAAAACTGTATTTAATGGCATTGTCAATTAGATTGCCAATCACTTCCCCGATGCTTCCGTGGTCAGCGGCTACGGTTGGGAGGTCGTCTGGAATATTGACGCTGAGCATTCTGTGTTGAGTCGAGGCACGAAGTTGCATATCATCAGCAATCGAGGCGTAAATATTAGCGACAGTGTCTTCCAGCAGATAAACCTTCAAGTGGTGCCTATCGTATCTGGCAACATTAAGAATGTTGTCAATGTAGCTAGACAAGCGGTTGGACGAAACCACCAACCTATCAAGAAGTTGCCTTTCATCGCCCTGTAAGCGTCCAGCAAACTCTTCGTTGATAATGTCCAGATAGCCACGAATAACTGTAATCGGTCCGCGGAGCTCGTGAGCGGCAAATGAGATAAAATTGAGGTCCTCTTCTTCTGGCAAATATCCTTTAGACTTGTCGATGAGAAAAATGACAGTTTCGGCGGTGGCGCCTTTCTCAAATGAAGCCACGATATCAAAGATCCGCGTTTTTTGGATTATATCAGGGTTGGTGCTAATGCGTTGCCAGCGACGCTCGGCTTTAATTTTCTCATTGGAGATTTCGTGAAGCCAATCGGAAATGCTCGGCTCGTTTATAAAATCAAGCGCCAGAAAATCCTCGCCTTTTGCGTTCCTGGAAATCGGGGCGGCGGAATTGGCGAAGATAATTTTCTGATTGGAATTAAGAATCACGACGCCAGTACTGGCTTGATTCAGGGCTTGAGTGAGCGGGATTTTTGGCTTGTCGTTGTCGCTAGCTGGTTTTTGCTCTGGCTGATAATCGCCATAAATTGCCTGAAGCGCAGTCTTAAATCCGGTTTTTTCGTAGCGTTTGTCGTTAGGATTTGGCGGAGTGTCGGTCGTCGGTTCGCCAATTTTATGAGAGAGTGCTGCCAGAATTTTATTGAGCGGCGCGGCGATGATTTTAACGATAGAAATTGAAAATAGGATTTGTAAGATGGCGGTAATTAAAATAATGATCCAGAAATTTAGCTGGAATATGGAAATTGCCGTGAAGTGTAGTGCGATTCCCAGTCCTAATATGATGCAGGCGCTCGCTGACAGTAAGACTAATATGACTTTTCGACAATAATATTGTTTGTACTCGCGCAGGGTTTTAGATGCCGGATCTATTGCCATGAAACACTTCCCCTTCCTGGCGTGAAGGCTGCAATCCATGTTTGTCCGCGATTTAAGGCGACGTCTTTTCCAGATTCGTCTGTCAATTTAAGCGGCGAATTTATGTCCGCTTTTGACCAAGTGGCAGTGGCGACTGCGCCGTTTTGGAAAATGTAAGCTTTGCCGGATCCTGTCGTTTTGACGTCTTCGTAGCCATCGTAATTTTGAGCCCGAGCTTCAACGTCCACTTCCATAGCTACAACAGTGTTTGGAGCAATTTGCCCGCCCTCTCTATCATTATGTGGCGCGCCAGCCATGCTCCTGAGGTAAGAATTTGATGCCTTGTCGTAAGCGTATGAGGTGTTGTAGAGTGAGCCGCTGAGATTTATGTTTACAGATGTAGCATTTGGTGATTCTACGGGCTTGCCGTCTACTCGCGCGAAGCTGGTGAATTCGGAATTGTTATAGCCTTTTGCGCTGTTCAATTGGTCAAGTTTTTCTCCTGAAGTATAGACGTTGTGCGGCGCGTAGCGGTCGCGAGATCGCCAATATGATCCATCATTAAAGAACTGGTCGATGTCGCGATAATTGCCGTTTCTGACTTGAGATAAAGCGTTGGGGCTTCCGCCAACGTGTGCGATTGATGCTTGATATGGCGCCGCCCAGCTCAAATAGTATAATCTCAAGCTTCGTACTGGGCCGATCAACGCAGGCTTTTCTCCCTGATACAGAGCCAAAAACCTAGTAATTCCGCCCTCCGCCACGGCTTCATAAACCACGCCAGCTTTCTTCAGCCCTGACTGTGGTCTGGCGGCTGGACTATTCTCGATCATCACGCCAGTTACAGGTAGCTTCGCGGCGGCTTCGTTCGCGATTTCCACGCCAGTTAGCGGCGAATAAAACTTCTTCGGCGCAGGTTTTTTAGTTGGCAATTTCAGTTCCACGCTAGCAGTCTGCTCGTATTTTATGGAGTGAATTGCAATTATGAAAACTCCAGCAATAACCATCGCGCTCGCCACGAGTACGATTGCCAGAATATGCTTTTTTACCCATTCTTTGAACGACTCCCAGCGAGCGTTCTTTTTTTGTCCTGATTTATCTATTTTTTCAACATTCATGCTTATGCTTAGTATAGCATTTTCGGCGCACGAATAAACTATTTTTGTAGATAATTATCGATTCTTTGCAGAGTTTTTTCCTTGCCAATTAGCGCCAGTGTGTCGTTAAGTTGCGGACTAAACGGCGCCCACGTTGTCACAATTCTCACCAGACTAAACAAAATCCCCGGCTTCTGTCCCGTCGTTTCCAGTAATTCATTAAGGCAATTCTGAATTGTTTCTGGCGTCCAGTCTGTAATTTTCTCGAATTCTTGACGAGCAATTGACAATAACTCTCGTCGTTCGTCGTCGGTTAATTTGCGAAGTTGCTTATTTCCGTCAATTAATTCCGTGTCAATTTCAGGCTCGACGAAGAAATAACTTGTTAATTTTGGCAAATCCTGTAATGTCTTCAAGCGATCTTGCGCTAATTCTAGAACGCGTTTTTTATACGATTCATCGGCGTTTTTGGCTTCTTCGCCCCAGAATGATTGGCAGCGAGAATAAAGATCGTCCAAACTAAGCGAGCGGATCCATTGACCATTCAGCCAAATGAGTCGCTGTTCGTCAAAGCGTGCGCCAGATTTTTGAACGCGATCAAGCGAGAACTTTTCAATCAGTTCGGCTTTGCTGAAAATTTCCTGTTCCGTGCCATCATTCCAGCCAAGTTGCGCTAAGAAATTAAGCATCGCTTCTGGCAAAATTCCCTCTGATCGATACTCAGTTACGCTTTTAGCACCGTCACGCTTGCCAAGTTTTTTATTTCCCGATGGCGCCATAATGTGTGGCACGTGCGCCAGAATTGGTGGTGTAATTTTAAGCGCCTCGTAAAGCGACAGATATTTAGGTGTACTTGCAATATATTCCGAGCCGCGAATCACGTGTGTGACTTGCATCTCGAAATCGTCAATGATGTGTGCAAAATTGTAGGTTGGCAGACCGTCTGCTTTGATCAGAATGAAATCGTCCAAAGCTTCTGGGCCAGCCGACAACTCACCCATAACGGCGTCTTTCCAAGAATATCGCTTAATTTCCGGAACTTTGAAGCGCAGCGGCATCCCGAGCTGCCACTCTGGCGGATTTTCTGGACGATGGTCGCGATATAAAAATGCGCGCTTTTCAGCCCTGGCTTTGTCGCGGAAAACTTGCACTTCTTCAGGCGTGTACGGATCGGCGTAAGCTAGTCCTTCGCTGATCATTTTCTTTGCCCACTTTATGTAAATGTCGCGGCGATCTGTTTGGTGATATGGACCAAAATTGCCAGACTCTTCTTTTGGATTGTTAAGAGTTGGTCCTTCATCCCAATTTAGCCCTAGCCAATTTAAGGTTTCCAAAATCATTTCTTCCGCGCCTTCGACGAACCGAGCTTGGTCCGTGTCTTCAATGCGTAAGATGAAATTTCCCTGACGCGCTCTGGCAACAAGGTATGTGTATAGCGCGGTGCGAACGTTGCCTAAGTGAATATAGCCAGTCGGACTTGGCGCAAAACGAGTTCTAATAGTCATGAGTAAATTATAGCACGTTATCTGATGAGTTACAGACTAGTGGCGATTTTTTCAATTTGACTGCTTGAGAGGTTCGCGTCGCCGCTGATTTGATATAGGATTCCGCCGTTCACCCAAGCCGCTTCTTTCCCGCCGCTGTAAATTGTCAATCCGTCGATCATCGTGGTGTTTGGATTCTTGTGCTTTTCAGAGAAGAATTCTTTCACTGCTGATGAATTCCAACCGCTTTTTTGCTGAGTTATGGTGTACCCTGAACTTCCGTCGGCGTAGGCATATTTCATAGAGACCTCGCCCGATTTGAATTTGATAGGTCCGTTCAGCGCATAGCCGTCTGGCTTGTAGCCTGGATATTTGGCGTCAATTCCTGATTGAACGGCTGCCATTTTTATAGAGATATTTGGCATACTCAGATATGTTAAATAGCCACCGAGCAGCATCACTGCAAATCCCACAGAAAACGTATTCAACCAACGTAATGCGCCGCCCTTTTTCTGGCGTCGACGTGCTTTTTTATTGCTGATAATCTCATTCGACAAAGCTTTCTCAATCGCTTCGTTTTTCAATTGATGAGCGGTTTTTACGACTGGCTTTTCTATTTTTTGCGGAGCGACGGCGACAAGCGGATTGTTATTCATAGCCAGAGGCTGGCGTTCTTTTCGCAATTTAGTGTTGACGCTAAGAGGTCTTTGTTGAGCGCGACGAGTAACGGGGTGAGTCTCGGCTGGGCGGTTAATAGCAATTTTCTGAGGAGCTGGCTTGCTGACAATTGACGTAGAAAACTTCTTCACGGCGACATGTTGCTTCACGTCGACGCGAGCTTTCTGGGGTTTGGCAGCCAATGGCGTACGCTGTGGCATTTTAACGTGCCGACGATTCAATGTGCTGGATTTCTGAACGTGTGCGGCGTGAATATTTGATACAGATGTACCGCGCCTACCGATTGATTGTTCTTTTTCTATTTCAGATTTTTCAATATTAATATCATCCATTACCATTCCGGTAATAGTATTGTAAGCTCGTCCATTGATAACCACGTAGTTTTTACTTGCCATTAATCCCCCTAATGTTTATTACTATATATTATATTACAAATCGCCTAAGGTTTTTTCAAGTGTAAAAATATGTTATAATTTCCGTAATTATGTACCAGAAAAAGAATCGCACTAAAGAGCTCGCGCGGCGGACCTTTGTGTACACGCTGATGACATTATCACTTATAATTCTTCTTACGTTTTTGACGTTTAGAATGCTCGGCTATACGTTTGATCCAAATACGAAAGAATTGCAACAGACTGGACTTGTTCAATACGAATCACATCCTGGCGGGGCGCTGGTTTATGTTGACGATATGGAGCTGCGCCGCACTCCAACGAAAAGCACCGTTCTTCCTGGCAAGCACACTTTTTCGATGAAATTGGATAAATACGAACCGTGGCAAAAAACGCTAAATATTAAATCTGATACAGTGACAAATTTGAATTACGCCAGGCTGATTCCGACAAAACGCGAAACCACCGAGGTGAAAACGTTTGACTCATTGCAATCTGTTTCTTTGTCGCCAGCTGGTAATTTCTTGATGGGATTTGGCGTTAAGGATAAAACTCCGATTTTGACAATTGGCGACATTCGCGACACGAACAAAGATAAGGAAAAGTTCACGGAGCATGCGTTAAGTACGAGCGTTTTGACTGGCTATTCCCTGTCCTCTGATAATCATACGTTTACCGTGTCGGAGTGGGACCGCGATTCTCGTTACGCGCTAGTGAAGCATTCGTATCCAACGGAAAATAATGCTACGGGCGTGCAGTGGTTGGTTTTTGATAGAGAAAATCCAGAGAAAATTATTGACGTAACGGCGATGACCGGTTTTGGAATTAAGCAAATCGGCTTTGCGGGGACTGGCGCGCACACGGCTTACGCCTTGCAGGAAACTGGCGAATTGAGACGAGTTGATCTTGATAGCTCGACAATTTCCAGCCCAATCTTGACTGGCGTCGAATCTTTCAAGCTTTACGGCGACGATCGTTTGTCCTACCTGGCTGTTGTTGACGGTAAAAAAGTGGCAGGAATTTGGAAACGAGATTGGAAAGAGCTGTTTGTGATCGGCACTTTTGCTGCTGATTCTACCCCGGTAATTCGAATTTCTCGCTATTTCAATAAAGACACTGTAGTTTTGACTGATGGCAAAAATATGACAATTTACAGAGGCGACATTTCAGATTCTAAGGACCGCCAAAAAGAGTTCTTGAAAACGGCGAAGATCATTAAGACTGATAATGCGATTGCTAACGTAATGATGGATAATGCTGGGCGATTTATCGTGACACAAAACAGCGCGGTACTGCAGACTTACGATTTGGAGCGTAAAGAACTGTCGAGCGCGTTTAATATCGGCGTGGCGCAGGAAGTGAAGTGGCTTGACAATTTTTATATTCGTAGCGTTTCTGCGTCGGGAAAAATGGAGATTCGCGAGTTTGACGGCACGAACGCTCATACATTGATAAGCGTTAAGCCTGGTTTGGATTCTGTTTTGTCCTCGAATCAGCGATACGTTTACGGATTGACGACCAACGCTTCTGGAAAATTTGTCCTGAGTAAAATGAATATGGACAATGGATCTGTTGGGCTGTTCAATTAATAGATAATTTATCGACCGCCGAATAATTTCTCAAGCAAAGTCGGCTCGGGTTTTCCTGGGATATTTGATTTGTTGCTTTGCTGTTGATTTGAGCTGGATTCTGAAGAAGTCGTGGTAGCTTTGCTTGGGTCTGGGCTGATTTGTTCTGCAAAGATAAGAAGTCGCTTTTCTGCGGTTCCTAAAGGCACGCAGCTTACAAGTGTCAGCATTGGCTTATCTGTGTTAATCTGAACTTTTGAAACTTCGGTCGGCATAACAACTTCTGTTGAAGTTATCTTATAAGTGTAGCGTTTCCCGTTGTAATTCATGTAAATAATGTCGCCCTTGACCAACTTTTCATTTTGAGCAAAGACGAATTTATAATCGCCACCAGCAAAAGCATCGTTACTGGAGTGAGCGGCAAATACGGCATTTCCGACTTCGCCTGGCACGGCGCTGGCGCCAGGAATTGAAAAGTGAGCTACTCCCTTCTCCATGGCTTTTGATTGCGATTTTGTGTCGCTGGCGGCGCCGTAAATAACTGGCGCGTCAACGTTAATCTTTGGGATGATAATTCTAGGTTCAGGTCCGACAGTTACGTCAGTGGAGGCGTCAACGATGATGTTTTGCGGGTTAATTGCGCCAGGTGTTGTGTAAGCTGCGACCGCGCCGAAAATAACGCGGTTATATTGCAAAAACATGAAGACTAATAGCACCGATAATCCGGCAATCGCCGGAACGAAATGTCGGGATTTTTTCACCTTATTTGCGGAGTCGCGAACCTTTTGCTGAATTTGACTGCGGAGTTCTTTTATAGCTGCTTTTTGTGGGTCCAGAGGCTCGTCTTCGCTGATTACTGGCGTGATATTCTGACTTTCCTTCGTCAATCGAGAAATCTCACGGTTTTTTGCCGCAATGTCGCCAGCGTAGTAACGCTCGTAATACATCTGATAATATTTCTGCCAAGCGCTGTGGTATTGCTTCCATTGGTCGGCTGAAACTTGAGTGTGGATGGTTGAATTTTGAGTTTGAGCGGTTTGGTTTACGGGAGCGGAATTGTTAATTTGTGGCTTTGGCTGAATCTGGGTTTGGGTAATCGGTGCCGTCCGCATAGCGTGATTAGCAGAGTCTTTTTTTAGTTCTGGCTGTGGCATTGTTGAAATTTGCTGAGGTTTGGCTATTTGTATCTTAGGCTGTTCTGACCTGACTTCGGGCTTGGGCTGTAATTGATCGGAAAATGATTGCGGCTGAGCTTTTTCTGGCGCAGAATTTTGCTCTTCTGTTCTGGAATAAATAGCGTCAAGCTGCCCACGAATAACATCAGCAGCGGCATTTCGTGAGGCTGCTGAGTCGCGAGTTGGCGGCGTGAGAGATCGGCGCTGATCTGATACCGGCATGCCCACTCGACCGTTTGATTGATCATCCGTCGGATACATAACTTCTTTCATTATACGTCAAATTGATATCAAATAAAAGTCGTGCTTGTGAGAATTTGCTAGTTGTGTTACAATCATACGGTAGCTTGGAGCGTTCTCTTGTGCCGCGGTGGCGGAATTGGTAGACGCGCTAGACTCAAAATCTGGTGAGCAATAGCTCGTGCCGGTTCAAGTCCGGCCCGCGGTACCAGAGGCAGCTTCAGGTGATAATCGTCCATTTTGGGCGATTTTTTTATGCAAAGAAAACAGCCCGCAGAAAGGCATTATGCCGAGGCTTTACAGCCTTCTAGGCAAGCTGTTTCCTTCCCGCGGGCTTTACAGCCCTCCCTCTTTCCACCTAGTTTTGTCCCCCAAAAAGGAACAGCACAGCCAGGAACACGAAGAGGGCGCCCATGATAACAGTGAACATAAAATCACCTCCTTAGAGAGATGCTCTTCACTCGCGACCAAGGGCTACTTTCGCCCTTTGACAAGTCGCGAAAGCTTGTTAGTATAATACAACTAATTGTGCGTAATGTCAAGTGATAATCGCCCATTTTGGGCGATTTTTTTATGCAAAGAAAACAGCCCGCAGAAAGGCATTATGC